>NZ_BNEB01000001.1 GCF_016860545.1 Streptomyces asoensis | reverse complement strand
CGGCCTCCTTGAACACCTCGGCGTGCCGGTTGGCCCCGCGGCTGGCGCCGTTGCCGAGGTGACCGCGCAGCTCGAAGCGCGCGTTCGCCAGCAGCGGTTCCTTCTCGCGGGCCGCGCGCCAGGCGTTGAGCACCGTCTCCAGGTGCGGGACGGTGAAGTTGACCGTGCCCAGGTAGCCGAAGACCAGTCCGGAAGCGGGGTCGGGGCTGTGCGACCGGCCCGGCGAGCTGTCCGCGTCGTAGCCGTTGCGCACGACGTGCACCCGGTCGGCGAGCTCGGGGTACCGGTTGCGGTAGTGCTCGGCGATCGGGTCGTTGACGACCCACAGCGAGACGGCGTCGTCCAGGATCTTCCGCTCCCAGACGCCCTCCGCGGAGTCGCGGGCGAAGGCCTCGACACCGTCGATGACGTCGATGGACCAGCCGTCGCGGAAGTCCACCGCGTACGGCACCTTCGCCTCTTCCCACAGCTTCCAGGCCGCGGCGAGGTTCACGTAGGGCACGCAGCTGGCGAGGAGCAGGTCCGCCGGGTGTTCCCGGTGGATCCGCAGCACCGCCTCTTCGAGGTCGCCGCGCCACTCACCGAAGTTGGGCTCGGGGAACGTCTCGGTCTGGCGCTTGCGCAGCTTGGCGACCCAGCCGTTGGGGTCGAGGGCACGCGCCTCGTCGAAGAGGCGGATGTCCGTCTCGAGGTCGTCGCGCGAAAGCGGCAGCTCGACGATCTTCACCCGGGGGTCGACCTGGTCCAGCAGGGAGAGGTCGATGCCCGAGTCGAGTTCCCAGGACTCCCGGGCGATGTTGACGACCGTGACGTCCCAGCCGACCCTCACGAACTGGTTGGCGGTCTCGCGCATCCGGTACGTGGAGCTCTTGGCGGCCGGCGGGAAGCCGATGGCGAGATAGATGACGTGCGGTCGCTTGCCTTCCGCAGGCGGCCCGGACGGGGGAGACGATGACATAGCGGTTGACGCTAGCACGCTGACATGCGCGGACTGTGGGTCCTGTGTGGCCGCCCGTGAGCGGGCGGCCACGGCACCCGGTTCCGCTTCCTCATGTCAGACGGGCCGGCTGCCCCCCTTCCATTCCTCCATGAGACGGACGACGTTGTGCGCGGCGCGGCCGTCGCCGTACGGGATGCCGGGATCGTCGGTCGGCACGGCACGGGTGACGGTCTCGGCCCACTTCTGGGGCGACAGCGTGTGCGGGTCGGGAACGAGGACGTTCCAGCCCGTCTGGACGGTTTCCACCCACTCGGTCTCCGGGCGGACGGTGGTGCAGATGCGCTCCAGCAGGAACGCCTCCTTCTGGAGACCGCCGGAGTCCGTCACCACGCCGGTCGAGGCCAGCACGGCGGCGACCAGGCCGGCGTACGGCAGCGGGCGGCCGACGTGCAGGTTGCCCTTGGACAGGTCGATGCCGTGCTCGTGGGCGCGGGCGACGAGGCGCGGGTGGGCGGCGAGCGCCACCGGCACCGGCAGCGCGGCGAGCGAGTCGACGATCGCGGCGAGCCGCTCGGGGTCGTCGGTGTTGTCCGGGCGGTGCAGGGTGGCGAACAGGAAGGGCTTCGCCGGGTCGATGCCCTCGGGCAGCTCCGGCGCCGGGAACTCGCCGGCGCGGACCTGGTCGCGGATGCGCAGGCAGATGTCGACCATGACGTCGCCGGCCAGCCGGGCCCGCTCGGCGAGGCCCTCGTTCGCGAGGTGGCGCATGGCCTCCTCGGTGGGCGCGAGGAGCAGGTCGGCGCTGTGGTCGGTGAGGACGCGGTTGTGCTCCTCCGGCATCCGCCGGTTGAAGGAGCGCAGGCCCGCCTCCAGGTGCGCCACGGGCAGGTGCATCTTCACGGCCGACAGCGCGCCGGCGATCGTGGAGTTGGTGTCCCCGTAGACGAGCACCCAGTCGGGCCGCTCGCGCTCGAGGACCGGGTCCAGGGCGGAGAGGACGGCGCCGGTCTGCACGCCGTGGCTGCCGGAGCCGACACCGAGGTGGACGTCGGGGTCCGGGATGCCGAGCCCGGAGAAGAAGACGTCCGAGAGGTCGGCGTCGTAGTGCTGCCCGGTGTGCACGATGACGTGCTCGTGCTCGGTGCCGGCGAAGGCGGCCGCGATGGCGGCGAGCTTCACCAACTGGGGACGGGCACCGACGATGCTGATGACTTTCACAGAGCACTCTTCTTCTGGGGGGCGACTGAGCAAAAGAAACGGGCAAGAAGATGGTAGGCAGAGCCTTAGACGCACCAGGTCCGTGACGGGTTGCCCCGCGCGCCGAGTACGTCGTGTTCATGCCGTGGTCAGAACACGGCTTCCCGCCTTCGTCCCGCTCGGATAACGATTTCGTGAATCTTGCGTTGACAGGCGTGCAAACCGGGACAACCGGCTTCAGCCGCCGGACGGCCCGCGCCCGGCGGATCTGGCAGACCCGGCGGACCCGGCGGGGCTAGCGGACGCGCTCGGCGAGGGTCCCGTCCTTCTCGTCGTACAGCGCCCCGGTCTGCGGGCACTCCCAGACCCCCGGCTCCGCGTCCCGCTCCACCAGTCGGACACCGGCCCGGCCGACCCAGCCGGCCCGGCGGGCCGGGACGCCGACGACGAGCGCGAAGTCCGGCACGTCCTTGGTGACGACGGCGCCCGCGGCGACCATCGCCCAGCGGCCGATGGTGAGGGGAGCGACACACACGGCACGCGCGCCGATGGACGCCCCGTCGGCGATGCGCACACCGACGGCCTCCCAGTCCCCGCCGCGCTTCTGCTTGCCCTCGGGGTCCACGGAGCGCGGGTTGTGGTCGTTGGTGAGGACGACGGCGGGGCCGATGAAGACACCGTCGCCGAGCTCGGCCGGCTCGTAGACCAGCGCGTAGTTCTGGAGCTTGCAGTTGTCGCCCATGCGGACACCGGAACCGACGTACGCCCCGCGGCCGACGACACAGCCCTCGCCGAGCCGCGCACCCTCCCGGATCTGCGCGAGGTCCCACACGCTGCTCCCGGCGCCGATCTCCGCGCCCGCGTCGACCTGGGCGCTGGGCTGGACCCTGTAGTTCACTTCTCCGCCTTCCGGTGTCCTCTGGTTTCGGACCGCGAGCATACGGCGAGGGTCCGGCCGGCCCCCGGCGGGTGACGGCGGCGGTGACGGGCCCCGCCGGGGGCGGGCCGCGGCGGACTCGGGCCGGTTTGACCCCCGGACGGCCGCCCCGTAACGTGGACCGTCGGCGTGTCGGCTGACATGCCACATCCCCGTAAACCCTCTTCCTCCCGGGTGCCGGTTACCTCGGTGGTCGGGAGAGGCCGTCCGTGTTCGTTCCCGGAGGGCTGGACTGCGGGGGTGCCGTCCCAGAGCGAGAGAGTGAGATCCGCGTGTACGCCATCGTGCGCAGCGGTGGTCGCCAGCACAAGGTTGCTGTCGGCGACATCGTTGAGGTTGACAAGATTTCCACTGCCAAGGTTGGCGACACGGTCGAGCTCTCGACCCTGCTCGTTGTCGACGGCGACGCTGTGACCAGCGACCCGTGGGTGCTGGCCGGCATCAAGGTCCAGGCCGAGGTCGTGGACCACCACAAGGGTGTGAAGATCGACATCCTTCGCTACAAGAACAAGACCGGCTACCGCCGTCGTCAGGGCCACCGCCAGCAGTACACGGCGATCAAGGTCACTGAGATCCCCGCGGCTGCGAAGTAAGGGACTGAGGAGACATGGCACACAAGAAGGGCGCATCGTCCACCCGGAACGGTCGCGACTCCAATGCCCAGCGGCTCGGCGTGAAGCGCTTCGGCGGTCAGGTCGTCAACGCGGGTGAGATCCTGGTCCGCCAGCGCGGCACGCACTTCCACCCCGGCGCGGGCGTCGGCCGTGGCGGCGACGACACGCTGTTCGCCCTCGAGTCCGGTTCGGTGCAGTTCGGCACCCACCGTGGCCGCAAGGTCGTGAACATCGTTCCGGTCGCCTGATCGGAAGCTTTCGCGAGGCGGACCTCACTTCCCCGGCGGGAAGGCGGGTCCGCCTTTCGCGTGTTAGGCAGTAAGACACCCTTACGTTTTTTCGCAGTGCTGGAGGCACCTGTATGACCACCTTCGTGGACCGCGTCGAACTGCATGTCGGCGCGGGTAACGGAGGCCACGGCTGTGCCTCCGTCCACCGTGAGAAGTTCAAGCCGCTCGGTGGCCCCGACGGGGGCAACGGCGGCCGCGGCGGCGATGTGATCCTGGTCGTCGACCAGTCGGTCACCACGCTCCTCGACTACCACCACAAGCCCCACCGCAGCGCCACCAACGGCAAGCCCGGCGAGGGCGGCAACCGTTCCGGAAAGGACGGCCAGGACCTGATCCTGCCGGTCCCGGACGGCACGGTGATCCAGGACAAGGCCGGCAACGTGCTCGCCGACCTGGTCGGCCACGGCACCTCGTACGTCGCCGCCCAGGGCGGCCGCGGCGGCCTCGGCAACGCGGCGCTGGCCTCGGCCCGCCGCAAGGCGCCCGGCTTCGCGCTCCTCGGTGAGCCCGGCGACTTCCAGGACATCGTCCTGGAGCTGAAGACGGTCGCGGACGTGGCCCTCGTCGGCTATCCGAGTGCCGGCAAGTCCTCGCTGATCTCCGTCCTGTCCGCCGCCAAGCCCAAGATCGCGGACTACCCGTTCACGACCCTCGTCCCGAACCTGGGTGTGGTGACGGCCGGCTCCACGGTCTACACGATCGCCGACGTCCCCGGTCTGATCCCGGGCGCCAGCCAGGGCAAGGGCCTCGGCCTGGAGTTCCTGCGCCACGTCGAGCGGTGCAGCGTCCTCGTGCACGTGCTGGACACGGCGACCCTGGAGTCCGAGCGCGACCCGCTCTCCGACCTCGACATCATCGAGGAGGAGCTCAAGCAGTACGGCGGCCTCGGGGACCGGCCGCGGCTCGTGGTGCTGAACAAGATCGACGTACCGGACGGCAAGGACCTCGCCGAGATGGTCCGCCCCGACCTGGAGGCGCGCGGCTACCGTGTCTTCGAGGTGTCCGCGGTCGCCCACATGGGTCTGAAGGAGCTGTCCTTCGCCGTCGCGGAGATGGTGGCGGCAGCCCGCGCGGCCCGGCCGAAGGAGGAGGCGACCCGGGTCGTCATCCGTCCGAAGGCGGTCGACGACACCGGCTTCACCGTCACGCTGGAGGAGGACGGCCTCTTCCGCGTCCGTGGCGAGAAGCCCGAACGCTGGGTGCGCCAGACCGACTTCAACAACGACGAGGCCGTCGGCTACCTCGCCGACCGGCTCAACCGACTCGGTGTGGAGGACGCGTTGATGAAGGCGGGGGCCCGCGGCGGTGACGGCGTGGCCATCGGCCCCGAGGACAACGCGGTCGTCTTCGACTGGGAGCCGTCCGTGACGGCCGGCGCCGAGATGCTCGGCCGCCGTGGCGAGGACCACCGCTTCGAGGAGCCGCGTCCCGCGACCCAGCGCCGCCGGGACAAGCAGGCCGAACGCGACGAGGCGGCCCAGGAGTTCGAGGGCTTCGAGCCCTTCTAGTCCGCCCCGGAGCCGTCCGGTTCCGCCCCTTCGAGCCCGTGGTGGCCGGCCCTTCGCGCCGGCCCCACGGGTTTTCTGTTCGGGGCGGGACCCATCCACGCCCCGGACTCCTCCCAGCGTCCTCTCGGTGCCCTCTCAGCGTCCTCCGAGGAACACCCCTTACCGTCCCTTCACCATGGAGACGGACGGCTCGGGGCCGAAATGCCGTGCACCCCCGGCAGGGAATTCCGCGGTAATCCCCTGCGGGGCGCGCGCTATTCGCGACCGCTTCGCGACGGCGCGTTCATGGATATGAAGAACGGGTGCGGTCCCGCCCCGTGCGGCGTGAAGATCCGCACATCGGACCGGGCCGTCCGGCAAGCCCTCACGGACCGGCCCCGGGATGACGGACCGTGTCGGAGCGACGGCGTGCGGGCGACCGGTGATCGGGCCCCGCCCGCCCCGTGCCGGGCGCCCCCGCCGCCGGGCCCCGGCCTTCGTCCGCCGTGCCCCGGGGCCGTTCGGGCCCGTGGCCCGGGCGATGCCCGGACGGCGCCGGAGACGGCCGCCCGGGCCCACCGCGACGCGCGCCCGCGCCTGTCACTCGGTCACTCTCGGCAATGACATACTGCCTGTGCAGTAACTCACAGGATTTAAAGGGACCATCCACGGGAAGCCGCGTCGAGTCTTGGCAATCGCCGGAGTCGCAAGGTGAATGCCGGGTTGCGTGCACATTTGCAGCGAACGTCACTCACCTTGCATCGCGGTAACCGCAAGTGGGACCATTTCCCCGTTCCCTGTCGCCCCAAGGTAGGTCCTCTGTGTCCCAGCACATAGCCAAGCCCCGTACCACCGCAGTGATCCTGGCCGGTGGCACCGGCCAGCGGGTGGGTCTGTCGATCCCCAAGCAGCTGCTGAAGATCGCCGGCAAGGCCGTCATCGAGCACACGTTGACCACCTTCGAGAAGGCCGACTCGGTCGACGACATCATCGTGCTGATGGCGCCGGGCTATGTACCCGACATCGAGAAGATCGTCTCCAAGGCCGGTTTCACCAAGGTCCGGAAGATCATCGAGGGCGGCACCACGCGGAACGAGACCACCGAACGCGCCATCGCGGCCCTGGGCGAGGGGCTGGCCGACGGCGAGGACCTCAACGTGCTGTTCCACGACGCCGTGCGGCCCCTGCTGTCGCGGCGCGTCATCGACGACTGCGTCGCGGCGCTGGAGCGCTACCAGGCCGTCGACGTGGCCATCCCGTCCGCGGACACCATCATCGTCACGCGCACGCACGGCGAGGACGGCGAGTTCATCACCGAGATCCCGGACCGCTCCCGGCTGCGCCGCGGCCAGACCCCGCAGGCGTTCAAGCTGTCCACCATCCGCCGGGCCTACGAGGTGGCCGCGGGGGACCCCAACTTCCAGGCCACCGACGACTGCACCGTCGTGCTGCGCTACCTGCCGGACGTGCCGATCCACGTCGTGGCGGGCGACGAGTACAACATGAAGGTGACCCAGCCCGTCGACGTCTTCATCGCCGACAAGCTCTTCCAGCTGGCCTCCTCCGCCACCCCCGAGCAGAACGGCGAGGAGGTCTACCGGGAGCTGCTCAGCGGCAGGACCGTGGTCGTCTTCGGCGGTTCGTACGGCATCGGCAAGGACATCGCGGAGCTCGCCGGGTCCTACGGCGCCCACGTCTACGCCCTCGGCCGGTCCACCACCGGCACGCACGTGGAGAACCCCGAGGAGGTGGACGACGCCCTGTCCAAGGCCTACAGCGAGACCGGGCGGATCGACTACGTCGTCAACACCGCGGGCGTGCTGCGCATCGGCAAGCTGGCCGAGACCGACAACGCGACCATCGAGGAAGCGCTGAAGGTCAACTACCTGGCACCGGTGCAGATCGCCCGTTCGGCGTACAAGTACCTCGCGGAGACGAAGGGGCAGCTGCTGCTGTACACCTCCAGCAGCTACACCCGCGGCCGCGCGGAGTACAGCCTGTACTCCTCGACCAAGGCCGCCATGGTGAACCTCACCCAGGCCCTGTCCGACGAGTGGGCCGGTGACGGCATCCGGGTGAACTGCGTGAACCCGGAGCGTACGGCGACGCCCATGCGCACCAAGGCCTTCGGGCAGGAGCCCTCGGGCACCCTGCTCTCCTCCGAGGCCGTCGCCCGCACCTCGCTCGACGTGCTGCTCTCCGAGCTCACGGGGCACGTCATCGACGTCCGCCAGCAGGACCCGACGGCGGCCGCCGGCCGGGCCTCGGGCTTCGAGCAGGCGCTGGCCACAGTGCTCGACCGCCAGGATGGCATGGCATAATCCATCGTAAATAGCCATCGAATTTTCAGGCCTCTGTGGCTCCCTGTTTACGGAGAATTCACAGAGGCCTGAATCCGTAAAAACTCCCGAAACCTTCACAAAGGATTTTCCGGACTTTTAGTACCTATGATCGGCCCCCTCGCAGAGCAGGTTTCTCCGTGATATCCACCGCTATTCGCGTGGCCCGCGTGGGCAGCGCGGCCGAACTGGCCGCGGCGGTCCTCATGATGCTGGGCTACCCCGGCCTCATGGCGGCCGCGCTCGTCCCGAGCGCACCCGCCTTCGCCGCCGCGGCCGCCGTGACGTACCTGGCGGACCTCTACCTCCACCGCAAGGGCAGTCGCCTCATCGGCCTCCTGGGCAAGGTGCGGGCCGGTCTGTCCACCAGGTTCCTGGTCCGCGAACTGCTGCTGATCCTGCTGCTGGCGAGACTCGACCTCTCCCAGGAGCCGGTCTTCTACGCGGCGATCGCGTGCTTCACGGTGTTCTTCGGTCTCCAGGCCCCGCACGGCGCGCTCGTCACCCTGATCGGCAAGCGCCGCCAGATGCCGGTGGTGACCAGGAACGTCGACCTGGCCTCCCGGCTGCGCATCCCGGACGCGCCGCCGCGCGCGCTGCTGAGCCAGGCCACCGTCAAGATGCTCCACCTGGACCTCGCGGCCGTCGCGGGCCTGCTCGTCTGCGCGATCGCCGACTCGGTGCGCCCCGGCTTCGTCGGCATCGCCGTCACCCTGGGGCTCGGAGCGCTCTACGTGGTCGCGCTCGTGCCGCACCTGCGGGCCAAGCGGCTGCCGCCGAAGGCCGACAAGGTCCTGGGCGTCGTCAGCGCCTGGCTGCGCGAGTACCGCCCGCAGACGGTGCTGTACTTCTCCGGCTCCGACGACTCCGCCTACCAGGTCAACATGTGGCTCGAGACCATGGAGCAGATGGAGTCCCGGCCGCTGGTCATCCTGCGTGAGCGCACCGTCCTGGAGAAGATGGCGCCCACCTCGGTCCCCGTCGTCTGCGTGCCCGGCGGCGTGCACCTGATGAACATGGACCTGTCGATGGTGCGGGTCGCCCTGTACTGCGCGAACGTCGGCAAGAACATCCACCTGCTGCGCGTGCCGACCATGAAGCACGTCTTCATCGGCCACGGCGACAGCGACAAGCTGGCCAGCGTCAACCCGTTCAGCAAGGTGTACGACGAGGTGTGGACCGCCGGCCGCGCGGGCCGCGACCGCTACGCCATCGCCGACGTCGGCATCCGCGACGAGGACATCGTCGAGGTCGGCCGTCCGCAGCTCGCGCCGATCAGGACCGCCTCCGGCACGCCCGCCGAGGGCGACTGCCCGACGGTGCTGTACGCGCCCACCTGGGAGGGCTGGGACGACAACCCGGGCAACACCTCGCTGCTGCTGGCCGGCGAGAACATCGTGAAGAAGCTGATCGCGGCCGAGCCGCCGGTCCGCGTCCTGTACAAGCCGCACCCCTTCACCGGCACCCGCAGCGCCAAGGCGGGCGCGGCGCACCGGCGGATCACCGCACTGATCAAGAAGGCCGCCGCCGAGCGCGCGGCCGACCGCCGCTTCACCGCCGACCCCGCGGCCCAGGCCCGCGCCAAGACGGAGCTGACCCGTCTCAAGGCCCGGCTGGACGGCCTCTCCCTCGCGTTCGACGAGCGCGCGGACGAAGCCGTGACGAGCCGCGACGGCATCGTCGACGTCCGCAAGCACGAGGAGGCGGCCAGGCTGCGCGCCGAGTGGAACGAGACCTACTGGCGCTCCTTCCCCTCGTACGAGCACCGGGTGATCACCGGCACCGAACCGCGCCTGTACGACTGCTTCAACGCCTCCGAGGCGATGGTCTCGGACATCTCCAGCGTGGTCTCCGACTTCATCGCGAGCGGCAAGCCGTACGCGGTCACGGACTCCGCGGAGCTGGGCGCCGAGGAGTTCAGGCGGCAGAACACCGCGGTGCGCGCGGCCGTGATCCTCAGCAACGGCGCGGCCGAGCTGGACCAGCTGCTGGACGCGGTCCGTCACCCGGCCGCCGATCCGCTGGCCAAGGACCGCAAGGAGCTCAAGGAGTACCTGCTCGGACCGGACGAGCCCACCTCGCTCCAGCAGTTCGACAGCGCGATCAGCGAGCTCGCGCTGAAGGCCGAGACGCGCAACGTCGGCCAGGACGCCCACGCCCCGGGGACCGACGCCGCGGTCGGCGCCGCCCCGGACGACGGCGCGGAGCTGCCCAAGGGCGTCACGGCCGGCTGAACCCCGCAGGCCTCGGGCCGGGCCCCAGGAGAAGATCTTCTCCTGGGGCCCGGCCCTTTTGCGATATCGGCGATTTTCCACATCATGTGATGTGGAACACTTACCAAAACCCAGGCAACCCGCCCCGTTCATCCGCCGTCTACCGGGTATCCAGAGCGTTCATGTGGGGGAACCGGTGTGTGCTGAGAGGGAAAAGTGACCGTTGCGCAGCCTGACGTCACGGTGGTCATCGGGGCGTACGAAGCCATGCCGTACCTGGTCGAGTGCCTCGCCTCGGTCGAGGCACAGACCCTGGACGCGGCGCGCCTGGAGGTCATCGCCGTGGACGACGGCTCCCGGGACGGCACGGGGGAGTGCCTCGAGGAGTTCGCAGCCCGCGCCCACATGGCCGTCACGGTGGTCCGCCAGGAGAACTCCGGCGGCCCCAGCGGCCCGCGCAACGTCGGCCTCTCCAAGGCCACCGGCCGCTACGTCTTCTTCCTCGACGCCGACGACCGGCTCGGGCCGGAGGCCCTGGAACGCATGGTCGCGATGGCCGACCGCAACGGCACCGACGTGGTCCTCGGCCGGGTCGAGGGCATCAACCGCAACCCCCCGAAGTCGATGTGGGGCAAGACCCTCGAACGCACGGACGTCTACTCCTCCAACATCAAGTTCACGCTCAGCGCGCAGAAGCTGTTCCGCCGGGAGTTCCTGGAGCGCCACGGCATGAGCTTCGACGAGTCGCTGTGGACCGGAGAGGACGCCCTGTTCACGATGGAGGCCTACCTGCGGGCCGACGGCGTCTCCGTGGTCGCCGACTACACCTGCTACTACCTGGTGGGCCGCACCGACGGCAAACAGGTGACGAAGACCGGGAGCTACACCCTGCGCTTCGACTCCGCGCGCGCCCTGATGGGCCTGCTGGAGCGCCTCGTCCCGCCCGGCCCCAAGCGGGACGTGCTCATGGTCCGCCCCTTCCTCGTCACCGTGCTGCCGCAGTTCGGGCCCGTCTTCCTCAGGAACGACGAGGACATCCGGCGCACCAAGATGGAACTGGCCGAGCCGCTGATGGCCGCCTACTGGAACGAGGGCGTCGCCCAGCGGCTGCGCGTCCACGAACGGCTGCGCCTGGAGCTGGTGGCGCGCCGGCGCCCCGACCTCCTCGTGGACGTCCTCGAGTTCATCAAGGCCAAGACCGCGCCGACGCCCGTCCTGAAGAAGCGCAAGACCCAGCTCTACCTGGCCTACCCGCACTACGGTTCCCGCGAGGCCGGCATCCCCGACCGGGTCTACCTCGCCGAGCCCCGCGAGGCCAGGGAGTTCCCGGGCTGGCGCGACGATCCGACCGAGAACTTCCTGCGCGGGTTCACCCGCAAGGTCCGCCGGAGACTGCGCCGGCGCCCGGTGCGGCCGGGGGGAACCGCCGCGGTCTGAGCGGCCTGGGGCCGGGCGGCTACTTGCCCGGCTTCAGCGCACGGCGCAGCGGCCCTCCCACCGCGCGCCTCGCACGGCGGTAGATCGACGGAGCCGGGACGGCGGCCGCCCTGGCGACCCGCGCACCGGACCGGCTCTTCGCCAGATCCCGGGTCAGCTGGGCGTTGTGCGAGTCCAGTTCGGTGATGCGCTGCTGGAGCCAGCCGAACCGGGCGGTCAGCGAGGCGAGGTCGGCCTCGTTCCAGGGGCGCACACCCGCCGGGAAGGACAGGGAGCGCAGCTTCTTGTCGAAGGCCGCGCCGCCGTCGCCGTGGGTGAAGGTGTTCGGCAGCCCGTTCTTGTCCAGGAACGCCGTGAACCGGTCGAAGCGCTCCTTGTGGTTGCCGGTGAGACCGGTGAAGTCGGCCTCCTCGTACAGCTCGGCCGGGTCGAGGTCCGCGGGCACCTCGCTGAGCAGCCGGTGCGGTATCTCGAAGTAGCGGCACAGCTCCAGCGTGCGCGAGTCGAAGGCCAGCACGGTCGCGGGCGTGCCCGCGAGCAGCGCCGCGATGTTGCCGTGGATGCGCGAGCCGAACGAGTAGTCGAAGTCGCGCAGGTCGTCGATCCAGGTGATCGGGTCGATGTAGACCCGGGCCTTGTCCTCCCGGTACATCGGGTGGTCCGGGTGGGTCGGCATCTCGGTGATCCGGCCGGCCGGGGAGTCCACGTCCCGCCAGTGCAGCTGCCGTGCGTCGGTGAGGTTCTGGCCTATGTAGCGCAGGTGCGGGTAGCGCTCGTGGGCGCGGGTGATGACCTTGTGCAGACCGCCGCCGCGCACCGCGGTGTGCGATCCGTTGATGCCTATCCGGGACTCCGGCGTGAGGGCCGCCGTCTTCTTCTCGACGGGCAGCCGGTCGCCGTACATGAACATCGACGGGCAGCCGATGACCTCGACGTCCCGGAAGCCCATGTCGGTCAGGTACTGCTCGGTGAACTCGCCCCGCACGCCGATGGAGGCACTGCGCTCCAGCACGGCCGAGCAGAAGGCGCGCACGCTGGGCTCCATGGGCTTCAGCCGCGCCGGGTCGTAGGTCACCCCGGTCTGCGCGCCCACGCCCATCACCACGACCGGGATCTTCAGCTTCCCGATGAGCCTGGTCAGCCGCTTGAGCGGCTGCTCGAACGTGGGCCGGAAGGCGTTGGCCAGGGGCACCACGAAGGCGTCGTACTCCTCGTTGATGCGGGCCGCCGCGTTCACATCGGTCCGCATGCCGTTCGAGAACACCTCGGAGTCCGGCGTGCTGAGGATCTTGTGCGCGGCATCACTGAAGATCAGGTTGCCGGAGTTGGTGGCGATCACGTCTCGGTGGAGGGCCTCCTCCACCGGGACGACGTCGAAGGGGCTCTTCCCCGATCTCAGGAGTATGCGCTTCACAGGGCGAACTGTAGGTGACACAAACTTCAAAATAAATTTGTGTTCTCTTCAAATTCCATGGGGAACCAGTACAACCTTTTTGCCGTACGCAAAGAGTGAGCAAACGGTTACAGGGGCCCGCTGTCCGCGAAGTGAAACGACGCGCGGCCTCCGCCCCCGTTCGCGTAGATTGCCAGGCGGGCAGCCGTCTACCTACGCAAGGGGCGAACGACAAGGTGGCAGGGGCAAGGCAGGCCGTGGGCGAGGCCCGAAGGATCGTCGTGAAGGTCGGCTCCTCGTCGCTGACCACCGCTTCGGGCGGGCTCGACGCCGACCGGGTCGACGCGCTCGTCGACGTCCTCGCCAAGATCCGCAGCGGCGGCGAGAAAGAGATCGTCCTGGTCTCCTCCGGCGCCATCGCCGCCGGACTGGCCCCCCTGGGTCTGCGCCGCCGGCCCCGCGACCTGGCCCGCCAGCAGGCCGCGGCGAGCGTCGGGCAGGGCCTGCTCGTGGCCCGCTACACCGCCTCCTTCGCCCGCTACGGCGTCCGCGTCGGCCAGGTGCTGCTGACCAGCGACGACATGAGCCGGCGCGCCCACCACCGCAACGCCTCCCGCACCCTCGACAAGCTGCTCGCGATGGGTGCCTTCCCGATCGTCAACGAGAACGACACCGTGGCCACGGACGAGATCCGCTTCGGCGACAACGACCGGCTCGCCGCGCTCGTCGCCCACCTCGTCCACGCCGACCTGCTGGTCCTGCTGTCCGACGTGGACGGGGTGTACGACGGCGACCCGAGCAGGCCCGGCACCTCGCGGATCGGCGAGGTGCGCAGCCCCGCCGACCTCGCGCACGTCGACATCGGCACCACCGGCAAGGCGGGCGTCGGCACCGGCGGCATGGTCACCAAGGTCGAGGCCGCCCGGATCGCGGCCGCGGCCGGCATCCCCGTGGTCCTCACCAGCGCCGTCCACGCGGCCGACGCCCTCACCGGCGGCGACACCGGCACCTACTTCCACGCCACCGGCAAACGCTCCGCCGACCGGCTGCTGTGGCTCCAGCACGCCTCGACCCCGCAGGGCTCCCTGACCCTGGACGACGGCGCGGTGCGCGCGGTCGTCGAGCGGCGCACCTCCCTGCTCCCGGCCGGGATCGCCGCCGTGGAGGGCGAGTTCAGCGCGGGCGACCCCGTCGAACTGCGAGACGCCCGGGGGCACGCCGTGGCCCGCGGCCTCGTCAACTTCGACGCCAAGGAGATCCCCCAGCTGATCGGGCGGTCGACCAGGGAACTGGCCCGTGAGCTGGGCGCCGCCTACGAGCGCGAGGTCGTCCACCGGGACGACCTGGTGATCCTGCACCCGTAAACCCGCTCGAACGGTCCGTACCGGTGGGGGACGTTCCGTGAAACCGCCCCGCGGAACCGTGCGGCCTGCTCAACTTTGTTCCAGGGACAGATTCCGCTCGAGCGCTGCGTGAAGGAGGCCGTCGTGAGACGAGTGCGCCCTGGGGTGGCAGCGGCCCGTGGGAGTGCCGGTGAGACCGCTCCGGCGTCGCCGCGCCCGGCCGGCCCGCCGGCGGCCCGTGCCGCGGGCCGCGCGCCCGCGCGTGCGCCCGGCGAGGAGCGGACCCTGACGAGCGTGGCCGCCGGTGACCGGTACCTGGCCGAGGAGGGCGCCGAGCCGAAGGGCGGACGGCCCGTCGACGTCCCCCGGCTGTGGCACGTCACGCTGAGCGTCTCCGGCGGCGAGGCCCCGCTGTCGGAGGTCCGGCGCGCCCTCGAACAGCTCGCCCACGACCATCCCTTCCTCCTGACCAGCAGATACGCGGGCGACCATGCCGAGATCCGGTACTGGGAGGAGGCCCGCGACCTGCACGACGCGGCCGCCGTCGCCCTGCGCCTGTGGGGCGAGCACCGCCAGAGCGCCGGACTGCCGCCCTGGGAGATCGTCGGCCTGGAGGTCATCGACCGCCAGACCTACCACCAGCGCATCGCGGCGGGGTACGGCCCGGCCCCCGCGACCCCGGTCGGCGTCCACCCCTACTGACCGCCCGCGCCGCCTCCCGGGCCGCGCGGTGACCCGTCCGGCCGCGTATCTCGGGGTGTGGAACGAGCGGTGGACCGCCCCGCGCGGAGCACTACCCTTCCCTTATGACCACGCTCTCTCCATACGACTCCATGTCCCCGGTCACCCGCGCCGCCTACCGAGCCAAGGCGGCCGCCGCCGACCTCGCGCCGCTGCCCCGGGCCGCCAAGGACGACGCGCTGCTCGCCATCGCGGACGCGCTGGAGGTCCGTACGAGCGAAATCGTCGAGGCCAACGCGAAGGACATCGCCAAGGCGCGCGAGGCGGGCACCAGCGAGGCCATCGTCGACCGGCTGACCCTCACCCCGGAGCGGGTGCGGGCCATCGCCTCGGACGTCCGCGACGTCGTCGCGCTGCCCGACCCGGTCGGCGAGGTCGTCCGCGGCTCCACCCTCCCCAACGGCATCGACCTGCGCCAGGTCCGCGTCCCGCTGGGCGTCGTCGGCATCATCTACGAGGCCCGCCCCAACGTCACCGTGGACGCCGCCGCGCTCTGCCTGAAGGCGGGCAACGCGGTCCTGCTGCGCGGCTCGTCCTCCGCCTACGAGTCGAACACCGCTCTCGTCCGGGTGATCCGCGACGCCGTCGGCGGGGCCGGACTGCCCGCCGACGCGGTGCAGCTGGTGCCCGGCGAGGGCCGGGACAGCGTGCGCGAGCTGATGCGCGCCCGCGGCCTGGTCGACGTGCTCATCCCGCGCGGCGGCGCCTCGCTCATCCGGACCGTCGTCACCGAGTCCACCGTCCCGGTCATCGAGACCGGCACCGGCAACTGCCACGTCTACGTCGACGCCCACGCCGACCTCGACATGGCCGTCGACATCCTGATCAACTCCAAGGCGCACCGGGTCAGCGTCTGCAACGCGGCCGAGACCCTCCTGGTCCACCAGGACATCGCCCCCGCGTTCCTGCCCCGCGCCCTGGACGCCCTCGCGGAGGCCGGCGTGACCGTGCACGCCGACGAGCGTGTGCTCGCCTACGCCGAGGACTCCAAGGCCACCGTGGTCGAGGCCACGCCCGAGGACTGGGAGACGGAGTACCTCTCCCACGACATCGCCGCCGCCGTCGTCGACTCGCTGGACCGGGCCGTCGAGCACATCCGGCTGTGGACCTCCGGGCACACCGAGGCCATCGTCACCACCTCGCAGCAGGCGGCCCGCCGGTTCACCCAGCTGGTCGACTCCACCACGGTGGCCGTCAACGCCTCCACCCGCTTCACCGACGGCGGCCAGTTCGGCTTCGGCGCGGAGATCGGCATCTCCACCCAGAAGCTGCACGCCCGGGGCCCCATGGGTCTGCCGGAGCTGACCAGCACCAAGTACATCGTCACGGGCGACGGGCACGTACGGCGCTGAGCCCCCGCCCGGGGCGCCGTGACCGCCGTCTCATCCGGCGGACGAATCCCGCTACCGCCTGCCCAAACCGACCCCCCAGGTCTACTCTGGAACCGTGCCGGAGGACGTGGGGGGTACGCCGTTTCCCGACGGCTGGGAGCCCGACGACGACCACGACCGCGGGGTGTCGGACGAAGAGTTCGCCTCCGTGGTCTTCGACGAGGCCTTCGTCAGGGCGGCGGTGGTGCACGAGCCGACCGCCGTCGAACGCCTCCTGGCCGCCGCCGAGGCGAGAGCCGAGGCCTCCGAGAGCGAGGCCCGCCGCGCCCGCGCCCGGGGCGACCGCTACGACGACACCTTCGGTTCCGACGGACCCGGCGATTTCGGCCATGATCCCGACCCCGACGATCCGGACGACGACCGCGCCGAGGGCTGGGAACGCCGCCATGGCGCGCCCGGCGTCCGCTGGCACCGCCCGGTGGCCTGGATGCTCGCCCTGGTGATGGGCGTCGGCATGGTCGCGCTGGCCTTCGCGGCGGTCTACCGGGGCGCCTCGTCGAGCAGCCGGGACCAGGCTCCGCCGCCCGCCACGACCGGTCTGGAACAGGGGAGCGTGCCCCCGCCCTCGGCGTCCGCCGAACACTCCCGGCCACCCGTCCCGGCGGCACCGCACACGCCCTGAACGCACGTCAGAAGTTGTCGTGCGGCGGGGCGTTTACCCGGGCTCCGCGCGACCTACTCTCAAAGTATGGCCGGGCCCGGAGACCCACCGGAGCAGACACCCGAGGGCACTCCCGGAGGTGGAGAGGACGAGTACCGATCCGTCGTCTTCGACGAATCGTTCGTCCGCGCTGCCCGCATCCAGGAGTACTCCGCGCAGGAGCGCATGGCCGACCACGCGCCCGCCGTCCGCCGCCGGCCGCCCCTGCGCCGGGGCCTGTCGCGCCAGGTGCTGATCCTGGTCATGCTGATCGCCGTGGCCTTCGGCACCGCCGTCTACATGGGCGTACGCAGCCCCTACCAGAGCTCGGCGATGCGCCGGTCGGTGGAACCCCTGCGGATGACCGTCATCCCGCTCTCCCCGCTGGGCGTCGTGCCCGGGGCGGCCGACCCCGAGTCCCTGTACGCGCACAGCCCCGCCGCGCAGTTCCGCATCGGGGCCGAGGGCATCCCGCTGCCCGCCTCCCGGCGCACCGCGCACTTCTCCGACAGCCAGGTCGTCACCGCCCTGACCACGGCCAAGGAGTACATCGTGCACTCCTCCCTCTACCCGGAGGTGCTCACCCGGCAGCAGGTGCGGCCCGTGCGCAGCCTGGTCGCCGCCGACCAACTCGACCAGTTCGACGAGAGCTTCAGCCACCCGGCCGCCGACGGCAGGCACGCCCCGACCGGCTGGCTGGTCCGCTTCGACCCCGCCAGGACCCGGCTGGCCGACGACCGGATCCGCGTCCAGGGCACCCTCCAGGCCGCCGAGACCGACTCCTCCACCCTGGAGGTCACCGCCGACCACACCTTCGTGTACGCGCTGCGGCCGACCGGCGCGGACGCCGGCACCGCGGCCTCCCTCTTCACCGTCCGGCGCGAGCTGCACTTCCGCTTCGACCGCACCGACCTGCGCACCCACCAGCTCCAGCTGATCGTGTCCTACGTCCAGGCGGGACCGCTGTCCTGCGCCGAGGACTCCACCGACCACCTGGTCCCCCTGCTCGCCGGCCAGACCGCGAAGGCGGGCGGCCCGGCCGGCACGGACCCCTATGCGACCGGGGCCGCGACGGCCCTGTGCGGATCGCTCGCGACGAGCGCGCAGCCGAAGGTCTGAACGGCGCGTCGCCCGCGGGCCGCGGGCGCCTCAGTCCGCGGGCCGCGGAGGCGTGTCCTCGGGACCGCCGGCGGGGTCCGAGCCGTTCCTCGGCGGCTGGTCCGGCGCCGGGCCGGACCCCGTGAACCCGCCGAAGCCGCGCCGCACCCGGCCGCCCAGGTCGCCCGCCCCGCCCGCGAGATCGCTCACCAGCTTCATCAGCGGGTCCTTGGAGCCCTTGACGCTGGTCGCGTAGTGCGCCGCGGACTCCCGGAAGGAGTCCGTCACCGAGGTGTCCTTGTCCTCGGCACGCCGCGGGTAGTGACCGTCCATGATCCGCTGGTGATCGCGGGACTCGGCCCACTTCTTCAGCTCGGCCGCGCGCACCGTGGTGAAGGGATGCGTGCGCGGCAGCACGTTCAGGATCTTCAGCACGGAGTCGCGCAGGTCGCCGCCCGCCTCGTACTCCTCGGCCTGCTTCAGGAACGCGTCCACGTTCATCTCGTGCAGGTGGTTCCCGCCGGCGATCTTCATCAGCCCCCGCATCGAGGCCTTCAGGTCCTGGCCGACCAGCAGGCCCGCCCGGTCGGCGGACAGCTCCGACTTGCGGAACCACTCGCGCAGGGCCGTCACGATCGCCATGATCGCGAGGTTGCCCAGCGGGATCCAGGCGACCCGGATCGCCAGGTTCGTCAGGAACAGCAGGATCGTGCGGTACACGGAGTGCCCGGACAGGGCGTGGCCCACCTCGTGGCCGACGACCGCGCGCATCTCCTCCTCGTCGAGCAGCTCGACGAGCCCCGTGGTGACGACGATGATCGGCTCGTCCAGCCCGATGCACATCGCGTTGGGCTGCGGGTCCTGCGTGACGTACATCGGCGGGACCTTCTCCAGGTCCAGGATGTAACAGGCGTCCCGCAGCATGTCGTTGAGGTGTGCGAACTGCTGGTCGGAGACCCGGACCGAGTCCGACAGGAACAGCAGCCTGAGACTGCGCTCGGGCAGCAGCCCGCTGAGAGCCTTGAACACCGTGTCGAAACCGCTCAGTTTGCGCAGCGCCACCAGGGCAGAGCGGTCCGCCGGGTGCTCGTAGGCGCGCGAGGAGATCCCGGGGAAGCGCCGGCGCTGTCTGCTCGGCACGCTCTCCCGGCCGGTGTCGTCGTCGCGGTGGCCTTCGTCGGACATGTCTTCCCCCATGTGCGTCTGTACGGCCGCCACCTGCTCGGTGGCCCCTGTCTGACCCTTTGCCGGCCCTTGTGCGGCCCTTTGCGCCCCCGAAGCCGAGCCCAGCCTAGGCGGAGTTACCGTGGACGGGCACTACACCTGAGGAGTCCCGCCCCATGAAGCACCACCCCGCAGCCGCCTGGCTCACCCAAGCCGCCGACGCCGCCCAGCGGCAGGGCCCGGGGAACCTGCTCCGTGTCGTCCTGGTCGTGATGATCCTGGGCTGTGTGCTCACCGGCTGGTTCCTGCTGCGGGGCTACAAGCGGAAGGACGACTGAGCCGCCGGGAAGGTTCCCAATGGCGGAGTCGGCGTGATCGCCGCCGGGCCGCCCGATTACGATGAGGCGACGTCGTTATCCCGCCCTCCCCCACTCTCGGCTTCGCACGAGCGGGGGGACCACCATCGGATAGGTCCTGCCGAAGATGAGCCTTCACAGCGCCGCTGCCCAGCTGGTCACCCTCGCCGCCGAGGGCGAGGAACACGGTGGCAACCACGAGAGCCTCAACCCGCTGGTCACCGGGGGCGGCGCATTCATCATCCTGCTGCTCCTGCTGTGGATCACCACCCGTTTCAACCGCGACCGCTGAGCCGCACCGTGTTCACCGACGGACCGTCCGGCATAGCGGGGCGCACCGGACAGCCGTTCGGCGGGGCCCCGGAACCGGGCCGGTAGGGTCTGCACGCATGGGAGAGCAGGACATGCCTACCGGCCCGTCGAACCCGGGCAGGCGACGCCTCGGCGTCATGGGCGGGACGTTCGATCCGATCCACCACGGACACCTCGTGGCGGCCAGCGAGGTCGCCGCGCAGTTCCGCCTGGACGAGGTCGTGTTCGTCCCGACCGGCCAGCCGTGGCAGAAGACCCACCGCAGCGTCTCCCCGGCGGAGGACCGCTATCTGATGACGGTCATCGCGACCGCAGAGAACCCCCAGTTCTCGGTGAGCCGCATCGACATCGACCGCGGCGGCCCCACCTACACCGTGGACACGCTGCGCGACCTGCGGGCCCTCAATCCCGAGAGCGACCTGTTCTTCATCACCGGCGCCGACGCCCTGGGCCAGATCCTGACCTGGCGGGACAGCGAGGAGCTGTTCTCCCTCGCGCACTTCATCGGTGTCACCCGGCCGGGACACAACCTCACCGACCCCGGCCTGCCCGAGGGCGGTGTCTCGCTCGTCGAGGTCCCCGCGCTGGCGATCTCCTCCACGGACTGCCGTGCGAGAGTCGCCAAGGGCGACCCCGTCTGGTACCTCGTGCCGGACGGCGTCGTGCGCTACATCGACAAGCGCGATCTGTACCGCGGCGACTGAGCCGAGAGGGGTACCGGTGAACGACCGATACGACGCGGCGTACGGGGGCGACCAGTACGGCGGCGACCAGTACGAGCTCGTCGGCTACGACGAGTTCGGGCAGCCCGTCTACCGGCAGGTCCCGTCCCGGCAGGCACCGCAGCAGTCCTACGACCCGTACGGGCAGCAGACGGGCCACTCCCAGGGGCAGCAGGGGTACGGCTACGACCCCTACGCCACGGGCGGGCAGCAGCAGACGTCCGGCTACGACCCGTACGACGCCGGGCAGCAGCCGCCCACCCCCGGCTACGACGCCTACGACACAGGCCGCCCCGTCGGTCAGGACACCTACGGCACCGCGGCACAGGCCCCGTACGACCCCTACGGGCAGACCGCCGACGGCGGGCAGCAGCCGCGGAGCGAGCAGCCCCGGACGGCCGGACGGACCGCCTACATTCCGCAGCAGAGCGGACCGCCGGCGGCCGGGACCGGCTCCGAGGGACGGACGGGTGCCCCCGCGGACGGTCACGAGACGACCGAGCCCGCCGGACATCGGTCCGAACCCGGTTACGAGACCGAGCAGTTCGCGTTCGTGGAGGAGCCCGACGGCGACTCCGAGGACGTCATCGACTGGCTGAACTTCACCGAGAACCGCACCGAGCGCCGTGAGGAGGCCAAGCGGCGCGCCCGCGGCCGGGTCGTCGCCCTCGCCGTGGTCCTCGCCCTGGTCGCCGTCGGCGGGGCGGGCTACCTCTGGTACGCCGGGAAGCTGCCCGGTCTCTCGTCGTCCGCGGACTCCGGTACCGGCACCGCCGCCGCCGGCGCCGCCCAGAAACGTGACG
Organism: Streptomyces asoensis; assembly: GCF_016860545.1. Lineage (NCBI taxonomy): Bacteria > Bacillati > Actinomycetota > Actinomycetes > Kitasatosporales > Streptomycetaceae > Streptomyces > Streptomyces asoensis. Next base: position 696,956 of record NZ_BNEB01000001.1, on the reverse strand, counting down.
TGGTCGTCGTCCACCTGCACGACACCACCGGCGGCGGCACCTCCACGGTGCTGCTCGTCGACAACGCCACCACGAAGCAGGCCGCCACGGTCCTGCTGCCCAACTCCCTCGTCGTCACGAACGAGGACGGCACGACGACGACCCTCGCCAAGTCCGTCGACGACGACGGCTCGGCGGGCACGCGCGACGCGCTGGACACCGTCCTCGGCACCGACATCGAGGGCACCTGGCGCCTCGACACCCCCTACCTCCAGAACCTCGTCGACCTCGTCGGCAACATCGAGGTCGACACCGACACCGCGGTGCCCGACCCGACCGCCAAGAAGGGCGGAGCACCCCTGGTCGCCAAGGGCGAGGACCAGACCCTCAGCGGCAAGGCGGCCGTCGCCTACGCCACCCACCGCGCCACGGGCGAGGCCCAGAACGCCCAGCTGGAGCGGTTCGGGCAGGTCATGCAGGGAGTGCTGCGCAAGGTGTCGTCCGACGCGCAGGGCGCCACCGTCACCGTCCAGACCCTGGCGCAGATCCTCGACCCTTCGCTGACCGACAAAGACCTCGGCGCCTTCCTGGCAAAACTCGCCGACCTCGCCAAGGGCGGCGACTACAAGACCGCCCTGCTGCCCGTCCAGTCCGACGGCACCCTCAACGCGGAGGCCAGCGCGAGCGTCGTCAAGGACGTCCTCGGCGGCGCCGCCAAGAGCCCCGACAAGGACGCGGCCGTCAGCGTCTCCGTCCAGAACGCCGGCGGGACCAGGTCGGACACCGAGGACGCGCGCGTGGTGCTCCTCAACGGTGGCTTCACCTTCCTGGAGGCCGCCACCCCGTCGGGCACGAAGGCGACCTCCCAGGTGTTCTACGCGGACGCCGCCGGCAAGGCGAACGCCACCGAGGTCGCCAAGACCCTCGGCCTGGACGAGGGCGCGGTGAAGAAGGGCACGGTCCCGGGGAACGCCGACGTCGCGGTCGTCCTGGGGGAGGACTACAAGCCCTCCGCGGCCGGATCGGACGGCTGACCCCACGCGCGCAGACCGCACCCGGCGGCCTGCGCGCGCGTGATCCCCCGATCACGACCGGTGCCGTCGGTGGTCCGTGAGACCCTTGAGGACAAGTGTCCGCCTACGGAAAGCCACGCAGTGACCGCCACCGACCGCTCCATCGAGCTCATCCAGACCGCCGCCCAGGCGGCTGCCGACAAGCTCGCGCACGACATCATCGCCTACGACGTCAGCGACGTGCTGTCGATCACTGACGCCTTCCTGCTGGCCTCCGCGCCCAACGACCGCCAGGTCAAGTCGATCGTCGACGAGATCGAGGAGCGCCTCCAGAAGGAGCTCGGCGCCAAGCCGGTGCGCCGCGAGGGCGACCGCGACGCCCGCTGGATCCTGCTCGACTACGTCGACATCGTCGTCCACGTCCAGCACAGCGAGGAGCGCGTCTTCTACGCTCTGGAGCGGCTCTGGAAGGACTGCCCCGAGCTGGAGCTGCCCGCCGACGCCAAGGCGACGCGCGGCAAGGCCCAGGAGCACGCCCGGCTTCAGGCCGCCGAGGAGGACGGGGCCGCAGGATTCGAGGAACTGCGGTGACCGCTCCCGCGCCCACCCCGGGCGACCGCAAGCCCGGCCGCGGCCGCCGCGTCATCCTGTGGCGGCACGGCCAGACCGCGTGGAACGTCGAGCGCCGCTTCCAGGGCACGACCGACGTGCAGCTGACCGAGACCGGTGTGGCCCAGGCCCGCCGTGCGGCCCGGCTGCTCGCCTCCCTGAAGCCCGACGCGATCGTCTCCTCGGACCTGTCACGGGCCGCGGACACGGCCGCCGAGCTCGTCGCCCTCACCGGCCTGGAGGTCACCCACGACGAGGACCTGCGCGAGACGTACGCGGGCGCCTGGCAGGGGCTGACGCACGAGGAGATCATCGAGCGGCACGGCGAGCAGTACGCCGCGTGGAAGCGCGGTGAGCCGGTCCGCAGGGGCGGCGGTGAACTGGAGACCGAGGTCGCCGACCGGGCCGCCCCCGTGGTGCTCCGGCACGCCGAGAAGCTGCCGGAGGACGGCACGCTGGTCGTCGTCAGCCACGGCGGCACCATCCGCACCACCATCGGCCGCCTCCTCGGTCTGGAGGCCCGTGACTGGGAAGGCCTCGGCGGGCTCTCCAACTGCTGCTGGTCCGTCCTCGGCGAGGGCGTACGGGGCTGGCGCCTGCTCGAGCACAACGCCGGCACCCTGCCGGAGCCGGTGCTCGGCGACGACGACTGAGGGGCGTGCGGCCGCCGGGACCCGGATTTCACTTTCCGGCAGGTCGCAGGCTAAAGTTCTTCTTGTTCGCCCCGCCAAGCAGGGCGGGACACCATGCGGCTCCGCCGCGTGGCGCAAGGGGCTATAGCTCAGTTGGTAGAGCGCCTGCATGGCATGCAGGAGGTCAGGAGTTCAATTCTCCTTAGCTCCACAGATCGAACGAAGATCCCGTCCCTCAGGGGGCGGGATTTTTTGTCGCCCGGTCCGTCCTCGGCCCGGTCGGCCCGGTCGACCCGGCCGGTTCCCGGCGCGGAGGCGCGGGAGGGGGCGTGCGGCTCGGACCGCGCCGGACTCCGCGCTTCCGGGCGCCGGCCCCGCTCCCGGGGTCCGGTCGCCCGGCCGGGAGCGAGGTCTTCGCCACATCGATCTTCCGGTGGCTTGAGTCACTTGGGCCCCCGGAGGCGTATACCTCTGCGGAAGCGCTTCTCACATGCATGTTCGCGCTCGCTACGACAGCAGACCTGGGTGCCGTGTCCGGACTGGTACTGAGGCGTCGCTGACCGTATTGGCCCGGCCGTGGCAGAATCAAACGGCCGGAAGGGAGCGCGGCCCGACGGGAGGGAGTAGCGATGCCTGCGAGCATCCTCGGAGAGGTCGGTCACCTCTCCGGAGCGGCGGTGAGACCGGACAAGGCCACCCGGCTCCACTGCCCCTCCTGCGGTTCCGGTCATGTGGCCCAGGTTCTCGGTGACAACGGCGGGATTTCCTACGTGTGCACGGCCTGCGGCCACAGCTGGAGCTGATCGATGGGTGCACACAGGCGGAAGTGCGACTGGTGCGGCAGCGGCACCCCGATCGTCCGTGACATGGAGCCGGTCAACCCCGACTACCAGTACTGGTGCGAGGAATGCGCGCGGGCGCTGATCATAAAAGGCGACCCCATCGAGACGTACCGCGAGCTGGAGGGCGAGCCGATCTACGGGCGGCTCCTCGAGGAACACTGCACCCTCAAGCGCTTCTATTCGTTCGTCACCGCGTGACCTTCGGTCCGTCGCCGCGCGACGTTGTGGAACCGGTCGAAAAGGGGCAGGGCGGAAACGATTTGGTGTCCCGCCCCCGGGCCGGTAATGTTGGCGTCGCCGCCGGGGAAACCGGGCGACACGGTCGGAAGGCGGTTTCACCGCCCGACCACGAGGGGCTATAGCTCAGTTGGTAGAGCGCCTGCATGGCATGCAGGAGGTCAGGAGTTCAATTCTCCTTAGCTCCACAAGCAGATCCCGCCGGATCGGACCGATCCGGCGGGATCTTTTGCGTGCGGTGTTCCGTCACCCTCGTGTCCGTCGCCCTCGCGCCTGCCGCCCTCGTGTCGGTGGCGCCGCGTATGCGGACGTTCCGTCAGAACCGGCCGGACCGGGGCCGCCTGCGAGCAGGCGGCCCCTTCGTCGTCGTGGCGTCAGCGGCCGAGGGTGCGGCGTCCGCGGCCCTGGGAGAGGACCGGGAGGTTGCGGGCGGGAGCCTGCGCGCGCGTGTCCTCCTCGATGCGCAGGGCCAGCGCCGGGCAGCGACGCACCGCGCGTAGAGCCTTGGCCTCGGCGTACTGCGGCACCTTCGCCTGCGCCACCGTCGGGAAGCCGTCGGCGCCGAGCTGGAAGACCTCGGGGAGGATGTCGGCGCACAGGCCGTGGCCGCGGCACAGCGTCCAGTCGACGAAGATCTTCTGGCGGCTGGAGCCGGCCTCCTCGGGCTCCCTGCCGCTCGTGATGCCCGCGGGGGCCATGCCGGCCTCGAAGAGCGGCAGAACGCCCTCCACGGGCCGTCCGCAGCCGTTGCCGAGCACATGCGCGGCCAGGTCGTCGGTGAACGCCTTGATGGTCGACTCCAGGAACATCGCGGAGCCGTCCGGGTGCGAGCACGCGCCACGCCGCTTGACGTTCTTGGCGACCTGCTTGAGCGCCTCCAGGGCGGCCGGGCCACCGCCGTTGATGATGTCCTCCATGCCGCGCGCGGCGGCCGGCAGGCCCAGGTAGCAGGGACCGCACTGGCCCGCGCTCTCGTCGGCCAGCCACTGGGCCACCCGCAGCGACTCGCCCAGCGGGCAGGTCTCCTGGCTGATCGGCAGGATCGCGCCCGCGCCGAGCGCCCCGCCCACCGCGTCCAGGGAGTTGCGGGAGACGATCGCCTCGTTGACCGTCGCCGCGTCGATCCACTTGCCGTGGTAGCCGCCGGTCAGCACGCCCTGGGGCACCGGCGGGGCGCCGGCGAGCTGGAGGACGTAGCGCAGCGGCACACCCGTGGGGACCTCGATCACCATCGGGCGGGCGACCGCGCCCGAGACCGTCAGCATGACGGTGCCGGGCTCGTCGTACAGGCCGGTGTTGCCGTACCGCTCGGGGCCGATGCGGGCGGCGATGGCCAGCTGGGCGAACGTCTCGGCGTTGGACAGCAGGGTCGGTGCGCCGCCGACGCCGTTCTGCGAGGCGCTGACCTTGCGGCCGGGCGGGATCGCCGGGCCGCCGTCGATGGAGCGGATCAGCGACGCCGCGGCGCCGGTGACCATGCGGATCGGGTTGCGCTGGACGGACGCCTTCAGCGCCGACCTGCGGCCGTTGCTGAGGCCGCGCTCGGCGAGCGCGGCCTCCATCGAGCGCTGGGTCGACTCACGGGTGACCCCCACCACGAGCGTGCGGGCACCCAGCGCCTCCGCGACCAGCAGCGCGCCGTCCAGGATGAGGTGCGGGGCACGGTTGATGAGCACCGTGTCCTTGCGGCAGGCCGGTTCGTCCTCGCTGCCGTTGACCACGACGACCGGACGCACCCCGCGCTTGATCGCCGCCTCGGCGACCGAGCGCAGCTTCTTGTGGAAGGGGAACCCCGCGCCGCCGCGGCCCTTCAGGTTGATGTTCTCGGAGAGCTTCGCGAGCGCCTCTCCGCCCAGGGGTTCGAGCGGCCCGTGCACCTTCAGGTGCATGGGCAGGTCGAGTCTCTCGACAAGGTCGAAGCCCGACGTGAGCTGCGGAAGCCCGACCACGCGGACTTCCGGGACGTCGGGCAGGGCCTCGTTCACCTATAGCCTCCGGAAGGCGTGTTCCAAGGTTCGCCCGAACCCGGCGTGTCGTACGACGTGCCGGGCGTCTGTTCATTGGCGGGACCGCTGTTGTACGTGTCGTTCTGGTTGTACGCGCCGTACGGGGGGTTCGTCTCACCGGTGTTGTACACATCACGTGCGCCATACCCGGGAGTGCCTGAATTGTCATAGACCGGGATGTTGAATCCCGTGTCCTGCAACGGGTCGTAGGCCGAGGGCGGGGCCTCGCCGACCGGCGGCGGCGACGGGATCGGCCAGTTGCCCGAGGTGCTCATGCCGCTGTCCACGCGCGGGATGGCCTCGGTGGCCTGGACGTCGAAGGGGAGGTTCATCCGCGCCGTCTGGTCGGCGGCGTAGGGCTGCTGCTGGCCGCGCTGCGGCGTGTTGACGGCGCGGTAGGCGGCGGCGAAGCCGTTCGCGGGCTCCGGGGCGGCGGGCGCCGGGGTGTCGTACAGCGGCGACGACGGCGGCGACATCCGGGTGGAGCTCATCGTGTCGGTCAGCGAGGAGCGGCCCGAGCGGCCCTCGTAACCGGGCAGGGCGGACGACCCGGTCTCGTTCATACGCGCGCGTGAGGCGTCGAGGCCGTCCATGGCGGAGCGGTCCTGGGTGCCCAGGATCGAGGTGATGCGGTCGGCGACCTTGCGCTTGAACGGGCGGGGGGCGGCGCGCAGCGCGAGGGCGGCCATGACCCCGGCCAGGCACAGCTCGTAGGAGACCATGAAGAACGGCTTGGCCGCGCGACCAGCGAACAGGCCGTGGATCAGGGCCGCGCACAGGGCGGGGTAGGCGAGCATGTGCATCGCGCGCCAGCGGGCGGCCACCTCGGCCGGCGCGGCGAACTGGTTGCGCAGCGCGCCGGTGATGCCGACGAAGATCATGAGCAGGGCGGCCAGGGAGCCGAGGCCGATGAGTCCGGCACTGCCCTTGACGCCCAGGCTGAACGGGATCAGCGCGGCGATCAGGACGGTGTGTTCCAGCGCCAGTTTGACGGTGATGTGCACCACGAGGAACGCGATGGAGCCGACGGCGGTCACCCGGTGGACGCCCTGGGCGAGGATCCGCTGGCGGGTGTTGAGGATGAGCCGGTCCTGGGCGACGAGGCCCCAGATGACCGAGCAGGTCAGGCATACCAGCGACAGCACGCCCGCACCGAAGTTGAGGAATGCCTGGAACTGGTCGCCGCCGACCAGCACGACCACGGGTATGAGGACCAGGACGACAGCCGTCGCCATCCCGTAGACCGACCGGCCGGGCTTGGGAAGCGAGCTGTTAGCAGAACGAGGGTTCATGGGGGCAACTCCGAGCAGTTTCGGGAAAGCGGTCCCGCTGCCGAACTCTAAGTGGCTCCATACCGATGGGTACGAGGTTTGAGTTATTGCGCTGTTATCAAACGACAATGTGGCTGGTGTGATGTCCCATAGCTACTGTTACGCGAAGTAACACTTGACCTTGGTTCAGTTCTGGGCCCGCCCTTCCGGTCGCAGTCAACGTTGTCGCGACCATGCATACGTACGCGCGCGGCAGGCTGCTCAAGCCCCTCGCAACCGCGTCGCGGCGCGCTGAGGGCCTGCGGTACCCTAACGCCATGCGTGCTGTACGCCTTCTGCTTAGCGAGCCGCGCTGATCAGTCCCGACCGCCGGTGAACGGACGGCTCGGAATCGGCGCGGCGTCCCCTCCTGTGCGAGGGGATTTTTCGTTTCCTGGACGACAAGCCGCTGGCAGAGACGATCGATGGAGCTTTGAGGACCATGAGCGAGACGAACCCCGCTGCCGCCGCACCGGCGGAGGCCGCGCCGCACCGCTACACGGCTGCCATGGCCGCCGAGATCGAGGCACGCTGGCAGGACTTCTGGGACGCCCGGGGCACGTACGCCGCGCCCAACCCCGAGGGCGACCTGGCCGGTGACCCCGAGCTGGTGGCCCGCCCCAAGAAGTTCATCATGGACATGTTCCCGTACCCCTCCGGTGCGGGCCTGCACGTCGGCCACCCCCTGGGCTACATCGCGACCGACGTCTTCGCGCGCTTCCAGCGCATGACCGGCCACAACGTCCTGCACACCCTGGGCTTCGACGCCTTCGGCCTGCCCGCCGAGCAGCACGCGGTCCAGACCGGCGAGCACCCCCGGATCACCACCGAAGCCGCCATCAACAACATGAAGTCCCAGCTGCGCCGGCTGGGCCTGGGCCACGACAAGCGCCGGTCGTTCGCCACGATCGACCCCGAGTACTACAAGTGGACCCAGTGGATCTTCCTCCAGATCTTCAACTCCTGGTACGACGACGAGGCCGGCAAGGCCCGTCCGATCGCCGAACTGGTCGCCCGCTTCGAGTCCGGTGAGCGCGCCGTACCCGGGCACACGCGCGCGTGGGGCGAACTGACCGCCCCCGAGCGCGCCGACGTCCTGAGCGGGTTCCGCCTGGCCTACGCCTCCGACGCCCCGGTGAACTGGTGCCCCGGTCTGGGGACCGTGCTGGCCAACGAGGAGGTCACCGCCGACGGCCGCTCCGAGCGCGGCAACTTCCCCGTCTTCAAGGCCAAGCTGCGCCAGTGGAACATGCGCATCACCGCCTACGCGGACCGCCTGCTGGACGACCTGGACGCACTGGACTGGCCCGAGGCCATCAAGCTCCAGCAGCGCAACTGGATCGGCCGCTCCGAGGGCGCCCGCGTCGACTTCCCCGTGGACGGCGAGCGGATCACGGTCTTCACCACCCGCCCGGACACCCTGTTCGGCGCGACCTACATGGTGCTGGCCCCCGAGCACCCGCTGGTCGACAAGTTCGTCCCCGAGGCCTGGCCCGAGGGCACGCACGACGTCTGGACCGGCGCCCACGCGACCCCGGCCGAGGCCGTCGACGCCTACCGCGCGCAGGCCGCCTCCAAGTCCGACGTCGAGCGCCAGGCCGAGGCCAAGGACAAGACCGGCGTCTTCACCGGCGTGTACGCGACCAACCCGGTCAACGGCGAGCGGGTGCCCGTCTTCATCGCCGACTACGTCCTGATGGGCTACGGCACCGGCGCGATCATGGCCGTCCCGGCGCACGACATCCGCGACTTCGCGTTCGCGCGCGCCTTCGAGCTGCCGATCACCTGCGTGGTCGAGCCGACCGACGGCCGCGGCACGGACACCTCGACGTGGGACGACGCCTTCGCCTCGTACGACGCGAAGATCATCAACTCCTCCCACGACGGCATCTCGCTGGACGGCCTGGGCGTCGTCGACGCCAAGGCGCGCATCACCGAGTGGCTGGCGGGCGAGGGCATCGGCGAGGGCACCGTCAACTTCCGCCTGCGCGACTGGCTGTTCAGCCGCCAGCGCTACTGGGGAGAGCCCTTCCCGATCGTGTACGACGAGGACGGCGTCGCCCACCCGCTGCCCGAGTCGATGCTGCCCCTGGAGCTGCCGGAGGTCGAGGACTACTCGCCGCGCACCTTCGACCCGGACGACGCGGACACGTCCCCGGAGACGCCGCTGTCCCGCAACGCGGACTGGGTGAACGTCACCCTGGACCTGGGCGACGGCGCCGGCCCGCGCCCCTACCGCCGCGAGACCAACACCATGCCCAACTGGGCCGGTTCCTGCTGGTACGAGCTGCGCTACCTGGACCCGCACAACAGCGAGAAGCTGGTCGACCCGGAGATCGAGCGGTACTGGATGGGCCCGCGCGAGGGCCAGCCGCACGGCGGGGTCGACCTGTACGTGGGCGGCGCCGAGCACGCGGTGCTGCACCTGCTGTACGCGCGCTTCTGGTCCAAGGTGCTGTTCGACCTGGGCCACGTCTCCTCCGCGGAGCCGTTCCACAAGCTGTTCAACCAGGGCATGATCCAGGCCTACGTCTACCGGGACAGCCGCGGCTTCCCGGTGCCCGCGGCCGAGGTCGAGGAGCGCGACGGCGCGTACTACCACCAGGGCGAGCAGGTCTCGCGGCTGCTGGGCAAGATGGGCAAGTCCCTGAAGAACGCGGTGACCCCGGAGGCGATCTGCGCCGAGTACGGCGCCGACACCCTGCGTCTGTACGAGATGGCGATGGGCCCGCTGGACGTCTCGCGCCCTTGGGACACCCGCGCGGTGGTGGGCCAGTACCGCCTGCTCCAGCGCCTGTGGCGCAATGTCGTCGACGAGAGCACCGGCGAGGTGACCGTCGTCGACACCGAGCCCGACGAGGACACCCTGCGCGCGCTGCACAAGGCGATCGACGGGGTCCGCCAGGACCTGGAGGGACTGCGCTTCAACACCGCCATCGCCAAGATCACCGAGCTGAACAACCACCTGACCAAGGCGGGCGGGGCGGTTCCGCGCCCCGTCGCGGAGGCCCTGGTGCTGCTGGTCGCCCCGCTGGCCCCGCACATCGCCGAGGAGCTGTGGCGCCGGCTGGGCCACACCGACACGGTCGTCCACCAGGACCTGCCGGTCGCCGACCCGGCCTACGTCGTGGACGAGAGCGTGACCTGCGTCGTGCAGATCAAGGGCAAGGTCAAGGCGCGCCTGGAGGTGTCCCCGGCCATCTCGGACGAGGAGCTGGAGAAGGTGGCGCTGGCCGACGAGGCCGTCGTGAAGGCGCTGGCCGGGGCCGGTATCCGCAAGGTCGTCGTGCGGGCGCCGAAGCTGGTCAACATCGTCACGGCGTGAGCCGGACCGCGGGCCGGGCCGGTGGGCGCGGCTCCGGGTAGTCCCCTACGGGCAGGTTCGGGGTTCTTGTGGAACTCCGGGCCTGCCCGTCTCGTTTACCGTTTGTAGTGCGGCGTGCCGTGTGCGGCGCCGGACACGGTGTGATGGACCGGAGGAGGAGCTGGTGGAAGCAGTGATCACAGTCGTAGCCCTGCTCTTCGTGCTCTTCCTCGTGCTCGGCGCCTACGCCACGGTGAAGGTGATCGGGGCGGCCAAGCGGGGTGTCGACCGCACCATCGACCAGGCCCGGCGCACGGTCGAGGACCACACCCTGCGCGCCAAGTCCTTCGCCCAGCCCGGACCGGCGGGCGAGATCGCCCAGTTGAGGCTGAAGCTGCGCACCTCCATGCGCGCCACCCAGGAGGCGCTGCACGCGGGCGTCGGCGAGGACGAGTCGCTCAAGGAGTCCCTGGCCCTCTTCCAGCGGCTCAGCGACCACGGCCGCGACCTGGACAACGAACTCAAGCGCCTGGAGTCCGACCCGGACCGGGCCGCGCTCGCCGCGCGCCTGCCCTCCCTGCGGGAGCGCACCGAGCGTGTCACGGGCTCGGCCGACGCGCTGCGCTGGGCGGCCCGCGACCGCGCCCGCCGCTTCGCGGACGACGACCTCGACTCCCTCAGCGCCCAGATCGACGTCGAGGCAGGCGCCCTGCGGCACTGGACCACGTCGGACACCACCGCTCCCGCACAACCGGCCTCCTGGCCCGAGGCGCCTGCCGCCGACGGACCGGCGGCAGGACAGACCTGGCCCGGGACCGCGGGCGACGGCAGCGCGCCGGAGTCCGCCCGGCCCGCCATCACCCCGCCCGTCCCGCGCGCCGCCTACCCCTGGCAGAAGAAGCCGCGCCCGGAGAGCACCACCTGACGCCGATGCCGGATCACCCGCACCGCCCCGGCCCCGCCCGCGCGCCGCACGGCCCCGGTCGGGCACGTACGGTGGTCCACGGCCGGTACTGCCCGAGGAGTATGTGATTCGGTCAAGGGTGGTGCGGCCGCGAGGGCCCGGGCTGCCGCACGGGGGCTACGCCAGGTAACCTCCAGGTCATGTCCCGCCATGTCGCGATCGTCACGGATTCCACGGCCTACCTGCCGCAGCCGACGATGGAGCGTCATGACATCACCGCGGTCCCGCTGACCGTCGTCCTCGGCGACCAGGCCCTCGAAGAGGGCAGCGAGATCTCGACCCGCTCCCTCGCCCAGGCACTCCAGAAGCGACGCTCCGTCACGACCTCGCGCCCCAGCCCCCAGCTCTTCGCCGAGACGTACCGAAGGATCGCCGAGTCCGGCGCCTCAGGCATCGTCTCCCTCCATCTCTCCGCCGAGCTGTCCGGCACCTACGACGCCGCGGTCGTCGCGGCACGCGAGGCACCGGTGCCGGTGCGGGTGGTGGACACCGGCATGGTCGCGATGGCGCTCGGCTTCTGCGCCCTCGCGGCGGCCGAGGTCGCCGAGTCGGGCGGCACGGTCGACGAGGCGGTCACCGCGGCGGAGAAGCGGGCCGCCGGCACCTCCGCCTACTTCTACGTCGACACCCTGGAGTACCTGCGCCGCGGTGGCCGGATCGGCGCCGCCCAGGCCCTGTTGGGCTCCGCGCTCGCCGTGAAGCCGCTGCTCCAGCTGAACGGGGGGCGCATCGACCTGCTGGAGAAGGTGCGGACGGCGTCGAAGGCGATCGCCCGCCTCGAGGAGCTCGGAGCCGACCGGGCGGGCAGCGCGCCCGTCGACATCGCCGTCCACCATCTCGCCGCTCCCGACCGGGCGACGGCTCTCGCCGACCGGCTGTGCTCGCGCGTGCCGGGCCTCGCCGACCTGCATGTGAGCGAGGTCGGAGCGGTGATCGGGGCGCACACCGGGCCGGGGCTGCTGGGGGTCGTGGTCTCACCCCGCTGAGGCGGCTCACTCTTGCGGGTGGTGGAGTTGTCCACAACCAGGGGGCGGTCCACGGAAATCGAGCAAGATCAACACGATGCGACGACATGTCCGATTCTCGTGGCATGGCACTTCGATCACGCTCACGCAGCGGCAACGCGACCGGCGGGCCCGGCCGCGGCTCCGGCTCCGACGGCCGTTCCCACCGCCTCCGTCCGCCGGGCGGCGCCCGTACCGCACTGCGCCCCGGACACCGCTCGGCCCGCCCGCCCGGCCACCGTGACGCCTCGGCGGAGGAGATCCGCCGCCGGGCGAGGGAGCTGTTCGCCGAACGGCCCCGGGAACCGGGCGGGACGGGAAGGGCGACGGGCCCGCCGGGCCCTGCGAGGCGACCCGACGGACGGGCGGGTGGTGCGTCGGGGGAAGCCGACGGGACCGACCGAATCGGTGGGGGAGCGGGGGCCGGTGGGGGAGCGGGGCCCGTTGCGGGTGGCGGCTTCGGGCGAACTGGCGGGTTCCGTAGGCCCGGTGGCCAGGGCGAGCGGTCTGCCGGTGCTGGTGGCGATGTTCACGTTGGTGTTGATGCCGGTGCCGGTGCCGGTGCTGATGTTCGTGCTGGTGCTAGTGCTGGTGTCGGTGGCCTGGCTCGGGCGGGAAGCGTGCCCCTTGCCGGGCGCGTCTGGCAGGAGCGGCTGGGGCCGGCTCTGCGGGAGCGGATGCCGGTGTGGATTCAGACGCGCTGCGGGCTGGAGCGCAGGAGCGTACTGGCGCTCACGGTGCTGCTCGTCGCCGCCGCGGTCCTCGCGGTCCAGCACTTCTGGGCAGGCAGGGTCCAGCCGGTGCGGGCGCCCGAGGTGGTCCGGGCCGTCGCGCCCTACGCCTCGGGGGAGCGGAACTCGGCGGCCCCGCCGACGACTTCCGGGGGTCCCGCCGGTTCGGCGGGCACGGTAGGCACCGCGGTCACGGCCGGGGCCGAGATCGTGGTGGATGTCAGCGGCAAGGTGCGCAAGCCCGGGATCCATCACCTTCCCGCCGGGTCCCGAGTGGTCGACGCGCTGGAGTCGGCCGGCGGGGTGCGCCCGGGCACCGACACCGACGGTCTCAACCACGCGCGCTTCCTCGTGGACGGTGAGCAGGTCGTCGTGGGCGTTCCCGATCCGCAGGCCGGGGTCGCCGGGTCGGGTGCGGGTCCGCGAACGGCGGGTTCCGGCGGCGGCGCGGGTCCGGGCGCCGGACCCCAGGCCCCCGTCTCCCTCAACACGGCCACCGTGGACCAACTGGACACGCTGCCCGGCGTGGGCCCGGTGCTGGCGCAGCACATCGTCGACTACCGCACCCGACACGGCGGTTTCCGCTCGGCGGACGAACTCCGCGAAGTGAACGGCATCGGCGAGCGACGCTTCGCCGACCTGCGGAACCTCGTGCGGCCATGACCGGCCACGAGGGTGGGGCGGGCCGTCCTCGGTCCGGACCCGTGCTGTCCGGACACGGCGACCCCGCGCCCGGTCGGCCTGGGCGCGGTGCCTCTGCGCCCGGCCCGACCGGACCCGGCCTGACCGGACCCGGCCTGACCGGACCCGACCTCACCGAGCCCGGTCTGACGGGACCGGGGTTGGCCGAGCCCGACCGCTTCGAGCCCGGTCCGGCTGTGCGCCCGTCCGTCCGGCCGGCCGTGCACGCGGCCTCCGGGAAGCGGCTGGGCGCCGCCAATCCGAGGCAGGAAGGGCCGGTGGACCTACGGCTCGTGCCACCCGCGCTCGCGGCCTGGGCGACGGCTGCGCTGACGACGGTCGCGTCACCGGGTCGGGTGGTCGGCCTCGTGGCCGTATGCCTGCTGGCAGTCGGCGCCCTGCTGATCACGGGTCGTCGGCAGGCGGGGCGCGCTGGTGGGCGCCGGGGGCGGGCCACCGCCGCCGCCTCGTTGCTCTGCGTCGCCGCGGCCGCCGCTTCCGCGGGGCTGCACGGGGCCGATCTGCGCCGGGGGCCGGTGCCGGAGCTCGCGCGGGAGTACGCGACCGTCACGGCCGAGGTCGAGCTCACCTCCGACCCCCGACCGACCCGGCCCCGGGTCAGAGGAGACCGCGTGACGCCGGATTCCGTCCTGATCGACGCCGAGGTACGCAGGGTCGAGGGGGCGGGCCGGGCCGCCGTGGCGACGCGGACCCCGGTGCTGATGCTCGTCACTGTGGGCTCGCGCGGCAGCAAGGGCAGGGACGGGAAACCGGCCGGACCCGGGGCCCGGCAGGTGCCCGGTCGGCGGGCACCCGGCGGTGCGTCGGCGTCCTGGGGACGGTCCGCGTCCGGGGCCTCGTGGCTCGGGTTGTTGCCGTCCACCCGGCTGCGGGTGACCGGGCGGCTGGTGCCCCCGCTGTCGGACGGGGACCGCATCGCGGCCGTGCTGCGGGTGCGGGACCGTGCGGGGCCGCCGGTCGTCGGGGAGGCGTCGGGCGCACAGCGGCTGGCGGGGCGGTTGCGGGCCGGTCTGCGGTCGGCGACCGACGGGCTCCCGGCGGACGCGCGGGCGCTGCTGCCCGGGCTGGTCGTCGGGGACACCTCGCGGATCACACCGGAACTGGACGAGGCGTTCAAGGCGACGGATCTCGCCCACACCCTCGCCGTCTCGGGCAGCAACCTCACCATCGTCCTCGCCCTGCTGCTCGGCCCGCCGGGACTGGCCCAGCACGTCGAACGCCGCGGGCTGGCACCCCGTCTCGGCGTGCCGCTGCGGGCGACCGCGCTGCTCGGCGGAGCGCTCACGCTCGGGTTCGTGGTGGTGTGCCGGCCCGATCCGAGTGTGCTGCGCGCGGCGGCCTGCGGAGCGATCGTGCTCCTCGCCCTGGCGACGGGCCGCCGCAGGTCCCTGATCCCGGCACTGGCCTGCGCGGTGCTGCTCCTGGTGCTCTACGACCCCTGGCTGGCCCGCAGTTACGGGTTCCTGCTGTCGGTGCTGGCCACCGGGGCGCTGCTGACTCTGGCGCCACGGTGGAGCGCGGCGCTGCGGCGGCGCCGGGTGCCCCCGAGGCTCGCGGAGGCCCTGGCGGCCGCGGCGGCCGCGCAGGCCGTGTGCGCGCCGGTCGTGGCGATGCTGTCGGCGCGGGTCAGTCTGGTGGCGGTGCCGTGCAACCTCCTGGTGGAGTTCGCGCTCGCGCCGGCGACGGCGCTGGGCTTCGCGGTGCTGGTCACGGCGCCCGTGGCGTCGCCGGCGGCCGAGGCGCTGGCGTGGTGCGCGAGTTGGCCGGCCGGGTGGATCGCCGCCGTGGCGCGGGCCGGGGCGGCGCTGCCCGGCGGGGGAGTGGACTGGCCGGGGAGCTGGGGCGGCGCGTTCCTGCTGGCTCTCCTCACGGGCGGACTGGTGCTGCTGGGGCGGCGGCTGTCGAGGCACCCGTGGCTGTGCGCGGTCTGCGGGGTGCTGCTTCTGCTCGCGGTGGTGCGACCGCCGCCGCTGACCCGGGTGCTCACGGGCTGGCCGCCGCCGGGCTGGCGGCTTGCGATGTGCGACGTGGGGCAGGGGGACGCGACCGTCCTCGCTGCGGGGGACGGCGCGGGCGTCGTCGTGGACGCCGGGCCGGATCCGGTGCTGGTCGACCGGTGTCTGCGTGAGCTCGGGATCACCCGGGTCCCGCTCGTGGTGCTCACCCACTTCCACGCCGACCATGTGGCCGGGCTGCCGGGGGTGCTGCGGGGCCGTGCGGTGGGGGCGATCCAGACGACCGGGTTCGAGGAGCCGGCGGACCAGGTCACGTTCGTGCGGAAGGCGGCGCAGGCGCGAGGTGTCCCGTTGGCGCGGGCCGTGGCCGGGGAGCGGCGGCGGCTCGGCGCCCTCGACTGGGAGGTGCTGTGGCCGCCCCCGGACCCGGCGCCGCGACCGGAGGGGCCCAACGACGCGAGCGTCACGCTGCTCGTGCGGGTGGGCGGGCTGCGGATGCTGCTGCTGGGGGACCTCGAACCACCGGCGCAGCAGGCGCTGTCGCGGTCCGCGGCGGCACCGCTGGTGCAAAACGTGGACGTGCTCAAGGTCGCCCATCACGGCTCGGCCTACCAGGACCCCGAGCTGATACGGGCCGTGGCGCCACGCCTGGCGCTGATCTCGTGCGGCGCGGACAACCCGTACGGACATCCCGCGCCCGGTACGGTCGCGGCGCTGCGGGCGGGAGGGGCGCGGGTGCTGCGCACGGACCGGGACGGGGCGCTGGCGGTGGGCACCGGGACCGACGGTGAGCTGAGGGTGACGCGCGGCTGAGGCCCTCCGTGTGTCCGGTCGGCTGCCGGGTCGGCGCCCCCTGAACAGGGCCGTGGGCGCGTGCCGGAAGATGGTCCCCGTGAGCGATGTGAGACATGTGCTGGTGCTGCCCGACCGCGACGCCGCGGAGGAGGCGGCCCAGGCGCTCGGTGAGCGGTTCGGGGTGCGCGAGGAGCCGAGGATCGTCCGGGACGCGCTGGCGGGGGAGGACGACGCGGAGGACGCGCAGTGGCTCGTCCTGCTGCGGGACGAGGAGGAGCGGCTCGACGCGGCGGCGCTGGACGAGTTCGCGGGCGAATGGGAAGGCTGGCGGGAGGAACCCTGACCCGGCGCCCCGGCGCCCCGGCGCCCCGGCGCCCCCCTCGCCTCCCTGACCCGGCGATCCCTCGCCCCCGGTGGCCCGGCGCCCCCGCGGCCCCCTGACCCCGGGGTGGGATGTCAGTGGGGCGTGGGATGCTTTGCGAGATGGCCAGGAAGACTGCGAACGACGATCTGCTCGCCCCGGTGACGCTGGCGGTGGGCCAGGAGGACCTGCTGCTCGACCGTGCCGTCCAGGAGGTGGTGGCGGCCGCCCGGGCCGCCGACGCCGACACGGACGTACGCGACCTGACCTCCGACCAGGTGCAGCCCGGCACGCTCGCCGAGCTGACCAGCCCCTCGCTGTTCGCCGAGCGCAAGGTCGTGATCGTCCGCAACGCGCACGACCTGTCGGCGGACACGGTCAAGGACGTCAAGTCGTATCTGGGGTCGCCGGCCGAGGAGATCACCCTCGTGCTGCTGCACGCGGGCGGGGCCAAGGGCAAGGGCTTGCTGGACGCCGCGCGCAAGTCCGGGGCGCGGGAGGTGGCCTGTCCGAAGATGACCAAGCCGGCCGACCGGCTGGCCTTCGTGCGTCAGGAGTTCCGGG
Organism: Streptomyces asoensis; assembly: GCF_016860545.1. Lineage (NCBI taxonomy): Bacteria > Bacillati > Actinomycetota > Actinomycetes > Kitasatosporales > Streptomycetaceae > Streptomyces > Streptomyces asoensis. The sequence goes on along the minus strand of NZ_BNEB01000001.1, from coordinate 679,948 downwards.
TCACCGGGCGGTCGGCGACGCCCGAGGCGTGCCAGGCGCTCGTCGACGCCATCGGCAGTGATCTCCGGGAGTTGGCGTCGGCGGTGTCCCAGTTGGTCGCCGATGTCGAAGGGACCATCGACGACGCGGTCGTCGGGCGGTACTACACGGGGCGGGCCGAGGCCTCCAGCTTCACCGTCGCCGACCGGGCGGTGGAGGGACGGGCGGCCGAGGCGCTGGAGGCGCTGCGCTGGTCGCTGTCGACCGGGGTCGCGCCGGTCCTGATCACCAGTGCGCTCGCCCAGGGGGTGCGGGCCATCGGCAAGCTGTCGTCGGCGCGAGGTGGCCGGCCGGCCGATCTGGCCCGGGAGCTGGGCATGCCGCCCTGGAAGATCGACCGGGTGCGTCAGCAGATGCGCGGCTGGACCCCCGACGGCGTGGCCGTCGCCCTGCGGGCCGTGGCCGAGGCGGACGCGGGAGTCAAGGGCGGCGGTGACGATCCCGAGTACGCCCTGGAGAAGGCCGTCGTGGCCGTCGCGCGGGCGGCGAGGTCCGGAGGACGCGGCTGACCACGCCCGCCAGACACCCGCGGGTTCGCTTCCGCTCAGTGCCCGGAGCCCTCGTCGGCTCGGCGCCGGAAGCCCACCTTCCGATCACCGCCGCGGGCCCGCTTCCGCTCGTCGCCGGGAGCCCTCCTCGGCTCGTCGCCGCGAGCCCGTTTCCGCTCAGCGCCCGGAGCCTTCGTCGGCGCGTCGCCGCGGGCCCGCCTCCGCTGGGCGCCCGGAGCCCTCGTCGGCTCGTCCCCGCGAGCCCGCTTCCCCTCGGTGCCGGAGGCCCACCTTCCGATCACCGCCGCGAGCCCGCCTCCGCTCGGCGCCGGGACGGGCGTCCGCTGTGAATCCGTGGCGTGATCCAGTCGCCGTTCCCCCCGCGCGGAGGAGAATCGGACGTACCAGCCGCACATCGCCGGCGTATGCGAAAGGTGGCGATCGACATGGCTGAACACCCGCACGCGGCTCTCGTCCGCAGGGGGTACGAGGCCTTCACCCGCGGGGACATGGACGCCCTGCGCGGCATGATGACGGGGGACTGCACGCATCACGTGCCCGGTTCCCACATGCTCTCGGGGGACTTCAAGGGCCTCGACGCCGTGATGGAGATGTACGGCAAGCTGTTCTCGGAGACCGGTGGGTCGTTGCGCGTGGACCTGCGCACCGTGCTCGTCGACGGCCGCGGGCACGCCGTCTCCCTGCACCGCGTCACCGCCGACCGCAACGGCAAGCACCTGGAGGACGACGGGGGCATCGTCTTCCGGATCGTCGGCGACAAGATCAGCGACCTCGACGAGTGCGTCGCGGACATCGACACCAGCGACGCCTTCTGGGCGTGATCGGCGGCTCCCGGCAGCCGGAAGGGTCCCCCACAGCCGGAAGACGCAGCCGGAATAGCTCCTGGCAGCCGGAAGGCCCCGGCCGGCGCCCTGGGGAAGGGCGGCGGCCGGGGCCTCACGGTTCACTTCGATCAAGCTGGTGAGCCCGTACCCGCGTGGCGAACGCAGGCCGCGTACAGGCTCGGGATGCCGGACGGGAGCGGATGAGAGAGGGCCCGCTCTGGTCCTTCCGGCGGTCAGATCAGATAAGGGGTTCAGCCCTTGAGGGTCTCGACCTTCGAAGCAAGCGCCGACTTCTTGTTGGCGGCCTGGTTCTTGTGGATGACGCCCTTCGAGACGGCCTTGTCGAGCTGACGCGCCGCGGCGCGCTGGTACTCGGTGGCCTTCTCGACGTCACCCGCGGCAGCGGCCTCGCGGGCCTTGCGGATCGCGGTCTTCAGGGAGGACTTGACGGCCTTGTTGCGCAGCCGAGCCTTCTCGTTGGTCTTGATCCGCTTGATCTGGGACTTGATGTTCGCCACGAATGAGCCTTTTCAGGTTCAGGCACGAGCCCTTACGGGTCCCGTACCGATGAGTTTCCGAGATGCCCGCGGAGATCTCCGGAAGAGTGTTCTCCGAGAGGTTCTCCGAGGAGGAGTGCCTCGTGCTGAGAGGGCATGAGACACAGCTGCCCAGACTACCAGTGGCTCCGCGAGTGGCCCAAACCGGTCCCCGGTCGCCGCCCGTGGGACCATGGAGCCTACGTATCGATCCGACCCGAGGCACAAGGCGCCTCAAGAGACAGGACCCTGCGTGCCCGCGATCCCTAACAATGTGCCCGAGCCGAGCCGTACCGCCCCGGCTCTGATCCGCAATTTCTGCATCATCGCGCACATCGACCACGGCAAGTCCACGCTCGCCGACCGCATGCTCCAGCTGACCGGCGTCGTCGATCAGCGGCAGATGCGCGCCCAGTACCTCGACCGCATGGACATCGAGCGCGAGCGCGGCATCACCATCAAGTCCCAGGCCGTGCGCCTGCCCTGGGCCCCGAGTCAGGATCCGGGCAACACGCACATCCTCAACATGATCGACACCCCGGGGCACGTCGACTTCACGTACGAGGTCTCGCGCTCGCTCGCGGCCTGTGAGGGCACCGTCCTGCTGGTCGACGCCGCCCAGGGCATCGAGGCCCAGACCCTCGCCAACCTGTACCTGGCGATGGAGAACGACCTCAAGATCATCCCCGTGCTGAACAAGATCGACCTCCCGGCGGCCCAGCCCGAGAAGTTCTCCGAGGAGCTCGCGAACCTCATCGGCTGCGACCCGGAGGACGTGCTCAAGGTCTCCGCGAAGACCGGTATGGGCGTCGAGGCCCTGCTGGACCGGGTCGTCGCCGACGTCCCCGCCCCGGTCGGCGTCCAGGACGCCCCGGCGCGCGCCATGATCTTCGACTCGGTCTACGACTCCTACCGCGGTGTCGTGACGTACGTGAGGGTCGTCGACGGGCAGCTCAACAAGCGCGAGCGGATCCGGATGATGTCCACCGGCGCGACCCACGAGCTGCTGGAGATCGGTGTCTCGGCCCCCGAGATGAAGCCGGCCGACGGCCTCGGCGTCGGCGAGGTCGGCTATCTGATCACCGGTGTGAAGGACGTCCGGCAGTCCAAGGTCGGTGACACCATCACCACCCTGAGCAAGGGCGCCACCGATGCCCTCGGCGGGTACAAGGACCCCAAGCCGATGGTGTTCTCGGGTCTGTACCCCCTCGACGGTTCGGACTACCCGGAGCTGCGCGACGCGCTCGACAAGCTCCAGCTCAACGACGCCGCGCTGGTCTACGAGCCGGAGACCTCCGCGGCCCTGGGCTTCGGATTCCGCGTCGGCTTCCTCGGCCTGCTGCACCTCGACGTGATCCGTGAGCGGCTGGAGCGCGAGTTCGGGCTCGACCTGATCGCCACCGCGCCCAACGTGGTCTACCGCGTCGTCATGGAGGACGGTTCCGAGCACACGGTCACCAACCCGAGCGAGTTCCCCGAGGGCAAGATCGACGACGTGTACGAGCCCGTCGTACGCGCCACGATCCTCGCGCCCTCCGAGTTCATCGGGTCGATCATGGAGCTGTGCCAGACCCGGCGCGGCACCCTGCTCGGCATGGACTACCTCTCCGAGGACCGGGTCGAGATCCGCTACACGCTCCCGCTCGCGGAGATCGTCTTCGACTTCTTCGACCAGCTGAAGTCCAAGACGCGCGGCTACGCCTCCCTGGACTACGAGCCCACCGGCGAGCAGGCCTCCAGCCTGGTCAAGGTCGACATCCTGCTGCACGGCGACAAGGTGGACGCGTTCTCCGCGGTCACCCACAAGGACGCGGCCTACGCGTACGGCGTAAGGCTCGTCGCCAAGCTGCGCGAGCTCATCCCGCGGCAGGCCTTCGAGGTGCCGATCCAGGCGGCCATCGGCTCCCGGGTCATCGCCCGCGAGACGATCCGCGCCATCCGCAAGGACGTCCTCGCCAAGTGCTACGGCGGTGACATCTCCCGGAAGCGGAAGCTGCTGGAGAAGCAGAAGGAAGGCAAGAAGCGGATGAAGATGGTGGGTTCCGTGGAGGTTCCGCAGGAGGCCTTCATCGCCGTCCTGAGCAGTGACGACAGTGCGGGATCCGGCAAGGGCAAGAAGTAGCCACGGCCGAGGCCGGTAATTCAGGGCACACCCGGGGCCCGTCGCGCTGTGGCGCGGCGGGCCCCGGGGCTGTACTCAGGAGAAAGTGACCGCCCGGGGCCCCTTACGCGCTGGCCAGTCGCCCTTTACTCTGATCCCTGCTCGGTAGTTACTCGTGAGTTAAACAACAGCCGCCGTCAACACAGCCGCGCGTCGTACGACGCCGCAACGAGCCAGCCGCACCGTCGCGGGTCCCGGAGGATGTCGTGAGCGACACACAGACACTGATCGAGAACCGTCCGCCGTCCGTCGCGGGCCTCTTCCTGGAGCGCGTGGCGGCCACGCCCGACGCGGAGGCGTACCGGTACCCGGTCCCCGCCGCGTCCGGGTCGGGCCCCGACGACTGGAAGTCGCTGACCTGGGCGCAGGCCGCCGAACGGGTCTACGCGATCGCGGCGGGCCTCATCGAGCTGGGTGTGCGGGCCGAGCAGCGGGTGGCGCTCGCCTCCTCCACCCGGCTCGAGTGGATCCTCGCCGACCTCGGCATCATGTGCGCCGGCGCCGCCACGACCACGGTCTACCCGCAGACCAACGCCGACGAGTCGGCGTTCATCCTGTCGGACTCCGAGAGCCGGGTGCTGATCGCCGAGGACGCGGCCCAGGTCGCCAAGGCGGTCGAGAAGCGCGCCGAGCTGCCCGCCCTCACCCATGTGGTCGTGATCGACCCGGCCGGTGTCGAGACCGCCGACTGGATCCTCACCCTCGACGACCTCGAGAAGCGCGGCGCCGCCCGGCTGGAGAAGGAAGCGGCGCTGATCAAGGAGCGGGTCGGCGCGATCACCAGGGACCAGCTCGCCACCCTCATCTACACCTCCGGCACCACGGGCCGCCCCAAGGGCGTCCGGCTGCCGCACGACAACTGGTCGTACATGGCGAAGGCGATCGCCGCGACGGGCCTGGTCGGTCCCGACGACGTGCAGTACCTGTGGCTTCCGCTCGCGCACGTCTTCGGCAAGGTCCTCACCTCGGGTCAGATCGAGGTCGGGCACGTCACCGCCGTGGACGGACGCGTCGACAAGATCATTGAGAACCTGCCCGTCGTCCGCCCGACGTACATGGCGGCCGTCCCGCGCATCTTCGAGAAGGTCTACAACGGGGTCGCCGCCAAGGCCCGCGCGGGCGGCGGCGCCAAGTACAAGATCTTCCAGTGGGCCGCCGAGGTCTCCCGCGAGTACGCCAAGGCCGCGCAGGACAACTTCCGGCGCACCGGGACCGTCGCCGTCCCGTTCGGGCTCGGCGCCAGGCACAAGATCGCCGACGCGCTCGTCTTCGCCAAGATCCGTGAGGCCTTCGGCGGCAACCTGCGGGCCTGCGTCTCCGGATCGGCGGCCCTCGCGCCGGAGATCGGCTACTTCTTCGCCGGCGCCGACATCCACATCCTCGAGGGCTACGGCCTGACGGAGTCCTCCGCGGCCTCCTTCGTCAACCCGGGCGAGGCCTACCGCACCGGCACGGTCGGCAAGCCGCTGCCCGGCACCGAGGTGCGCATCGCCGAGGACGGCGAGATCCTGCTGCGCGGCCCCGGCATCATGGAGGGCTACCACGGGCTCCCCGAGAAGACCGCCGAGGTCCTGGAGGCCGACGGCTGGTTCCACACCGGCGACATCGGCGAGCTGTCGCCCGACGGGTACCTGCGCATCACCGACCGCAAGAAGGACCTCATCAAAACGTCCGGCGGCAAGTACATCGCGCCCGCCGAGGTCGAGGGACAGTTCAAGGCGGTGTGCCCGTACGTCTCCAACATCCTGGTGCACGGCGCCGACCGGAACTTCTGCACGGCGCTCATCGCCCTCGACGAGGTCTCCCTCCTCGACTGGGCGAAGGACAACGGGCTGGAGGGGAAGTCGTACGCGGAGGTCGTCGCCGCGCCCGTCACCGTGGAGCTCGTCGACGGCTACGTCAAGCAGCTCAACGAGGGTCTCCAGCGCTGGCAGACCATCAAGAAGTTCCGGCTGCTGCCCCGCGACCTGGACGTCGAGCACGGCGAGATCACGCCCAGCCTGAAGCTGAAGCGGCCCGTCGTCGAGCGGGAGTACAAGCACCTCATCGACGAGATGTACGCGGGATCGCGCGAGGCGTGAGCGGTTCGCACGGAGCGTGAGGCGGGGCCCGGGCCCGCGCGGGGACGTCCGCCCCGCGCGGGCCCGAGCACGCGGGCACACCACGATGCCCCCGGCGCGCGCCGGGGGCATCCGGCTTGGCGGAGGGCGCAGCCACGGCGGTCGCGGGCGCTGTCACGTGAGCGGTTGCGCGGCGGGCTCCGGCGCGGTGTGTCAGACGCAGCCATGGCGGCGGGAGACGCAGTATCGGCGGCGGGAGGCGCAGTCACGGTGGCTGCGGGCGCTGCCGCCGTCGCGCCAGAGGCTGCCATCACGCGTCGGGCTCGGGCAGGACGTGACAAGGGCTGTCGGGCGCGGCGGGCGGCGGGCAAGCGTGCGCGGAGGCCGTCGCCGTCCGCGGGGGCCGGTGCGGCGACGGTGGTGTCACGGCCGACGGACAGGGCGCGGCGGGGTGCGCTGTGGCGTGCAGGGGTGGTGCGGGGCGTGCACACGCGTGGGTCGCGCGGGGCGTGGGCGAAGCGCGAACGCTCGGATTACGCCCCTCAAGCGTGCGTCATCGAACACGCGCGTGCACATGCACAGCACGGTTCCCGGCAAGGACGGCCCACTTCGGTAACCCACCGCTCACGGGCGGGACCGGTCTGTCACCCTGTGGGCATCCGAACCGTCCGGGGAGCTGCGCATGGGGGCCATTCCGACGCAACGGGAGACCGCCTCCCGTGCCCACGGCGTGCCCGCGTCCCCGCATCCGCTCCCGGCCCGTACGACCCTGACCGGCGGCCCCCTCTCACCCGGCGCCGCCCGCGCACTGGTGCGCACCACCCTGGCGGAATGGGCCGGCCTCGGCCTGCTCGGCGGCGAGGAGCCGGGGGAGCGCCTCGCGCAGGACGTGACGCTCGTCGTCAGCGAACTCGTCACCAACGCCGTCGTGCACGCCGGAACCGACGTCGGCCTGGAATGCCGGCTCGAAGAGGCACCGGATCGGCCCGGTCCCCCGGGCGGCGGCTGTCGCGCGGTCGTCGTCGAGGTCTGCGACCACCACCCCTCGCGCGCCCCGCGTGACGGTGCCCTGGAGCCGTCGTACGGCACGCCGGAGTACGGGCGCGGCCTGCGCCTGGTCGCGGCGCTCTCCGACGCCTGGGGCGTGACGTACCGCAAGGGGGCGAAGACGGTCTGGGCCAGGCTGCTGCCGACGCCCGCCGACCCCGAGGAGCCCGACGAACCCGGCGAGCTCGGCGAGCCGGGGCGGATCGAGGACCGCGCCGGGTCCGCGGAGCACCGGCGGCCGGCCGAGCCCGACGGGCCGGTCCTCGCCGCCCGCCCCGGCCGGGGGCCCGACGCGCCCCGGGGACCCGCGCACGGCCCCGCCCACGGCTGCGCGCCGGGGCTGCTCGAGGCCCTGGCCCCCGCACCGCGGCCGGTCGGGGGACGGGACCGGGAATGGCTCAACCGCGGCGCGCTCTCCTTCCTCGCCGAGGCGTCCGACCTGCTCGCCGGGCAGCTCGACGAGGACCTGGTGGCCGCCCTGACCGGCCAGCTGCTCGTGCCCCGGCTCGCCGACTGGTGCGCGGTGTGGCTGGAGGACGAGGTGAGCGGGCGCGGTGAGTGGGCCGGCGGCCCCGGGCCGCGGCTGGCCCGGGTCTGGCACGGCTGCGAGGGCCGGGTGGAGGAACTGCGCCGGGCCCTGGAGAAGGACCCGCCGTGCCCGCCGGACGGCGGCCCGCGTTCGGGGCCCGAGCCCTTCCCCTGGCCCGGCGCGGTGCTCGGCCCGCCGGGCGCGGCCCTCGCCTACCGGCTCATCGCGGGCGGCCGGCCGCTGGGCACGCTGGTCATCGGACAGGCCGGACCGCACGCGTTCCCCGACGAGGTCACCGGGCTCGTCGAGGACCTCGGGCGCCGGGTGGCGCTGGCGATCGGCGCGGCCCGTCAGTACGCCCGCCAGGCCACCATCAGCGCCGTGCTGCAACGAGGGCTGCTGCCCGGCGCGGTCGCCGAGATCCCCGGGGTGCGCAGCGCCCTGGTGTACGAGCCCCGTGAACAGGGCGGACCGAGCGGGGACTTCTACGACCTGTTCCCGGCGGGAGACGGCCGCTGGTGCTTCGCGGTGGGCGACGTGCAGGGCAAGGGGCCGGAGGCGGCGGTCGTCATCGGGCTCGCCCGGCCCTGGCTGCGGCTGCTGGCCCGCGAGGGGTACGGCGTGGCGGACGTCCTGGACCGGCTCAACCAACTGCTCCTGGACGACGCGACGGAGGCCGCCGACGCCGCGGCCCGCGCCTTCGTCGGCCCCACCGGGCCGGGCGAGGGTCCGCAGACCCGTTTCCTGTCCCTCCTCTACGGCGAACTGGCGCCCTTCGAGGGAGGGGTCCGCTGCACGCTCGCCTCCGCCGGGCACCCGCTGCCTCTGCTGCTCGCTCCCGACGGCTCGGTGGCGACGGCCGGGCGCCCGCAGACCCTCCTCGGGGTCATCGAGGACGTCAGCTACACCTGCGACAGCCTGGAGCTGAGAGCCGGCGACAGCCTGCTCTGCGTCACCGACGGCGTCACGGAACGACGCTCGGGCTCCCGGCAGTTCGACGACGACGACGGCCTCGCCGCCGCGTTGGCGGGCTGCGTCGGCCTGGACGCGCAGCTGATCGCCGAGCGCATCCGGCACCTGGTGCACGACTTCGGCGCACAGCCGCCCGAGGACGACCTGGCACTGCTGGTGCTCCAGGCGGAGTAGGCCCCCCAGGGCCGGCCCGCGCCGGGCGGGCGGGGGAGACCGGGGGGACGGAACCGCCGATGTATCGTCCGGTTTGTGCTGAAGGCGAAGAATGCCGCATCCGGGTCGCCCACCCGCCGACGGGTGCTGATCGCCGGCGCCGGCGCCGGGATCGGGCTGACCACCGTCACCGCCTGTGCCCGGGACGCCGAGCCGCCCGAGGACGCCCGCGGGCCCGGTTTCCACGGTCCGCGTCAGGCCGGGGTGACCACCCCGCGCCAGGCCACCGTGCTGCTCCTGTCGTACGACCTCGATCCCGGCCTGCGGGGCGCGGCGGGCGCGCGTGCCCTGAAGGCGGTGTTCGAGGCGTGGACGGACGCCCTCGCGCGGACGACGGGGTCGGACGCCTCACGTGCCGCGCGCCTCACCGCCACCGTCGGCATCGGCCCCGGCCTCCCGGCCCGCCTGGGGCTGCGCGCACCGGCCGCCCTGCGCGGCCTGCCGCCGTTCCCCGGTGACCGGCTCGACCCCGCCGGGTCCGGCGGCGACGTGCTCGTACAGCTCTGCGCCGACAGCACGGACGCCACCGAGGCGACCGGCGAGACCCTGACCCGGCTGGCGGGGGACGCCCTGCACGCGCGCTGGCGGCAGGACGGCTTCCTGCCCCCGGCGTCCGACGGCGGCGCCCCGCGCGACCTGCTCGGCTTCCGGGACGCGCCCTCGGGACTCACCCCCGAGGAGTGCGAGCGCTGGGTGTGGTCGGGCAACGCCACCTGTCTCGTCGTACGCCGTGTCCACCTGCGGATCGAGGACTTCGCGCGGCTCGCCGAACACCGGCAGGAGGAGATCGTCGGCCGCCGCCGCTCGACCGGCGGCCCGCTGGACGGCGGCTCCGGGAACGCGGCGGCCGGGAGCGCCGGGGCCGGCCTCCCGTCCGGGACCGCGCGGGACGCGCACGGCGCCCCCGTCCGCTCCCACGCGCGGGCGGTCGACCCCGCTCTCGACGGCGGTGCCCGGATGCTGCGCCGCGCCTACTCCTACGCCGACAGCCCCACCGACCAGGGGATGCTGTTCCTCGCGTTCATGCGGGACCCCGCGCTGTTCGCCCGGGTGCAGCGCAGGATGGCCGCCCAGGACGAGCTGAGCGGCTTCATGGAGGCCCGGGGCTCCGCGGTGGCCCACGTCCTGCCGGGGGCCCGTCCGGGGCGTCCGCTGGGCGCGGACCTGCTGGGCTGACGGGAGCGGGCCCGTGGGGGTGGGGGCCGGGGCGCCGGGAGGGGTGCCGGTGTGCGGGACAATGGGCGGTATGCCTTCCGCACTTCCCGACGGTGAGCCGGTCCCCGACGACGGCGCACTCCCCGCGCACGCGCTCGCCGGGGCCGCCGACCGCCCCCTCGGGTTCTACCTGCACGTCCCGTACTGCGCGACCCGCTGCGGGTACTGCGACTTCAACACCTACACGGCGACCGAGCTGCGGGGCACCGGTGGGGTGCTCGCCTCCCGCGACAACTACGCCGACACCCTGATCGACGAGGTCCGGCTGGCCCGCAAGGTCCTCGGCGACGACCCGCGCGAGGTCCGCACGGTCTTCGTCGGCGGCGGCACGCCGACCCTGCTCGCCGCCTCCGACCTCGTCCGGATGCTGGGCGCGATCCGTGACGAGTTCGGTCTCGCGCCGGACGCGGAGGTGACGACGGAGGCCAACCCGGAGTCCGTCGACCCGGCCTATCTGGACACGCTCCGGCGGGGCGGCTTCAACCGGATCTCCTTCGGCATGCAGAGCGCCCGGCAGCACGTGCTGAAGGTGCTCGACCGCACGCACACCCCCGGCCGGCCCGAGCGGTGCGTGGCCGAGGCCAGGGAGGCGGGCTTCGACCACGTCAACCTGGACCTGATCTACGGCACCCCGGGCGAGTCGGACGACGACTGGCGGGCCTCGCTGGACGCGGCCCTGGGCGCCCGTCCGGACCATGTGTCGGCGTACGCCCTGATCGTCGAGGAGGGCACGCAGCTCGCGCGCCGCATCCGGCGCGGCGAGGTGCCGATGACCGACGACGACGTCCACGCCGACCGGTACCTGATCGCCGAGGAGACCCTCTCGGCGGCGGGTTACGACTGGTACGAGGTGTCGAACTGGGCGACCTCGGAGGCGGGCCGCTGCCTGCACAACGAGCTGTACTGGCGGGGCGCCGACTGGTGGGGCGCCGGGCCGGGCGCGCACTCGCACGTGGGCGGCGTGCGCTGGTGGAACGTCAAGCACCCGGGGGCGTACGCGGGGGCCCTGGCGGCGGGGCGGTCGCCGGGGGCCGGACGCGAGCTCCTGACGGACGAGGACCGGCGCGTGGAGCGGATCCTGCTGGAGCTGCGGCTGCGCGACGGCGTGCCGCTCGACCTGCTGCGGCCGCAGGGACTCGCGGCGTCGCGCCGCGCCCTGACGGACGGGCTGCTCGACGGCGGCCCCTACGACGGCGGCCGCGCCGTGCTCACCCTGCGCGGCCGACTGCTGGCCGACGCGGTGGTCCGCGACCTGGTCGACTGACCCCCGGCCTGCCGGCCGCCCCGGCCAAGGGCCCCGCTCTCGCAGCTGCCCCGCGCTGCCCCGGTCTCGCGGCCACGGGGCTCGGCCTGGCGGCTGCACCCGCCCGGTCTCGCTGCTGTCCCGCCCCGGCCTCGCGGCCGTCCCGCGCTGCCCCGGTCTCGCGGCCACGGGTCTGGGCCTCGCGGCCGTCCCGGCCACGGGTCTCGGCCTGGCGGCTGCCCCCCCCGGCCCTGGCCTCGCGGCTGTCCCGCGCCGCCCCGGTCTCGCGGCCACGGGTCTGGGCCTGGCGGCCGCCCCGGCCACGGGTCTCGGCCTGGCGGCTGTCCCGCCCGGTCCCGCGGCTGTCCCGCCCGGTCCCGCGGCTGTCCCGCCCCGGCCTCGCGGCCACGGGTCTGGGCCTGGCGGCCGTCCCGGCCACGGGTCTCGGCCTGGCGGCCGTCCCGGCCACGGGTCTCGGCCTGGCGGCTGCCCCCCGCCCGGTCTCGCGGCTGTCCCGCGCCCGGTCTCGCGGCTGTCCCGCGCCCGGTCTCGCGGCCGTCCCGCGCCGCCCCGGTCTCGCGGCCACGGGTCTGGGCCTGGCGGCCGTCCCGGCCACGGGTCTCGGCCTGGCGGCTGCCCCCCGCCCGGTCTCGCGGCTGTCCCCCGCCCGGTCTCGCGGCTGTCCCGCGCCCGGTCTCGCGGCCGTCCCGCGCCGCCCCGGTCTCGCGGCCACGGGTCTGGGCCTGGCGGCCGCCCCGGCCACGGGTCTCGGCCTGGCGGCTGTCCCGCCCGGTCCCGCGGCTGTCCCGCCCGGTCTCGCGGCCGTCCCGGCCGCGGGCCCTGGCCTCAAGGCCGCCGCGGTAGCGGCATCACGGTCCCGGCCGCTGCGGGTATCCCGGCCACCGGCCCATGCGCCAGTGGTCACCCGGACCCGGCCCGGGGCCTCACGGCCGCCGCAGCCACCCCGCCCACGGGCTCATGGGCTTCGGGCGCCAGGGCGCCCCGGCCCACCGCTGCCGCGGCAGCGCCATGACGGCCGCCGCCGCCGCGGCCGTGCCGGTCACGGGTATTCAGGCCCTGGCCCCGCAACCCCCGGACACGGATCCCCTCCCCGGACACGGCTCGCCGACTCGCGGGCCCGCGGTGGTGGGCCTACGGGGTCACGGTGACGAAGTCGATCAGTTCCTCGACGCGGCCCAGGAGTTCCGGTTCGAGGTCGCGGTAGGAGGTCACGCGTTTCAGGATGGCCTGCCAGACCGCGCCCGTGTTCTCCGGCCAGCCCAGGGCGCGGCACACGCCCGTCTTCCAGTCCTGGCCGTGCGGCACCCGGGGCCAGGCCGCGATGCCGACGGAGGACGGCTTCACGGCCTCCCAGATGTCGATGTACGGGTGACCGACGACCAGGGCGTGTTCACTGGTCACGGACTGCGCGATGCGCCACTCCTTGGTGCCCGGGACGAGGTGGTCCACGAGGACGCCCAGCTTCGCGTCGGGGCCGGGCGCGAACCCGTCGACGATCGACGGCAGGTCGTCCACGCCCTCCAGGTACTCCACGACCACGCCCTCGACGCGCAGGTCGTCCCCCCACACCTTCTCGACCAGCTCGGCGTCGTGCCGGCCCTCGACGTAGATGCGGCCGGCCCGGGCGACCCGCGCGCGGGCGCCGGGGACGGCGACGGACCCCGACGCGGTCCTGGCAGGTCGCACGGGACCGCCGGACGCGGGCCGTACGAGGGTCACGGCCTTCCCCTCCAGCAGGAACCCGCGGGGCTCCAGCGGGAACACCCGGTGCTTGCCGAAGCGGTCCTCCAGGGTCACCGTGCCCGCCTCGCAGCGGATCACCGCCCCGCAGAAGCCGGTGCCGGGCTCCTCCACCACCAGACCGGGCTCCGCCGGGACCTCGGGGACCGGCTTCGGCTTCTTCCAGCCGGGGGTCAGGTCCGGGGAGTACGTGCGGGACCGCGGGCCCGTGGGGCCCTCGCCGGAAGGGCGGTGGTGGGAGACGGGTGGGCGCATTCGGATGACGATAGGAGAAGCCCGGGGGCGATCACGGCGACACGCCGAAACGCGCGCGCAACGCGTCCCGCTGCGCGCGCACGAAGGCCGCGTCCACCACCGCCCCGTGACCGGGGACGTACAGCGCGTCCTCGCCGCCGAGGCCGAGCAGGCGGTCCAGGGCCGCGGGCCACCGGGACGGTACGGCGTCGGGTCCCGCCTGCGGCTCGCCCGACTCCTCGACCAGGTCGCCGCAGAAGACCGTCTCGGGGTCGCCGGGGACCAGGACGACCAGGTCGTGCGCGGTGTGGCCGGGGCCGACGTTCGCCAGCAGGACCTGCCGGCCGCCGCCCAGGTCGAGGGTCCACTCGCCGGAGACGAGGTGCCGCGGCCGGACGAGCGTGTCCGCCGCCTCCGTGGCCGCCGTCTCCCCGAGACCGTTGCGCACCGCGTCCTCCCGCAGTTCCCCGGCCGGCACGGTGTCCACGCCCACCGCGCCGAAGACCTCCGCGCCCGCGAACGCCCCCGCCCCGAACACATGGTCGAAGTGCGGGTGGGTGAGCGCGAGATGGGTCACACGGCAGCCGGTGAGTTCCTCGGCCTCGGTCCGCAGCCGCACGCCCTCCGCCAGGCTCGACCCCGCGTCGATCATGAGTGCCGCACCCGCCCCGACGACCAGCCCCGCCGTGCAGTCCCAGCCCGGCAGCCGCACCCTGCCGACCCCCGTCGCGAGCCGCTCCCATCCGAGCTCTTCCCAAGTCACCGTCATACCGCGACGCTAGCCCTACGACGCTGCCCCGTGGGCCGACCTTGCCCCGGGTGTACCCCACAGCCGTACACTGGGCCGGGGAATGCTGGCACTCGGATGTGAAGAGTGCCAGGCGAGGCGCCCAGGGGACTGGGGACGACTGCTGGAGGTGTGCGCGCGATGCTGAGTGAACGCAGGCTCCAGGTGCTGCGCGCCATCGTCCAGGACTACGTGGGCACCGAGGAACCCGTCGGGTCGAAGGCGCTCACGGAGCGGCACAGCCTCGGTGTCTCCCCGGCGACGGTCCGCAACGACATGGCCGCCCTGGAGGACGAGGGGTACATCGCCCAGCCGCACACCAGCGCCGGGCGGATCCCCACGGACAAGGGCTACCGGCTGTTCGTCGACAAGCTGGCCGGCGTCAAGCCGATGACCGGTCCCGAGCGGCGCGCCATCCAGAACTTCCTCGACGGCGCCGTCGACCTCGACGACGTGGTGGCCCGCACGGTACGGCTGCTCGCGCAGCTCACCCGGCAGGTCGCCGTCGTGCAGTACCCGTCGCTGACCCGTTCGACCGTGCGGCACGTGGAGCTCCTCGCGCTCGCGCCCGCCCGTCTGATGCTCGTGCTGATCACGGACACCGGGCGGGTCGAGCAGCGGCTGGTGGACTGTCCCGCGCCCTTCGGGGAGGCCTCCCTGGCGGATCTGCGCGCACGGCTCAACAGCCGGGTCGCGGGCCGCCGGTTCAGCGACGTGCCGCATCTGGTGGAAGACCTGCCGGAAGCCTTCGAGGCCGAGGACCGCGGCACGGTCACGACGGTGCTCTCCACCCTGCTGGAGACGCTCGTCGAAGAGAACGAGGAGCGGCTGATGATCGGCGGTACCGCCAATCTCACCCGCTTCGGACATGACTTTCCCCTCACCATCCGACCCGTCCTGGAGGCACTGGAGGAGCAGGTCGTGCTCCTCAAGCTCCTTGGCGAGGCGGGGGATTCGGGCATGACCGTACGCATCGGTCACGAGAACGCCTATGAGGGACTCAACTCCACTTCCGTGGTGTCGGTCGGCTACGGTTCGGGCGGCGAAGCAGTCGCCAAGCTGGGCGTGGTCGGACCGACCCGCATGGATTACCCGGGAACGATGGGAGCGGTACGAGCGGTGGCACGGTACGTCGGACAGATCCTGGCGGAGTCGTAGGTGGCCACGGACTACTACGCCGTTCTCGGCGTGCGCCGCGACGCGTCGCAGGAAGAGATCAAGAAGGCCTTCCGGCGGCTCGCACGCGAGCTGCACCCGGACGTCAACCCGGATCCGAAGACCCAGGAGCGGTTCAAGGAGATCAACGCCGCTTACGAGGTGTTGTCGGACCCGCAGAAGAAGCAGGTCTACGACCTCGGCGGCGACCCGCTGTCGCAGTCGGGAGGCGGCGGCGCGGGCGGCTTCGGCGCCGGTGGCTTCGGGAACTTCTCGGACATCATGGACGCGTTCTTCGGGACGGCGTCGCAGCGCGGTCCGCGGTCGCGCACCCGGCGCGGCCAGGACGCGATGATCCGGCTGGAGATCGACCTCGAGGAGGCGGCCTTCGGCACCACGAAGGACCTCCAGGTCGACACGGCGATCGTCTGCTCCACGTGCAGCGGCGAGGGCGCCGCCCCCGGCACCACGGCCCAGACGTGCGACATGTGCCGCGGCCGCGGTGAGGTGTCGCAGGTGACACGGTCCTTCCTGGGCCAGGTCATGACCTCGCGGCCGTGCCCGCAGTGCCAGGGCTTCGGCACCGTCGTGCCGACCCCGTGCCCCGAGTGCGCGGGCGACGGCCGGGTCCGCTCGCGCCGCACGCTGACCGTGAAGATCCCCGCCGGTGTCGACAACGGCACCCGGATCCAGCTGGCGGGCGAGGGCGAGGTCGGCCCCGGTGGCGGCCCCGCCGGTGACCTCTACGTCGAGATCCACGAGCTGCCGCACGCGATGTTCCAGCGGCGCGGCGACGATCTGCACTGCACGGTGACGCTGCCCATGACGGCGGCGGCGCTCGGCACCAAGGTCCCGCTGGAGACGCTGGACGGGATGGAAGAGGTCGACATCCGGCCCGGCACCCAGTCCGGCCAGTCGATCCCGCTGCACGGCCGGGGCGTCACGCACCTGCGGGGCGGAGGGCGCGGCGACCTCATCGTGCACGTCGAGGTCCAGACGCCGAGCAAGCTCGACCCCGAGCAGGAGCGGGTGCTGCGGGAGCTGGCCAAGCTGCGCGGCGAGGAGCGGCCCACCGGGCAGTTCCAGCCCGGACAGCAGGGTCTGTTCTCCCGCTTGAAGGACGCCTTCAACGGCCGGTGACGGCGCGGGCGCGGGGACGTTCACGCGTCCCCGCCGCCCCTTCCCCTCCCGTCCCCGGGAGGCATGTGCCGGTGGGAAGGGTCGATTCGGACTTGTTCGGAGGACGTGACAACATGCCGTCATGTCCTCCGCACTGACCGATCTCTTCCCTCATCCGATCGTGCAGGCCCCCATGGCGGGCGGTGTCTCCGTCCCGCGTCTGGCGGCCGCCGTGTGTGAGGCCGGCGGGCTGGGATTCCTGGCCGCCGGGTACAAGACGGCCGACGGTGTCTACCAGGAGATCAAGCAGCTGCGGAGCCTCACGGCCCGTCCCTTCGGCGTGAACCTGTTCATGCCGCAGCCGGACTCGGCGGAGACCGGCGCCGTCGAGGTCTACGCCCACCAGCTGGCCGGCGAGGCCGCCTGGTACGAGACCGAGCTCGGCGACCCGGACAGCGGCCGCGACGACGGGTACGACGCCAAGCTCGCGGTGCTGCTGGACAACCCGGTGCCGGTGGTGTCGTTCCACTTCGGCATCCCGAGCGGTGAGGTCCTGGAGGCCCTGCGCCGCGCCGGAACGTTCACCCTGGTCACGGCGACCACCGCCGAGGAGGCGCTCGCCGTGCAGCGGGCCGGCGCGGACGGTGTGATCGTGCAGGGCGTGGAGGCCGGCGGACACCAGGGCACCCACCGGGACAACCCGGAGACCGGCGGCTCGGGCATCGGACTGCTCGCGCTGCTCGCCCAGGTCCGCGAGTCGGTCGCCCTGCCGCTCGTCGCCGCGGGCGGGATCATGCGCGGCGGCCAGATCGCCGCGGTCCTCGCGGCCGGCGCGAGCGCGGCCCAGCTGGGGACCGCGTTCCTCGTCGCGTCCGAGTCCGGCGCGCACGCCGTGCACAAGCGGGCGATGACCGATCCGCTCTTCACGCGCACCGAACTGACCCGCGCCTTCTCCGGCCGGCCCGCCCGGGGCCTGGTCAACCGCTTCCTGCGCGAGCACGGCCCCTACGCGCCCGCCGCCTACCCGGAGGTCCACCACCTCACCGCTCCGCTGCGCAAGGCCGCCGCCCAGGCGGGCGACGCGCAGGGCATGGCGCTGTGGGCGGGACAGGGCCACCGGCTGGCCCGCGAACTGCCCGCCGGCCGGCTGGTGGAGATACTGATGTCCGAACTCGCCGCGGCCCGGACAGCGTTGTCGGCGTTCCCGGCCGGGGACGGAGGCCTCTCGTGACCGCCCCCGTCTTCGTCGTCGACGCACTGCCCGCGGCCGGGCCCGCGTTCGTGCTGGACGGCCCCGAGGGCCGGCACGCCGTCTCCGTGAAGCGGCTGCGGGCCGGCGAGGAGGTCGTCCTGACCGACGGCGCCGGACGCTGGGCCCGGGGCGAGGTCGTCGCGGCCGAGGGCAAGGACCGGCTGGTGCTGGACCTCGGCGAGGTGACGGAGGAGGCGGCCGAGTCGCCCCGGATCACCGTCGTCCAGGCACTGCCCAAGGGCGACCGGGGCGAACTGGCCGTCGAGACGATGACCGAGACCGGCGTCGACGCGATCGTGCCGTGGGCGGCCGCGCGCTGCATCACCCAGTGGAAGGGCGAGCGCGGTGCCAAGGCGCTCGCCAAGTGGCGGGCCACCGCCCGCGAGGCCGGCAAGCAGTCCCGCCGGGTCCGTTTCCCCGAGGTCGCCGACGCGGCGACGTCCCGGCAGGTGGCCGCGCTGCTCGCCGGGGCCGACTTCGCCGCCGTCCTGCACGAGGACCGCGACTACGGCAGCGCCCCCCTCGCCACCGCCGAACTCCCCGCCGAGGGCGAGATCGTGCTCGTCGTGGGGCCCGAAGGAGGCGTCTCCCCCGACGAGCTGAGGCTCTTCGAGGAGGCCGGAGCCCGCGCGTACCGGCTCGGACGGAGCGTCCTGCGCACCTCGACCGCCGGCACGGCGGCCGCGTCCCTGATCCTGGGCCGGACCGGCCGCTGGTCCTGACCCTGTAGGCCGTCCACCGGAGGACTCGTGGAATTCGCCCAAGTAAGACTGCTGGTCACCGACTTCACCGCCTGCTACCGCTTCTACGCCGACGTCCTCGGGCTCGAGCCGCAGTCGGGGGCCGAGCGCGGGCCGTACGAGAAGTTCTCGCCCACGACCGGCTCGACGGGGATCGCCATCCAGGACCGCGCGATGATGGCGGAGGTGCTCGGCGAACTGCGCGGTCCGGCCGACGGCCACCGCTCCCTGGTGGCCCTGCGCGTCGACGACCTGGACGCCGTCTGCGCCCGGATCACCGCCCGCGGCGCCACCCTCGTCCACGGGCCCGCCCCGATGACCGACCGGATGCGCGTCGCCCACCTCAAGGACCCGGAGGGCAATCTGGTGGAACTCCAGGAGTGGCTGCTGCTGCGCGGCTGAACGCGACGGCGGTGGAGGTGGGTTCCGCGGCGGCCGCCGTCGCTCGTATGTTCCCGGTGGGTCCCGCGCGATCGTGACCGCATACGGGCTACCGCCCCGCCCGCCCGGATGGCACGCTGCCGTCCATGGGGGCATCGAGGCGTCTACTGCTTCTCCCGTCGGCGGCCGTGGCGGTGGCCGCACTCGTGGCGTGCGAGCCGGGCGGGCTGAGCACCATGTCCGTCGCCTACACCACCGACCAGGCCGCGACGGCGGAGATCCAGCGGCGGGACGTGCACGTGCGCTGGCTGACCTGCACGGCCCAGTACAAGGACCGCGAGAAGACGGAGAGCATCGCCTCCGTGGACTGCAAGGGCGAGACCTCCGACGGCCGGGACATCACGGTCCAGGGCCAGGTCACGCGGGCCGTCGACGGATCCTGTGTCCGGGGCGACCTCACCGCGACCGTCGGCAGGAAGCAGCTGTTCCGGGTGAGCGGGCTCGGTGACTGCGGGTCCGCCACGCCCTCGCCGGTCAAGCCGTCCGGCTCCGGCCGGCCCGGCGCCCGCCCCACGGTCACCGTGACCGTCACCGTCACCGAGACGGTGCGCGGGAACGGCGCCGGAGGCGGTGCGGGGAAGTGATCGAAACCCCTGACCAGCGCTCCCGCCGCTGCATACAGTGATGCGGTGACACAGCCCGCGACGCCTGCCGCATACCTCAGATTCCCCCACCTGCACGGCGACTCGGTGACCTTCACCGCCGAGGACGACGTGTGGCTGGCCTCCCTCGACGGCGGGCGCGCCTGGCGCGTCAGCGCCGACAACCGGCCGGTCACCGCGCCGCGCATCTCGCCCGACGGCACCACGGTCGCCTGGACCTCCACCCGCGACGGCGCCCCCGAGGTGCACATCGCCCCGGTCGACGGCGGCCCCTCCACCCGGCTGACCTATTGGGGGAGCCGGCAGACCCGGGTGCGGGGCTGGACCCCGGACGGCCGGGTCCTCGTCGTCAGCACCCACGACCAGGCGACCCTGCGGCGCAGCTGGGCCCGGGCCGTCCCCGTCGACGGCGGCCCGGCGACGACCCTGCCGTACGGTCCGGTCGGCACGGTCGCCCACGGCCCGCACACCGTGCTGCTGTCCGCGTCGATGGGCCGCGAGGCCGCCCACTGGAAGCGCTACCGGGGCGGCACGGCGGGCAAGCTGTGGATCGACCGCGAGGGCGACGGGGAGTTCGTCCGGCTGCACGAGGACCTGGACGGCAACATCGAGTACCCGGTGTGGGCGGGGGACCGCCTGGGGTTCCTCTCCGACCACGAGGGTACGGGCGCCCTGTACTCCTCCCTCGCCGACGGATCCGACCTGCGGCGCCACACCCCGCTCGGAGGGACCTCCCCAGCGGGCGAAGCCGGGAGCGGGGGAGGCTTCTACGCCCGGCACGCCGCCGGTGACGGCACCCGCGTCGTCTACATGTCCGCGGGCGAACTGTGGCTGCTCGACGACCTCGACGGCGCCGAGCCGCGCCGGCTCGACATCCGCCTCGGCGGACAGCGCGCCGACCGCCGCCCCCACCCGGTGAACGCCGCCCGGTGGCTGGGCGCCGCCGCCCCCGACCACACCGCGCGGGGCAGCGCCGTCGAGGTCCGCGGCGCCGTCCACTGGGTGACCCACCGCGGCGGACCGGCCCGCGCGCTCGCCGCCGAACCCGGCGTCCGGGCCCGGCTGCCCCGCACCTTCCGCGCGGAGGGCGAGGAGTGGGTCGTGTGGGTGACGGACGCCGAGGGGGAGGACGCGCTGGAGTTCGCCCCCGCCACCGGGCCCGCTCCGGGCGCCACCCCGCGCCGGCTCGCGGCCGGACGGCTCGGCCGGGTCCTGGAACTCGCCATGGCGCCCGACGGCAGCCGGGCCGCCGTCGCCGCGCACGACGGGCGGCTGCTGCTCGTCGAGCGGGAGTCCGGAGAGGTCCGCGAGGTCGACAGCAGCCCCGACGGCGAGGTGTCCGACCTGGTCTTCTCGCCCGACTCGGCCTGGCTGGCCTGGTCGCACCCCGGGCCGCGCCCGCTCAGCCAGCTCAAGCTCGCCAACGTCACCGACCTGTCGGTCACCGAGGCGACCCCGCTGCGCTTCAGGGACTACGCGCCCGCGTTCACCCTCGACGGCAGACACCTCGCGTTCCTCTCCGCCCGCGCCTTCGACCCGGTCTACGACGAGCACGTCTTCGACCTCTCCTTCGTGGCGGGGGCCCGCCCGCACCTGATCACCCTCGCCGCGACCACGCCGTCCCCCTTCGGCCCGCAGCGGCACGGCAGGCCCTTCGAGGCCCCCGACAAGGACGAGACGCCCGACAGCGAGGGCACCCCGGCCACCCGGATCGACCTCGAAGGACTCGCCGACCGGATAGTCCCCTTCCCGGTGGAGGCCGGCCGCTACTCGGGGCTCGCCGCCGCGAAGGACGGGGTGCTGTGGCTTCGGCACCCCGTGCGCGGTGTCCTCGGCGCCTCCCGCGCCACCCCCGACGACCCCGACCCGCACACCGAACTCGAGCGCTACGACCTCGCGCACCAGCGTGTCGAGCACCTCGCCGCCGACGCCGACGGCTACGAGGTCAGCGGCGACGGCAAGCGGCTGCTGCTGTGGACGGACGGCAAGCTCAAGGTCGTCCCGAGCGACCGGCGCGCCTCCGGTGACGAGGACAGCGACAGCAACATCACCGTCGACCTCGGCCGGGTCCGCCGCAGCGTCGACCCGGCCGCCGAGTGGCGGCAGATGTACGAAGAGACCGGCCGGATCATGCGGGACAACTTCTGGCGGCCCGACCTCGGCGGAGTCGACTGGGACGGCGTCCTCGACCGCTACCGGCCCGTGCTGGAGCGGGTCGCGACCCACGACGACCTCGTCGACCTGCTGTGGGAGGTGCACGGCGAACTCGGCACCTCGCACGCCTACGTCACCCCGCGCGGCGGACCCGGCGGCGCCCGGCAGGGTCTGCTGGGCGCCGACATCTCCCGTCACACGGACGGCAGTTGGCGCATCGACCGGATCCTGCCCTCGGAGACCTCCGACCCCGACGCGCGCTCCCCGCTCGCCGCGCCCGGGGTCGCGGTGCGGGCCGGCGACACGATCGTCGCCGTCGGCGGGCAGCCGGTGGATCCGCTCACCGGGCCGGGACCGCTGCTCGTCGGCACCGCGGGCCGGGTCGTCGAGCTGACGATCTCGCCGTCCGGCGGGGGCGAGCCGAGGCATGCCGTCGTCGTGCCCGTCGACGACGAGGAGGCACTGCGCTACCACGCGTGGGTCGCGGACCGGCGGGCCCATGTGCACGAGGCCTCGGGCGGCCGGCTGGGCTACCTGCACGTGCCCGACATGCAGGCGCCCGGCTGGGCCCAGATCCACCGGGACCTGCGGGTCGAGGTCGCGCGGGAGGGACTGATCGTGGACGTCCGCGAGAACCGCGGCGGGCACACCTCGCAGCTGGTCGTCGAGAAGCTCGCCCGGCGCATCGTCGGCTGGGACCTGCCGCGCGGGATGCGGGCGTCCAGCTACCCCGAGGACGCGCCGCGCGGACCCGTCGTCGCCGTCGCCAACGAGTTCTCCGGGTCCGACGGGGACATCGTCAACGCGGCGATCAAGGCGCTCGGCATCGGACCCGTGGTGGGGACGCGCACCTGGGGCGGGACGATCGGGATCGACAGCCGCTACCGGCTCGTCGACGGCACGCTCGTCACCCAGCCCAAGTACGCCTTCTGGCTGGAGGGTCAGGGGTGGGGCGTGGAGAACCACGGCGTCGATCCGGACGTCGAGGTCGTCTGCGCCCCCCAGGACCACGCGGCCGGACGGGACGTCCAGCTGGACGAGGCCGTGTCGCTGGCGCTCGCCGCTCTCCGGGAAACCCCGGCGAAGACACCTCCCCCCTTGCCGGGCTCCTAGCCCGCCCGGGCCCCGCCCCGCCCCCGGGTCTCCTCCCCGGACGCAGGGCGGGCCCCGGGGCCGGGCCCCCGCTACCATGCCCCCGTACTGATCAACCGTCCGAGGAGGGACCCGTATGGCAGGGGAAGCGCAGGACGATTGTCTGTTCTGCAGGATCGTCGCGGGTGCCGTCCCGGCGACGATCGTGCGGGAGACCGAGACGACCATCGCCTTCCGGGACATCAACCCGCAGGCGCCCACCCACGTCCTGGTCATCCCGAAGGCGCACTACCGGGACGCCGCCGCCCTGGCCGCCGGCGCACCCGAACTCGCCGCCGACGTGCTCCGCGAGACGCAGGCGGTCGCCGAGCTGGACAAGCTGGAGAGCTACCGCACCGTCTTCAACACCGGGACCGGCGCCGGCCAGACCGTGTGGCACGCCCACGCGCACGTCCTCGGCGGCCGCGGCCTGCACTGGCCCCCCGGATAGGCCGCCGTGTCCGTACGCGAACTGGTGGTGCTCGGCACCGCCAGCCAGGTCCCGACCCGGCACCGCAACCACAACGGCTACTTCCTGCGCTGGGACGCCGAGGGCATCCTCTTCGACCCGGGCGAGGGCACCCAGCGCCAGATGGTGCGGGCCGGGGTGGCCGCGCACGACCTGAACCGGATCTGCGTCACGCACTTCCACGGCGACCACTCCCTCGGTCTCGCCGGTGTCATCCAGCGCATCAACCTGGACCAGGTGCCGCACCCGGTCACGGCCCACTTCCCGCGCTCCGGAAGCCACTTCTTCGAGCGGCTGCGTCATTCGACCGCCTACCGCGAGACGGTCGGCATCACCGAGGCGCCGGTCGACGCGGACGGGGTCCTCGCCACCACGTCGTCCTACCGGCTGGAGAGCGCGAAGCTCTCGCACCCCGTCGAGTCCTACGGCTACCGGCTCGTCGAGCCCGACGGCCGCCGCATGCTGCCCGAACGGCTCGCGGCGCACGGCGTCTCGGGACCGGACGTCGGCCGCATCCAGCGGGAGGGGTCCGTCGGCGGGGTGTCGCTGGACGACGTGAGCGAGGTCCGGCGCGGGCAGCGGTTCGCGTTCGTCATGGACACCCGGCTGTGCGACGGGGTGCACGCCCTCGCCGACGGCGCCGACCTGCTCGTCATCGAGTCGACCTTCCTCGACGAGGACGAGCGGCTCGCCGTCGACCACGGGCACCTGACCGCCGGTCAGGCCGCGCGGGCGGCCCGTGACGCGGGGGTGCGGCACCTGGTCCTCACCCACTTCAGCCAGCGCTACGCAGACCCGGAGGAGTTCGAGCGGCAGGCGCGGGCGGCGGGGTTCGAGGGCGAGCTGACCGTGGCGCACGACCTCCAGCGGGTGCCGGTTCCCAAGCGCAGGTAGCGCGCCCCTGCCGGGGGGCGACGTCCCCCGGACCGGCGGCGCGGAAGCTGCCCGCGGGGGCGACCGGCGCGGACGGTGCAAGGCGAAATCCGAGCCCGAGCGGCCGTACGATGCTTCGATGCCCCTCCCCAAAGCTGAACTGCACCTGCACATCGAAGGAACCCTGGAGCCCGAGCTCGCTTTCGAGCTGGCCGCCCGCAACGGGGTCGCGCTGCCGTACGCCGGCACGGACGAGCTCCGCGAGGCCTACCGGTTCGAGGACCTCCAGTCCTTCCTGAACCTGTACTACGAGCTGATGGCCGTGCTGCGCACCGAGCGCGACTTCGAGGACCTCGCGAACGCCTATCTCGCCCGGGCCGCCGCGCAGGGCGTACGGCACGCGGAGATCTTCTTCGACCCGCAGGCCCACCTCGCCCGCGGGGTGGAGATGGGCACGGTCGTGGAGGGGCTGTGGCGCGCGCTCGGCGACAGCGAGGCCGCCCACGGCGTCTCGACCCGGCTGATCATGTGCTTCCTGCGCGACGAGTCCGCCGCGTCCGCGATGCGGACCCTGGAGGCCGCGCGGCCGTACCTCGACCGGATCACCGGCGTCGGCCTGGACTCCGCCGAGGTCGGGCATCCGCCGGTGAAGTTCCGCGAGGTGTACGAGGCGGCGGCCGCCCTCGGGCTGCGGCGCGTCGCGCACGCCGGCGAGGAGGGCCCACCGGAGTACATCACCGAGGCCCTCGACCTGCTGGGCGTGGAGCGCATCGACCACGGGCTCCGGTGCATGGAGGACCCGCGGCTCGTCGAACGGCTGGTGCGGGAGCGGATCCCGCTGACGCTGTGCCCGCTCTCCAACGTCCGGCTGCGGACCGTCGACGTCCTCGCCGCGCATCCGCTGCCCGCCATGCTCGACGCCGGGCTGCTGTGCACGGTCAACTCCGACGACCCCGCCTACTTCGGCGGGTACGCGGGCGACAACTTCGACGCGGTGGCCGCCGCGCTGAAGCTGGACGAGGAGCGGCTGCGCGAGCTGGCCCGCAACTCCTTCGTCGCCTCCTTCCTGGAGGACGACGAGGAACTGCGGGCCAGGTACCTCGCGGAGGTCGACAGCTACACGTTCTGACGGCCGCGCGCGGGGCGTGCGGGGCGCGCCGACGGGGCGGTGCCCTCAGTCACCGGCCCCCGGCGCGGCGCCCGCGGGCCGGGGACCCGCCGTGCCGTACGCGTCCCGCACGGGCACGGCCACACCCTCGACCGGGATCTCCACCACCGGGATCTCCGTGGGCGGCAGGTCCGCGGTCCGCGGCTCGGGGACGCCGCCCCGCCGGACCGGTCCCGCGGGACCGCCCGCGCGCACGGCGACGGCGGTCATCGGCACGGCGACGACCAGCAGTCCGGCGCCGAGGACCAGCCCCATCACCGGGAACCCGGCCCACGCCGACAGCACACTCCCGGTCAGCGGCCCGGCCGCCGTGCCCAGCGAGGACGCCGATCCGACGAGCACCGCCCAGCGCCCGCGCGGGTCGAGCGAGGCGGCCAGCCCGATCAGGTACGACAGCACGATCGGGTAGAGCGTGTTCCAGGCGATCTCACCGGCCGCGAAGCTCACCGGTCCGGTCGCCGAGGCGCTGGCGACGACACAGCCCGCGATCAGCACCGTCCCGGCGCCGATGGGCACCGCGCGCCCGAGTCGCGCCCCGAGCACCCCCGCGCCCAGCACCCCCGCGAGCCCCGCGCCCAGCGCCACCGCGAAGACGGCGCCGACGCCGGCCTCGCCGAGGTGCGCCTGGTCGAGCCCGATGCGTCCGCTGACGCCCCAGAGCGAGTTCTGCACCAGGGACCAGCAGGGCATGGCGGCGGCCAGCACGAGCCCGGCACGCAGCCGGGGCAGCCGCGCCCGGTTCTCGCGGCGCGCCGGACCGGGTGCCGTGCGGCCGGGCAGACGGCCCGTCAGCGGCCATACGGCGAGCGCGGTCAGGGCGATGGCGGCGAGCGGCTGTCCGTGTCCCGGGCCCAGGTGCGGCACCGTCAGATAGACGACGCCCGCGAGCGCGGAGACCCCGAGCAGGCCCGCCGTCGAGACGCGGTGCGGGTCGGGCGCGGCGGCGATCCGGGTGGCGGCGACCGTGGTGACGGTGCCGGACCCGAGGCCGCCGAGGACCGCGCCCGCGATCACGGCCGGCACGTCACCGGCGAGGGCGGCACCGCCGTACCCGAGCACGGCGAGGGCGAGGCCGGTCCGGGCGAGGGTCCGTGCGCCGATCCGCTCGACGCGGGAGGCGAGCAGGAACCCGGCGGCGGCCGAACCGAGCAGCAGCGCGCTGCCGACGGCTCCGGCCTCGGTGGCGGACAGCGGCAGCCCGGCGTCCAGTCGGCCGACCACGGTCGGCAGCAGGTAGGGGGCGAGGTACCCGGCCGTGAACAGGGCGACGACGGGCCAGGGCAGGGTGGAGCGAGGGGCGGGCACGGGCGTTCCAGGGCATGCGGAAGGGACGGCATAAAAAAAGGGGGGTGGGGCGCCGACCGTCGACGGACAGGAACGCGCGGGCAATTTGTATCAAGCGCACGGGGCGAGAAGAAGACGGGGGCGGGTGATGTGGATCACCATGCGTTTGGCCCGGCGGATGCCGGGTACGCGCCAGGGCTTTCGCGACCGCTACCGCCAGTCGGGGGCGCCGCCCGCGCCCGGCGCCGACGCCTCGATCTTCGCCCTGATCTCCCGCATCACGGCGACGATCCGCTCCTCGTGCTCCGGGGTCAGCCGGGCCACCGGCACCGAGCAGCTCACCGCGTCCTGCGCGGGAGTGTCGTACCGCAGCGCGAATCCGAACCCGACGATGCCGAGGACGCCCTCCTCGCGGTCCACGGAGTACCCGCGCGCCCGCACCTCGCCGAGGTCGGCGAGGAGGGCCTGCCGACTGGTGCGGGTGTGCGGGGTGAACGCCTCGTAGGGCCCCTCGGGCAGTTCCTCGTCGGGCCGCTGCGCCAGCAGCGCCTTGCCGAGCGCGCCGACGTGCGCCGGGAGCCGCCGGCCGACCCGGCTGATGGTGCGCAGGTATTCGTGCGACTCGCGCGTCGCGAGATACGCCACGCCCCGGCCGTCCAGCCGCCCCAGGTGGATCGTCTCGCCCAGCGCCTCGGACGCCTCGTCGAGCCAGGGCCGCACCAGCCGTACGCGCGGATCCGAGTCGAGGTAGCTCGTACCGGTCAGCAGGGCGTGGATGCCGATGCCGTAGAGGGAGCCGGTCGCGTCCGTGCGCACCCAGCCCCGCCCGATCAGGGTCTGGAGCAGCGCGTACATCGAGCTGCGCGGCACGCCCAGCTCGTCCGCCAGCTCCTGGAGGCGCGCCGGCCGGTCACCGCGCGCCGCGAGCAGCTCCAGCAGCTCGACCGTGCGCGCCGCCGACTTCACCTCGCGGACGCCCCCTGTCTCCGACATGGGCCGATCGTAGGACGCCGGGTCCGGCCGGGCGCGTCCGAGGCCGGGTCCGGGACCGTCCCATTGACGATGACCGTTCGCGTATCTAATCTTCATCTTCATATATAGACAGCGTCCATGTAGGGAGATGACCGAGGGTGAGCTCCGACAGCGAAACGGTGCGGCGGCTGCGGGACGGCATGACCCGGGGGGTGCTGTCCTTCCCGCTCACCGCCTTCCGCGACGACGGCTCCCTCGACCCCGACGGGTTCCGCGCCCATGTCGCGGCACAGATCGCGACCGCCCCGGGGGCCGTCTTCCCCGCCTGCGGCACCGGCGAGTTCTTCTCCCTCGACGAGGACGAGTACCGGCAGGTCGTGACGATCACCGTCGAGGAGGCGGCCGGCCGGCTGCCCGTCGTCGCCGGGGTGGGCTACGGCTGGGCCCAGGCCGCCCGCTTCGCGCGGATCGCGCAGGAAGCGGGCGCCGACGCCCTGCTCGTCCTGCCGCACTACCTCGTCGCCGCCCCGCAGGACGGCCTCGTCGCCCAGCTGGAACAGCTCGCCGCCCGCACCCGGCTGCCGCTCATCGCATACCAGCGCGGCCAGGTCGCCTTCACCGCCGCCTCGCTCGGACGCATCGCCGCCCTCCCCTCCGTCATCGGCCTCAAGGACGGACACAGCGACCTCGACCGACTCCAGCGGCTCACCCTCGCCGCCCCCGAGGGCTTCCTCTTCTTCAACGGCGCCGCCACCGCCGAGATCCAGGCCCGCGCCTACGCCGCCGTGGGCGTCCCCGCCTACTCCTCCGCCGTCCACGCCTTCGCCCCGGAGATCGCGAACGCCTTCTTCACGGCCCTGCGCGACGGCGACGACAAGACGGTGGACCGGCTGCTGCGCGACTTCTACGTCCCGCTCGTCGAACTGCGCGACCGGGTGCCGGGGTACGCCGTGTCCCTGGTGAAGGCGGCCGCCCGGCTGCGCGGCCGCCCCGTCGGCCCCGTCCGCGCCCCCCTCACCGACCCCTCGCCCGCCGACCTCGCCGAGCTCAGGGACCTCCTGACCGCCGGCCTCGACCTCGTAGGAGCCGCGCTGTGAGCCCCGACCTCACCGTCACGGACGTCCGGCTGACCCCGATCCTGGTCGCCGACCCGCCGCTGCTGAACACCCAGGGCGTCCACCAGCCGTACACCCCCCGGCTGATCGTGGAGGTCGTGACGGCGGACGGCACCACCGGCGTCGGCGAGACCTACGGCGACACCAAGTACCTGGAACTGGCCCGCCCGTTCGCCGAGCGGCTGCGCGGCCGCCGGGTGAGCGACCTCAACGGCCTGACCGCCCTCGCCGGCGAGGTGGCCGTCGACAGCTCCCGGACCTCCGCCCGGGTCGACGTCGGCGGACTGCGCGGCGTCCAGACCGCCGACAAGCTGCGCCTGTCCGTCCTCTCCGCCTTCGAGGTCGCCTGCCTCGACGCCCTCGGCAAGGCGCTCGGCCTGCCGGTGCACGCCCTGCTCGGCGGCAAGGTGCGCGACGCCGTCGAGTACAGCGCCTACCTCTTCTACAAGTGGGCCGCCCACCCCGAGGGCGTCCCCGCCGAGAAGGACGACTGGGGCGCCGCCGTCGACCCGGCCGGGATCGTCGAACAGGCCCGGCGCTTCAAGGAACGGCACGGGTTCACCTCCTTCAAGCTCAAGGGCGGTGTCTTCCCGCCGGAGGAGGAGATCGCGGCCGTCCGGGCACTGGCCGAGGCCTTCCCCGGCCACCCGCTGCGGCTCGACCCCAACGGCGCCTGGTCCGTCGGGACCTCGCTGAAGGTCGCCGACGAGATCGGCGGCCTCCTCGAGTACCTGGAGGACCCCGCGCTCGGCACCCCGGCCATGGCCGAGGTGGCCGCGCGGACCGGCGTGCCGCTCGCCACCAACATGTGCGTGACGACGTTCGCCGAGATCGAGGAGGCGTTCGCGAGCGACGCCGTGCAGGTGGTCCTCTCCGACCACCACTACTGGGGCGGCCTGCGCAATACCAGGGAACTCGCCGCGATCTGCCGGACGTTCGGCGTCGGCATCTCCATGCACTCCAACACCCACCTGGGCATCTCGCTCGCGGCGATGACCCATGTGGCGTCCACCGTGGCGGACCTCCACCACGCCTGCGACTCCCACTACCCGTGGCAGTCCGAGGACGTCCTCACCGAACGCCTGACCTTCGACGGCGGGAAGGTGACCGTGCCGGACGCGCCCGGCCTCGGCGTCGAACTCGACCACGACCGCCTCCGGTTCCTGCACCGGCGCTGGCTCGACGACGACGGCGCCCTGCGCGAGCGCGACGACGCGGCGGCCATGCGGATCGCCGACCCCGCCTGGGTCACCCCGGCCGTCCCCCGCTGGTGACCCCGTGAGGACGTGAGCCGGGGCGCGACCGGTGTCCCGGCGCCGCGCGTGACGGACGGCGTGTCGTCGGTGCCGTGGTGCACACTGGCCACAACGGCACCACGTCAGGGAGCGCACCGTGACCGCGTCCAACGCGTCCACCGGAGAGGGACACCACCGCCACACCGGGCAGACCGGCCGAACGGGCCAGACCGGCCAGGGCGACCGCCGGGCCGCGCGGGTCGACCCCCTGGCCGCCCTGCGCGGCCCCACCGATCCGCCGTGGGACGTCTACCTCACCGGCACCGTCTTTCTCGACATCATCTTCACCGGGCTGGACTCCGCCCCGGTGCGCGGCACCGAGTCCTGGGCGCGCGGCATGGGGTCGAGCCCCGGGGGCGTCGCCAACATGGCCACCGCGCTCGCCCGCCTGGGCCTGCGCACCTCGCTCGCGGCCGCCTTCGGTGACGACCACTACGGCGAGTACTGCTGGGACGCCCTGGAACAGGGCGAGGGCATCGACCTCACCCCCTCGCGCTCCCTCCCCGGCTGGCACTCGCCCGTCACCGTCTCCATGGCCTACGAGGGCGAACGGACCATGGTCTCCCACGGCCACGAACCGCCCCTGGAGGCCGCCCTGGTCCAGGAGGGCGCGCCGGAACACCCCCCGCACGCCCGCGCCGCCGTCGCCTCCCTCACCCCCGGTAGACCCGCCCCCTGGATCGAGCGGGCGGCCGCCCGCGGCACCCGCGTCTTCGCCGACGTCGGATGGGACGACACCGGTGCCTGGGACCTGGCCGGCCTCACCGACCTGGCGCACTGCGAGGCCTTCCTGCCCAACGCGCAGGAGGCCATGCGCTACACCGGCGCCTCCTGCCCCCGCGCCGCCGCCCACGCCCTCACCGCGTACGTGCCGCTCGCCGTCGTGACCCTCGGCGCCGAGGGCGCCTACGCCGTCGACCGGCGCTCCGGCGAGTCCGCCGAGGTCCCCGCCATCGCCGTCGAGGCACTCGACCCGACCGGCGCCGGGGACGTCTTCGTCGCCGGCTTCGTCACCGGCACCCTGGCCGGCTGGCCGCTCGCCGACCGCCTCGCCTTCGCCGGTCTCACCGCGGCCCTGTCCGTGCAGGAGTTCGGCGGCTCGCTGTCCGCCCCCGGCTGGTCCGAGATCGCCGCCTGGTGGCGCAGGGTCCAGTCGGTCGAGGGCCAGGACCCCGGGGCGCTGCGCCGGTACGCCTTCCTGGACGACCTGCTCCCCGCGCTGCTCCCCGAGGCGGGGGAGGGCACCCCGTGGCCGTTGCGCAGAGCGGTGCCGACGATCGGTTTCGGCCGCTCCGCGTAGGCCCCCCGGGCCCCTGGCGCCCGGGAAAAGCCCTACGGCGTTGTCAGTCCCCTGGCGTACCCTTGAACTCGCCAGGCCGCCCTTGTGGCAGGCGAGACGCATCCGGGAGGACGTAGAGGCTTTCGGGCCGGTCTATGACTGAGACACCCACAGCTCAGACGCCCGCGCAGGGCAAGGCGAGAGCACAGTTCACCGTTCCCGCCCGGCATCCGATGGTTTCGGTGCTGGGATCCGGCGACTCCCTTCTGCGCGTGATCGAGACGGCCTTCCCGGCGGCCGACATCCACGTCCGGGGCAACGAGGTCAGCGCGACCGGCGACGCGCGGGAAGTCGCCCTCATCCAGCGCTTGTTCGACGAGATGATGCTGGTGCTCCGCACCGGACAGCCGATGACGGAGGACGCAGTGGAACGCTCGATCGCCATGCTGCGGGCGAGTGAGAACGGGACGAGTGACGGCCAGGAGACCCCGGCCGAGGTTCTGACACAGAACATCCTGTCCTCGCGCGGTCGCACCATCAGACCCAAGACCCTCAACCAGAAGCGGTACGTCGACGCGATCGACAAGCACACGATCGTCTTCGGCATCGGCCCCGCGGGCACCGGCAAGACCTACCTGGCCATGGCCAAGGCGGTCCAGGCCCTCCAGTCCAAGCAGGTCAACCGCATCATCCTGACGCGCCCCGCGGTCGAGGCGGGGGAGCGGCTCGGCTTCCTGCCGGGCACGCTGTACGAGAAGATCGACCCCTACCTGCGCCCGCTGTACGACGCGCTGCACGACATGCTCGACCCGGACTCGATCCCCAAGCTGATGGCCTCGGGGACGATCGAGGTGGCGCCCCTGGCGTACATGCGCGGCCGGACCCTCAACGACGCCTTCATCATCCTGGACGAGGCCCAGAACACGAGCCCCGAGCAGATGAAGATGTTCCTCACCCGGCTCGGCTTCGACTCGAAGATCGTCATCACGGGTGACGTGACCCAGGTCGACCTGCCGAACGGCACGAAGTCGGGTCTGCGCCAGGTCCAGGACATCCTGGAGGGGCTCGACGACGTCCACTTCTCCCGCCTGTCGTCGCAGGACGTCGTCCGGCACAAGCTGGTCGGCCGTATCGTCGACGCGTACGAGAAGTACGACAGCCACAACGGCACGGAGAACGGCACCCACAAGGGCGGCCGCAACAAGCGGAAGTAGACAAGCCAGCACCATGTCGATCGACGTCAACAACGAGTCCGGAACCGAGGTCGACGAGCAGGCGATCCTCGACATCGCCCGCTACGCGCTCACACGGATGCGCATCCACCCGCTCTCCGAGCTCTCGGTGATCGTGGTGGACGCCGACGCCATGGAGCAGCTGCACATCCAGTGGATGGACCTGCCGGGGCCGACGGACGTCATGTCCTTCCCGATGGACGAGCTGCGTCCGCCGTCGAAGGACGACGACGAGCCCCCGCAGGGCCTCCTCGGCGACATCGTGCTGTGTCCCGAGGTCGCCGAGCGGCAGGGCAAGGAAGCGCCCACGGAGCACTCCATGGACGAGGAGCTCCAGCTGCTCACCGTCCACGGCGTGCTCCACCTCCTCGGGTACGACCACGAGGAGGCCGACGAGAAGGCCGAGATGTTCGGTCTCCAGGCCGCCATCGTCGACGGCTGGCGTGCCGAGAAGGGCTTCACCGGCCCGTCCCCGGCCCCGACCGTCTCATGAGCCCGACGCTCGTCGCCGGCGCGATCGCCCTGGTCGTCGTCGCCTGGCTCGCCGCCTGCGCGGAGGCGGGCCTCGCGCGCGTCTCCAGTTTCCGTGCCGAGGAGGCCGTGCGGTCCGGGCGGCGGGGCAGCGCCAAGCTCGCGCAGATCGCCGCCGACCCCACCCGCTACCTGAACGTGGCGCTGCTGGTCCGGGTCGCCTGCGAGATGGCGGCCGCCGCGCTGGTCACCTACGCCTGCCTCCAGGAGATCGACGGCACGACCGGGGCCCTGTTCGCGGCGATCGGCGTGATGGTCCTCGTCTCGTACGTCGCCGTCGGCGTCTCCCCGCGCACCATCGGCCGCCAGCATCCGCTGAACACCGCCACGGCGGCCGCGTACGTGCTCCTCCCGCTGGCGCGGATCATGGGCCCGATCCCCTCGCTGCTGATCCTCATCGGCAACGCGCTCACCCCCGGCAAGGGCTTCCGCCGGGGCCCCTTCGCCTCCGAGGCGGAACTGCGCGCGCTGGTGGACCTCGCCGAGAAGGAGTCCCTGATCGAGGACGACGAGCGCCGCATGGTGCACTCCGTCTTCGAGCTCGGCGACACCCTCGTGCGCGAGGTCATGGTCCCGCGGACCGACCTCGTCGTCATCGAGCGGTACAAGACCATCCGCCAGGCCCTCACCCTCGCCCTGCGGTCCGGCTTCTCCCGCATACCCGTGACCGGGGAGAACGAGGACGACATCGTCGGCATCGTGTATCTGAAGGACCTGGTCCGCAAGACGCACATCAACCGGGACGCCGAGGGCGAGCTGGTGTCGACGGCGATGCGGCCCGCCGCGTTCGTGCCCGACACCAAGAACGCCGGTGACCTGCTCAGGGAGATGCAGCAGGACCGCAACCACGTCGCCGTCGTCATCGACGAGTACGGCGGCACGGCCGGCATCGTGACCATCGAGGACATCCTGGAGGAGATCGTCGGCGAGATCACCGACGAGTACGACCGGGAGCTCCCGCCCGTGGAGGAACTCGGAGACGACCGCCACCGGGTCACGGCCCGCCTCGACATCACCGACCTCGGCGAGCTGTACGGCCTCGACGAGTACGACGACGAGGACGTGGAGACCGTCGGAGGGCTGCTCGCCAAGGCCCTGGGCCGGGTGCCCATCGCCGGCGCGTCGAGCGTGGTCGACCTGCCGGACGGGCGCGGGCTGCGGCTGACGGCGGAGGCGGCGGCCGGCCGCCGGAACAAGATCGTCACGGTGCTGGTGGAGCCCGTCGTCCCGGCCGGACCGGAGGCCGAGCGGCAGGAAGAGGCGGAAGCGGAATGACCGGGCCGACGGGAGTGACGCCATGACACCTCAGCAACTGCGTGCCCTGTGCCTCTCCTTCAACGCGGCGGTGGAGGACTTCCCCTTCCGTCCGGAGATCTCGGTCTTCAAGGTCGGCGGCAAGCTGTTCGCCCTGACGACCCTGGACGCGCGGCCCCTGACGGTGAACCTCAAGTGCGACCCGGACGACGCGGTGCGCCTGCGCGGGGAGCACGAGGGGCTGATCGTGCCCGGCTACCACATGAACAAGCGGCACTGGAACACGGTGACGGTCGACGCGGGGCTTCCCGAGCGGCTGGTGCGCGAGCTCGTCGAGGACTCCTACGACCTGGTGGTCGCCGGGCTGCCGAGGGCCGAGCGGCTGAGGCTCGACCGGCCCTGAGTCCGCCCCGTGGCCGCGTCGCCGGGCCCCGGCCGGTTCTTCGTATGCTCGGGGCATGACCGACAGCAACGCGCTCGACCCCGAGGACCGCAAGATCGTCACCCTGGCCCGTTCCGCGCGGGCCCGTAACGGTGTGCCCGAGGGGGCCGCCGTACGGGACGAGACGGGACGTACGTATGTCGCGGCGACGGTGGCCCTGCCGTCGCTGCGGCTGACCGCGCTCCAGACGGCGGTGGCGATGGCCGTGGCCTCGGGCGCGCGGTCGCTGGAGGCGGCGGCGGTGGTGACCACCGAGGAGGCGGCCGCCGAGGCCGATCTCGCCGCCGTGGGCGACCTCGGGGGTCCGGGGACCCCGGTGCTGCTGGCCGCCCCCGACGGAACCGTCCGCCTGACCGTCGCCACGGCCTGACCCCCTAGGGCGCCGCCCGCGGGGGCGTTCCCGTCCCAGGGCGTCCGGGAGTCACCTGCCGTCACAGGCAGGCGGCGGCTCCAGGTAGGCCGGTTTTCAACCTTGCCGTTTTCGAATCGCTCACGCATCAATGGAACCGCAAGTTCCGACGGACCGTCAGATCCGCTCCGGGCAGGGTGCCCGCACCCATCCCTCCCGGGCGGTGGTCCGTCGGCATCTCCCGTCCATCCACCCCCCACATGGATTCCCGTACTCGGGAAGGGAGCGGATCCCATGAGAGGCAAGCGAATCGGATCAGGTGCGGCAATGCTGGCCGGGGCCCTCGCGGTCACCGGGCTGGCCTTCGCGCCCTCGGCTGTCGCCGTCACCCCGCTGACGGCGACCGTCACCGCCAACTGCGGTCTCTTCGGAGGCGGCGCAGCCACCCTCACGGCCACCCAGACGGGCACGGCCGCCACCCTCAAGCTGTCGTCGACGGCGATCACCGCGCCGATCCCGATCGGCGCGAACAGCATCAATTCCACGCTCACGATGGCGAACTCGACCGGTGCCGCCCGGGTCTTCAGCGGCGCCGTGAACCCCGCCATGGCCACCGGCGACCCGATCACGGTCGGTCCGCTCAACGGGACCGTGGCCTCCGGTGACAGCCTGGACTTCTACAAGGGATCCCTGAAGATGGTCGTCTTCGGGATCACCGTCACCTGTACGGCGAACGCCGCGCAGGCGCCGGGTCCCTTCGTGTTCAGCTGATAGCGGTCGGAAACCTCGCTCACGGGCCGTCGGCTTCTCTGCGCGAGCAGGAAGCTGACGGTCCATCAGGTATCTGCGTGATGTCCATTGACTTCTCACGCGATCCGCACATCAATGCCCCCTGTCGGCGCAGAAGAGCCGCTGCGCCCGCACCCTGGAGGAGGGGGCAACATGGGTTCACCCCGAAGTTCCGGAAGCACCCGAGGTTCCCGAAGACGGCGCTGGGCCTCGCTGCTCGGCGCGACCGCGCTCGCGGTCACCGCCGGCGGGGCGCTCGCGGCCCCGGCCGGCGCCGCGTCCAATGTGGACTACCCCACGCACTGCATCCCGCCGGCGATCGCGGGTCTCCCGCCGATCGACGGCACCACCACCGCGAAGATCACGGTGGACAACACCAGCCCCAAGGTCGGCGACACCGTCACCGTCACGTACACGGTGGTCACCCCCGCCGCGAGCAACCCCACCGACCTGGCCCTGCCGGCCGACATCATGACGCCGACGGGCAAGGTCACCCTCGCCGGCGCGCAGACCGGCAGCGTCACCGTCACGGGGCCGAAGAAGAACGACCCGGTGCCCGGCAAGGGAGCCTTCCCGTCGTTCTCCATGACCGGCACCTTCACGGTCACCGCGCCCGGCGCGATCGCCCTCTCGCCCGGCGACTACAACATCCACACCAGCTACATCCTGGAACTCGACACCCCCTGCACGGTGACCAACCCGCCCGCTCCGGTGTCGGAGACCGTCACCGCCGCGGACAACCCCCCGGCCAACACCCGTGCCATCAGCCTGGGTTCGGCCTCCGGGAGTCCGGGCGCGACCGTCGCCGTCACGGGCAGCGGCTTCACCCCGGGCGCGGCGGTCACCCTGGCCGGACGCTCCGGGACCACCCAGACCGCGGACACGGCGACCGTGACCGCGAACGCCCAGGGCGGGATCTCCGGCTCGCTCGCCGTCAGTGACCTCACCACGACCGGTGTCGTGGCGTACGAGGGCGGCGCGTGGAGCTCGGACCTCGGCGCGGGACCGGTCGCGTACGTCGTCATCGACGACCAGCCCGTACCGGACGGCAGCCAGAAGGTGACCACCACGGTCCGCGCGGGCACGCTGTCGATGTCCCAGGCCGGGGACGCCGTCCAGCTGTCCGGGGTGGACTTCGGCCAGGGCGGCGCCTCGACCGGCGCCCTCCAGACGGTGACCGTCAAGGACTTCCGCGGCGGCCCCGCGGGCTGGTCCCTGACGGGCAAGGTCACCGACTTCAGCGGCCCCGGCGCCAAGATCGACGCCGGCAAGCTGAGCTGGTCGCCCGCGTGCGCCACCAAGGCGGGCAGCCCGAGCACCTGTCAGGCCGGTTCGGCGGGCACCGTCGGCGCCTCGGGGGCGACCCTGGCGTCCACGCCCGACGGCACGGCCACCGGCGGCGAGTTCACCGCCGACGCCCGGCTCTCCCTCGACGTCCCGTCGTTCACGCCTCCGGGCACGTACGCCGGCGTCCTGACCCTCACGCTCACCTGAGCGTACGCACCAGGTCCACCGGTGGCCGGGCGCCCGCCCCACAGGTCCGCACCCGCCCGTCCACCCAGCCGCCGCTGCCCGCCCCGCCGGGCCCGACCGCCCGGGCCCGTCCGCCGTACGCCGGGGGTCCGCACCCATGCGCAAGCCGTACGTCCCTCTCCTGTCCCTCCTGTCCTGCCTGTCCTTCCTGCTGTTCCTGACGTCCGCGGCCCCCGCCCGCGCGGCCGACAACGGCAGCTGGTCCGTGTACCCCGTCTCCTCGGCCGTCGCCGCACGGCCCTACTTCTACGTCTTTGCCGATCCGGGCCGGACGATCCAGGACAAGGTCGTCGTCGCCAACAAGACGGACGGGCCCCTCACCTTCCGGCTCTACGCGGCCGACGCCTACAACACCGCGCGGGACGGCGGGTTCGCCGTGAAGTCGCCCGGCGAGAAGATGCGGGGCGTGGGCGCGTGGGCCGTGCTGCCGAAGGACCGTGTCACCGTGCCGGGCCGTGCCACGGTCACCGTGCCGTTCACCGTCCGGGTACCCCGGGGCGCCGAGCCCGGCGACCATCCGGGCGCGATCGTCGCCCTGGACGAACGGGTCGACAAGGGCGGCGCGGGGGTCGCGCTCGGTGTGCAGCGGGCCGTCGGCGCCCGGGTCTACCTCCAGGTCGGCGGGCCCGCGCTGCCCGGCCTGGCCGTCGAGGACGTGCAGGTCGTCCACCACCAGCCGCTGGTCCCCGGCCTCGGCGACAGCACGGCGACGATCTCCTACACACTGCACAACACCGGGAACGTCACCCTCGCGCCGAAAGTGGAGCTGAAGGCGAGCGGCCTGTTCGGCCGCACCCTCCTGACGCGGGACCTGAAGAAGCTCCCCTCCCAGCTCCTCCCGGGCCAGCGCGTCCGCCTCACCGAACGCTGGACCGGAGCCCCCCAGTTCGACCGGGCCCACGTCAGGCTGACGGCGACGGCCAAGGGCACCGAGGAGTCGGCGAAGGCGTCCTTCCTGGCGGTGCCGTGGCTGCCGGTCGCGCTCGTGGTCGCGGGGACCGCGACCGGCGTGTGGCTCCTGATGGGACGGCGCCGGACGCGCACCGAAGGGGCGCGGGGAACTGCGCGACCAGCCCCCACGGACCCGTACCAGGAGGTCGGCCGGGCCGCCGGAGGCTAGAGCGCGTCGGGTCCGCGCTCGCCCGTCCGCACCCGCACGACCGTCTCGACCGGCACGGCCCACACCTTCCCGTCCCCGATCTTGCCGGTGTGCGCCGCGCGCACCACCGCGTCGATCACGGCCTCGGAGTCCGCGTCGTCGACGACGACCTCGATGCGGACCTTGGGCACCAGGTCGACCTGGTACTCGGCGCCCCGGTACACCTCGGTGTGACCGCGCTGCCGGCCGTAGCCACTGGCCTCGGTGACGGTCAGGCCGTGCACGCCGAGCTCCTGGAGGGCCGTCTTGACCTCGTCGAGGCGGTAGGGCTTGACGATGGCGGTGATGAGCTTCATTCCCGTGGCTTGACCTTCTGGACGGAGGGGACGGAGTGCGCGGAGACCGGGGCGCCGTGGCCCAGGACGCCGTGATCGTATGCCGTCTCGGCGTGCACCGTAAGGTCCAGGCCGGTGTGCTCGTGGTCCTCGTCCGCGCGCAGGCCGATCGTCCTGTCGAGCAGCTTGCCGATGCCGAAGGTGACCCCGAAGGCGTACACCGCCACGGCGGCGACGGCGACCAGCTGCTTGCCGAGCTGGGTGAGCCCGCCGCCGTACAGCAGGCCCTCGGGGCCGCCGGTCATGGTGTCCACCGCGAAGACGCCGATGAGGAGCGTGCCGATGACCCCGCCGACCAGGTGGACGCCGACCACGTCGAGGGAGTCGTCGTAGTTCAGCCGGAACTTCCAGCTCACGGCGTAGGAGCAGACGACACCGGCGGCGAGGCCGACGACCAGGGCGCCCGGCAGGGAGACCGAGCCGCACGACGGGGTGATGGCCACGAGGCCCGCGACCGCGCCGGACGCGGCGCCCAGCGTCGTCGGATGGCCGTCGCGCCGCTGCTCGACGAAGAGCCAGCCGAGCAGGCCGGTGCAGCCCGCGGCGAGGGTGTTCAGGAACGCGGCGGCCGCCAGGCCGTTCGCGCCCAGCGCGGAACCCGCGTTGAAACCGAACCAGCCGAACCAGAGCAGACCCGCGCCCAGCACCACCATGGGCAGATTGTGCGGACGCATCGCGTCCTTCTTGAAACCGAGCCGCGGGCCCAGGGCCAGGCACAACGCAAGCCCCGAGGCGCCCGAGGTGATCTCGACGGGCAGACCGCCCGCGAAGTCCAGCGCCCCGAGCCCGTCCAGGATCCAGCCGCCGGGGCCCCAGACCCAGTGCGCGACGGGAACGTATACCAGCAGCGCCCAGACCGGCACGAAGACCAGCCACGCCCCGAACTTCGCCCGGTCCGCGATCGCGCCGCTGATCAGCGCGGCCGTGATGATCGCGAAGGTGAGCTGGAAGGTGGCGAACAGGAGGGTGGGCACCGTCCCCTGGACGCTGTCCGGGCCGAGACCCGCCATGCCCGCGTGCTCCAGCCCGCCGATCAGACCGCCCCCGGCGTCGGCACCGAAGGCCAGGGAGTAGCCGGCGGTCAGCCACACCACCGTGACCAGCGCGATCGACACGAAGCTCATCATGAGCATGTTGAGGACGCTCTTCGTGCGGACCATACCGCCGTAGAAGAGGGCCAGACCCGGGGTCATCAGCAGGACGAGGGCGGTGGCGGCGAGCAGCCAGGCGGTGTCGCCGGTGTTCACGTGGGCGGCGGCCAGAGTCACGGGGGTCTCCAACGATGCGGGGGCTCGTCAGAGATTCACCGCTCCCGGTTTCCGCCCGCGTACAGGTGTGTTTCCGTGACGTTTCGTTGCGTGGAGGTTTCCGGGAGCTCACCGCGAAGGGTGCTGCCGCTCGTGTGTACGGCAGGGCTTCGTGGATCAGGGAGAATGGGGGCCATGAGCGTCCGTAACCAGTCATCCGAGCGGCCGGCCGAGTCCGTGCACCGTGCCGGCTTCGCCTGTTTCGTGGGCCGTCCCAACGCGGGCAAGTCCACTCTCACGAACGCTCTGGTCGGGAAGAAGGTGGCCATCACCTCGAACCGTCCGCAGACCACACGCCACACCGTGCGGGGCATCGTGCACCGCCCGGAGGCCCAGCTGATCCTGGTCGACACGCCGGGTCTGCACAAGCCGCGCACCCTGCTCGGCGAGCGGCTCAACGACGTCGTGCGCGCCACCTGGGCCGAGGTCGACGTCATCGGCTTCTGCCTGCCGGCCAACGAGAAGCTCGGTCCCGGCGACCGCTTCATCGCCAAGGAACTGGCCGGGATCAAGCGGACGCCGAAGGTCGCGGTCGTCACCAAGACCGACCTCGTGGACTCCAAGACGCTCGCCGAGCAGCTCATCGCGATCGACCAGCTCGGCAAGGAGCTGGGCTTCGAGTGGGCGGAGATCGTGCCGGTCTCCGCGGTCGGCGACCAGCAGGTCGAGCTGCTGGCGGACCTGCTCGTGCCGATGCTCCCGCAGAGCCCGCCGCTCTACCCCGAGGGCGACCTGACGGACGAGCCCGAGCAGGTGATGGTCGCCGAGCTGATCCGCGAGGCGGCGCTGGAGGGCGTCCGCGACGAGCTGCCGCACTCCATCGCGGTGGTCGTCGAGGAGATGCTCCCGCGCGAGGACCGGCCGGCGGAGAAGCCGCTGCTCGACATCCACGCCAACATCTACATCGAGCGCCCCAGCCAGAAGGGGATCATCATCGGCCCCAAGGGCAAGCGCCTGAAGGACGTGGGCATCAAGTCCCGCAAGCAGATCGAGGCGCTGCTCGGCACGCCGGTCTTCCTCGACCTGCACGTGAAGGTCGCCAAGGACTGGCAGCGGGACCCCAAGCAGCTGCGCAAGCTGGGGTTCTAGACCGCCCGCCGGACCGCCCGCCGGGTGCTCGCGTCGTGCGGGGTCATGTCCTGCACGCCGAGCACCCGCAGCAGCTCGAGCCGCTCGTGGGAGTCCGTGCCGGGGCGGGCCGTGTGGATGATCAGCAGCTGATGGTGGTCGTGGCTGAGCATGACCTCGCAGTCCAGGTCCAGCAGGCCCACCAGGGGGTGCTGGAAGCGCTTCGTCGCCTTGTGCCGGACGGACACCTCGTGTTCGTCCCACAGGCGGGCGAACTCCTCGCTGCCGGCGCGCAGTCCGGCCACCAGCGCGGCCGGCTCCGGGTCGTCGGGGCGGGCCGCGGCCACCGCGCGCAGACTCGCCACATGGGCGCGGGCGAGATGCGGCCGGTCCTCCTCGGGGAACAGGGCGCGCGCCGCCGGGTCCAGGAAGTGCAGCCGGACCAGGTTGCGTTCGCGCCGGGGGCGTGACATCACGTCGCCGGTCAGCGCCCGCGCCATCGCGTTCTGGGCCAGGACCTCACCGCAGTCGGTCACGACCTGCGCGGGCGTGTCGTGCAGCCGGTCCAGGATCAGCATCAGGCCGGGCGGGACGTGGGCCGACGCCGTCTCGCGGCGCGGCGGCTCCTCGCCGGTCAGATGGAACAGGTGGTCGCGTTCGTCGTCGGTGAGGCGCAGCGCGCGGGCCAGCGCCGTCAGCATCTGACGTGACGGACGCGGGCCCCGGCACTGTTCCAGGCGCGTGTAGTAGTCGGCCGACATGCCCGCCAGCTGCGCCACCTCCTCGCGGCGCAGCCCGGGGGTACGGCGCCTGGCCCCCGCGGTGAGTCCCACGTCCGGCGGAGTGAGGCGGGCGCGGCCGCGGCGCAGGAAGTCGGCGAGTTCGGCTCGGTTCGTTGCCACCCCTCCAGGCTGCGCCATCGCGCCCGCCTTATCCAGGGACTGCCGATCCCCCGATCGACGGGTCTCTCCCGGCGGCCGCCGCCGCGCCCCAGGCTGGGGTCACCGGACCGAAGGAACACGGGAGTGACGATGCTGACACTGGTGACGGGGACGACGGGACAGGTGGGACGGCGCTTCGTGCCGAGGCTGCTGGCGCAGGCCAGGCCGGGAGAGAGGGTGCGGGTCCTGGTGCGGGACGCCGCCCGGGGGGAACGCCTCGCGGAGCTGGGCGCCGAGGTGGCGGTCGGGGATCTGCGGGACGCGGAGGCCCTGGGCAAGGCGGTGGCCGGGGCGGACGCCGTGGTGAACGTGGCGGCCTCCTTCCGGGGGGTGCCGGACGAGGAGGCGTGGGCCGTCAACCGGGACGCGGCCGTCGAACTGGGCCGTGCCGCGCTCGCCTCCGGCGTACGGCGCTTCGTGCAGGTCAGCACGGGGCTGGTGTACGGCCTGGGGCGGGGCCGCCCGCTGACCGAGGAGGACGAGAGCCGGCCCGGCGGCGCCATGTGGGGCGCCTACACCGATTCGAAGGCCCACGCCGAGCGGGAACTGCTCGCGCTGGAGGGCCTGGACGTGTGCGTCGGCCGCCTCCCCTTCGTCTACGGGGAGGGCGATCCGCACCTCGCCCAGTCCCTGCGGTGGGCCGCGCACTGGGCGGCGGGGCAGATGCTGCACATGGGCCACCACGCGGACGTCGCCCAGGGGCTGCTGCGTCTCCTGCACGCCCCGGGGATCGGCGGCCGGATCTACAACATCGCGGACGACGCCCCCGTCACGGCGGTCGACCTGCACCGGCTCAACGGAATCGAGGTCCCCGCCGAGCTGTACACCCGCACGGACCCCGACCCGTGGTCCGCGGTCGTCTCGACCGAGCGGATCCGCCGCGAGCTGGGCTACCGCCCGCTGTTCCCGAGCGCCTGGGCGGCCCGGGAGGCCGGCGCCCTGTAGGCCCCGGGACTCCGGGGCCCCGGGACTCCGGGACATGCTCGGGGCCGACGTCCGGAAGGTCAGTCCACGGACCTGATCCGGCCCACCAGCACCGCCCCCGCCAGGCCGACCGCCGCCGCCACCAGGTACAGCACCCGGTAGCCGCCCAGGTAGGTCACGACGGGGGCGGCCAGCACGGGCGCCGCCACCTGGGGCAGGGCGTTGGCCACGTTGATCACGCCCAGGTCCTTGCCCCGGTCACCGGCCTTCGGCAGCACGTCCGTCATCAGCGCGAAGTCGACGGAGGTGAAGACCCCGAAGCCCACGCCCAGCACCGCCGCCGCGACGACCGCGCCCGGCCAGGTCTGCCAGAGCGCGAGGCCCGCCGTCGCCACCGCCATCAGGACGCCCGACCAGATCACGAACGGCTTGCGCCGCCCGACCCGGTCCGACCAGGCGCCCCCGACGACCACGGTCGCCAGCAGCGTCAGACCGTTGACCGCCGTCAGGATCAGCACGCCCTGCTCGGGGTCGGAGTGGTGCAGCCGGTCGCGCAGGTAGTAGAGGAGGTACAGCAGCACCAGCGCGTTGCTCAGGTTCATCAGGAAGCGGGTCAGCCAGGCCCAGGCCAGGTCCGGATAGCGGCGCGGACTCAGCCAGAAGCCGGCCGCGAAGCCCCGCCAGGACCAGGCCGGCCGGTCCGCCACGGCCAGCCGCAGGTCCTCGTACCGCAGCACGTACGGCAGGACGCCCAGCGTCGTGAACACCGCGCACGCCACGTACCCCGCCCCGACGCCCCCGGCGGCCGTCGCGAGGCCCGTGCCGCCGACCACGCCCAGGATCTGCGCGGCGCCCAGCCAGCCCCCCACCGAGCCGCGCTGGAGCCGGGGCACCCGGTCGGGCACGGCGGCCGTCACCGCGGCGAAGGCGGCGTTCAGGGTCAGCTGGACCAGGCACCAGCCGAGCGCCATGGTCCACACGCCGTCCGCGCCCGCGAGCAGCAGGAGCGACAGGGAGCCGCCCGCCGTGCCCGCCACGATCCACGGCGTACGGCGGCCCCGCGCCGACGTCGTGCGGTCCGACAGCGCGCCGAAGAGGGGGTTGGCGGCCAGGGACACCACTGCGCCCACGCCCGTCACCCAGGCCAGCATCGTCTCCTTGGACATGCCCGAACCGGGGGCGAAGTCCTCGGCCTGGGAGGCCAGCAGGATCTGGAGGGGGCCGTACCAGCCCACCCAGATCGCCCCGTTGGCGAGGGACAGGGCCGACGTCCAGCCCCGGCTCACCCGCTCCACGGGCTCGGCCAGGGCGGCCGCCGGGGCCCTGTCCGCCGTCGTCATCTCTGCGCCCGCAGGACGTCCCGCAGCCAGGCGTACGACGCCTTCGGGGTGCGGGCCTGGGTCTCGAAGTCCACGTGGACCAGGCCGAAGCGGCGCGCGTAGCCCTCCGCCCACTCGAAGTTGTCCAGCAGCGACCACACGAAGTACCCGCGCACGTCGACGCCCGCCTCGCAGGCCCGGTGCAGGGCCCGCAGATGGCCGTCGAGGTAGGCGATGCGTTCCTGGTCGTCCAGGCCCTCGTAGCTGCATCCGTTCTCCGTGATGACGACCGGGGGCAGCCGGTCGCCGTAGCGGTCGCGGAAGGCGGTGAGCAGTTCCGTGAGGCCCTCCGGGACGACCGGCCAGCCGAAGTCCGTCACCGGGACGTCCTCGATCTGCCGCAC
Source organism: Streptomyces asoensis (assembly GCF_016860545.1). Lineage (NCBI taxonomy): Bacteria > Bacillati > Actinomycetota > Actinomycetes > Kitasatosporales > Streptomycetaceae > Streptomyces > Streptomyces asoensis. The sequence continues at coordinate 635,182 of NZ_BNEB01000001.1, read as the reverse complement.
GGAGAAGGGGAGTTCGGCCGGCATGGTGATGCCGCCGAACTCGATCTCGGTGCCCTGCGGGGCGCCCACCTTCGTCGGGGCGTAGTAGTTGACGCCGTAGAAGTCGAGCGGCTCGCAGATCACCTTCAGATCGCCGGCGACGTCACCGGGCATCAGCTCGCCCAGCCCCTCCGGGTACTCGCCCAGCAGCAGCGGCTCCGCGAACAGCCTGTTGAGCAGGACGTCGTAGAAGGCGGCCGCCTCCAGGTCGGCGGGCTCCCGGGAGGCCGGCCAGGTCGGGCCGTGCGAGTTGGCGATGCCGATGTCGGCGGCGCCGGCCGCGCGCAGCGCCTGGACGGCGAGACCGTGTCCCAGCAGCTGGTGGTGGGCGACCGGGAGCGCATCGAACAGGAGCTGCTTGCCGGGGGCGTGGGTGCCGAGCGCGTGTCCCAGCAGGGTGTGCTCGGCCGGCTCGTTGATGGTGATCCACTTCTGTACCCGGTCACCGAGCCGGGCGGCGACCACGGAGACGTACTCGGCGAACCGGGACGCCGTGTCCCGCTCCAGCCAGTCGAGGCCGGCCGGCAGGTCCCAGTGGAACAGGGTGGGGACCGGGCGGACCCCGGCCGCGCACAGCTCGTCGACGAGCCGGTCGTAGAAGTCGATGCCGCCGGGCGAGTTCACCCGCGGCCACGAGACGGAGAAGCGGTAGGCGTCCACGCCCAGGCCGGCCAGGAGCGCCACGTCCTGGGGGTAGCGGTGGTAGTGGTCGCAGGCGACCGCCGCCGTGGAGCCGTCCTTCACCCGTCCCGGCTCGGCGGTGAACGTGTCCCACACGGAAGGGTCGCGCTCGTCCACCGCGCCCTCGATCTGGTGTGCGGAGGTGGACACGCCCCACAGGAAGCCGTCCGGGAACCGGGGGATCGGGTGCGCTGCGTCGCGCGGATCGTTCGCCATGGGCCGGATCATCCTTACCGATGGGTAAGCAAGTCAACGCCCGGGCGTGAACCGCCCGTTCGCACCGCGCGGGGGTGCGTGCTCAGGCCCCCTCCTTCAGCACCCGCGAGACCAGTTCCCGTTGCTCCGGCGTGAGGCCCGGGTCGGCCGCGTACACCGTCTCGCCGTCCACGGTGATCTCGTAGCCGAAGCCGTCCGGCACGCCGGACGGGGGCGCGGCCGAGCCGGCGGCGACCGCCCGCTCGGCCAGGGCCTGCCACTCGTGCGCGTCGGGCCGTGCCGAGGTGTCGACCTCGGCACGGCGCTCGATGCCCGCGAAACCGCCCGTGCGACTCACCTGGATACGCATGGGTCCCTGTCTATTACGGACTCAGAGAATCCGCACCCCCACCTGTTCCCACGCCTTCGACACGGCCTGGAGCTCCTCCCCGCCGTCGCCGAAGCGCTCGCGCGCGGCCTTCACGGTGAGTTTCGCGAAGTCGGAGAAGAAGGCCCGCTCGCCGAGTTCGCCGCCGGTCAGCACGTCGTACCAGATCTGGCCGGCCTTCTCCCAGGCGTGGCCGCCGAGGGCGGTGGCGGCGAGGTAGAACGCGTGGTTGGGGATACCGGAGTTGATGTGGACGCCGCCGTTGTCCCGGCCGGTGCGGACGTACTCGTCCATCGTCGCGGGCTGCGGGTCCTTGCCGAGGACGTCGTCGTCGTACGCGGTGCCCGGCGCCTTCATGGAGCGCAGGGCGGTGCCGGTGACGCCGGGGGCGAGCAGGCCCGCGCCGATCAGCCAGTCGGCCTCGGCGGCGGTCTGGCCGAGGGAGTACTGCTTGATGAGCGAGCCGAAGACGTCGGACATCGACTCGTTGAGGGCCCCGGGCTGGCCGTTGTACGTCAGGTTGGCCGTGTACTGCGTGACGCCGTGGGTGAGTTCGTGCCCGATGACGTCGATGGAGTTGGTGAAGTCGACGAAGATCTCGCCGTCGCCGTCCCCGAACACCATCTGCTCGCCGTTCCAGAAGGCGTTGTTGTAGCCCTCGTCGTAGTGGACGGTGGCGTCCAGGGGCAGACCGTCGTCGTCGATCGAGTGACGCCGGTAGGCCTTGAGGTAGAGGTCGAAGGTGGCGCCGAGCCCCGCGTAGGCGCGGTTGACGGTGGCGTCCTGGCCGGGTTCCTGGCCCTCGGCGCGGACCTTGGTGCCGGGCAGGGACGTACCGTGCCCGGCGTCGTAGAGGGTGCGCAGCGGCTGGTCCGACGGCGCCTTGGCCGCCGGGGCCGAGAGGAGGCCGTACTCGGTGTTCACCTGGCGCAGTGCGCGCAGCTCGCTGTCGCGCAGGATGGTGCGCCGGGCCGGACCGGACAGGGCGGGGTCCTCGCTCCGCGCGAGACGGTCGAGGACGTGCGGTGGAACGACGGTGCAGAAGACGGGCCGGAAGCCCCCGTGAGTCGTCATGCCCGGCACCCTTGCACCGCGTGACGCCGATGTCACCACCCGCAACCATGATTGGTGAAATACGGTGACAAAGGGGCCCCGCCGGTGACGCCCGGTGGTATGGCTCGCGGACGGAGAGTGGCGTTCCGCACGTTCCGCACCTTTTTCAGTGGTTCGTCCTGGCGGTCCCGCATACTGGAACGGACCCGCGCGACGGATGCGGCTCGGCTAGGCTGCGGAGCACTATGCGTTTCGGGCTGCTTCTCCTTAGCTGCCGCGGCGAGGGCCTGTAGTAGAGGCCGACCCCCTCCCCGCGGTGCTTGGTGTTGCGCGTCGGCCGTCCTTCCGCCCGGACATTCTCCGGTCACCCCGAGGAGCCCACGCCCCATGGCGAACCGCCAGCAGCCCAGTCACATGCCGATCCACAAGTACGGACAGTACGACCAGGTCGACATCCCCGACCGCACCTGGCCCGGCAACCGGATCACCGTCGCCCCCCGCTGGCTCTCCACCGACCTGCGTGACGGCAACCAGGCCCTGATCGACCCGATGTCGCCCGAGCGCAAGCGCCGGATGTTCGACCAGCTGGTCAAGATGGGCTACAAGGAGATCGAGGTCGGCTTCCCCGCCTCCGGCCAGACCGACTTCGACTTCGTGCGCTCGATCATCGAGGAAGAGGGCGCGATCCCGGACGACGTCACGATCTCCGTACTGACCCAGGCCCGCGAGGACCTGATCGAGCGGACCGTGGAGTCCCTGAAGGGCGCCCGGCGGGCGACCGTCCACCTGTACAACGCCACGGCCCCCGTCTTCCGCCGGGTGGTCTTCCGCGGCTCCAAGGACGACATCAAGCAGATCGCCGTCGACGGCACCCGCCTGGTGATGGAGTACGCCGAGAAGCTGCTGGGCCCCGAGACCGAGTTCGGCTACCAGTACAGCCCCGAGATCTTCACCGACACCGAGCTGGACTTCGCGCTGGAGGTCTGCGAGGCGGTGATGGACGTCTACCAGCCCGGCCCGGGCCGCGAGATCATCCTGAACCTGCCGGCGACCGTCGAGCGTTCGACGCCGTCCACCCACGCCGACCGCTTCGAGTGGATGAGCCGCAACCTCTCCCGCCGCGAGTACGTCTGCGTCTCGGTCCACCCGCACAACGACCGCGGCACCGCCGTCGCCGCCGCCGAGCTGGCGCTGATGGCCGGCGCCGACCGCGTCGAGGGCTGCCTGTTCGGGCAGGGCGAGCGCACCGGCAACGTCGACCTGGTCACCCTGGGCATGAACCTGTTCTCCCAGGGCGTCGACCCGCAGATCGACTTCTCCGACATCGACGAGATCCGTCGTACGTGGGAGTACTGCAACCAGATGGAGGTCCACCCGCGCCACCCGTACGTGGGCGACCTGGTCTACACGTCCTTCTCCGGCTCCCACCAGGACGCCATCAAGAAGGGCTTCGACGCCATGGAGGCCGACGCGGCCGCGAAGGGCGTCACCGTCGACGACATCGAGTGGGCCGTCCCCTACCTGCCGATCGACCCGAAGGACGTCGGCCGTTCCTACGAGGCGGTCATCCGGGTCAACTCGCAGTCCGGCAAGGGCGGTATCGCCTACGTCCTGAAGAACGACCACAAGCTGGACCTGCCCCGCCGGATGCAGATCGAGTTCTCGAAGCTGATCCAGGCCAAGACGGACGCCGAGGGCGGCGAGGTCACGGGCGGTGCCATCTGGGCGGTCTTCCAGGACGAGTACCTGCCGAACCCGGAGAACCCCTGGGGCCGCATCCAGGTCCGCACGGGGCAGTCGACCACGGACACCGACGGCGTCGACACCCTGACCGTCGAGGCCACGGTCGACGGCGAGGACACCGTCCTGACCGGCTCCGGCAACGGTCCCATCTCGGCCTTCTTCAACGCCCTGGAGTCCGTCGGCATCGACGTACGCCTGCTGGACTACCAGGAGCACACGATGAGCGAGGGCGCCTCCGCGCAGGCCGCCTCCTACATCGAGTGCGCGATCGGCGACAAGGTCCTGTGGGGCATCGGCATCGACGCGAACACGACGCGTGCGTCGCTGAAGGCGGTCGTCTCGGCCGTCAACCGCGCGACCCGCTGACCCCCCTGACCGGGAACTTCGGGCCCTGACCGTCTCCTCCGGCGGTCAGGGCCCCGTCGTTTCTCGGCCACCCTGGTGTGCAGGTCACGGGAAGGTCTCGTCCTGGGTGCTGACTACACCTCATGGATGTGGCTAACATCACGGAGGCGCGCGGCGATGTTGCCGCGGGGTTACGGAGGTGCGACGTGCTGCCAGAACGGGGACGAGACGGCCGTGCCACCGGGCTTGCCCGCATCCTGGGCACCCGCACCTCGTGGACGCCCGCGGGGGACGGCGAGTTCTTCTGCCCGGGCTGCGGGGGCGACCGCAACTTCCAGCGGCTGACCGGCCGCCGCCGCTTCACGCTCCTCGGCCTGCCGGTCGTGCCGCGCGGTGAGACCGGCCCGGTCGTCGAGTGCGCGGCCTGCCACCGCCACTACGGCACCGACGTCCTCGACCACCCGACCACCGTCCGCTTCTCGGCGATGCTCAGGGACGCCGTGCACACCGTCGCCCTCGCGGTCCTGTCCGCGGGCGGCACCTGCGCCCGTACGTCCCTGGAGACGGCGGCCGGTGCGGTGCGCGCGGCAGGGTTCGCCGACTGCACGGAGGAACAGCTCGCCGCCCTCGTCGCCGCCCTGGCCTCCGACACCGGCAGCAGCCACGGCGAGGCGTACGGTCCGGGCCTGGCCATAGAGCTCCACGAGGCCCTCGACCCGCTCGCCCCGCACCTCGCGGCGGTCGGCCGCGAATCGATCCTGCTCCAGGGGGCCCGGATCGCCCTCGCGGACGGCCCCTACACCCCGGCCGAACGCGAGGTCCTCGCCACGGTCGGCGCGGCCCTGACGATCCACGCGGACGAGGTGACCCGGCTGCTGGTGGCGGCCCGCACGCCCTCCTGACGCCCCCCGCCCGGCGGGCCCGGTCGGCTCCGTCCGGTCAGGGGAGGGTGCGCTGGTACGTCCGGTCCTGGTCGGAGTCGTATACCTGCTTGCCGGCCTTGTCGTAGCCCTTGACGTGCGGAGCCAGCGTGACCTGCCGGTCCAGCAGACCGGCGGCGACGAACCAGCCGTGGTCCAGCGTCGCGGTCACCGGACTGCCGTCGCCGTAGGAGACGGTCACCTCGGCCACCGACGCCTCGACGGTGCCGAACACCCCCCACCGGAACGGCAGCTTCCAGTGGCCCTTGTCGATGTACGACTGCTGGTACAGCTCACCGCTGTTGGCGTCGACGGAGACCGGTCCCGTGCCGGGCACGGAGGCGTCGATCGCGCCGGCGCTGATGCCCGAGGCGACCCCGTCCTTGACGGAGCAGACCAGCCAGCGGCCCGCGGGCCGCTCCTTCACCGCGGCGATGTAGACGCCGTCGCCGGGGGCGTTGGAGTCACCGGTGCTCCCGATCGCCAGGATGATCCGGTAGTCACCGGCCTCGCCCAGGTCGGCGCCGCTCCCGGGCGGCCCGCCCTCGGCGTCCAGACACTTCGCCAGGCCGTCCGCCGCCCGGGCGAAGGTGATCCCGTCGAGCAACTGCCCGTCCGTGGCGGGCCGCGCGGGCCCGCCCGGTGACGCCGGCGCCGCCGAGGCCGACGGGCCCCCGCCGCTCGGGCCGGTGCTCCCGGTGGGGCCGTGCGGGGTGCTCACCGACGGTCTCGGCACCGCCGTGTCGGCCCGCCCCCCGCCTCCCCCGGACACGGCGTACGCCCCCACCGGCACCGCGGCGAGCGTCATCAGCGCCGCCCCGGCGACCGCCGCGCGCCGCCGCCGCTCGGCCAGTCCGCGCCGCCGGATCGCCGGATAGGGCGCCGGCGAGGGCCTGACGGCGTACGCGTCCTCGGCGAGCAGTTCACGCATCCGCTCCTCGAACCCGAAGTCCTCCCGGTCCGCCCGCTCTCCCGAACCGTTCACCTGCTGCCTCCCCGCACCTGATCCCGGACCCGCACCGGGCCCGCGCCCTGTTCCCGCTCCTGCTCCCGCCCCCGCTCGGGACCGGAGGCGGATGTCGCTCCCGGTTCCGGGGCGGGCGCCGCCTCCTGTTCCCGGGTTCGTCCGTCGCCGGTGTCGCGGCCGGCGGTCAGGCCCGGGCAGGCGCGCAGCTTCGCGAGCCCCTTCGACGCCTGGCTCTTCACCGTGCCGGGGGAGCAGCCCAGCACCTCGGCCACCTCCGCCTCGGACAGGTCCTCCCAGTAGCGCAGGACGACCACCGCCCGCTGTCTCGGCGGCAGCGCGGCCAGCCCGGCCAGCAGGGAGCCGCGCTCCTCCACCCGCCCGGCACCCTCGTCGCGTCCGGCCCGCTCCGGCGGCGCCGCGGTCAGCGCCTCGGTGACCCGCCGCTTGCGGAACCGGTCGCTGTTGCACGTCACCAGCATCCGCCGCACGTACGCCTCGGGGTTGTCGCTGCGCGATATCCGCCGCCACGACCGGTACGCCTTGGCCAGCGCGGTCTGCGTCAGGTCCTCCGCGTGGTGGACGTCCCCCGTCAGCAGATACGCGGTCCGCACGAGCCGTGACCACCGGGCTCTGACGAACTCCTGGAACCGGTCCTCTAGTTCGGCCTGCATCAAGCACCCTCCTCACCCTCCGGACCACGGGTCGGGCGGAATCGGTTGCCTGGGAGCCGGGACCGCGTTCGAATGGGGCGATGAAGAGTGACGCGTGGGCCTGGAGCGCCGGGCAGCCCGGGGTGCTCGTCCTGCCGTCGGGCCGCCTGGTCCGGGGCCGCGGTCTGCGCCGCCCGCTCGATCCGGCGGCTCCCGCCCCGGCGTTCGGCGTCTACCTGCTCGGCGCGCGGCCCCCGAGCCCGCCGTGGGAGTCGCACTGGCTGCGCTGGCCCGACTTCCGGCTCCCGGCCGACCGTGCGCGGGCCCGCGAGGTCCTCACGCAGGCATGGCGGCGCGCGGCCGACGAACGGGTCGAGATCGCCTGCCACGGCGGCCGCGGCCGCACCGGAACGGCCCTGGCCTGTCTGGCGGTGCTGGACGGCGTCCCCGCGCAGGAGGCGGTGGACTTCGTCCGCCGGCACTACGACCGGCACGCGGTGGAGACCCCCTGGCAGCGCCGGTACGTACGCGGTTTCGGTGGGCTCACAGGGCCAGGGTCATGAGGAGACGGTCCTCGCCGGGGCCGAAGTAGTCCGGGTGCGGCCCGCCGGGATCGGCGACGAAGCCCAGGGAACGGTAGAGCGCGATGGCCGAGTCGTTGCGCGGTTCCACGGAGAGCCGGACCGAGTGGGCGCCCTTGGCGCGCAGCTGGCCGAGCAGTCTCGTCATCAGTTCCCGGCCGAAGCCCTTGCCGCGCAGCCGGGGGGTGATGGCGAGGCTCAGGACCCAGCTCTGCGCGTCGTTCGGCGCGGTGCCGAGCACGTATCCGTAGAGGTCCGAGCCGTCGTCCACGACGTAGACGAGGCCGGTGCAGGCGGTGAGGAGTTGGCGCAGGACGAAGAACGGGTAGGGACCGTGCGGGAAGGCGTCGGCGTCGAGCCGCACGATATGAGGCAGATCCGCCTCGGTGACCGCTCTGATCCGTAAGGGTCTTTCTCCGGACATCTGGCTCAATGTCGAACCGGTGCCCGACGGAGAACGGTCTCCGGGAAGAGGATTCATGCGGTCCCCTTGTGAAGTGTCGACAAATCGAATTGGAGTCAGTGCGATTTGCGTATCTGATCTCCATCATTGCCCGGTGCACGCACTCCTTCAAGACCCATGCGTCCTGCTACGCTGAATCATGACCTCGGTACCGCCTGCCGCTGACCAAGAGCTGAATGACGATGTGCTGTGGGACGCCTTCGATCCCCGTGTGTACATCAGTCACAATTACCTCGAGATGCAGGCTGTCGACGAGGAGATTCTCTCCCACGTGCGCGATCACTTCAGTGATCACTTCCGGGGCGGCGGGCGGGTCGCTTCCGGTATCGACGTCGGGGCCGGGCCCAATCTCTATCCCGCTCTCGCCATGCTTCCCTGGTGCGACCGGATCACGCTTCTGGAGCGGTCGGCCCGCAATCTGGACTATCTCCGTGGCCAGTGCCCGGACTACGCCCCCCACTGGGACCAGTTCTGGAACGTCCTGTGCAAGGACGAGGCATATGCCACGCTCGACATGGCACCCCGGGTCCGGTTCAAGGAGGCCGTGGGGCAGCCCGAGCCGGGCAGTCTCTTCGATCTCTGTGCCGACGAGCGCCGCTGGGACCTCGGCACCATGTTCTTCGTCGCCGAGTCCATCACCACCTCCCTCGCCGAGTTCCGGCGCGGCGTGGGGTGTTTCATGAACGCCCTGAAATCCGGCGCGCCTTTCGCCGCCGCTTTCATGGAGCATTCCGAGGGATATCAGGTCGGCGCCCACAGGTTCCCGGCCCGCGATATCGACGAATCCGAGGTGCGGACGGTTCTCGGCGCATACGCCGAAGATGTCGAGATCCATCGCACGGCCAATCCGCAGCAGCTGGTGAGGGACGGTTACACGGGTATGATCCTGGCCTGCGGGAAACGAAAAGCCCGGCACGAGGAGTGAACTGCCGGACATACTTTTCCATGGTGACGGGCCCGGGTGAGGGGGATGGGCGTGCAGATCAAACCGAGACAGAATCTGCTCGAAGTGTGGCAGGCCATCGCGCGCCATTCCTTCGACAGCGGGGCATGGGAATGGGGAGAATGGGGCGGCCGTAGCAGCGTCGCCGACGCCGAGCGCCTGCTCTGCCTTCTCTACCCCGCCACGGAAATCGAGCCGTTCCGTCTGGACGACCCCGACACCACACAACTGGACGTGGAACGGGCCCTGCGGAACGCGGGCGACTCCAGCGAGATCCCCATGAACCTCGTGGAGATCCTCGGCGATTTCATGGACAGGCACCGCGGCGAGGAGAGCCCCACCTTCGCCGGCGGCTACTACTTCGCCCCCGAGGACCCGGAGCTGGAACTCTCCGAGGAACAGGAGCAGGTCGGGGTCGTCGACTCCTACTCCATGTCGATCACTCTGTGCCTGGCCACCCTCGGCTTCCTGAAGGTCTACCGGGGCAAGACGCAGCGGGCGAGCACGCTGGCCCGCATCGACGAGCTGAGGGAGGCGACCAGCGCCCGGCTGACCGCCGCCATGGTCAGCCTGCTGCGCTCCTTCACCGTCAACGTCGTCGACATCGGCTCCGACCAGGGGCAGGCGCTCGCCCGGCTGCTCGGCCGGGGCAGGCTGTCCGACCGCCAGATCCTCCAGCGCTTCCAGGAACGGTTCAAGTCGCTGCGCGCCCTCATCAGCGAGAGCGTCACCCTCGGTCTGGACACCGACGTCGCCGACCAGCTCCGCAACGAGAACCGGCTGTTCGAGTGCGGCTGGGCCTGGAGCCTGGTGAAGGGCGCCCCCGAGGTCGAGGTGGAGGCGCAGACCGCCCAGGACATCGGCAAACAGCCCCAGGGCGTGGCCAAGGCCGTGCCGTACCTGTACTTCACCGTCGTCGCCCTCGACGGCATCCCCGACCTGTCCTCCGAGCGCACCCTCGTCCTCGGTCTGCTCACCGCCGAACAGCAGCGGCTCGCCGACGCGTTACGGCTGCGCTGGGAGATCACCCAGCAGTACTGGTCCGGCATCGCCCGCTTCGACGCCGCCACCTGGCCGCTGGAGGAGATCCCCTGGCGCACCACGCTCCAGCAACTGGAGTCGGAGTACTTCTCCCTCTCCGTGGCCTCGATCCTCGTCCACGACCTGGTGCGCCGCCGGGCCACCGACGACGACCTCACCCGCACCGTCGCCGTCATGGAACGCCTCGCCGAACGCGGCCGCATCACCAGCCGCACGGCCCGCGAGGACCCGGCGATCGGGCTGCACAACCCCGGAGTCACCCTGCCGCTGCTGGGCAGCGAGGAGATCGGCCCGGCCATGAAGTGGACGATGGCCGACTTCTCGGCCCAGCTGCTCAAACGCACCATCCAGCTGTGCGCCCTGTCCCGGAACATCGGCTCCCAGGACCGGCTGCTCTCCCTCGCCGAGAGCATCCTCGACCACCTCTGGGCGCGCCGGATCAGCGAGGGCGACGGGGTCGGCCTGTGGGACAACGTGCACGCCGTGTACCCGGAATCACCGGTGCGCACCGGGCCGCTGTCCTGGAGCATCACCGAGCGCGTCACCGAGTGCATGGTCGCCGCCCACGGCCTCTACAACCAGGATCCGATCCGCAGCCCGGAGATGACCTCCCTCGCCCAGGCGGCGCTCAGCGAGGCGGCCCACCTCTTCGGCAAGGAGCAGCTGGAGCAGCCCGCCCCCGCGCCCAAGAGCCCCCAGGGAGAGGAGATCAAGGGCATCGAGGCCGACCTGCGCCGGGCCCGGCAGCTCCTCGACAAACAGCCCGGGACCGCCCACGCGCTCGCCCTCGGCGTCCTGGCCCGGCTCTACGCCCTGGCCCGCGCCCGGGGCGCCGACGCCCTGGGGGTGTGACGGTGCTCGTCTTCGCCGCCTCCGACAAGGGAGGCACCGGCCGCTCCGTCACCAGCGCCAACCTCGCCTACCACCGCGCCCTGGACGGGGACGACGTCTGCTACCTGGACTTCGACTTCGGCTCGCCCACCGCCGCCGCCGTCTTCGACCTGCCCGACGTCCTCTCCGAGGCCGAGGGGCGCGGGCTGCACTCCTATCTGAAGGGCAAGACCGGCGAGCCGCTGCGGGTCGACGTCTGGGCGCGCACCGAACACCCGGTCCTGCGCGGCCGGCCCAGCGGCTCCGGACGGCTGGTGCTGCTGCCGGGCGACCGCACGGGCGGGGAATTCGTCACCGACGAGGAGAACCTGCACCGCTGTGTGGACCTCGTGCTGCGGCTGAAACGCGAATTCGACCTCATCATCGTCGACCTGAGCGCCGGACGCAGTTATGCGATGGACCTGGCCCTCGCCGCCACCTCACCGCGCGGCGGGCTCGGCCGCCTGAAGAACCGCTGGCTCGTCTATCACCGGTGGACCCGCCAGCACGTCATGGCGGCGGCCGAACTCGTATTCGGCAAACAGGGCATCGTGCAAGCCGGTACGGCCTTCGGACACCCGCCGGACGCGCTCGGCGGCGCCATCCGGTTCGTCCGCGCCGCCGTTCCCGATCTGGAGTCGCCGTTGTGGTCCCAGGTGTCGCCCGCGCAATACGCGTGGATGCGGCAGTGCGACAAGGAACTCGAGGAACTCGCGGCCGGCCGGGGCATCGGCAGGACCAGGGTGCTGGCGTCCATTCCCCTGGAACCCGTGCTCCAGTGGCAGGAACGCCTCATCACCGACGAGGACGTGCACGACCGCCGGATCGCCAACAACGAGACCTGGCAGGCCATCGGAGACCTCGCGCAGCGGCTGACCGACGACAAGTTCTGGGGGCAGTTGTGAAAGGGCCGGGCACCGCATTCCGGGAGAGCAGCGCCGACCCGCGCACCGAATCCGTGCCCTTCTCCCATCTCTCCCTGGAATTGGGCCACTTGTACATGGAGGACTTCGCCGAGGGGCCCACCAGGCTGCGCCGGCACTTCGCCGCCGTACGGCCCTGGGTGGAGGCCGCCCGGGCAGGCCTCGGCCCGCTCGCGCCGGGCCGCCGGCCCCGGATCAGCACCTGCTTCCTGATCGACGACTACTTCTCCCGGCTGTCCACCCCCGCCGAACTGATCCCGCCCCTGCTGGAGGCGGCCGCCGAGGCCGGGCTGACCATCGACTACCTGGCCCGCGAGTCGGGCTGCGCCGGCCCCGCGGCCGACGGCTCCCGCCACCGCGACCGGGCCGTGCTCGCCGAGTCCGTCCTGCACCGGCTGGTGGAGTCCCCGCCGCCCGGCAGCAACGGCTTCCGCCCGCCCGTCGGCCGCACCGGCTGGCTCACCAACGGCCGCCGCACGCCCTCGCAGCGCACCTCCGCCGCCCTCGACGCCACCGGCGTCTGGCAGCCGCCCAGCGAGACCGAGGCCCGCGGCCACTCCGTCTTCCTCGACGTCGAACTGTGGAACGGCCCCGAGGACGGCCGCACCTGGTCCTGCGCCTTCCTCGCGGCTGTCTGGCAGCTCGTCCGGCTCGGGCTGCTGCGGCACAACGGCGCCGCCGTGCTGACCCCCGTGCGGTGGGAGGACGGCACGTTCCCCGCGGACTGGGACGCGCTGCCGCCGGTCCTGCGGCTCAACCCCTCCGCGACGCCCTTCACCGCCTACGCCACCTGTAGCGTCCTGCCGTCCCGGTTCCTGCCCGTCGAACACGCCGTACGCGTCATCCTCGACCAGGTCCACGTCGAGGCCGAGGCGCTCGCGCAGGTCGCCGAGCGGTCCGCCGGCGAGGGCTTCCCGGTGCCCGCGGGCGTCGTGGACCGCACGTCCTACGTGTTCCCGCCGGGGCTGTGACATGGGCGGCCTGGGCACGACCTCCGGTCCGGTCCTCGCCTGCGGGGAGGTGCGCACCTGCCTGCTGCCCCACCGCAGGGCGGTGGACGAACCGACCGCCGTGCGGCTGCTGGGGCTGCGCGCCGACGAACCCGTACGGACCTCCCGGCGCCCCAACCGGCACGCCTGCTCGCCCGGCGTCCTCACCGGCGTCGACTGCCTGCTGCCCACCGCCACCGGGGCCAAGGTCCGCGCGGTGGGCACCGTGACGGCCCACGCGGGGCTCGTCGAAGGCCGCGTTCTCCAGTCGACCGCGTACTTCTCCGCCCCGGCCGAGGGGCCCGATCGGCGCCGGCCCTGGGGGTACTACCTGGTCCGGCCCGGGCTTCTGGTCCCGGTCGGCCGGCTGCCCGGCAAGTCGGTCACCGAGGGCTTCCTGACCGGACACCAGCAGGACCGGCTGGACGTCGGCTCGATCGCCGAGAGCCTGCTGGCGAGGATCTCCCGCCACGACCTCCTGGACCACGACGCCCCGCTCACCACGACCGACACCAGCCTGCGCTGGACCGCCTCGCCCGCCGGCGACGGCGAGCCGGCCTCGGCGCTCCTCACCGAACTCGGCTCGGGACTGCGGATCGCCGAACTCCGGCTGCCCCGGGGCACCACGCCCCTGGCGGCGGCCGCGCTCTGCGAGGACCTGGCCCTGCACGACTGGCTGCTGACGACCGTCGGCGACAAGCTCGACGGCCTGCCGCCCGGCTCCGAGAACCAGGCGGCCGCGCTGAAGGTCCTGCGTCCGCTCGTCGACCACCTGCTGCACCTGTGGATGCCCCGGGCGCGCCTGGACCGCGCCCTGAGCCCGCTCTGGGAGGAGCTGGAGCGGCACCCCGGGTTCAGCAGGCAGTGGAACACCATGGCACAGCGCATCCGGGACCAGCTGGCCCTCCAGAACCTCATCCGGGGCGACGCGCCGGCCCGGTCCTGACGGCATCACTACACCTGCTCGCGCACGATCCCGACGGGGGGAGAAAGAGAGATGAATGCACCGACGAACTCGTACGTCCGGGGTGACCGGATCCGCGACGGCGAGGGTGCCCGGCATGTGACGCAGAAGATCCTGATCACCGTGGTGGCGGGCGGCGTCGTCTTCCTGCTCACCAATGTCGTCGGACCGTCCGACGAGGACGGTCCGTGGCAGCTCGTGCTCTCGGTGCTGTGCGGCGGCATCGTGCTGATCGTCCAGTTCCTGGCGTCCTTCGTGAGCCAGCTGGCCGAACTCAGGGAGTCGGTGGACAAGCGGTTCGCCGACATAGGCGAGGCGACGAAGCTCTTCACCGAGGTGGAGAAGCTGCGCGGCGACGGGGTGCCCCGGCTCGCCGAGCACGCCACGAAGGTCGTCTCCATGGGCCCCGAGATCCTGCACGGGTTCGCCCACGCGGAGATCGACCGGCTCGCCGCGCAGATGGAGGACTTCACCAACCTCAGCGCCGAGTGCGCGGGCGAGAACCACGACTGGCTCCTCACGCTCACCAAGTGCGCGCGGACCAGCATCGACGCCATCAGCACCACCGTCGTCGACGACGGGTTCTGGAACACCGAACCGGCCGGACGCTATCTGACCGCCCAGCGCGAGGCGATCCTCGAGCGGCAGATCCGCGTCCGGCGCCTGTTCATCGTGAAACAGCCCGAGGAACTGGCCGCCCTGGAGCCGATCTGCGCCGAGCAGCGGGAGATGGGCATCCAGGTCCAGGTGGTGGCCCTGGAGGCGCTCCCGCTCTATCTGCGCCGCGGCAAGATGATCGACTGCATCGTCTTCGACGGCGTGCTGACGTACGAGATCCACGCCGACCAGCTGAGCGTGAACACGTCGACCACGGTGAACGCCCGGGCCGACGAGGTCCAGCCGCTGATCCGCCGCTTCGACCAGCTGTGGGAGGCCGCCGCCCGGGGTGCCTCGCCGAACGGCACCCCGGACAGCGTCCGGCTCGGGCCCAACGGCGCCTAGGGGGTGTCCCTAACCCAGCGTCTGCGCCAGCAGCTTCGCCGTCTCCACGATCAGTTCGTTGTCGTAGGCCGCCTCCCGGTCCGGCTTGGTCAGCTGGACCACCAGGACGACGGGGGCGCCGTCCGGGGTCCAGGCGACTCCGGCGTCGTTGTTGGCGCCGTACCAGCCGCCGCCCGTCTTGTCGGCGACCGTCCAGGTCGGAGGGAGTCCGGTCCGGAAGCGGTTGGCGCTGGTCACCGTGCCGAGCATCCACTCGGTCAGGCGCCGGCGGTCCCCGGCGGCGAGCGCGTCGCCGAGGACGAGCCGGCCGTAGGTGCGGCCGATCGCGGCCGGGCTCGTGATGTCCGTGATCCGGTCCGGTTCGGCCGAGTTGAGGTCCGGCTCCCAGCGGTCGAGGCGGGTGACGCGGTCGCCGACGGAGCGGGCGAAGCGGGTGAGCCCGGCGGGGCCGCCGATCTCGCGCAGGAGCAGGTTGCCGGCCGTGTTGTCGCTGCGCCGGATGGCCGCCGCGGCCAGCTCGGCGATCGTCAGGCCGTTGGCGACGTTCTCCTCCAGCTGGGTGACCGGGGAGTTCTCCACCACGTCCGCGTCGGCCCAGAACACGCGGCGGTCCAGCGTGCCCTCGGGCAGGTCCCGCAGGACGGCCGCCACCGCCAGGACCTTGAACAGCGAGCAGACCGGGAAGCGCTCGTCGGCCCGGTAGCGGACCGACCGCCGGGTGCGGACGTTGTGACCGAACACCCCGAGGCGGGCCCCGTGTGCCGTCTCCAGCTCGCGCAGCCGCGCGGTGACCGGGTCGGTGCCCGCCGCGGCGGTGCCCGCCGCCCCGAGCAGGACGGCCGTGGCGCCCGCACCGGCCGCCAGCAGGGCGCGACGGGAGGGCGCGGGGGAGGCGGACGGGGCGGAATCCATGGAAAGGGTGGAATGGGAAGGAAGGGTGGTTAAGGGGGAAAGGTGCGAGCTCGAGATCGTTCTCTCCGTTCGTCGAGGATCATGCTCTCTCCTGTCACGGACGCCCCACGGCCCCCGGCGGTTGCCCGGGCCACCGGTCGGGCCACCGGTCGGGCCCACGGCCCGGCGGTTCCCGGCGGGGGGCACACCACCCCTTCGGCGTAGGCGAGAATGGGCGCATGAGCCTGTTCCGCGACGACGGCATCGTGCCCCCCACCCGGCGGCCGGGTGCGGCGGACCGCGCCGCGCCGCGGGCCCGCCCGGACCGGCCGGCCGCCACCGCCCGCGGCGGTGTGCGATGAGTCTCTTCCGGGACGACGGCATCGTCCTGCGGACCCAGAAGCTCGGCGAGGCCGACCGCATCATCACGCTGCTGACCCGCGGCCACGGCCGGGTGCGGGCCGTCGCACGGGGCGTGCGGCGGACGAAGTCCAAGTTCGGCGCCCGCCTCGAACCCTTCTCCCACGTCGACGTGCAGTTCTTCGCGCGGGGCAGCAGCGAACTGGTCGGCCGTGGTCTGCCGCTGTGCACCCAGAGCGAGATCATCGCCGCGTACGGCGGCGGCATCGTGACGGACTACGCCCGGTACACCGCCGGGACGGCCATGCTGGAGACCGCCGAGCGGTTCACCGACCACGAGGGCGAACCGGCCGTGCAGCAGTACCTGCTGCTCGTCGGAGCGCTGCGGACGCTGGCCCGCGGTGAGCACGCCCCGCACCTGGTCCTCGACGCGTTCCTGCTGCGGTCCCTGGCCGTGAACGGGTACGCCCCCAGTTTCGGCGACTGCGCCAGGTGCGGAATGCCGGGACCCAACCGGTTCTTCTCCGTCGCGGCCGGCGGCTCCGTCTGCGCCGACTGCCGGGTGGCCGGCAGCGTCGTACCCTCTCCGCAGACCCTGGTCCTGCTGGGCGCGCTGCTCACGGGAGACTGGGAGACGGCGGACGCGTGCGAGCCGCGCCACGTCCGCGAGGGCAGCGGGCTGGTGTCCGCCTATCTGCACTGGCACCTGGAGCGCGGCCTGCGCTCCCTCCGGTACGTAGAGAAATAACCGAGCGAGACTCAGAGGAGACGAGAGGCACATGGTCGTACGCGGGTTCCTGGGGCGGCAGCGTCGCGAGTACAGGACGCCGGAGCCGCACCCGTCCGGCGCGCGCCCGCCGAAGCTCCCGGGCGAGCTGGTCCCCGAGCATGTGGCGATCGTCATGGACGGCAACGGCCGCTGGGCCAAGGAGCGCGGGCTGCCGCGCACCGAGGGGCACAAGGTCGGCGCCGAGCAGGTCCTCGACGTGCTCCAGGGCGCGGTCGAGATGGGCGTGCGCAACATCTCGCTGTACGCCTTCTCCACCGAGAACTGGAAGCGCTCGCCCGACGAGGTCCGCTTCCTGATGAACTTCAACCGGGACTTCATCCGCAAGACCCGTGACCAGCTCGACGAGCTCGGCATCCGGGTGCGCTGGGTGGGCCGGATGCCCAAGCTGTGGAAGTCGGTCGCCAAGGAGCTCCAGGTCGCCCAGGAGCAGACCAAGGACAACGACCGCCTCACCCTGTACTTCTGCATGAACTACGGCGGCCGGGCGGAGATCGCGGACGCGGCGCAGGCGCTCGCCGAGGACGTGAAGGCGGGGCGTCTCGACCCGTCCAAGGTCACCGAGAAGACCCTCGCCAAGTACCTGTACTACCCGGACATGCCGGACGTCGACCTGTTCCTGCGGCCGAGCGGCGAGCAGCGCACCTCCAACTACCTGCTCTGGCAGAGCGCGTACGCGGAGCTGGTCTTCCAGGACGTGCTGTGGCCGGACTTCGACCGCCGGGACCTGTGGCGGGCGTGCGTGGAGTTCGCCTCCCGCGACCGCCGTTTCGGCGGCGCGGTCACCAACGAGGAACTGCTTGCCATGGAGGGGAAGACTCCGGGTCCGGAGGCCGGCGCGTAGTCCGCGCGGCTGAGCGGCCACGCGGGCGCGCGGCGGCTCAGCCGGCGGAGGCGTTCGCGCAGTCCGCGCAGGTGCCGAAGATCTCCACCGTGTGGGCCACGTTCACGTAGCCGTGTTCCGCGGCGATCGCCTCGGCCCACTTCTCCACCGCCGGGCCCTCCACCTCCACGGCCTTGCCGCAGACGCGGCAGACGAGGTGGTGGTGGTGCTCGCCGGTGGAGCACCGGCGGTACACGGACTCGCCCTCGGAGGTGCGCAGGACGTCGACCTCGCCCGCGTCGGCGAGGGACTGGAGGGTGCGGTAGACCGTGGTCAGGCCCACCGAGTCGCCCTTGTGCTTGAGCATGTCGTGCAGATCCTGGGCGCTGCGGAACTCGTCGACCTCGTCGAGCGCGGCCGCCACGGCGGCACGCTGCCGGGTGGAACGGCCCTTCACGGGCGGTCCAGCGGTGGTCACCGTTGCCTCCTCACGTCTGCGGCTTGCCGGGCCATTGTGCCAGCACCGGCTGTGCGCGGTCAGACGCCGACTTCCTCACCCGGGGACCGGGTGGCCGGAATCGTGCACTCCGCCGGGTCGCCCCCGGGGTGTGCCGCGGCCAGCGCCCGGGCGCGGCGGCGGGCCAGCGGAGCGGCCAGCACGCCCAGCGCGAGGAACGCGGCGATGGTCAGCAGGACGATCGTCGCACCGGGCGGGACGTCCTGGTAGTAGGAGGTGACGGTGCCGCCGATGGTCACCGTCACGCCGATCGCGACGGCGATCGCGAAGGTGGCGGCGAAGCTGCGGCTGAGCTGCTGGGCCGCGGCCACCGGGACCACCATCAGCGCCGACACCAGCAGCAGGCCGACCACGCGCATTGCCACCGTGACGGTGACCGCCGCCGTGACCGCGGTCAGCAGGTTCAGCGCGCGCACGGGCAGGCCGGTCACCCGGGCGAACTCCTCGTCCTGGCTGACCGCGAAGAGCTGGCGGCGCAGGCCCACCGTGACGGCGACCACGAAGGCCGCGAGCAGGCAGATGGCCGTGACGTCCGACTCGGAGACGGTCGACAGCGACCCGAAGAGGTACGACGTCAGGTTGGCGTTCGACCCGCTCGGCGCGAGGTTGATGAACATCACGCCGCCGGCCATGCCGCCGTAGAAGAGCATGGCGAGGGCGATGTCGCCGCGGGTCCTGCCGTACCAGCGGATCAGTTCCATGATCACCGCGCCGAGGACGGAGACGGCCGTCGCCATCCATACCGGGGACCAGGAGAGCAGGAAGCCCAGACCGACGCCGGTCATCGCCACATGGCCGATACCGTCGCCCATGAGGGCCTGCCGGCGCTGGACGAGGTAGATGCCGACGGCGGGGGCTGTGATGCCGACCAGGACGGCGGCGAGCAGGGCCCGCTGCATGAAGGCGTAGTTCAGGAGGTCCATCAGCTCAGCAGTCCCGTGCGGATCGTCTCGGCGCCGGCGGGCGCGTGGGGGTGTACGTGGTCGTGGCCGGGCAAGGCGTGCTGGCCGACGGCCGGGGTGGGCGGGCCGTCGTGCAGGACGCAGCCGTCGCGCAGGACGACCGCCCGGTCGATCAGCGGCTCCAGGGGACCCAGCTCGTGCAGCACGAGCAGGACCGTCGTGCCGGCCGCGACCTGCTTCTCCAGCGTCCGCGCCAGGACCTCCTGGCTGGCCAGGTCGACGCCCGCCATCGGCTCGTCCATGATCAGCAGTTCGGGTTCCGCGGCCAGCGCGC
The DNA here is from genome assembly GCF_016860545.1 of Streptomyces asoensis. Classification (NCBI taxonomy): domain Bacteria; kingdom Bacillati; phylum Actinomycetota; class Actinomycetes; order Kitasatosporales; family Streptomycetaceae; genus Streptomyces; species Streptomyces asoensis. The sequence goes on along the minus strand of NZ_BNEB01000001.1, from coordinate 615,811 downwards.
GGGCGATGAGCACGCGCTGGTGCTGCCCGCCGGAGAGGGCGTCGACGCTGTCCTTGGCCCGGTCGGCCATGCCCACGAGGTCCAGGGCGTGCCGTACGGCCTCCCGGTCGGCCTTGCGGAAGACGCCGAAGCGGGTGCGGGAGAGGCGGCCCGAGGAGACCACCTCCGTCACCGTGGCCGGGACCCCGCCGGCGGCCGTGGTGCGCTGCGGGACGTACCCGATCCGCGCCCAGTCCCGGAACCGGCGGCGCGGGGTGCCGAACAGCTCGATCTCCCCGGCGCTGACCGCGACCTGGCCGATCACGCTGCGCACGGCGGTGGACTTGCCCGAGCCGTTCGCGCCGAGCAGGGCCACCACCTCACCGCGCCGCACGGTGAGGTCGATGCCCCGCAGCACGGGCCGCGAGCCCAGTTCCGCGCGGACCCCGCGCAGCGCGATGACGGACTCCGTCGGGACGGATCCCGAGCGGGGTCCCGACGGGACGGACCCGGTCTTCGCGTCGGTGACGCTCGCGTCCATGACGCCCTCCGTAGAGATCACTTGGTACCCAGGGCCGTCTGGAGCGCCTTGAGGTTCGCCTGCTGGACCGAGAAGTAGTCCTTGCCCCTGGACTTCTCCGTGATGCCCTCGATCGGGTCGAGGACGTCGGTCCTGAGGTTCGCGTCGGAGGCGATCGTCTTCGCGGTCTTGTCGCTGACGAGCGTCTCGTAGAACACGGTCGTGACGCCGTCGGCCTCGGCCATCTTCTCAAGCTCCTTCACGCGCGCCGCGCTGGGCTCCGACTCGGGGTCGAGGCCGCTGATCGACTCCTCGGTCAGGCCGTAGCGCTCGGCGAGGTAGCCGAAAGCGGCGTGGGTGGTGACGAACACCTTGGTCTTCGTGCGGGCCAGCCCGTTGACGAACTCCGTGTTCAGGGCTCCGAGTTCCTTCACGAGGGCCGCGGTGTTCGTCCGGTAGTCGGCCGCGTGGTCGGGGTCCGCCTTCTCGAAGGCCTTGCCGACGCCCTCGGCGACCTGGGAGTAGCGCACCGGGTCCAGCCAGATGTGCGGGTCGAGGCCGGCGAGCTCCTCGTTCTCGTGGTCGTCGTGCTCGGCCGCGTGGCCGCCGACCTCGTTGCCGTGCTTCTCCAGCGTGGTGAGGGAGGCGGCGTCGATCTTGGTCTTGACCTCGGACTGGGCCACCGCGTCGTCGACGGAGGGCTGGAGGTTCTTGAGGTAGAGCACCGCGTCGGATTCCTGGAGCGCGGCGGTCTGCTTGGCGCTGATCTCCAGGTCGTGCGGTTCCTGGCCGGGTTCGGTGAGGCTGGTGACGTGCACGTGGTCGCCGCCTATCCGCTCGGCGAGGAAGGCCATCGGGTAGAACGACGCGACGACGTCGAACTTGTCCGTGTTGGCCGCGGCCGCGCTGTCGGAGGAGCAGGCGGAGAGGGTGGCGAGGCCGAGGGCGGTGGCCGCCGCGACCGCGGTGCCGGATATGAGGCGTCGTCGTACGTTCATGACAGTCATTTTCAACAAATATGGAAACCGTTGTCAACAAGGCGTCGGGTGAGGGCGGCTTAAGGGACCGGTAAGCCCGAAGGGCTGCGGTATGGCCCCCGGGAACGTGGTCCCGATTTGGTTGAGGGGGAGTCCCCGCCGGTACCCTGAAGTCTTCGCTGGAAGCACCTCGCTTCGTCGCCCGTCGTCGTTATGAAGAGAGCACCGTGGCCGCCGACAAGATCGACACCATCGTCAGCCTGAGCAAGCGCCGTGGCTTCGTATTCCCCTGTAGTGAGATCTACGGCGGCCAGCGCGCCGCCTGGGACTACGGACCGCTGGGTGTCGAGCTCAAGGAGAACCTGAAGCGTCAGTGGTGGCGCTACATGGTGACGGCGCGCGAGGACGTGGTCGGTATCGACTCGTCCGTCATCCTGGCCCCCGAGGTCTGGGTCGCCTCCGGTCACGTCGCCACCTTCTCCGACCCGCTGACCGAGTGCACCTCCTGCCACAAGCGGTTCCGCGCGGACCACCTGGAAGAGGCGTACGAGGCCAAGCACAACCGCCCGCCGGCCAACGGCCTGGCGGACGTGAACTGCCCCAACTGCGGCAACAAGGGCCAGTTCACCGAGCCCAAGCAGTTCTCGGGCCTGCTCTCCACCCACCTCGGTCCCACGCAGGACACCGGCTCCATCGCCTACCTGCGCCCCGAGACCGCCCAGGGCATCTTCACCAACTTCGCCCAGGTGCAGACCACTTCGCGCCGCAAGCCGCCGTTCGGCATCGCGCAGATGGGCAAGTCCTTCCGCAACGAGATCACGCCCGGCAACTTCATCTTCCGCACCCGCGAGTTCGAGCAGATGGAGATGGAGTTCTTCGTCAAGCCGGGCGAGGACGAGAAGTGGCAGGAGTACTGGATGGAGCAGCGCTGGAACTGGTACACCGGCCTGGGCCTGCGCGAGGAGAACATGCGGTGGTACGACCACCCGAAGGAGAAGCTCTCCCACTACTCCAAGCGCACCGCTGACATCGAGTACCGCTTCCAGTTCGGCGGCAACGAGTGGGGCGAGCTGGAGGGTGTCGCCAACCGCACCGACTACGACCTCTCCGCCCACGCCAAGGCCTCCGGCCAGGACCTCTCCTACTTCGACCAGGAGGCCGGCGAGCGCTGGACGCCGTACGTCATCGAGCCCGCGGCCGGTGTCGGCCGCGCGATGCTGGCGTTCCTCCTCGACGCCTACGTCGAGGACGAGGCGCCGAACGCCAAGGGCAAGCTGGAGAAGCGGACCGTTCTGCGCCTCGACCACCGCCTCGCGCCGGTCAAGGTCGCGGTCCTGCCCCTCTCCCGCAACCCCGAGCTGTCGCCGAAGGCCAAGGGCCTCGCCGCCGCGCTGCGCCAGAACTGGAACATCGAGTTCGACGACGCCGGCGCCATCGGCCGCCGCTACCGCCGCCAGGACGAGATCGGTACGCCGTACTGCGTGACCGTCGACTTCGACACCCTGGACGACAACGCGGTCACCGTCCGCGAGCGGGACACGATGAAGCAGGAGCGGGTCTCGCTCGACCAGATCGAGGGCTACCTCGCCGGCCGTCTGATCGGCTGCTGACCTAGCGTCCCCTCTTCACCGCCTGACGAGTGCCGGGTCCCTTCCGAGGGGCCCGGCACTCGTCATTCCCGGTGTTCCCGTTCCCGGTGACCGCGCAGCAGCACGTTCGCGTCCGTCTCGGCGCTGTAGTCGTGCGTGGCGCGGGCGCTCTCCCTGCGTGACGCCAGGTCCGCGCACTCGGCGCAGTCCGGCTCGGGCGCCGGCGGACGGGGCGTGCCGATACCGACCAGGAACGGCGCGTCCGTGCGGGCACGCCGGTTCGCCGCCCGCACGCCCGCGCTCAGCCGCTCCTCGGCGGTCGCCGGGCGCAGCGTCGCCGGGTCGGCCTGCCACTCGCGGCCGCCGCCGACGGGCCGCAGCATCGCGTAGGGCCCGGACCGGTCCTGGTACTCGCCGACCTTGTCCGCGGCGGGGTCGTAGAACAGGGCGCCCGGCTGGTGCTGGGTGTCACGCATGTCTTTCGCTCCTTTCACCCAACTAACATACTAATTGTGACCGTTGGGCTACTCTGCGTGGTGGGGGTCGTCGTCAGGATGACCCGTGGTCGAGGACGGCACACCGTCCACGTGGCACCACGCGACGCCGGGCGGCGCAAATTCCACAAATTCCGGAGGGGTGAGATGCCGTCGAGGCGGGTGATCACGGGACGCAGCCAGGAGCCCCGGCGGCGCTTCGCCGAGGAACTGCGCCTGCTGCGGACCGACAAGGGGGACAGCCTGCGGCAGCTGGAAGCGGTGCTGGGCTGGAGCGCGTCGACCTTCGGGAAGATGGAGGGCGGCCAGAGCCTCGGGGGCCCGGAGATCGTGGAGGCGCTGGACCAGCACTACGGCACGACCCCGATGCTGCTCACCCTGTGGGAGCTGGCGATGGCCGACCCGTCCCAGTTCAAGGAGCAGTACCGGCGGTACATGACATTGGAGGCGGAGGCGGTGAGCCTCTGGCAGTACTCGGTCAGCAGGCCACCGGGGTTGCTCCAGACCCCTGGGTACGCGCGTGAGGCGCTTGCGGCCGGTGGCCTGGAGGGAGGGGAGCTGGAACAGCAGGTGGAGGCGCGTGTGGGACGACGCAAGGTGCTGGACGAAGGGCAAGCGCCACCGTTCCGCGTGATCCTCTCCGAGACGGTGCTGCGCAACGCGCTGCGTGATTCCCGGGAGTGGCGTGGGCAGTTGGAGCATCTTGCGGCTGCTGCGGAGCTGCCGAACATCACCTTGCACGTGTTGCCGTTCGGCAGCGGACTGCACGGCCTCGACAGCACCGACTCCATGTTCCTGCGGCTGCCGGACGGCCGTACGGTGGCCTATACGGAAAATGACGTGCGAGGTGAACTGGTCGAGGAAGCAAGCAAGGTTGAACGCCTGCACCGCACTTATGATGCGGTGCGTGACCTGGCGCTGGGCCCTGCCGAGTCGCGGACGTTCATCCTGCGAGTGCTGGAGGAAGTGGCGTGCGAGCCATCGAACTGAGCGGTGCGTCGTGGCGCAAGAGCAGCTACAGCAACTCGGACGGCGGTAATTGCCTCGAGGTCGCCGACGGCGTGACCCCCCTCGTTCCCGTCCGGGACAGCAAGGATCCCGGACGGGGTGTGCTGGTGTTCGGGCCCCGGGCCTGGGGCCACTTCGTGCGCGCCTACAGGTCGACGTCCACGTAGAGGGCCGCGTGGTCGGAGGCCGCCGTGCCCTTGGAGGTCACCGTGTCGAAGGACTTGACGTCCTTCGCGAAGAGGCCGCGGGTCTCCAGCCCGACGTGCTGGACCGACGGCCACAGCTCGGGCGAGAGCAGCACGTAGTCGAGCTTGTCCTCCTCGCTCTTGCAGTCCCCGTGCGTGCCGGGCAGGCCGCGGTACGCGCGGTGACTCATCACGTCCCGCAGTCCGGTGTCCCGCAGGGCCGTGGCCGCGTCGCTGTCCGGGTGGTCGTTGAAGTCCCCGGCGACGACGACGTGCGGGGTGCGCTCCAGGGCGGCCCGGTAGATCTCCGCCACCCGCTTCGCCTGGGCCAGCCGCAGGGCGGGGTTGTCCTGGAACTTGCTCTTCAGGTGGTTGCCGAGGAGCACCAGGGGCGTCCCGTCGAGCTGGATCTCGAACTCGGGGCAGTCGCGGCTGAAGAGGCGCAGGTCCGGGCGGTCCGGGTCGTTGTCGAAGAGGTGGGTGCGCACCGACGTGACCGGGTGCCGGCTGAGGATGCCGATGTCGATGCCCCGGGGGTCGTTGCCGTCGATCAGCAGGGCGTAGGGGTAGGGCCGCCGGCCGAGCGCCCCGGCCAGCACCTGGGTGTTGAACCGCTCCAGGGTGAGACGGTCCTCGACCTCCACGGTGAGCAGGATGTCGGCGTCGACCTCCGAGACCACGCGGCCGGTGTTGCGGACCACGTTCATCTCGAAGTCGTCCTGCCCCAGTTCGGCCCAGCCGGCCCACGTGGAACGGCCCTTGGCGGTGACCTCGACACGGGTGCCCTTCCCCGTCCCCGTCGTCTTGAACAGCCCCGAGTCCTTGCCCGGACGTGACTGGTTCACGTAGATCGGCGGCGGGTCCTTCGGGTCGATGTCGTACGCCCGGTGCTTCTCGACGATACCGGCGATCTTCGTCTTGTCGTCCGCCGTGTACACGCTCTGGTCGAGGAGGGCGGTCAGCGTGGCGAAGTCGTCCAGGATCTCCTCGCGCTTCGCCGGGTCCTCGACGCGGAAGGCCGTGGGCCGGCGGAAGAGGTTCTCCGTGTTGAAGGTGGCGATGCGGATGCTCATGGCAGCCTCCATGGCGGCGCGAGGGGCCGCTCGGTCGGCGGCAGGCGCCGCCGGGGTGACTGCGCACCGACACCTCTCATTGTCCTCGGTGTGACCGGCCCGTCGACCTGGCGGAGCCCGGGAGAGGGGGACGCGGGATGCCCCGGATGACGAATTACAGCTGACAGATATTGAAATCTGTCAGGTGTCGTGCGAGGCTGGTACGCATGACGATGCGAACCCGTTCCCTCGGCACCACCGGTCCCCAGGTCTCCGCCCTCGGCCTCGGCTGCATGGGCATGTCCGCGCTGTACGGCGACGCGGACCGGACCGAGGGGATCGCGACGATCCACGCGGCACTCGAAGCCGGTGTGACCCTCCTGGACACCGGCGACTTCTACGGCATGGGCCACAACGAACTGCTGATCGGCGAAGCCCTGCGCACCGCTCCCGCCGCCCGGCGCGAACAGGCCCTGGTCAGCGTGAAGTTCGGCGCCCTGCGCGACCCGGACGGCGGCTGGAGCGGCTACGACGGCCGGCCGGCGGCCGTGAAGAACTTCGCCGCCTACTCCCTCCAGCGCCTCGGCGTCGACCACATCGACGTCTACCGCATCGCCCGGCTCGACCCCGACGTGCCGATCGAGGAGACGGTCGGCGCGATCGCCGAACTGGTCGAGAAGGGGTACGTCCGGCACATCGGCCTCAGCGAGGTCGGCGCCGCGACGATCCGCAGGGCCGCCGCCACCGCGCCGATCGCCGACCTCCAGATCGAGTACGCGCTGATCTCGCGAGGCATCGAGAAGTCGATCCTGCCCGTCACCCGGGAGCTGGGGATCTCCGTCACGGCGTACGGCGTGTTGTCGCGCGGGCTGATCTCCGGGCACTTCACCGCCGAGCGCAAGCTCGCCGCGAACGACTTCCGCGCCCACTCGCCCCGCTTCCAGGGAGACAACCTCCGCCACAACCTGGACCTGGTGGAGGCCCTGCGGAAGATCGCCGAGCAGAAGGGCGCCTCGGTCGCGCAGATCGCGATCGCCTGGGTGCTGGCCCAGGGCGAGGACATCGTGCCGCTGGTCGGCGCCCGGACCAGGGAGCGGCTGGCGGAGTCACTGGGCGCGCTGGACGTCGTCCTGGACGCCGCGGACCTCGCCGCGATCGAGGACGCCGTCCCGGCCGACGCGGCCGCCGGTGAGCGCTACTCGGCCGCCGCGATGGCCCACCTCGACAGCGAGCGCTGACCTCACCTCCAGGTACGGTCTGAACATGTCACCGACCACCGAGACCCTGACCGCCGAGCGCATCCTCGAGGCGACCGAGGACGTGCTGCGCCGCCACGGCCCGGCCAAGGCCACCGTGGTCGACGTGGCCCGCGCGCTCGGCGTCAGCCACGGCAGCGTCTACCGGCACTTCCGCACCAAGGCGGCGCTGCGGGCGGCGGTCACGAAACGGTGGCTGGACCGTACGTCCGAGACCCTGTCCGCCATCACCGCCGACGAGTCGCGCGCCCCGGGGACCCGGCTGCGCGACTGGCTCGCGGCCCTCTTCGAGGCCAAGCGCCGCAAGGCCGGTGACGACCCCGAGCTGTTCGCCACGTACATGGTGCTGACCGGGGAGACCGGCGAGGTGGTCGAGGAGCACCTCGCCGACCTCACCGGCCAGCTGACCCGGATCATCGAGGCCGGCGTGGCGTCCGGCGCCTTCACGGCCGCCGACCCGGCGACCACCGCCACCGCCGTCTTCCACGCCACCGGCCGCTTCCACGACCCCGGCTACCACCGGGTGTGGGAGCGGCCGGGAGCGCAGGAGGACTTCACGGCCCTCGTGGACCTGCTGCTGCGCGGCCTCGGGAGGGCGAGCTGATGCCCCCGACGATCCGACGGGCCGTGATCCCCGCCGCGGGCCTGGGCTCCCGGCTGCTGCCGCTGACCAAGGCGATCCCCAAGGAGATGCTCCCGGTCGGCGACAAGCCGGTGATCGAACACACCGTCCGCGAGCTGGTGGACTCGGGCATCACCGACATCACCATCGTGGTCTCCGGCGGCAAGAGCCTGATCCAGGACCACTTCCGGCCCAACCCCGCCCTGGTCGAGCAGCTGCGCGCCGACGGCAAGGACGCCTACGCGGACGCCGTCCAGGAGGTGGCCGACCTGGCCCGCCGGGGTCACATCACCTACCTGGACCAGCACGGCCCGTACGGCAACGGCACCCCCGTGCTGAACGCCGCCCGGTCCTTCGGCGACGAGCCGGTCCTCGTCCTGTGGCCCGACGACGTCTTCGTCGCCGCGACCCCCCGGGCGCAGCAGCTGATCCGCGCCTACGAGCAGACCGGCTGCCCGGTGCTCGCTCTGCTGCCGATGGACCCGGCCGACTCCCAGCGCTACGGCGTCCCCGTCGTCAAGGAGGACCTCGGCGACGGGACGCTGCGCATCACCGGCCTCGTCGAGAAACCCGACCCGGCCCGGGCGCCGTCGTCGTACGCGGCCATCGGCGGCTATGTCGTCACCCCCGGCATCATCGACGAACTGCGCGAGCAGACCCGCCGCTGGTACGAGCACCGGACCGGCGAGATCTACCTGACCGACGCCATCAACGCCTACGCCCGCGGCCGGGCGGTCTACGGCCAGGTCATCCAGGGCCGCTGGTACGACACCGGCAACCCGGCCGACTACCTGGTCGCCCAGTTCGCCCACGCCCTGGCGCACCCCGCGTACGGCCCCGTGCTGCGCGACCTGGTCAGCGACCTCGACGCCCCGGCCGCACAGCCCCGAGCAACCGGCTGAGCACCCGCAGCGCCGCCTCCCGCCGAACGGCCCTGCGCGACCAGACCGCGGGGAGGACGACGCCGGCGTAGAGCGCGGTGAAGACCAGGAGGAACGGGAGCAGGGGGAGGGACGTGAGCGTCATGGCGTTTCCTCCGGCGAGGTGAAGTGAGGAGCGGTGTCGTCCGGTGACGGCGATCGTGACCGGTTCCGGTGTCACGACCATCGCGCGTCCCGGCCGTACCGTGCGGCGATCCCGACCTCTTCCGAACTCCCGGTGTGACCCGCAGGTCAGGCCGTACGCTCGGGGAAGTCCGCCGAACCTCGCCGAAGGAGTGGGGGAGTTGACCGCACCACCCACGGGACCCGTAGCGGACTTCTGCGCCGAATTGAACCGGCTGGTGCGGATGTGCCCGGTCACGCAGAAGGACATCGCCGAGTCCCTGGGCCTGAGCCGGCCCTCGGTCAGCGAACTCCTCAACGGCCGGCGGCGCACACCTCCCGACTGGACCGTGGTGGGCGGGATCGTGGACCTGTGCGCGCGGCGGTACGGGACCTCGGCCCCACCGCCCCCCGGCGTACGGCTGGACGCGCGATGGTGGAAGAGCCGGTTGGAAGGGCTGGTGTGGACCTTCGAGTCCCGCCCGCCGCGCCCGGACGCCGTCCCGGGGCCGCACCCTCCCGCCGCCTCCGCGCGGACGGTCACGCCTGCCGAACTCCCCGAGACGACCGACGTCTTCGCCGCCACCGTGATGGACGCCTCCCGCGCGGTGCTCGTCCTCGCCCACGGCGACGACGACCTGGCGTACGCCATGAAGAAGCTCCTGGCCAACGAGGCCGAGCAGCACCATGCTCTGGGCGTCCTGCTGGACCGGTTCCCCGAGCGGGTGCGGGCGGCGCACGGCGTGCACCGGGCCGCGCTGCTCCAGGCCGCGCGCGTGGCGCTCGCCTCGGTGGCGGCGGCCGGCAGCGGCGTCCAGCCCTTCGTGCACGGCGGCAGACGGTCGGTCGTCGGCGGCGCGGCCCGGGCGTACGGCTGGCCCGCACACCCCGGGACGCCGGACGGCCTGCCCCCGCTCCCGGCCGACCCGGCCCTGCGCGAGAACATCGACCTCGCCAGGATCGAAGCCCCCCACGACCGGGCGGTCCTCGACGCCTACCGGGCACTCGCCGCCCCCCTCGCGGCCGACTGCCCCGAGTTCGCCGTGGCGGCCGGGCTGCCGTGCGACCTCGCCGGCGGGCACACCGGACTCGCCGGTCTCGGCGCGCTGCTGGCCCGCTTCGCCGGCCGGCCCGACCCGCCGCCCTCCGCCCGCCCGCTGCTGGACGGGCCGATCACCACCCTCGACGTCCGGGGGCCCGGCCTGCCCAGCCTGGCGGACGGATACGTCAACCCCCGCTACCGGCTGGCCGGGCCCGGTGGCGACGGCCTCCAGCAGGGTGCCGCCTCCGACAAGTGGTGGCAGGAACGCCCGTGCCACGAGGACCTCGAACGCTTCCTCGCCGCCCACCTCCTCGGCCTGCCCGCGCTGCTCGCGCCGCTGATCGTGCTCGGCCACCCCGGGGCGGGCAAGTCGCTGCTCACCAAGCTGCTGACGGCCCGGCTCCCGGCCACCGAGTTCCGCCCGCTCCGCGTGGAACTGCGGCACACGCCCGCCGACGCCGACATCCAGACCCAGCTCGAGCACGCGCTGCGGCGCGCCACCGGGCGGTCCGGGACCTGGCCCGACTGGGCCGAGCGGGAACCGGGCGCGATCCCGGTCGTCCTCCTCGACGGCTTCGACGAACTGCTCCAGGCGGGAGCCCAAAGACTCGACTCGGCGATGCAATGGGCCTACCTCCGCGACGTCGAGTGGTTCCAGCGCCGCGAGGCGGAGGCCGGGCGGCCGCTCGCCGTGATCGTGACGAGCCGTACCGTCGTGGCGGCCCGCGCGGAGATCTCGCAGCAGAGCCAGGTGGTGCGGCTGGAGCCGTTCGACACGTCGGAGGTCGAGCGCTGGCTCACCGCCTGGAACGCGACGAACCTGGCCTACCTGGAACGGCGCGGGCTGCGCCCGCTCACCCCCGACGTGCTCGCCCCGCACCGCGACCTGGCGGCGCACCCGCTCCTGCTGCTCATGCTCGCGCTGTACGACGCGGACGCGAACTCCCTGCGCCGGCTGCGCGACGAGGACATCAGCCGTACCGAGCTGTACGACCGGCTGCTCACGACCTTCGTCCGCCGCCAGCTCGTCAAGGACGGTCCACTGCCCGTCACCGTCGAACAGGGAGCGGTCCGGGCCGAGTTGCACCGGCTCTCGGTGATCGCCCTCGGGATGTTCCAGCGGGGTGCGCAGGCCATCACGGGCGGACAGGCCGAGGAGGACCTGCGGACGCTGGCGGACGGCGCCACCGGCGACGAACTGCTCTTCGGCCGCTTCTTCTTCGTCCACGAGGCCCAGGCCGTGGTCGCCGAACAGCGGCTGCGCAGCTATGAGTTCATGCACGCCACCTTCGGCGAGCACCTGACCGCGCGGCTCGTCGAACGGGCGCTGCGCGATCTGCCGGCCCGGCCCGAGGGTGCTCAGGAGCCCCCCGACGACGCCGACCTGTACGCCCTGCTCTCCTTCACCCCGCTCACCGACCGGGGCCAGATCGTGCAGAACCTCGCCGACATGATCTCCGGCTGGGAGCCGCCCGGGCAGCGCGAGGCCCTGCCCCGCCTGCTGGCCGGGCTCTTCGCCGGGATCCCCTGGGAGGCGCCCCACCGCCGGCCCCACGCGTACGCGCCCACCCGGCAGACGAGGGCGTACCGTGACGCCGTCTACGGCGCGAACCTGCTGCTGATCGGGGTGCTCGCGGCGGCCGGGGCCGGGGCCGGACTCCACGCGTCCGACTTCCTGGGCGCCGACGACCTCGTCGACCGGTGGCGCCGGCAGACGCTGCTGTGGCAGTCCCAGCTGTCGCGGGAGTCGTGGGACGTGTACACGTCCCTGCTGCGTCCGGAGCGGGTGTGGCGGGCGGCGGCGGGCGGCTCCGGCGGCGGGCCCCGCCCCGACCTGCGCCTCGGCACCGGGCGCGTGCCGTTCGTGCAGCACGACCTCGGCTGGCCCCTCGGGTTCGCGGACACCGGCGGGTCCGCCCCGCTCACCGTGGACGCGGGGGCGGAGGACGACGTGCCGAACGTGGCGCGCCGGGTGATGTTCGGCGGGGAGCGCGACGCGGAACTCCTGCTCGACGTCGTGCATCCCCTCCTGCACCGGCTCCCCAGCGCGCTGCGTACGCACGGCGCCGACCGGGACGGACACCTGCGCTCGGCGGGCCAGGCGCTGGCGGCCCTGCTCGCGCGCGACGTGTACGACGACGCGCTGCTGCCCGATCTCTACGTCAGATGCCTGAACGCCGTCCTCGCCCTGCCCGCGGGCGAGGCGGACCTCGTCCTCGAGGCGGTGTGCCAGCGGCTCGGCCACGACGCCGACGGGATGTCCGACGACGAACTCCACACCGTGATCGGGCATCTGAACGAATGCCTGGAGAGGGTCGGTGCCGGTTCGTCGCGGGCTGCCGTGGCGGTCTGCGTGGAGCGCGTGCTGGGACGCGGGGACCGGGCCCTCGGCGCGGAGGTCGCCGCGCTCCAGGCGTACGCCCTCCAGGACCCGCTGACCGACCCGGTCATGCTGGTGCGGCTGACCCGGGCGGGCCGCTCCGCAGCCTTCCTCGGCACGCTCCACCGCCGGGGACGCGACCGGCTCGTCGGCGTCTTCGACGCGTGCGTCGACGATCCCGTCCTCCCGGTCATCGCCGCCTGCCACCCCTTCGCCGTCATCGAACTGCTCCGCCTGGCCAGGGAGTTGGGCCTCGACGACTGGCTGGCCGCCCGTACGGCGGAGCTCCTCGTCCTCCTGCCCGACAACGCCTTCGGCCTGCTCCGCCCCTCCGACCTCGGATTCCTGCGCGACGCGATCCCGGACGGCGGGTACGCCTACGAGCGGGAGTTCACCGAGGTCGAGAAGTGCTTCCGCCCGAAACCCGGGCCGCGGGCGCACACCGGGCGGGGCCGCGCACCGGCGGAGCCGGGAGCCGGCCCGCGGCCCGCGTGAGCGGGGCCGTCGTCGACGGCGGGCGGGTCAGTGGGGGTCGCGGCCCTCCGTGGGGTCCACCGTCGCCTGGTGGGCCTGCGCGAGGTGCTCCTGCGCCTTCAGCCAGGGCAGGAACTGGGCCCCCTGGCGCCAGCCGCACGTGTCGCAGCTGATGGTGCGCTGCACGCCCGTGCGCCGGACCCTGACGACATGCTCGCGCCCGTGCCCGTCCCAGCGGCTCACCTTGCTCGCGTTGATCTCCGGCACGACGCCTCCCCGAATCCCGGCTGGCAAGGAGTGTGCAGCAATACCAACATCAACGGGGGCTCCCGCCCGCCGGGTTCACCGAGCCGTGCCGTGCCCGTGCCCGTGTCCGTGCCCTTGCGTGCCCGGACCGGGACGCCGCAGTCAGCCCACCGTGCGCGGCAGCCGCAGGCTCAGCAGCCCGGTCACCACGACCCCGCCCAGCTGCACGGCCAGCGTGACGACCAGGGCGTCCCGCATGCCCATCCCCGGGACCAGGGAGAGGAACAGGGTGCCGAGGGTGGCCACGCCCAGCGCCAGCGAGGTCTGCTGGGTGGTCACCATCACACCGCTGCCCACCCCGGCCCGGGCGGGCGGCACCTCGGACATCACGATCCGCATCACGACGGGCAGTTGCAGCGCCTGACCCGCACCGGCGACCGCAGCGCCCGGCAGCAGCGCCACGAGACCGAGGTCCGGCCAGTCGGCGCGCACTGCCAGCAGCAGGAGCACGACGCCCAGGGCCTGGAGGGCCGAGCCCGCCGTGACCACCCGTGTCCCGAACCGGGCGACCAGCCGCGGCCCGGCCAGGGAGACCAGGAAGAACGCCAGGGCCATCGGCGCGAGCGCGAGACCGGCCGGCACCGGCCCGAGGCCCGCCCCGCTCTGCAACGCCACGGCGATGACGAACATGAAGCCGCTGAAGCCGATCGAGAACGGCACCATGAGCGTCAGCCCGCGCCGCAACGGGGTCAGCGCGAACAGGCTCGGCGGCACCAGCGGGGTACGGCCCTGCCGGTCGGCCCGCCGTTCCACCGCGACGAAGGCGCCCGCCACCAGCGGGAACGCGGCCAGCGAGAGCCACGTCCACAGCGGCCAGCCCGCCGCCCGGCCCTCGGTGAGCGGGGCGAGCAGCGTGAGCAGGGCAGCGGCGAGGAGCACGGTGCCGGGTCCGTCCACGGGCTCGGGACGCGGCGAACGCGTCTCCGGGACGGACCTGACGGCGAGGACCAGCCCGACGACCACGACGGGTACGTTCACCAGGAACACGGACCGCCAGCCGCTCCCGGCGAGGTCCGCCGCGACCAGCACGCCGCCCAGGATCTGGCCCGCGACCATGGACAGGCCGGCGGTGGCGCCGTACAGGCTCATCGCCCTGGCGCGGCGCGGCCCCTCGGTGGACGACTGGATGGTGGCGAGCACCTGCGGGACCATCGCGGCGGCCGAGGCGCCCTGCGCGACGCGTGCCGCGACCAGCGACCAGGCGTCGGGGGCGAGCCCGCAGGCCAGCGAGGTCAGACCGAAGGCCGCCATGCCGCCCAGGAAGAGCCGGCGGCGGCCGAACAGGTCGCCGAGCCGTCCGCCCAGCACGAGCAGCACGGCGTACGCGAGCCCGTACCCGGCGACGACGAGTTCGAGCACGGACTCGCTCGCGGCCAGGTCCCGGCCCATCGAGGGCAGGGCGACGTTGACGATGAAGAAGTCGATCAGAGGGAGTGCCGCGGCGAGCAGAACGGTGAACAGCCCGAGCCGGCCGAGCGCGCGGGGTGCCGCGGCCGTCCGCGCGGCGGCTGGGGTGGTGATGATGGTTTCGGTCACGCCGTCGAGCCTGCGCCGCCGCCCAGGGGGGTACCAGAGTCTCCTTGTCCTGGTAGCGGGAGTACCTGGCAACAGGATCCGCGAGGCGTCACCCTGGAGGCATGACGACGACGACCCGGCGCGGAGCGGGCACCGAGGAGGCAACCGGTCCGGCCGCGCGGGCGGCCGGCGGTTCGGAGATCCGGCGCCACGAGCTGGCCGTCTTCCTGCGCAGCCGCCGCGAGCGGATCACCCCCGAGCAGGTCGGCCTCCCGCGCGGAGCGCGCCGCCGCACCCCGGGTCTGCGGCGCGAGGAGGTCGCCCATCTCTCGGCGGTCGGCGTCACCTGGTACACGTGGCTCGAACAGTCCCGGGACATCCAGGTATCGGTGCAGGTCCTGGACGCCCTGGCCCGTGCCCTGCTGCTCGACCCGAGCGAACGGGCCCACCTCTTCCAGCTCGCCGCCGCGACCGACCCGACCCCCGCGTCGTCGTGCACCGGCGTCACCGACGCCGTACGGGAGCTCCTCGACCAGCTCGACCCGCTGCCCGCCTGTGTGCAGAACAGCCGCTACGACATCCTCGCCTACAACCGCACCTACGCCCATCTGCTCTGCGACCTCGACGCCGTCCCGGCCGAGGACCGCAACTGCATGATCCTCATCCACACCGACCCGCAGTGGCGCGAGGCGGTCGTCCACCTCGACGAGTCGATGCGCCTCATGGCGGCGAAACTGCGCGCCTCCATGGCCGGACACCTCACCGAGCCCGCCTGGAAGATGCTCGTCGCGCGGCTGAAGGCGGAGTCCCCCGAGTTCCGGGAGAACTGGGAGCGCTACGAGGTCGTCGCGAACCGCAGCAAGACCAAGCAGTTCCGCAACGCCCGGGTGGGTCTGCTCAACCTCACCCACACGGACCTCTGGCTCAGCCCGGAACTCGGGGCGCGCATGGTGACGTACGCACCGGCGGACGCGACGACGCGGGAACGGCTGGAGAAGCTGTACGCCCTCGCCCTGGAGCTGCCGTCCGCCGGGAGCGGGCTCAGGCGCTGACGCCGGTCGCTTCCCGGATCTCCGGGGCCGCGAGCCGCCGCGCGGCCCGCTCCGCCGTGCCCCGCGCCCACGCACCGGTGGTGACGGCGCCCAGGACGAGGACGACGAGCCCGCAGCCCGCGAGGATCCACCAGCCGGGGACGGAGGCGGAGACGAAGGTGTCCCGGTACGCCGAGGCGCTCACGCCGGTCGCCAGGACCGCGCCGATCACCGCGACGCCCAGTGTCTGGCCCAGCTGGCGGCTGGTGGAGGCGACGGCCGCCGCGAGCCCCGCCTGGCCGCGCGGCATGCCCGACACCGCAGTGTTCGTGATCGGTGCGTTCACGAAGCCGAAGCCCACCCCGAACAGCACGTACCCGAGGAACAGCGTCACGTCGGACGTCTCCGCCTCGAACACGGCGAACAGCAGCCCGCTCACGGTGATGGCGGCGCCCGAGATCAGCAGCGGCAGCCGCGGTCCCCGGCTGCCGACCAGCCGGCCGGACAGCGGGGCGCACAGGAACGTCGGCACGGCCATCGGCAGCATCCACAGCCCGGCGTGCAGGGCGTCCAGACCGCGGACGTTCTGGAGGTACAGCGTGGACAGGAACAGGAACCCGCCCAGCGCGGCGAACGCGCTGACGGCGACGACCGTCGCCCCGCTGAACGGCGCCGAACGGAAGAAGCGCAGGTCGATGAGGGGTTCGACGCGCCGGCGTTCGTACCACAGCAGCCCGGCCAGCGCGGCCAGCGCCACCGCCGCGAAGGGGGCGCTGACCTCCGCGCCCGCCTCGGGCGCCTGGATGATCGCGTAGGTGAGCGGTCCGAACAGGGCGATGACCAGCAGCTGTCCGACCGGGTCGGGGCGGCGGGGCTCGGGCGCGCGGGACTCGGGGACGTGGCGCAGGGTGGCGAGCAGGGCCACCAGGCCGACCGGCAGGTTGATCCAGAAGATCGACCGCCAGCCGACGGACTCCACCAGCAGCCCGCCCAGCAGCGGGCCCGCGGCCATCGAGATGCCCACGACCGCGCCCCAGACGCCGATGGCCCGGGCGCGGTCCCGCGGGTCGGTGAACGTGTTGGTGATGATCGACATGGCGACCGGGTTCAGCATCGACCCGCCGACCGCCTGCATCATCCGTGCCGCGACGAGCAGTTCCAGGTTCGGGGCGAGCGAGCAGAGCAACGAGCCCAGCGTGAAGACCACCAGGCCGGCCATGAAGACCTTCTTGCGGCCGATCCGGTCGGCGGTCGAGCCCGCCAGCATCAGCAGCATGGCCAGGACGAGCGTGTACGCGTCGATCGTCCACTGGAGACCGGCGGTGGAGGCGTGCAGGTCGCTCTGCATCGCCGGCAGGGCGACATTGAGGACGGTGACGTCGAGGCTGACGATCAGCAGGCTCATGCAGCAGATCGACAGGACCAGCCGACGGCGGCGAGGGCTGAGCTCGGGCATGCGGACCATCGTACGCCCGAATCAATAGTGCGCCTAACTAATGGTCGTTACATGATCCGAGGGTGAGCGGCCGCGGTCCGACGGTGACCGCGGGGGAGCGGGCCGGGGAGAAGTGCGGCGGGGCACGCCGTCCGATGCGTGACAATGGGTGGATGTCCACGACCGCGCCCGCGCAGAACTCGACCCTCCGGATCGGCCCGCACCACGTCACACCGCCGGTCGTCCTGGCCCCCATGGCCGGGATCACCAACGCTCCGTTCCGGACCCTGTGCCGGGAGTTCAGCGGCGGCAAGGGCCTCTTCGTGAGCGAGATGATCACCACCCGGGCGCTGGTCGAACGCAACGAGAAGACCATGCAGCTGATCCACTTCGACGCGACCGAGAAGCCGCGCTCGATCCAGCTGTACGGCGTCGACCCGGCCACCGTCGGCAAGGCCGTCCGCATGATCGCGGACGAGGGCCTCGCCGACCACATCGACCTCAACTTCGGCTGCCCCGTCCCCAAGGTGACCCGCAAGGGCGGCGGCTCCGCGCTCCCCTTCAAGCGCAACCTGCTGCGCGCGATCCTGCGGGAGGCGGTCAGCGGCGCCGGGGACCTCCCGGTGACCATGAAGATGCGCAAGGGCATCGACGACGACCACATCACCTACCTCGACGCCGGGCGCATCGCCGTCGAGGAGGGCGTCACCGCCATCGCGCTGCACGGACGCACCGCCGCCCAGCACTACGGCGGCACCGCGGACTGGGAGGCCGTCGCCCGCCTCAAGGAGCACGTCCCCGAGATCCCCGTCCTCGGCAACGGCGACATCTGGTCGGCGCAGGACGCGCTGCGCATGGTGCGCGAGACGGGCTGCGACGGCGTGGTCGTGGGCCGTGGCTGCCTCGGCCGGCCGTGGCTGTTCGCCGACCTGGTGGCCGCCTTCGAGGGCCGCACGGACGACATCGCCCGCCCGTCCCTGCGCGAGGTCGCCGACGTGATGGTCCGGCACGCCACCCTGCTCGGCGAGTGGATCGGCGACGAGCCCCGCGGGGTCGTCGACTTCCGCAAGCACGTCGCCTGGTACCTCAAGGGCTTCGCCGTCGGCTCCGAGATGCGCAAGCGGCTGGCCGTCACCTCGTCCCTCGCCGAACTGCGCGCCGGCCTCGACGAGCTGGACCTCGACCAGCCCTGGCCCGCCGGCGCCGACGGCCCCCGCGGCCGCACCTCCGGCAACAACAGGGTCGTGCTGCCGGACGGCTGGCTGAAGGACCCCTACGACTGCGCGGGCGTCGGCGAGGACGCGGAGCTGGACACCTCGGGCGGCTGAGGCGCCGCCGCAGACCCGGCGCTTCGAGGGGCGCTCAGCCCTTGGACGGGTGCGCGGTCGAGCCGTACGCCGTCAGGAAACGGTCGCGGAACGAACTCATCTTCCACACCGGGGCGTCGTGGGCCGGCCGCAGACCGTCCGTCCAGTTCCAGGAGGAGATCTTGTCGAGGACCTTCGGGTCCTTGGCGACGATCGACACCGGCACGTCCCGGCTGGCGTTGTTGCCGCTGACCCGGGAGATCGGCTGGTGGTCGCCGAGGAAGACCAGGACGGTGTCCTCGGTGCCGTAGCGCTCCAGCCACTCGGTGAGCGCGGTCACCGAGTACTGGATCGACTTGCCGTACTCCGCCTTGGACTTGGCGGAGTCGGCGATGACGTCGGACGCCTTCTGGCCGGCCGCCTCGATGCCCTTGAACACCGAGCCGTCACCGAGGTCGTCCCAGCCGACCATCTTCGGGATCGGCGCCCAGGGCTGGTGGCTGGAGGTCAGGATGATCTCCGACATCAGCGGCTTGTCACGGCCGGCGCGGCCGTGCTCCAGCCGCTGGAACGCTTCCAGCGCGTACTGGTCGGGCATGGTCGACCAGCTGAACTTCGGCCCCTGGTACCCCATCTCGAAGGCGTTGTAGACCTTGTCCAGGCCGTAGAACTTCGCCTCGGGCCAGCCCTTCTGCACGCCCGGCATGATGCCGACCGTGTCCCACGCGCCGCTCTTTTGGAACGCCTTGGTCAGTGAGAGGTGGTCGCTGGCCATGACCGTGCGGTACCGCTGCTGGGTGTCGACCCAGAGCCCCGACAGGGTGGTGGAGTGGCCGAGCCAGCTGCTGCCGCCGTACGTCGCCGAGGTCAGCCAGCCGCTCTTCGCGCTGAAGCCGGCCTTCGCCAGCGCCGCGGTGCGGGTGGCGAGCGTCTCGTCGACGCCCGGCGCCATACCCGCGTCCTCGATGGCACTGCGGCCGTAGCTCTCGATGAACGTGAAGACGACGTCCTTGCCCCGCAGGTCCGGCAGGAGCTGGGCGGCAGGGGTGGCGCCGAACGTGTCGCTGCGCGCCACCTTCCCGAACTCGGCCTCGTCCTTGAGGGTGTCGCGCACCCGCCCCGCCTCGGAGGCGATCGTCCCCGCGACCCGGTCGGAGGCGATGGGACCCCCGGCGATCTGAAGCCCGAGGACCGAGCAGGTGATCCAGGCGGTGCCCGCGATCAGCGTGCCCCTGGTCGCCCGCCGGGTGTCCCGCACCAGCAGGTTGCTCAGCCGGACCGTCGCGGCCGCCATGACGAACAGCACGAGGACGACGAGCAGGGCCAGCCCGATCGACGCGGCGACGGCGACGACCCCGCCCAGTGTGTCCGCCACGTACGACTGCGCGTCGCTGAGCAGGGTCCAGTCCAGGACGACGTTGAAGTCGCGGCCCAGGTACTCGACGAACTGCATGTCGAGCACGTTGAGTATGGTCACCGCGCCGAGCACCGTACCGGCCAGCGCCGCCAGCGCCACCCGGGGTCTGCGCGGCAGCGCCAGCACGAGCGCCGCGCCGATGATCGCCTCACCCGGCAGCCGCAGGAACTGGCTCGTGTGCAGGGCGAAAAGACGATTGGGCAGCAGCAGCGCCCCGAGCACCAGCACGGCGGAGGCGACGGTCGCCGTCCACCACACCACCCGGGCGGCCCGGGCATGCCGACTCCGCCAGTCCCGCCAGTGGGCGACCCGCGCCCGCACCCCACGCGGCCGCGCCCCGACCACGCCGGGCACCTCCGTCGCCTCGGCGGCTTCGGCCGCGCCGGGCCTCACGCCCGCCTTGCCGGTCTCGGCCGCGTCGGGCGTCTCTGTCGCCCCGGCGGACCTGGTCGCCTCTGCCGTCTCCGGCGCGGCGGAGGTCTCGGAGGTTGCTGCCGGGTCGGGCGCCTCGGGCGTCTCCCTCGCCTCTGCCGTCTCGCCGGCTTCGGCTGTCTCGGCCGTCTCCGTCGCTTCGGCGCTCGCGGAGTTCTCGGTGGCTCCTGCCGCCGGGGTCGCCTCCGGAGAAGCGGTGTCCGCCGGGGGCGCGGGCTCGGTCTCCGGGTGCGCGGTCGTCACGGTGTCGTCCTCGGGGTCTTTCCGTGCAGGCGGCTGGGATGAGCGAGTGGAGACAGGCACCCGAAGGTCCTTCCGTACGAAGCCCGGCGGTTCGGCGGATCCGGCGCGGGCCGGATCCGTCACAGTTTCGTACGGCGTGCTCGCGGCCCGCGTTCAGCCCCCCTCGGCCAGCGCTCGGCAAACACCACGCAAACGCCACGCCAAGCAGCCCGACGGGGCCGCGGTCACGCGCCCCCGACCGCCGTGAGCAGCGCCAACGGGGCCGCCGCCGAACGGGACTCCCGTACACACGCGTGCGGGTACGGTACCGGCTCCGCGTGGGTGTCGCGGCCGTACCCCGCGAGAACCTCGGGGAGCCGGTGCCCGGTCGCCGTCGCCGCGTCGACCAGCGCGTGGGCGACCGTACGGGCCTCGTCGTGCAGACCGTAGCGGGCGAGGCCCAGCGTGAGCAGCGCGTTGTCGTGCGGCCAGACCGAACCGCGGTGGTACGAGAGCGGGTGGTACGCCGGCTGCCCGGCGGCCAGGGTGCGCACGCCCCAGCCGGAGAAGAAGTCCGGCTCCAGCAGCCGCCTGCCGACGGCTTCCCCGTACTCCTTGTCCAGCAGCCCCGACCACAGCAGATGCCCGGCGTCCGAGGCGAGCGCGTCGACCTGGCGGCCCTCCCCGTCCAGGGCGAGCGCCGGGAAGGAACGGTCCCGCATCCAGAAGTCCCGCTGGAACCGGTCCCGCAGGTCGGCGGCGGCCTGCTCCAGCAGGGCCGCGTACTTCTCGTCCTCCCACACCGTGCGCGCCAGCCACGCCGTGCGGCGCAGCGCGTCGTACGCGTAGCCCTGGGCCCCCGCCGCCATGACCGCTCCGGTCGCGCGGGTGCCGTCCGCGGAGCAGATGGCGCCGGGGGAGTCCTTCCAGTTCTGGTTGGCCAGACCGCCCTGGTCGGCCCGGTAGACGAGGTAGCCGCGCGAGGTGAGCCCGCCGTGGTCCAGCATCCAGCTCACCGCCGCGCGGGCGTTCGGCTCCAGCCTGCGGCCCGTCGCCGTGTCACCGGTCCGCTCCACGTACGCGCCCAGCAGGACGAGGAACAGCGGGGTCGCGTCCACCGAACCGTAGTAACGCCCGTACGGGACCTGCCCGAAGTGGGCGAGTTCGCCGTGCCGTACCTCGTGCACGATCTTGCCGGGCTGTGCCACCGACTCCGGGCCCGTCTCCGTGGCCTGGGCGGCCGCGAGCGCGAGCAGCGTGGCGGCGGCCGGACGGGGGTGGTAGGGCAGGACGAAGAGCGAGGTGAGGAGGGCGTCACGGCCCAGCAGCGTCAGGAACCAGGGCGCGCCGCCCGCCGGCACGAGCAGGTCCTCGCCGTCCGGGCCGTCGGCCCGGACCTGGAGCGCGGCCAGGTCGGCCAGTCCGCGCGCACAGGCGGCGGCCAGTTCGGGCCAGCCGGTCGGGAACGCCACCCCCTCCACGAACGCGTCCTCCCGCGCGAGGAGTTGGCCGGTCACGGAGGCGGGCGAGCGGGGCACCCGCAGGGTCCGCCGCTCCCCGTGCGGCCGGGCCATCACCCGCAGGGTCAGCTCGGCGCAGCCGTGCGCTTCGAGCTCCAGTGTCCACACCAGCCGGCGGGCACCGGTGCCGGTCTCCTCGACGGCGTCCGGCACGGGCTCGGCCGTCACCGTCGTGCAGGACCGCCACTCGCCGCGCCGGTAGGTGAACTCCACGCCGTCGTCCAGGACCTGGCGGCGGCGGACCACCCCGGTCTTCGCGTACGTCCGGTGGTCGGAGCGCAGTTCGAACTGGTCGGTGAAGTCGGCGTCGGCGGTGACCGCGAGGCGGACCGTCGTGGGCACCGGCCGGTTGCTGACGACCCGCAGCGACTCCACGAACGCGCTGTCACCGACGGCCTGTTCACGGAAGAGCGTGCAGGACGGCGGCTCGTTGCGGCCGCCGCGCGGGACGAGCACACACCGCGTGGTGTCCCCGTCCGCGACCGGGGAGAGCACCTCCGGTACCGCGCCGTCGACCGTCAGCTGCCAGCGGCTGAGGTGCCGGGCGTCCCGCACGAACAGCCCTTCGGGCGACCCGGCGGCCGCCCCCGGGCCGGGTACGCCGCTGATGTCCCCGCGATCGCCCACGGCGGCGAACGTCCCGCCGTACACGAGCAGATGATGCCGGTCCGTCATCCCCGGTCCCCTCCCTCGATAGCCGTGGCATCCGCGCCGGCCGCGCTGTCCGGACCGGTCGTGCCACCCGTGCCTGATGTCCTGCCTGGTGCGGTCGTGCCTGCCGTGCCTGCCGTGCCTGCCGTGCCTGCCGTGCCTGCCGTGCCTGCCGTGCCTGTGGTGCTTGCGGTACCTGCCGTGCCCGACGTCATGCCCGGCGGCTCGTCCGGCGGTTCGTCCGGCGTGGTGCCGTCGTCGTGCAGCAGGTCGAGGGTGAGGGCCGCGGTCCAGCTGAAGCCGGTCGCGCCGCAGGCCTCGCCCGTGAACGGGTCGACGTACTCGGCGAAGTCCGAGCCTGCCGCGACGTCCACCACCGCCCGGCGCAGCGCGTCCGCGTCGGCCCGTGCGCCGTGCGCCCTGAGCCCCCGCTCCAGCAGCCAGCTCGTGTTGAACCAGGCCGGGCCCCGCCAGTAGCGGTGCGGGTCGAACGCCTCGCCGCGCAGGTCGTAGCTGGGGACCAGACGGGTGGCGGTGCCCAGGCCGAAGTGCGGCCCGCGCAGGGTCCGTACGAGCCCCGCGGCCACCTCGCGCGGCAGGCCGGGCAGCAGCAGGGGCACGAGACCGGAGACGCCCCGCTCGGGGACCAGCGCGCCGGCCGGCCCGCGCGGGCCGTGCCGGTCGCCCGAGCCGTGCGGATCGTGCAGGTCGCGGCAGAAGAACATCTCCTCCGCCGGGTCCCACAGCCGTTCGACGAGCGCCGCGGTCAGCCGCTCCGCCCGTGCGTGGCGGGCCGTGCCGGTCGCCCCCAGTTCGTGGGCGATGTGCGCGAGCGCGTGCTCGGAGGCGATGAGCAGCGCGTTGAAGGAGGGGTCCTCGACGGCGAACTCCCCGCCCCCCGGGCCGGTCCCGCCGTCGCGGTAGCCGCCGTCCCGGTACTCCGCGGCCAGCCGTACGTACCGCCCGTAGTCCAGATCCGTCGGACGGTCCTCGGGGGCGCCGTGGTCGAGGTCGGCGCGCCGGAAGGAACGGGCCGGGGCCGGCGTCACCCGGGAGAGCGGAGCGTCCCAGCTCGGCGCGTTGTCCATGCCCTGCTCCCAGGGGTGGACGACGGACACCAGCCCGCCGCCGCCCAGGTCGCGCCGGTGCAGCAGATAGCGGTGCCAGGCGGCCAGCCGGGGATACATCCGGCCCAGGAAGCCGCGGGCGCGGGAGAGCCCCGGGTCGGCGCGGTGCACCAGCCAGGCCGCGAGGGCGTGCACCGGTGGCTGCACGATCCCGGAGGTCTGTACGGTGCGCGGGGCGCCCGCAGCGCGCCCCGCGGTCGAGGAGCGCCAGAAGTCGGGGCTCGGGAAGTACGCGTCGAGCGGTACGGAGGGGTTGAAGACGATGTGCGGGACGCGTCCGTCGCCCCACTGGGCGTCCAGCAGCGTCTCCAGCTCCGTCTGCGCCCGGCGCGGTGAGACGTGCCGCAGGCCGATGGCGACGAACGCCGAGTCCCAGGACCACTGGTGCGGGTACAGACCGGGCGAGGGAACCGTCGAGGACCCGGTCCAGTTGTCCGCCAGCACCTGCGCGGCCCGGCGGCTCGCCGGCCCGGTGCGCGGCGCCCCGAGGTGCGGCGGACCCGGCGGGGTACCCGGATCGTATGCGACGGCGTGCTGCGCCGGCCGGGCGACGAGCTGGGCGGTGCGATCCACTCGGGGCTCCCCGAAGACGACTGGGCCGGCTGCTGCGGCAGCGGCTACCGTAGGGTTACGTCTATTTAACACGCAAAACTCAATATGTAATGCAGGCTTGGGAAACACAAGGGGGTGCGCATGACGGGACGAGGCCAGGGCAGTGCCGGCGATCTGCTCGAACTGGTGCGCAAGGGGCGGGCGACGACACGCGGGGCCCTCCAGCAGGCCACCGGCCTCTCCCGTGCCACGGTCGGGCAGCGCCTGGACCGGCTCTTCCGCGCGGGCTGGCTGCGCGAGGGGGCCGGCGGTCCCGTCGACTCGCCGCTGGGCGGCCGCCCGTCGATCACCCTCGAGTTCGACGACGCCCACGCCGTCGTCCTGGCGGCCGACCTGGACACCCGCCACGCGCGGGCGGCCGTGCTCACGCTGACCGGGGAGCTCCTGGCCGAGCACGGCGGCACGCTCGTGGTCGAGGACGGGCCGGAGGCGGTGCTCGGCGAGCTGGCCGGCTGGTTCGCCCGGCTGCTGGAGAAGGCCGGTCACGGACCGGACGAGGTGTGCGGCATCGGCCTGGCGGTGCCCGGCCCCGTCGACAGCGAGACCGGCCGCGTCGTCCAGCCGCCGATCATGCCCGGCTGGGACGGCTACGACATACGGGGCCGGCTCGCGCGGGCGTTCACGGAACACACCGGTGCGCCCGCCCTCCCCGTGCTCGTCGACAACGACGCGAACCTCATGGCGTACGGCGAACAGCGCACCGCACATCCCGACTGCTCGGCGTTCGTCCTGGTCAAGGTGTCGACGGGCATCGGCGCGGGGGTCGTGGTCGACGGCTCGATCTTCCGCGGCGTCGACGGCGGGGCCGGCGACATCGGGCACATCCGGGTGGGTACGGAGGCGCTGTGCCGCTGCGGCTCCCAGGGCTGTCTCGCGGCGGTGGCCAGCGGCGGCGCCGTGGCGCGCAGGCTCGCGGAGTCGGGCGTCCCCGCGTCCTCGGGCTCGGACGTGCGCGACCTGCTCGCCGCCGGACATCCGGAGGCCGCCGCGCTGGCCCGCGAGGCGGGCCGTCAGGTCGGCGACGTGCTGGCGACCGTCGTCACGCTGCTCAACCCCGGCGTCCTGATGATCGCCGGGGACCTGGCCGGCACCGCTTTCCTCACCGGGGTGCGCGAACTGCTCTACCAGCGCGCGCTGCCGCGCTCCACGGCCCGACTGGAGGTCGTGACCTCGCGGCTGGGCGAGCGGGCGGGCCTGGTGGGAGCGGGTGCGCTGGTCGTGGAGCACCTGTACGCGCCGGAGCGCGCGGAGGAGCGGTTGCTGGCGCTCGGGGTCTGAGGGACGCTCGTGGGACGGGTATCCAAGCGCCTGCCGGCGCCTGCGGGTGCGTCCGCATCGTGAAATCCCGGCGCCCGCCGGACCGTGACGGCGGCGTGATTCTCGCCACCCCTGAGGGGGGAGATGCTCAGATGAGCGGATCAAGAGCGCCTGCACTTCCTCAAAGGGTGGCACTCAGTGCCATCCCTTGATCGTTCATCGATCGAAATCAATCGTGTCCCGCACTGCTCATCTGAGCGTAAAATTGCGTCCAGGGCAGAGGAGTGTGTTCAAGAAGTGAAAACACGAACGGCCGTCCGCTTGCCAAGCCTTGACTTTCGATCCGCTGGCGGACGGCTGGTTACGGGCACATGACGCGCGAGTGGACGTACCCAGGAGCCTTTGATCTGGGTATGTTCCTGGCCGTCAGGGCAGCCACCGCGTCCTCGAGGAGTCGAGACCCGTGTCGGAAAACAAAGATCTCCCGGTAGCCGAGCAGGCCGCGACCGTTGAGGGCGTGAAGTTCGTCTACGACTTCACCGAGGGCAACAAGGACCTCAAGGACCTCCTCGGCGGCAAGGGCGCCAACCTCGCCGAGATGACCAACCTGGGCCTCCCCGTCCCTCCCGGCTTCACGATCACCACCGAGGCCTGCAAGGTCTACCTCGAGAGCGGCGAGGAGCCCGCGGCACTGCGTGACGAGGTGAGTGCGCACCTCGACGCGCTGGAGCAGCGCATGGGCAAGAAGCTCGGCCAGGCCGACGACCCGCTGCTGGTCTCGGTCCGCTCCGGCGCCAAGTTCTCGATGCCCGGAATGATGGACACGGTCCTCAACATCGGTCTCGGCGACAAGTCGGTCCAGGGCCTCGCCCGGCAGGCCGGCGACGACCGCTTCGCCTGGGACTCCTACCGGCGCCTCATCCAGATGTTCGGCAAGACCGTCCTCGGCGTCGACGGCGAGCTCTTCGAGGACGCGCTGGAGGCCGCCAAGACCGCCAAGAAGGTCACGGTCGACACCGAGCTGGAGGCCGCGGACCTGAAGAAGCTGGTCACGCGCTTCAAGAAGATCGTGAAGACCGAGGCCGGCCGCGACTTCCCGCAGGACCCGCGCGAGCAGATGGACCTCGCCATCCAGGCGGTCTTCGACTCCTGGAACACCGACCGGGCCAAGCTCTACCGCCGCCAGGAGCGCATCCCGGGCGACCTCGGCACCGCCGTCAACGTCTGTTCCATGGTCTTCGGCAACCTCGGCCCCGACTCGGGCACGGGCGTCGCGTTCACCCGCGACCCCGCCTCCGGCCACCAGGGCGTGTACGGCGACTACCTCCAGAACGCCCAGGGCGAGGATGTCGTCGCGGGCATCCGCAACACCGTCCCGCTCGCCGAGCTGGAGTCGATCGACAAGAAGTCGTACGACCAGCTGATGCAGATCATGGAGACGCTGGAGAACCACTACAAGGACCTCTGCGACATCGAGTTCACCATCGAGCGCGGTCAGCTGTGGATGCTCCAGACCCGCGTCGGCAAGCGCACGGCAGGCGCGGCCTTCCGTATCGCCACCCAGCTCGTCGACCAGGGCCTGATCGACGAGGCCGAGGCGCTCCAGCGGGTCACCGGCGCCCAGCTCGCCCAGCTGATGTTCCCGCGCTTCGACGAGGAGGCGAAGGTCCAGCAGGTCGGCCGGGGCATCGCCGCCTCGCCCGGCGCGGCGGTCGGCAAGGCGGTCTTCGACTCCTACACCGCCGTCAAGTGGTCCCGCTCGGGCGAGAAGGTCATCCTGGTCCGCCGCGAGACCAACCCCGACGACCTCGACGGCATGATCGCGGCCGAGGGCATCCTCACCTCCCGCGGCGGCAAGACCTCCCACGCGGCCGTCGTCGCGCGGGGCATGGGCAAGACCTGCGTCTGCGGCGCCGAGGAGCTCGAGGTCGACACCAAGCGCCGCCGGATGACCGTCCCCGGCGGACACGTGGTGGAGGAGGGCGACCTCATCTCCATCGACGGGTCCAGCGGCAAGGTCTACCTCGGCGAGGTGCCCGTCGTCCCCTCCCCGGTGGTGGAGTACTTCGAGGGCCGCATGCACGCCGGCGCCAACGACGCCGACGAACTGGTCGAGGCCGTGCACCGCATCATGGCGTTCGCCGACCGCAAGCGCCGCCTGTGGGTGCGCGCCAACGCGGACAACGCCGAGGACGCGATGCGCGCCCGCCGCTTCGGCGCCCAGGGCATCGGCCTGTGCCGCACCGAGCACATGTTCCTCGGCGACCGCCGTGAGCTGGTCGAACGCCTCATCCTCGCGGACACCGAGGACGAGCGCGAGGAGTCGCTCAAGGCCCTCCTGCCGCTCCAGAAGCAGGACTTCGTGGAGCTGTTCTCGGCGATGGACGGCCTGCCGGTCACCGTGCGGCTCCTGGACCCGCCCCTGCACGAGTTCCTCCCCGACATCACCGAACTGTCCGTCCGCGTGGCGCTGGCCGAGTCCCGCCAGGAGCCCCACGAGAACGAACTCCGCCTCCTCCAGGCCGTCCACCGCCTGCACGAGCAGAACCCGATGCTGGGTCTGCGCGGCGTGCGCCTCGGTCTGGTCATCCCCGGCCTGTTCACCATGCAGGTACGGGCGATCGCCGAGGCGGCCGCCGAGCGCAGGGCGGCGAAGGGCGACCCGCGCGCCGAGATCATGATCCCGCTCGTCGGCACGGTCCAGGAGCTGGAGATCGTCCGCGAGGAGGCCGACCAGGTCATCGCCGAGGTCGAGGCGGCGACGGGCGTCCAGCTGAAGCTGTCCATCGGCACGATGATCGAGCTGCCGCGTGCCGCGCTGACCGCGGGGCAGATCGCCGAGGCGGCACAGTTCTTCTCCTTCGGCACGAACGACCTGACGCAGACGGTGTGGGGCTTCAGCCGCGACGACGTCGAGGCGTCGTTCTTCACCGCCTACCTGGAGAAGGGCATCTTCGGAGTCTCCCCGTTCGAGACGATCGACCGCGACGGCGTGGGCTCGCTGGTGAAGCTGGCCGTCGAGGCCGGCCGCGCCACCCGCCCCGACCTCAAGCTCGGCGTCTGCGGTGAGCACGGCGGCGACCCGGAGTCCGTCCACTTCTTCCACGAGGTGGGACTCGACTACGTCTCCTGCTCGCCCTTCCGGATCCCGGTCGCGCGACTCGAAGCGGGGCGGGCGGCGTCGCAGTCGACGGGCAGCGACCACCGCTGACCTTCCGCCGACCCCGGAGCCGCGGCCGGTCCCCGACCCTCACCGATCGGCAACGACTCCGGCGCACCAAGGAGGACGGCACCCTGTGCGGGGGTGCCGTCCTCTTGTGTTTTTCGGGTGCCGTGGCCGGAAGTCGATCCCCTGATGTGATGGTTGTGGGGTGATAGATCGTTTCTGTCAACTTACGTGCCGCTACAGTCCGTTACTCCAAGCGATGGTTACGTCGCTCATGGTCACGGAGGCGTGTATGAAGAGGGCAGCACTCGGCCTGGCGGCGGTCGGCCTGATGTTCGGGGGGACGGTGGCGGCGGTTGCGTATTCGCCGGTGCAAGGAAAGATCGAAGCGGCTACGCCGCTTGGAGCCGCGTTCAGCGGAGGCAAGTACAAGTTCAACCGCCCCGGGATCAATCATGGCTCCTTTGAATGGAGCGGTCACCTGGCGGACACGGACGCGAATGACCGCCACAACGTCTACGTAGAGGTGAAGGTTCACGGGCACGGATGGGTTCGCTACTACGGAAAGCAGCGACGCTCGGTTTGGCTGCATAAGTCCAACTGGGATGGTGCTCAGCGGTACACGGGGAAAGTGAAGCTCCGAGTTTGCCGGGATCGGGGAGCCCTCCGCCCGGATAACTGCGCCCCAGAGCAGAACTTCTTGTACAACTGGGACCACCGCTGATTCTGACCGCGTTCCCGAGCTCGGCAATTTTTGTCTGAGCTCGGGACTCCAGAAGGAGGTACCCAGATCAACACGTCAGAAGTTCTTTCCGCCACAGGTGTCGATCTTTCTTATGGGGCGGCGCCAGCCGTTAGAAACGCGCAGATCGCTCTGCATCGTGGAGAAGTGGCTGCCATTACTGGGCAGAGTGGATCAGGTAAGTCGTCGCTGCTTTACTGCTTGGCCGGGGTGCTGCCCGTCGCGCGTGGTGAGATTCGTTTTGAGGGACGCTCCCTCGGGGTTCTCAATGATGAAGACCTCAGTGCGCTTCGTCGTGAGAAGTTCGGCTTCGTCTTTCAGTACGGTGAGCTCTTGCCTGAGCTGACGGTGGAGGAAAACACCGCGCTGCCACTGCGGTTGGCTGGGCAGCGGAAGGCAGAGGCTCTTGCTGCGGCAGGTGAGGTTCTTAGGCGACTCGGCCTGGATGACTTGAGAGGTCGCCGCCCGTCGCAGGTATCCGGAGGGCAGAGTCAACGTGTGGCGGTGGCTCGTTCGTTGGTGCACAAGCCTGCTGTTGTCTTTGCCGACGAGCCTACTGGCTCCCTTGACAGTAGCAACGCGACAGCTGTGTTGGAGGAGTTCCTTACTCTTGCGCGCGCACAGGGGACAGCGGTAGTGCTCGTGACCCACGACGCGGACGTAGCGGCCCGGGCCGACACTCACTACAGCATGTGCGATGGAGTTCTTACGGCTCAGGTGAGGGAGGTGTCGTGAAGGAACTCCTCTTGGGTCTCCGGCTCTTGTTGGGAAGCGGACGTGGTAGTCGGGTGCGCTTTCTGCTCATGGTCGTGGGCAGCGGGATCGGTGTGTGCTGTCTAGCAGTCGTCCTTGCGATCCCGGGAATCCTGGCAGCGCAAGATGCTCGTAAGGCAGCCCGTGAGCCAGATTGCTCCAACGGGCGAGGCGGTTGTCTCTCAACTGTAGGCAACGGCTTGGCGCTTAACAGGGTGGATCCCTACGATTCTGAGCCGCTTACCCGGATTTTTCTGGCGCAGGTAGGCCCCGTTGACGTGCCGCCCGGGTTGCATGATTTTCCTGGGCCCGGGGAAGTTTTTGTTTCTCCGCGGCTTCATGAGTTGCTGCGAAGCGATCACGGGCTTGCTCGGCTTCTGCCGGGAAAAGAGAAGGGCCTCATCTCGCCCCGAGGGCTGGCTCACCCCGACGAGCTCTATGCCTACGTCGGCGTCAGACCCGCGGAACTGAAGGGAGGCGGCCATATGTCCGGCTTCGGCTGGGAAGAGGCGCGGTTCCCCACCGTGGAGCCCTCCACGCTCGACATCCTCCGCTTCACCTTGGCCGGTGTCGTACTGCTGCCGCTCGCGGTGTTCCTGTCCGTGTGCGCCCGGCTGTCCGCCGCTTCCCGCATGCGGCGACTGGCCGCGCTGCGCCTGCTCGGCCTGAGCAGAAGAGGCACCCAGCGTGTCAACGCGGCGGAGACCGTTGCCGCCGCGCTGCTGGGGGCTGTTCTCGGGCTCGGTGGCTACTGGGTCGTCAACCAGTCGGTCTCCCGCATCGGGCTGCCGGGGTTCAAGTGGTACCCGGCCGACGGCTCGCTGTCCGTCACGACGTATCTCGTCTGCCTCGTGGGGTGTCCCGCGCTTGCCTGGTTCGTGGGCCGGGTCGGAGCGAAGAAGGCCGCGGCCAACCCGCTGGCCGTACGGCGCAGCGCCGTGGAGAAGCCGCCCCGTCTGTGGGGCCTGCTTCCGCTGGTGCCCGGCCTGGCCATCGTCGTCGGCTACTGCGTGGCCGGCGCGACGGGCAACGTCCCCACGGACACGTCGTTCTCCGCGATCCTCATGCCGCTCGCCGTCGTCCTGGTCGGTACCGGCCTCGTGTTGTCGCTGCCGATCCTGTCGCGGGTCCTGGCGCGTCAGGTGGCTCGCGCCACGAACTCGCTCTCCCTGGGGCTGGCCATGCGCCGCAACGAGATGGAACCGGGCGGCGCCCTGCGGGTGGCGACCGGCCTGGTGCTGCTCGTCTACGCGGCCTCGCTCACGCAGGGCGTGCTCATCGAGCTGGACCAGGTCTCGAAGAACACCGCTCCGGTGCAGCTCTACACCATGCCGCTCGACTATGTGCCGGAGAAGACGGAACAGGCCCTCACGAAGGTGCCGGGCGTCCGCGGGCACGCGGTTCTGGCGCGTTCATGGACGGACCCCGACCGCGAGGAGCGGCCCAGCATCAACGTCGTGATCGCCACCTGTGCTCAGTTGCAGCGGATGGCGCCGGTGGTGGAGGGCTGCGTCGAGGGGCGCCCCGCGCGGCTGTTCGTGCCGGGGCAGTCCTACGACGAGGCCAGCCTGCCCGGGACGAGTTACCCCCTGCATCTGCGCAATGCCGACGGGAAGCAGCGTGTCGTCCCGGTGCGGGTGCCGAGCCGGACGGTCAGGTACCACGACGAGACGGATGCGCAGATGGCCGGCAGCGGCGCCGTCCTCATCCCCCCGTCCGCCCTCCCCGCCGGATTCCGTCCCGAGGAGCGGGTCAGGCTCGCGTTGCTCGGCAGTGCCGCTCCCGGGGCAGTGACCTCCGTGCTGGAAGGCATCGCCGGAGTCGATCCGACGATCGAGGTCGAGACGGCGGGCCTGGATCCCGCGTCCCTCCAGCAGATCACCGTCATCAAGACCCTCCTGGCGGTCGGCATGATCCTGGGCCTGGTCATCGGGGTGGCGGCCTACCTCGTCGCCGCAACGGACCGGGCCGTGGAACGCCGCCCGCAGGTGACCGCACTCGCGTTGCTCGGGGCCAGGCCCCGGACGCTGCGGGCCGTCCAGGTCGCCCAGGTCGTCCTGCCCTTGACCGTCGGGCTGGTGCTGGCGGTGGTCATCGGGAAGATGTCCGAGTCGAGTTACCTGGTGACCGGGGGCGGGGCCGTCTTCTGGGACGGAGCCGGGCTGCCGCTGCTGCTCGCCTCGGCGCTCGGTGTGGTGATCGTCGCCGCGCTCGGCGCGCTGCCCCTCGTGGGGCGCAAAATTGATCCGGAGTTGATTCGGCGGGATTGAGGCTCCGGGGCTGTCCGAGGGGTGGGGTGGGGTTATTCGCAGCCAGCGCCGTCGCCGTCGCGGTCCAGGTGGCGGCCGTAGCCCGGGTCGCCGGTGTGTACGGGAGCGGCTCCGGCGGCGCGGGCGGCCGCGCAGTTCGCGTAGTAGACGCTCCCCGCGTCGTCCGCCGGGGCCGCCGCGCCGTCGTCCTCGTCCGCCGCCTCGGCCTTCGCTCTCGCCGTGACCGTCTTCGTCACCTCGACCGTCTCCGTCGCCGTGACGGTCACCGTGCCCGCCGGTTCGGGCACGGCGGTCTCCGTCGCCGTGGTCGTCACGGTCACCGTGGGCCGTGGCGTGGTGGACGCCGGCTCGGCCTCGGTGCTCTTGTCCCCGTCGCCGCTGCCGATGCCCGCGCCGAGGAAAAGGGCCACGGCGAGGGCGGGCAGGACGTAGCGCTTGCGGGCCCACCGGGGCGTCGGGTTCGTGACGGGCGGCGGCGCGGTGTACGGGTTGGTCAAGGTGTCCCCCGGGGCTGTGGTGGTGAGGGGACGACGGTATGACCGATTCGCCGGTGATGCGGGCACAGTGTCCGTACTGTTACTTTCGGTGACGGTCAGACGGGGACCGCCACCGCCGTGAACGTCGTCTGCGGGAGTTGCGGGCTGGTGAAGCGCGCGTTGACCAGGTAGAGGCGGTTCTTGTAGCGGGCTGCCGTGGTGGGGACGTCGAAGCGGGGGTCGGTGATCGTGCGGGTCAGGGTGGCGGTGGTCGCCGTGCGGTCCAGGGACCAGACGCTGATCAGGTCGAGGCGGTTCTGGACGACGTACAGGGTGCGGCCGATCCGGTAGAGGCCGTCGCCGTTGACCACGTCGGCCGCGCCGACGAGCGTGATCCTGGTGGCGTGACCCGTCGTGGGGTCGACGTTGTACAGCTCGCCGGGGGTGCTCTTGACGACGATCAGGCCCCGGCCGTCCGGTGTGCCGACGACGCCGTTGGCGTTGTTCACGTCGGGGAGCTTGATCCAGTCGCCGGTGAGGGGCAGGGCGCGGATCGCGCCGCCGGTGCGGCCGCGCGGGACGGCGTACAGGACGGCGGCGCGCGAGTCGGTGAACCAGGCGTGGTCGCCGAGCAGGGTCACGTCGTTGATGAAGTGGCCTGCTGCCGGGCTGAGTTCGTGGGTGGTGACCAGCGCTCCGGTGCGGGAGTCGATCACCCGCGCCACCCCGGTGCTGCCCGCCACGTACAGCAGTCCGTCGTGGTCGAGCTTCAGTCCGACCGCCACCTGGCCGGTGCCGCCGGGGTACAGGACGGTGCCCTCGCCCGTGCGCAGGTCGGTGCGGTAGATGCCGCCGTGGGCGCGGGAGCCCTGGTAGGCGTACGGCCTGCCGCCGATGGCGATGCCCTCGGGGAGCCAGCCGTCGGGGAGGGCGTACTCGGTCGGCCAGTCCGGCTTCCGCGTACGGGACTTGCCGGACGCGTCCGGGGCGGCCGTGGCGGTGGCGGGGGGTGCCGTGGCCGTCAGGGCGAGGGCGGCCAGGGCCGCGCCGCCGAGTACGGAGCGCCGGGACGGCGGGGTGCGGCCGGGGGTGGGGGGCGCGGGGGTGGGGTTCATGGTTACGTGCCTCCGGAGGTGGGGTGCGGGCGGCGAACGGCGTAACGCTGCGAACTCTGTCGGGCTCCGCCGGGACGGTGGCCTCGTGGCGGGTAACGAGCCGTGGGGCGCCCGTGTTCCGGCACGGTGCTGTCAGGTTCCTGTCTTCCGTATGAGCCCGTCGTGCACGGCCGGTGCCCCTGGGTCACCGGTGGAGCCGTAGGCTGCACCCGCAGACTACGGAGGGAGTTCGGCCATGTCCGGCTGGAGCACGCGCGACATCCCTGGTCAGCGCGGTCGTACCGCCGTCGTCACCGGGGCGAACGGCGGCCTCGGGTACGTCACCGCGCGGGAGCTGGCCCGCAAGGGCGCCCGGGTGGTGCTCGCCTGCCGGAGCGAGACGCGGGGCCGGGAGGCCGTCCGGCGGTTGCGCGCCGAAGTGCCGGACGCGGAGATGGAGTTCAGGTCGCTGGACCTCGGGGACCTCGCCTCGGTGCGGGAGTTCGCGGCCGCGCTGCCGTACGACCGGCTCGACCTGCTCGTCAACAACGCGGGCGTGATGGCCATGCCGTACGGGACCACGGCCGACGGGTTCGAGACGCAGTTCGGGGTGAACCACCTCGGGCACTTCGCCCTCACCGGGCTGCTGCTGCCCGCGCTGCTCCTCGCCCGGGACCGGCCGGCCGGGGCGCGGATCGTGACCGTGTCCAGCATGGCCCACCTGCTCGGGAACATCGACCCGCGTGATCTCAACTCCGAGCACGGGTACCGCCGTTGGATTGCCTATGGGCGTTCCAAGACCGCCAACCTGCTCTTCACGCACGAGCTGGCGCGCCGGCTCGCCTCGGCGGGGGCGGACGTCGTCGCGGCGGCCGCGCACCCGGGGTACGCGGCGACCGACCTCCAGACGGCCGGTCCGCGCGCGGAGGGGCGCCGGACCGCCGAGCGGCTGATGGCGCTCGGCAACCGTGTGCTCGCCCAGTCCGCCGAGGCCGGTGCGCTGCCCGCCCTCCATGCGGCGACGGCGCCCGGTGTCCGCCCGGACTCCTTCACCGGGCCGTCCCGCGCGATGTGGCGCGGGGCGCCCGCGCCGTCGTGGCGGGCGCCCTGGACGCGTGACGACCGGGCCGGGGAGCTGCTGTGGGCCGCCTCCGAGGAGCTGACCGGGGTGTCCTACGACGCCCTCAAGGTCTGAGCCCGCGCGGCGGCCCGGACCCCGGCCGGGTGCCGGGGCGGGTGCCCGGACGGGGCCCCGGTGTCAGACCGCCGCTCGCACCTCGTAGGTGGAGATGCGTACCGTCTCGTCGTCCAGGCACTCCCCGTTCGCCAGGTCGAAGCGCTGCTTGAGCAGGGGCGAGGCGACGAACGTGCGGCCCGCGTGGGTGCCGGTCAGGCCGCGGGAGAGGACGGCCGCGCCGCCGAACGGGTCACGGTTGTCGACGGCGTACAGTTCGCCCGCCCGGTCCCGGAACAGGGCGACCTGACGGCCGTCGGGCAGCAGGGCGGCGACGCCCCGGCCGGGGGTCAGCAGGCTGAGGTCGCAGACGGTGAACCACTGCTCCTCCAGCCTCAGTTGGACCTTCAGGTCGGTCATCTCGGGTGCCAGGGTCATCGCTGGGCGCTCCCTTCCAGGGGACGGTGGCCGATGGTCAGCAACGGCAGGTCGGGCTTGATCTGGTCGCGCTCGGGCACGAAGCCCACGACCGGGTCGGGGGTGTCGGGGGCGTTGACGAAGGACACGAACCGGGCCAGTTTCTCCGGGTCGTTGATGGTGGTCGCCCACTCGTCGGCGTAGTGCGCCACGTGGTCGTTCATCAGGGACTCCAGCTCCTCGCAGATACCTAGGGAGTCCTCCACCACCACCTCGCGGACGTGGTCCAGGCCGCCGGGGATCCGGTCCAGCCAGGTCGAGGTGCGCTCCAGCCGGTCGGCGGTGCGGATGTAGAACATCAGGAACCGGTCGATGAGGCGCACCAGTTCGGTGTCGCCGAGGTCCTGCGCGAGCAGGTCGGCGTGGCGCGGGGTGGCGCCGCCGTTCCCGCCGACGTAGAGGTTCCAGCCGTTGGAGGTGGCGATGATGCCGAAGTCCTTCGACTGGGCCTCGGCGCACTCGCGGGCGCAGCCGGACACCGCCGACTTCAGCTTGTGCGGGGAGCGCAGCCCCCGGTAGCGCAGCTCCAGGTCGATCGCCATCCGGACGCTGTCCTGGACGCCGTAGCGGCACCAGGTCTGCCCGACGCAGGACTTCACCGTGCGCAGCGACTTGCCGTAGGCGTGACCGGACTCGAAGCCGGCGTCGACCAGGCGGGTCCAGATCAGCGGCAGCTGCTCCACGCGCGCGCCGAACATGTCGATCCGCTGACCGCCGGTGATCTTCGTGTAGAGGCCGAAGTCGCGGGCGATCTCACCGATCACGATCAGGCCCTCGGGGGTGATCTCACCGCCCGGGATGCGCGGGACGACCGAGTAGGAGCCGTTCTTCTGGAGGTTGGCGAGGAAGTGGTCGTTGCTGTCCTGGAGGGCCGCCTGCTCGCCGTCCAGGACGTAGCCGCTCGCGCCGATCGTCGGGGCCAGGGAGGCGATGATGGAACCGACGGCCGGCTTGCAGACCTCGCAGCCGTCGCCGCCCCGGGCGCCGTCCCGGCCGTACCGGTCGAGGAGGTCCTGGTAGGCGTTGACGCGCAGGGCGAGGACGATCTCGTACAGCTCCTCGCGGGTCTGCGAGAAGCAGCCGCACAGGCCCTTGTCGACCTCGACGCCGTTCGCCTCCAGCTCGGCGGTGACCAGCTGGCCGAGCACCTTGACGCAACTTCCGCAGCCGGTACCGGCCTTGGTGCACTTCTTGACCTCGGGCACGGTCGTGCAGGAGTGCTCCGTCACCGCGCCGCGGATCGTGCCCTTGGACACGTTGTGGCAGGAGCAGACGATCGCCTCGTCCGGCAGCGCGGACGGGCCGAGCTGGACGGACTCGCCGGTTCCGGCCGGCAGGACCAGCGACTCGGGGGAGACGGGCGGCACGGATCCGGTGAAGGCGCGCAGGGTGCCGTAGGCCTCCGCGTCGCCGACCAGGATGCCGCCGAGCAGCGTCCCGTCACGGCCGATGACCAGCTTCTTGTACAGGCCGGACCGGGAGTCGGAGTAGACGACGTCGAGGCAGTCCTCGGCGGTGCCGTGCGCGTCGCCGAAGGACGCCACGTCCACGCCGAGCAGCTTCAGCTTGGTGGAGAGGTCCGCGCCGGTGAAGGCGAGCTGCTCGGACTCGTCGTCGGCGATGGCCGCGGCGACCGTGAGCGCCTGCTCGTAGCCGGGGGCCACCAGGCCGTACACCCGGCCGTCGGCGGCCAGCGCGCACTCGCCGATCGCGAAGACGTGCGGGTCGTCCAGCGTGCGGCACTGCTCGTCGACGGCGATGCCGCCGCGCTCGCCGACCGTCAGACCGCACGCGCGGGCCAGCTGGTCGCGGGGCCGGACACCGGCGCTGAACACCACCAGGTCGGTGGCGAGTTCGGAGCCGTCGGAGAGCTTCATGCCGGTGACCGCGCCCGACTCGTCGACCACGATCTCCTGCGTGCCCACGCCCGTGTGGACGGACAGGCCCATCTCCTCGATGGTGCGCAGCAGCGCGGCGCCACCGCCCTCGTCGACCTGCACCGGCATCAGACGGGGTGCGAACTCCACGATGTGCGAGGTGAGTCCGAGTCCCTTCAGCGCGCCGGCCGCCTCCAGGCCGAGCAGTCCGCCGCCGACCACGGCGCCCGTCGTCCTCGTCCTCGCGTACTCCTCGATCGCGAGGAGGTCCTCGATCGTGCGGTAGACGAAGCAGCCCTCGGCGTCCTTGTTGGGGACGGGCGGGACGAACGGGTAGGAGCCGGTGGCCAGGACGAGGATGTCGTAGTCGACGGCCAGTCCCGAGCGGGCCGTGACCCGGCGGGCCTCGCGGTCGACCGTCTCCGCGGGATCGCCGACGTGCAGCTCGATGCCGTGGTCGGCGAGGAACGCCGGGTCCGTCATGGACAGATCCTCGGGCGTCTTCCCCGAGAAGTACGAGGTGAGCTGCACGCGGTCGTACGCGGGACGCGGCTCCTCGCACAGCACGACCACGCGGTGTGTGGCGGTCAGGCCGCGCTCGGCGAGCGCCTCGAGGAAGCGCTGGCCGACCATGCCGTGGCCGACGAGCACGATCGTGGGGGTGCCCCCGGGGGTGGCGGTCATCAGGAGCCTCCGTCGTTGGTGAGCAGGTGGAGCAGGGGGCCGCCGCCGGAGGGGAGCGGCTCTGCTCCCTCCCAGGCGCGCGCCAGCGCGCCGACGGTGCCGAGTTCGCCGACCAGGACCCCGCCGACCAGGCGGTCGTCGCGCACGACGACCTTGCGGTAGGTGCCGCGGGTGGCGTCGGCGAGCTGGACGACGTCGTCGCCGGGGAGCGGCTCCGTCTCGCCGAACGCGGCGAGGTCGAAGGCGCTGGTCCCGGCGAGGGTGAGCCGGGTGAGGGCGCGGGTGCCGCGGTAGCGGGAGTCCGGGTCGCCGGCGAGCGACTCGGCCAGGGCGTCGGCCTGTTCGAGCGCGGGTGCGGCCAGCCCGTACACGGTCCCGTCGTGCTGGGCGCAGTCGCCGATCGCCCGGACGTGCGGGTCGGAGGTACGCAGTTCGTCGTCGACGAGGATGCCCCGGTGCACGGCGATCCCCGCGTCCTTGGCGAGACCGGCGCGCGGGGAGACCCCGCAGGCCAGGACCACCAGGTCGGCGTCGAGGGCGTAGCCGTCGGCCATCTCGACCGAGCGGACGGCGCCGCCGAGGCAGCGCACGTCACGGACCCGGCACTCGGTGTGGACCTCGACGCCCAGGTCCGTCAGATGCCGGAGCACGAGGGCGGACGCGTTCGGGTCGAGCTGGCGTTCCATGAGACGCTCGGCCTGCTGCGCCAGGACGACCTGGGCGCCGCGCGTGGCCAGCGCCCGGGCGGCGGAGACCCCGAGGAGCCCGCCGCCGATGACGACGGCCCGGACGCCGGGCCGCACGGCCTTGGACAGGCCGAGGCAGTCGTCCATGGTGCGGAAGGCGTGGACGCCCTCCGGCAGGACGTGGTCCGGTGTGAACAGACCGCGCAGCGGCGGCAGCACCGGGTTGGAGCCGGTGGCCAGCACCAGCGTGCCGTATGCGATCGTCGTGCCGTCCGCGCAGGTCACGGTCCGCCGGTCGCGGTCGATGCCCGTGACGCGGGCGCGGAGGGCGCCGTCGGGCGCGGGGAGCGCGATCACCTCGGGGGCGTAGCGGCCGGCCAGCACCTCGGCGAGCAGGACCCGGTTGTAGGGCCGGTGCTCCTCCTCGCCGATCAGCAGCGCGGGCGTGCCCAGCTCGCCGAGCCGGCGGGCGAGTCGTACGCCCGCGAGGCCGGCGCCGATCACCACCACACGCGAATTCGAGGTCATGCAAAGGAGCGTGCGGTGCCGACGTTACCCGGCCGCATCACCGTTGTTTCCCGCGAGGAACGCTGCCCTCAGCGGGGCGGGCCCACCGGTGTGAGGGTTGCGCCCCGCGCCCGCGGTGCCGGGCCGTGGCGGCCGCCGGGCCGTGCCGTCACGCCCGCGGGCCGGACAGCGCCGTCACGCCTCCGTGGCCCACACGTGCTCGTACCAGTCGCTGCCGCCGTTGGCGGGCACGTGACCGGGGTCCTGCACCCACTCGCTCTTGTCCACCCTGAAGTTGGCGCCCGGCATCAGCAGGACCTCTGCCTCGGTGCCCTGGTACTGGTGGAACGGGTCGATGTCACGGCCGTACTTGCCCGTCAGCGTCAGTTCCAGCAGGATCCGGTGCGTCTTCGTGCCGGAGACCCGCTGGCCGCGCATGAAGTCCAGCCCCACGGACTTCTCCCTGCTGGTGCTGTCGAAGGAGGACGTGAAGATCGAGCCCGGCCGGTAGTTCAGCGCGGCCTGCTTGCCGAGCCGGTAGACCGACTCGTCGCCACCGGCGTTCCAGTCGCCGCGGAAGACCGTGCCGGTGACCGGGGGCAACCTGGTAAGCGCCTCCATCGTCATGTCGGCGTGCGCCTTCAGCTCCTCGAAGAGCACGGGGGCGAGCACGTCGATCCGGGCGTCGATGACGGCCATCGCCGCCTTCTTGGCCACCGGGTCCGTGCCCCGGGCGGCCGCGAGCTGCGGCTCGATCACCGGATCCTCGTTCAGCGTGGGCACCCACTCCTGCTGGGGACTGTCGTTCTGCGCGGCCCAGCTCAGCCGGCTCTTGATCTGCCGCAGGGAGAGGGCCTCGGCGCCCGCGGTGGCGAGGGCGCCGGTGCCGTAGGGCGCGTAGCCCTCGGGCAGCAGCCGGCTGCGCACCACCGAGTTGATCATCTGGTGCGCGCCGCCGGTGTACGCCATGAGCGCGGTCGCGTGGGCGGGCTTGAACTTCTCGGTGACGGCCGCGGTGGAGGCGCCCCCGTTGTCGGCCTTCCACTTGGCGATGCGCGGGGTGGGCGCGGTGTCGCCCTGCGCGAACTCGTTGTACTTGCCGGCCACGGTGCTCGCCGCGGGCCGGCCGGGCTCCATGAAGCCGCTCGTCGCGGGGTCGGCCGTCCGCGGCTTGCCGGCCTCGGTGAGGTACATCAGCTCGTGCGGGAAGTGGCCGCCGACACAGACGTTCTGCCGCAGTTCCTCCTCCGTGAAGGGCGCGATGTGCTGGTACATCAGCGCCGCGCCCTTGTCGGCCTTGAGCGCGGACTCCTTGGGGCCCTTGACGCCGGCCGCCCAAGATCCGCGCAGGATCTCGTACAGGGAGTGGTCCCAGGACGGCAGCATCCAGCCCATGACGGCCATCCGGTAGTCGAAGACGTCCACCCCGGGCACCTTGATCCACTGGAAGGTCTTGAGCATCCGGGTGGTGGTGCCCGACATGCCGGCGACGACCGGGATGCCGCGCGCGGCGTTCGCCTTGGGCCAGGACTCGTTCTGCTGGATCTCCCAGTAGGCGGCGCCCTCGTTCCACGGCAGCTTGTCGTCCATGCCGGGCTTGCCCGCGAACGCCAGCTCGCGGTCGCTGAGCGGGGCGCCGCGGTCCACGTAGTCGCGGGGGGTCTTGCGGTGGGCCTCCTTGTCGGCCTCGCTGCGTTCCTTCCGCGGTCCCTGGCTGTTGATCATTTCGAGGGTGTCGCCGCCGAGGGTCTCCGGCTCCGACTGCCACAGCAGGTTGCCCAGCGCGTAGGGGTCCTTCTCGTAGTTGTAGCCCTTGCCCTTCAGGCTCGCCGCGGCCCACAGCGGCGGCCGGGACCAGCCGTTGAGGAACGCGGAGTGCTTCTTCAGCTGCTCCTCGTTCATGCGCAGGGTCGACGCGAGCTGCGGCTTGGGTCCGATGATCGCGTTCAGGATCTGCTTGAGGGAGAGTTCCGCCGCCGTGTTGTAGTAGGCGGCGTTGTACAGGGCGGTCATCAGCTCCCGGACGTTGCCGTCCCGGGCGAAGAACTCGTTGATCTGGGCCGTGGTCAGGTCGATGCCCACCTGGCCGCCGCTCGTCTTGTCGTCCTTGAAGAACGACTTGTTGGCGAGGGCCACGTCCTTGTGTTCGGTGCGGGCGTAGGCGATGAGCAGCTGCTTGAGCCGGTGCACGCTCTTGCGGGCGGCGTCCAGCGATCTCGGATGTCTGAAGGTGTACGCGCCGAGCTGCTTCTCGAACTGCTCGGCCGCCTCCTGCCAGCCCGTCTTCGCGTAGTACTGGGCGTGGTCGAAGAACGCCTCGCCGTCGCCGGCCCGCTGCACGGCGATCGGTCCGCCGGCGGTCGCCACGGGAGCAGGCGCGGCGGTCCGCTGCACGGTCGCTTCCTCGGCGGGGGCGGCCTCGGTGCGCTGCACGGTCGCTTCCTCGGCGGAGGTGGCCTCGGTGCGCTGCACGGGAGCCCCGTCGGTGGGGGCGGCAGCCGTCCGCTGCACGGGCGGCGCCCCGGTCGGCGCCGGAGCGGACAGCACCCGGCGGGCGTTGTCCTCCGCCGCGCGTTCGAAGCGGTCGGAGGGGTCCGAGACACTGAGCCCCGAGCCGTTGTCGGTGCCCGCGACCGGCCCCTGACGCTGCTGGATGACGTGCGTCAGCTCATGGGCCAGGGTGTGCCGGTCCGCACCCCCGGCGCCGATGACCACGTGGCTG
The DNA here is from genome assembly GCF_016860545.1 of Streptomyces asoensis. NCBI lineage: Bacteria > Bacillati > Actinomycetota > Actinomycetes > Kitasatosporales > Streptomycetaceae > Streptomyces > Streptomyces asoensis. The sequence continues at coordinate 573,730 of NZ_BNEB01000001.1, read as the reverse complement.
CCGGAGGTGTAGGCACGGGCGCCCACCTCGGCCGCCGAGCGCTGGGCTGTCGGCCCGGTGTGCAGCCGCACGTCGGAGAAGTCGGCGCCCATCCGCGCCTCCATCTCCGCGCGGACCGTGCCGTCCAGCGGCTGCCCGGAGGTGCGCAGCACGTCCGGCACGGACGAACGCTGCACCGGCGGGGAGCCGTCGTGACCGCAGGACGGCCCGTGCGCGTGGCGCTGCACGGGGGTGGAGCCGGAGTGCCCGCAGGACGGTCCGTGCTCGGGGCGCCGGACGGCGGCGGAGTCGTCCCGGCCCTGGGCGGGGCCCTGCGTCCGGCGCTGCACGGGAGCGGGGTCCTGGTGGCCGCAGGAGGGCCCGTGCGTGTGGTGCCCGGCCTGCCGCTGCCGGTCCAGCGCCCGGACGACGGCGGCGTTGCCGGCCGTGCGCTGCAAGGCCAGCAGCTGCCCGGCGGACGGCGGGACTCCGCCTCCGGCCGGCCCGGACGCGCCCACCGGTCCCACCGGTACGTCCGGCCCGGCGAGGCCGACGGGTCCGCCGAGGCCTACGGGTCCGCCGAGGCCGATCGGCGCGACCCGCCCCACGAGTCCGAGCAGCCCCACGGGCCCGGCCGGCCCGCCGAAGGACAGGGCCGTAGCGGCGGCCTCGCTCGGGCGCGCGTTGGCGGCCGGGGGCCGGGCGGGACGTGCGGCGGTGTCCTGCTGGTCCGGTGAACGCATGCCTCGATCATCGGTCATCTCGCGCTCTGTGGTGGGCAGTTGACCAATCTGCGACAAGACGGGAGGTGGAGGTGAGGGGAACGGGAGGGGAAGGGAAGGCAGACGGAAGAGAGGCGGAAGCAGCGACGGAAGGGCGGGGAGGCGCCGGTGCCCGGTCAGACGCGCGAGGACGTGAGGTGCGCGAAGACGACGACGTTGCCCTGGTAGCCGGTCGCCTTCGAGTAGCCCCCGCCGCAGGTGATCACCCGCAGCTCCGGCCGGCCCGCGGCCCCGTACACCTTCTCGTCGGGGAAGTCGCCGGCCCGGTAGACCTCGACGGCGTCCACGGTGAACACGGCGACACTCCCGTCGCGCCGGTCCACCTCGACGGTGCTGCCCTTGCGCAGGGCTCCCAGGTCGTAGAAGACGGCGGGACCGTCGGCATTGTCGACATGGCCGGCGACGATCGCGGTGCCCCTCTCGCCCGGGGTGGTGCCCGCCTCGTACCAGCCGGCCAGGTTCTCCTTCTCGGCGGGCGGGACGTCGAGGCCGCCGGACGGGGTGAGGGCGAGGCCCGTGAGCGGGGCGTCCACGTGGATGGCGGGGATGCGGACGCGGTCGGGCGGCGAGGGCGGCAGCGCCGGTGCGGACCGGCCGGTCACGTCCGCGCCGCCCGAACGGGCCTGGGCCGCGGACGGCTGCGGCGGGGCGTGCGTCTCGGCCCCGCTGTGCAGCAGCCACGCGCCGGAGCCGAGAGCGAGCGCGGTGACGGCCGCTATGGCGGTGTTGCCGATCCTGGGCATGCCGGGACCCTTCTGCCTGGACGTCTTGCGTGATCTTCCTGTTCGGGGGAGCCCCACGCCCCCTCCGGGCCGCGAGGGGCGTCGGGCCCGGAGGGGGAGGGGACATGCGGTACCGGCGGACGGACAGCGGAGGGTGTCCGTCAGATCCCGTCGCCTCTCGCCCGGCGATGCAGGAGCCAGGTACCGCCCGCGGCGGCGACGGCGAGAGCCGCCACACCGGCCGCGGTCTGTACGGGGTCGGGGCCCAGTGCGCCGCCGACCCCCGTCTTCACACTTCCCCGCGGCGCCACCGGCTGCCGGTCCGAGGCCAGCACGACCACCAGGTCCCCGGTGACGCGCCGCCCGCCCGCCGCACACTCGGCGACGATCTCGTACGTTCCCGGCTGCGCGCTCGGCGGCACCCGGAACCGTCCGGCCGCCTCGCCCCCGTACGCGCCGGGCGCGAGCGGGAAGCGGCCGGCGCCGACCGCCCCGGCGTCGCCCGTCGCCGCCCCGCCGTTCCCGCACGCCGTCGTGCTCACCGAGACCCGCCCGCCCGGCACCGCGGTGGCCGGGAACACCTCCAGGCCCGCGGCCCGGGTGCCGGCGCCGTGGGCGGGCGCCGCGAACCCGGCCGTGGCGAGGACGGCCAGCGCGGTACCGGTCAGCAAGCGTGCGGCGCGGCCGGTGGTGCGGCGTGCGGTACGACGGGCGATGCGTCGCATCGGTGCTCCTTCGAGCTCTTCGAGTCTGACTGCCCTTCCGAGGTAAGTCGCAGCGCGCGGCCTCCGCTTCCTGAGGGAGTGTCAGGAATGGGATGAATGGGTGTCAGATGCGGGCCACGGGACGGCGCCCGCACCCGCGTTCCGGCAGGTCACCGCGGTGCGGACGGCACCCCCGCGAAAACCGCCCCCGGGGCGGGTGAACGGGTGACCACGGGCCCCCGGACGGCCGCGGAGGGGACGGATCCCCGGGGGGCACGCGGCGGTGCGCCGCGCGGGAAGGCGCGGGTGCGCGCCGTGCTCGGGGCCCGGGCGGTGCGGCGGGGTTCGTGGGGCGGGGCCGGTCAGGGGTGGGGGTGCCAGGTGCCGTCGGCGATCAGTTCGCCGTCGGTCCGGAGCCGGGCGGCGACGGCGGGTGCGGCGACGTACACCCAGGCGCGCACCAGGATCCGGCCCGGTACGGGACGCGGCGCGGGGCCGCCACGGACCGCCGTCGTCCGCGGTGCGTCCCGCCCGGCCGCCGGGTGCGCGGGCGTGACCTCGACCTCGCGCTCCACCCGTTCGTACAGGTTGTCCGGGTCGCCCGGCGCGTACTCCTCCAGCCGGTCGAGCTCGGCGAGCAGGCGCGCGTAGGCCCGGGGGAGGGGCGTGACGATCTCGCCGGTCACCGTCCCGCCCGGTTCCTCCACCGCGTACGGGTAGCCGGGGCCCCGGTACAGCACCGCCCCGGTCAGCCGCGCGGGCTCCTCGCGCAGGGTGCGGCCGCGCAGGAGGAGGTCGTGGTTGACCTCGCCGGGGCGCAGGGTGCCGTAGACGAAGAAGGGGAGTCCCGGAGCGCTCACGGAAACGATTCTCTCCTCTCACCGCCCCCTCACCGGTCCATCGCGTAGGCGCTATGGACATGACATGTCATGCCCTCTTAAATGCCAGGACGACATCAGCGCCACCTCCACAGGCCACCCACAGGCCACCCCCACACGCGCCCCCACGGCGCCCTTCCGAGGAGACCGAAGACACTGATGAGTCGGATACGGCAGCACGTCCGAGGTTCCCGTCTCGCCACCGCCGGCATCGCCGCCACCACCGCCACGCTCCTGGCCGCCGTGCTCTCCCCGGTCGCCGACGCGGCCGACCGGCCGACCCGGGCGGACGCGCTCGACAACGCGGCGGCGGCCCTCGTCGACCACGCGGCGACCCTGGGTCTCACCGCGGTGCAGGACACCTCCGTCCGTGACGTGATCGTCGACAAGGACGGCACCCAGCACGTCCGCTACGACCGCACCTACCGGCAACTGCCGGTCCTCGGCGGCGACTTCGTGGTCCACCTGGCTCCCGACGGCGCGTACCGCAGCGCGAACCGGGCGACGGGGGCGGCGATCTCCCTCGCGAGCATCACCCCGAAGGTGTCGGCCCCCAAGGCCGCCGACGTCGCCGTGAACGCCCTGCGCGCCGCGAACCTCGGCGAGTCGCTGAAGCAGGTGAAGGCCAAGCCGCAGCTGGTCGTCGACGCCCTGCACGGCGCCCCCAGACTGGCCTGGCGGACCAATGTCGTCGCCCTGGACTCGCTCGGCAACCCGGTCGCCCGCGCCGTGCTGACCGACGCCCGCACCGGCGCGCAGATCGACGCGTGGGACACCATCGAGACCGCCACGGGCGACGGTAAATCCCTCTACGGCGGCACGGTCCCGCTGGAGACGACCCTCTCCGGGGCGACGTACCAGCTGAAGGACCCGACCCGCGGGAACACGTACACCGGCGACGCGGCCAACAAGACGGACCTGTGCATCTTCGGCATCTGCATCAGCCGCGCGCCCGCCACCCTCTTCACCGACGCGGACAACCACTGGGGCACCGGTGCGACCGCGGACCGCTCCACCGCCGCCGTCGACGCGCAGTACGGCACCGACGTGACCTGGGACTACTACAAGAACGTGCACGGCCGCAACGGCATCGGCAACGACGGCAAGGGCTCCTACAACCGCGTCCACTACGGCAACAACTACAACAACGCCTTCTGGGACGACAGCTGCTTCTGCATGACGTACGGCGACGGTGACGGCACCCAGCTCGGTCCGCTGGTCGGCCTGGACGTCGCCGGACACGAGATGTCCCACGGCGTGACCTCGAAGACGGCCGCGCTGACGTACTCGGGCGAGTCCGGCGGCCTGAACGAGGCGACGTCCGACATCTTCGGCTCCCTCGTGGAGTTCTACGCGAACAACGCCTCCGACACCGGCGACTACCTCATCGGCGAGAAGATCGTCCGTTCCGGCTTCGGCCGTGACGCCCTGCGCTACATGGACAAGCCGAGCAAGGACGGCAGCTCCGCCGACTACTGGAGCAGTTCGGTCGGCAACCTCGACGTCCACTACTCCTCCGGGGTCGCCAACCACTTCGCCTATCTGCTCGCGGAGGGCAGCGGGTCGAAGACCGTCAACGGTGTCACCTACAACTCCCCGACGTACAACGGCTCCACCCTCACCGGTATCGGCCGCGACAAGCTCGGTGCGATCTGGTACCGCGCCCTGACCGTCTACATGACGTCCTCGACGAAGTACGCGGGGGCCAGGACGGCGACCCTGAACGCGGCCCGCGACCTCTACGGCGCGGGCAGCGCCGAGTACAACGCGGTGGCCGCGGCCTGGAGCGCGGTCAACGTGAACTGACCCGCTCGCACACGCCGCGCACCCGGTCGCCCCGGCCCCCTCGCGGGGCCGGGGCGACCGTCGTACGAGCGGGTCCGGGCAGGTCGGCGCGGCTTCGCCCATTTCGGGGTAACGCACCCGAACCGCTCCGTTAACATGTTCGAACTCGCCCTGCCCGCCCTGACGTCCGTCCTTCATCCGCCCTTCACCGGAAAACCGGGTCATCGACCGTGAAGCGTGTGTTTTCCGGTCACATCAAGCAAATTGGTCAAACAGTTGATACCTGAAGCATCGCGGGTGTTGTCGCGAATAACGGGAAATTCCGCGTCCCCGGGTGAGCGTCACCCCCGTGCGGCGCTGTGGGGCGTGGCCGGTGCGGTGGTCCTCGCGTTCCTCCTCGGGCTGGAGCTCGTCGCCCGGCATCTGGGCATACCGGGGCCGATCACCACCCAGGCCCGTGAAGTGATTTTCCCTCCCAAATCGGGCGGCCTGCTGTACGCCAGCATGGCGCTGATGCTGGTGGTGTTCACCTGGCGGCAGCGGATCATCGCGATCGGCGCCGCGATCGGTATCGACCTCGTCTTCCTCGCGGTGCGGTGGGCGGCCGACATCAAGGTGACGGAAGGGCACCCCTTCGGCAACGGGGCGCTGTGGGTGACCATCGGCTGCGCGGTCATCGCCCTCACGCGCCGCACCGGCCGCGAACGGGTGCTGCTGCTCAAGGGCGCGGGGCTGGGCCTGCTGCTGATGACGGGCCGCAAGACCGGGGACACCTGGCTGCTCATCACCTCGAAGACCCGCCCGATGGTCCTCGACCAGTACGTGGCGACCGCCGATCACGCCCTGGGCAACCCGTCGTGGCTGGTGGGCCGGATGGTCACCGCCAGCGGCGCGATCGGCTTCAACGTCCTCGACTTCGTCTACGGCCAGCTCCCGGTCGCCGCCGTCCTCGTCGCGCTGTACCAGCTGCGCAACGTGGCGGCCGAGCGCCGCTTCCCGACCCACCACCTGGTGCGCACCTTCCTGGCGATCGGCCTCCTGGGGCCGGCCTTCTACATGATCTTCCCGGTGGTCGGGCCCATCTTCGCCTACGGCGACGGCACCGAGCACTGGCAGGCGGTCAGCCTCTGGACGGATTCGCACCCCAGCGTGCAGTGGGCCGTGGCCGACCTGTGGCCCGGGACGACCACACCCGTCGGCGTCCCGCACCACATGCCGTTCGACGAGGTCACCCCGCGCAACTGCATGCCCAGTCTGCACACGGCGTGGGCGGTCACGATCTTCGTCCACTCCCGCAAGGGCCCGCGCTTCCTGCGCTGGGCCGGCGCCTTCTGGCTGATCGCGACGCTCTGCGCGACGCTCGGATTCGGTTACCACTACGGCGCCGACCTCATCGCCGGCGTGGTGTTCGCGCTCACGATCGAGGCGACCCTGCGCGCGTACGACCGCGGCTGGGACCGGTCGGGAGTCCGGCTGATCGCCTACGGCGCGACCGTCTTCACGCTGATGCTGCTGTCCTACCGCTGGCTGCCGTACGAGATGGCCTCCTACCCGTGGTTCTTCGGGCCGCTGCTCGTCCTGGCGATGGTCTCGGTGATCTACGGATACGTCCGGACGACGACGTCCTGGGAGCCGAAGCCGGTGCCCGCCCCCCGACCGGAACCCCAGCCCGAGCTGATCTGAGCGGGCCGCCGCGATCCGACGTGTTACCGATGGGAAACTTCGCTTCCCCGGTGGCTGGACCACCCGCTACGCTCCCTGCGCGCGCATCCGGCGCGAGCAGGGGGTACCGGGGGTAATGGGGGACATGAGCGAGGACGTTGCCGCGCCCGAGAAGGGCCCGAACCCATGGGTTCAGGCCATCGCGGCGCTCGTGGTGGTCGGAGCCCTCGGGGGCGGGCTCTACGTGATCCAGAAGAACGACGCCGAGGCGGCCGACAAGCCGGCGACCTGCCGGGCCGACGACGAGGACAAGAAGGCCGACGCGGCGGCGAAGGCGGCGCGGCGCGTCTCCGGAACGCAGCTGTGCACGGCGCTGAACCGCGCGGACCTGCCGACGCTCCTCGGCACTCCGCAGGAGCACGCGCTCACGGCCTACGGCAGCGATGGCTCGGTCAAGACGGCGGGCGGCGGCGAGATCCCCAGCCCCGAGGGCACCGTCCAGCTGGACACCTACACCGTGAAGCTCTCGCGGTCCTACGACGAACTCCCCATCGCGGGGATGGAGGACCTGCTGGACGAGGCGCGTAAGGAGCCGGTCCTGGGCCACCCCGCGGTGCTGTACTCGAGCCGGACGATCTCCATCAGCTTCGACCTCGGCGGGGGCCGGTCCGAGACCGGCCCGGGGGGCATCGCCCGCGCCCTGGTCGTCGCCCCGGACACCAAGGACGGCGGAGGCTCCTACGAGCTCGCCATCTGGCGCCAGGACGACGTGCGGCCGGACGACACCGCCCTCCTGCGGGTCGCCCAGGCCGTCATGCCCCTGATCCCGGGCTGGCAGACCGCGGGCTGACGCCCGCCCGCGGCGCGCCGCCCACGCGGAAGGCCGGCACCCCGTGGGGTGCCGGCCTCACCGGAACGGACACTGCGTGCCGCCCGGACCGGGCGGATGCGGATCAGGCGACCGGCTCGGGCTCCGCCGCCGCTTCCCCGGCCGGCTTCTCCGCCGGCTGTGCCGCGGACTGCGCCACCGGCTTCTCCGCCGTCTCCTGGGCCGGGGAGGCGTCCGCGGCCGGAGCCGGCCTGCGGTCCCGCATGACCAGGGTCGCCAGGATCGCCGCCGCCAGGACGCCGATCGCGCTGACGGTGAAGGTCGTCGTCATCGAGGCGGTGAACGCCTCCCGGGCGGTCCGCGCGAGAGCCGCGTCCCCGCCGGCCACCGCCAGCGCCCCGCCGATCGACTCCCGGGCTGTCTCCGGGGCGTCCGACGGCATCCGTGCGGCGAATCCGCTGGTCAGCAGGGAACCGAGGATCGCGATGCCGAGGGCGGTGCCGGCCTGCTGGATGGTGTCGTTGAGGGCCGAGCCGACCCCCGCCTTGTCCTCCGGGATGGTGCCCATCAGCGCGCCGACGGCCGCCGGCATCGCCAGGCCCGCGCCGAGGCCGAGCAGCGCGAGGGAGATCGCCGGGACGGTGAAGCCCGAGTCGGCGTCGACCGTCGTCAGCAGGGCGAAGCAGGAGGTCATCACGAGCATCCCGGACAGGATCACGAACCGGTTGCCGATCTTCTCCGCGAGCTTCACGCCCGTGCCGTTGCCGATCAGCGCGGCGACGGCGAGCGGCAGGAACGCGAGGCCCGCCTCGACGGGGGAGTAGCCGAGCACGAACTGGAGGTACTGCGTGAGGACGAGCAGCAGACCGCCGTTGCCGATCTGGACCAGGGCCAGCGAGAGCGACCCGCCGCTGAAGTTGCGGTGCTTGAAGAGGGCCAGCGGGACCATCGGGGCGGACGTGACGTTCTCCCAGACGACGAAGCCGGCCAGGGCGGCCACGGCGACCGCCAGCGACAGCGTCGAGCGCCCGCCGAACGCCCCGTGCTGCGGGATCTCGATGATCCACCAGACCAGGGCGGTCATGCCGACCGCGGAGAGCACGGCGCCCAGCGGGTCGGGCTTCTGCCAGGGCGCCCTGGACTCGGGCATCAGGAGCACGGCGGCGACGAAGGCGAGCGCGACCACGGGGACGTTGACGAGGAAGACCGAGTGCCAGGAGAAGTGGTCGATCAGGACGCCTCCGAGGACCGGGCTGCCGACCAGCCCCAGCATCGACACCGAGCCCCAGGCCGCCATCGCCCTGCGGCGCTCCTCGTCGTCGAAGACGGTGATGAGGATGGACAGGGTGGAGGGCATGATCAGCGCACCGCCGACGCCCATCGCGGTGCGCACGGCGATCACCTCGCCCGGGTCGGTGCAGACCGTCGCGGCCAGTGAGGCCGCCCCGAACAGCACCAGGCCCGTCAGCATCACGCGGCGGCGGCCGAAGCGGTCCCCGAGGCTGCCCGAGGTCAGCAGCAGACCGGCGAAGACCAGGATGTAGGAGTCCAGGATCCACTGGGTGTCCTGGGCGCTCGCGCCGATGTCCTCCGTCATCGAGGGGACCGCGACCGTCAGGGCCATGCTGTCGATCGTCAGCACCACCGTGCTCAGGCAGAGCACGACGAGGATCCACCAGCGGCGGGGATTGCGGTTGTCCGTCATGGGACGTCAGGTCCTTTCGGCGACTGCGCAGTGCGGGGCGGCTGCCCTGCGTACGGTGTTCCGTTCGATGCGCACACTGTACGCACACCGGAACAGTGTGCGCAACGCGTCGGCTCTGTACGCTGGAAGCGCACGATGTACGCCCGTGGAGTCCGCAGGCCGGAGTCCGCCGATCACCTGGAGTGGAGCCGTGCCGGCCAAGAACCCGACCGCCGTCCCGTCCGTCTGGACCCGCCAGAAGCGCGAGCCCGACCAGCCCGCGCTCAGCCGGGACGCGATCGTGCGCGAGGCGGTGGCGATGCTGGACGCCGAGGGCGTCGAAGCGCTGAGCATGCGCAAGCTGGGCGCCCGCCTCGGCGCGGGCGCGACCTCCTTGTACCGGCACGTGGCCACCAAGGACGAGCTGATGGAACTCGCCCTGGACGAGGTCGCCGCCGAGATGGACGTCCCGTCCGCCGACGGCGCCGACTGGCGGGCCGGCATCGCCGGGGCCGGGCAGTCGTTCCGGGCCACGGTGCTGCGCCACCCCTGGCTCGCCTCGGTGCTCGGACAGGCCGGCCTCGTCTACCTCGGGCCCAACCTGATGGCGTACACCGAGCGCCTCGCCGCCCTGTTCACGGCGGCCGGATTCACCGAGCCCGGCCGGGCGGTCGAGCCTCTGCTCGGCTATGTCATCGGGATGAGCACCACCGAGGCGGCCTGGCTGACCACGGTCGCGCGGTCCGGCGAGACCGAGGCCGCGTTCATCGCCCGGCTGATGCCCGCCGCCCGGCAGGCCGCCGCCCCGCACGCCCATCTCGCGGGCGACTACGCCACGGACGCGGCCGGGTCGGCCGACCCGGCCGTGTTCCGTGACGAGAAGTTCACCTACGGCCTGGAGGTCGTCCTGGACGGCCTGGCCCTGCGCCTGCCCCGCGAGGCGACCTAGGGGGTGCCTGACAAATGCCCGCGGCGTCGCGGCGTCTGGCACGCACTCCCCCAGAGGGGGCACCCCCAGCCGCGTTGCCGAAACCCCCACGTGGCTCCGCCACGAGGGCGCTCCGGCGCCTTGCGATCGCACGCACCAGACGCCGCTCCTTCACCCGCGCCCATTTGCCAGACACCCCCTAGGGGGTGCCCGCCGCCTTCTCCACCCGTACCGCGCACACCTTGAACTCCGGCATCCGCGAGGTCGGGTCGAGGGCCGGGTTGGTCAGCGAGTTGGCGCGGCCCTCGCCCGGCCAGTGGAACGGCATGAAGACGGTGTCGGGGCGGATCCCCGGAGTGATCCGGGCCGGGGCCACCGCCCGTCCGCGCCGCGACACCACGGCCAGCGCGTCGCCCTCGGCCGCCCCGAGCCGCGCCGCCAGCCGGGGGTGCAGCTCCACGAACGGGCCGGGCGCGGCGGCGTTCAGCTCGTCCACGCGCCGGGTCTGGGCGCCGGACTGGTACTGCGCCACCACCCGCCCGGTGGTGAGCAGGACGGGGTAGTCCTCGTCGGGCTCCTCGGCGGCCGGCCGGTGCGAGACCGGCACGAACCGCGCCCGGCCGTCCTCGGTGGCGAACCGGTCGAGGAAGAGCCGGGGCGTCCCGCGCTCCCGCCGCCCGGCACCGCCGTCCTGCCGCCCGGCACCGCCGTCCACGGGTTCCGTGAGTTCTGAGGTGGCCTCGGGGTCTTCGAGGTCCGCCGGGTCCGCGGGGCAGGGCCAGAACACGCCTTCGCCCGCCCCCTCCGCCAGCCGCCGGTAGCTGATCCCGGAGTAGTCCGCGATCCCGCCCGCGCTGGCCCGCCGGAGCTCCTCGAAGACCTCCTCGGGGTCGGTCGGGAAGCCCTTCTCGACGCCCAGCCGCGCCGCCAGCCCGTGGAGCACCTCCAGGTCGCTGCGCACCCCGTCGGGCGCGGCGAGCGCCCGGCGCCGCAGCAGTACCCGCCCCTCCAGACTGGTCGTCGTCCCCGTCTCCTCCGCCCACTGGGTGACCGGCAGCACCACGTCCGCGAGGGCGGCCGTCTCCGACAGGACCACGTCGCAGACGGCGAGGAAGTCCAGGGACCTGATGCGCTCCTCGACGTGTGCAGCGCGCGGCGCCGACACCACCGGGTTCGACCCCATCAGCAGCAGCGACCGCACGTCGGAACCCAGCGCGTCCAGCAGTTCGTAGGCGCTGCGGCCCGGACCGGGCAGCGAGTCCGGGTCCACGCCCCACACCCCGGCGACGTGGCGCCGGGCCGCCGGGTCGTCCAGCTTGCGGTAGCCGGGCAGCTGGTCGGCCTTCTGGCCGTGCTCGCGCCCGCCCTGTCCGTTGCCCTGCCCGGTCAGACAGCCGTAGCCGCTGAACGGCCGGCCCGCCCGTCCCGTCGCCAGACACAGGTTGATCCACGCGCCGACCGTGTCGGTGCCCTTGGACTGCTGCTCGGGCCCGCGCGCGGTGAGCACCATGGCGGCCGCCGGCTCGCAGAACAGCCGTACGGCCTGCCGGAGCTGTGGAACGGACACCCCCGTGATCCGCTCCACGTACTCCGGCCAGTGGGCCATGGCGGCCGCCCGCGCGTCCTCCCAGCCGGTCGTCCGTTCCCGGACGTACTCCTCGTCGACCCGCCCCTCGGCGACGATCAGGTGCAACAGGCCCAGCGCCAGCGCGAGATCGGTGCCCGGGCGGGGCGCGAGGTGCAGGTCGGCGTGTTCGGCGGTCCTCGTGCGGCGCGGGTCGACGACGATCAGCGTGCCGCCGTTCTCGCGCAGCTCGTCGAAGAAGCGCAGGGCGGGCGGCATCGTCTCCGCGGGGTTGGACCCGACGAGGATCACGCAGCCCGTCCTCGGGATGTCCTCCATCGGGAAGGGGAGCCCCCGGTCGAGCCCGAACGCCTTGATGCCGGCCGCGGCCGCCGACGACATGCAGAAGCGGCCGTTGTAGTCGATCTGCGAGGTGCCGAGCACCACCCGGGCGAACTTGCCGAGCGCGTACGCCTTCTCGTTCGTCAGCCCGCCCCCGCCGAACACGCCGAGCGCGTCGGCCCCGTGTGCGGCCCGCACTCTCGCGAACTCCCCGGCGATCCGGTCCAGGGCCTCCTCCCAGCCGGCCGGCACGAGCGAGCCGCCGGAGCGCACCAGCGGGGAGGTCAGCCGCACCCCGGAGGAGAGCACCGCGGGCGCCGTGCGGCCCTTGCCGCACAGCGCGCCCCGGTTCACCGGGAAGTCCGGCCGCTCGACCACCTCGACGCCCCCCGCGGGCAGAGGCGACAGGGCCATCCCGCACTGCAGGGCGCAGTACGGGCAGTGGGTGGGCGTCGAGGCGGTCGGCATGCGCCCAGCGTGCTTCGGCCGTGTTACGTGCCGTGCGGTCTCCTGTTACGGCGGTGTGGTGCTGCCCTCCCCACCACCCGCCCCCGGCCGTGAGGCCCGGCCGGCTCAGTGCGCCCCGGCGAGCGCCCTCGTCACCCCGGGTTCCTTCGGGCCGAGGAACCGGGGGTCCGGTTCGAACACCGCGTCCAGGGCCGCCTTGCCGGCCGCGAAGATCTCCCGGACACCCCCGTAGTACCAGGTCACATCGTGTTTTGCGGCGACGCCGACGCCGTACGACTCCACCCCCGCCGCCTCGCACAGGGCGACGGCCCGCCGGATGTGGAAGTCCTGGCTGATCAGCACCGCCCTGTCGACGCCGAAGATCTTCCTGGCCCGGACGCAGGAGTCCCAGGTGTCGAAACCCGCGTAGTCGCTGACGATCCGCGAGGCGGGCACCCCGTGCCGGGTCAGGTAGGTGCGCATCGCGTCGGGCTCGTCGTAGTCCTCGCGGCTGTTGTCGCCGGTCACGAGCACGACCTCGATGCGGCCCTCCCGGTACAGCGTCGCCGCCGCGTCCAGCCGGTGCGCGAGGTACGGCGAGGGCTCGCCGTCCCACAGACCGGCGCCGAAGACGACGGCGACCCCGGTGCGCGGCGCCCCCGCGGTGGTGCCGAGCCGGCCTGCCGTGGACAGGTACAGCCAGGTGGCCGGCAGCAGCGCGAGCACGCACGCGGCCATCACGGCCTGCACCAGCCGCCGCTGCCCGGCACGGGTGCGCGGCAGTCGCGGTCGACGCGGAAGACGGATGTCCATACGGTGTTCCCCCAGGCCCCGACGGGTCGCTCGGGCCTAAGCCCCTTCGGGCGGGATAGACGCGACAGGAGGTGATCCGGTTCGCCGCGCGGCACGAGCCGCACCTCACACCGGCGCCCGGCCCGGCGTGATGGACCGGAAAACACCCGTGACGGTCAGGCAACGGGGGTGCAACCTCGGGCCGTCACGATCGGTCCATGACGGCGTCGCCCTCTCGGTACGACCGGTACGACGAGTCCGAAGTCCCCTTCGACAGTTCGGCGCACACCATGAACCGGATCAGCTCCCAGCCCGCCGGCCGGCCCGGCCTCGTCCACCTCGACGGCCGGCGGCGGCCCGCACCGCCCGCGCTGGTCGTCGTCGCGCACGGCAGCCGCGACCCGCGCGCGCTGAGCACCGTCCGCGCGCTCCTGGACCGCGTCCGCGAGCAGCGCCCCGGCCTCGCGGTGCACCTCGGCCACATCGAACTCAACGAGCCGCTGCTGACGGACACCCTCGCCGGCCTCGACGCCCGCGGCACCGCGGACGCCGTCCTGGTCCCGCTCCTCCTGGCCCGCGGCCACCACGTCAGGCGCGACATCCCGGAGACGGCGGCGAAGGCACGGGTGCGCACGCGCGTGGCCGCACCGCTCGGCCCGCACCCGCTGCTCGCGGAGGCCCTGCACGCCCGTCTCACCGAGGCGGGCTGGCGTGCCGCGACGACGGAGGAGGAGCGCCGCAGGAGCGCGGTCGTCCTCGCGGCGGCGGGCTCCCGCGACCCCGACTCGGCCGTGGACACCCGCCGTACCGCGGCTCTCCTGGCACGGCGCCTGGGCGTCCCGGTGGTCCCCGCGTACGCCTCCACGGCCGCCCCGACCGTACCGGCGGCGCTGCGGGCCCTGGCCGCGCAGGGCCGCGACCGGGTCGCGCTCGCCTCCTGCTTCACGGCCCCGGGACGGTTCGCCACCGAGTCCGCGGCAGCGGCCCCCGGGATCGCCGCCGAGCCCCTGGGCACCCACCCGGCGATGGCGGCGCTGCTCCTGCACCGCTACGACCAGGCCCGGCAGCCCGGCGGCTCCGTCCACGCGGCCTGACCCGGCCCGCCCGGCGGCCGACGGGGTGCCGGGCCGGACGCGGCGGCCTGCCGGACGCCCGGCAGCGCCCGATTGTCACCGCCGCCGCTTACTGTCGACCCATGGAAGGCACCGCACACCTCGAGACCGCCTACGACCCGACGTCGGTCGCCCGCTGGGCGCCCGAACCGGACAAACGACCCGGCCGGACCGCCTTCCAACGTGACCGTGCCCGGATCCTGCACTCCTCGGCCCTGAGAAGGCTCTCCGGCAAGACGCAGGTGGTGACGCCGGGCACCCGCACGGACGCGTGGGACGCCACCCCGCGCACCCGCCTCACCCACTCCCTGGAGTGCGCCCAGGTGGGCCGCGAACTCGGCGCGGCCCTCGGCTGCGATCCCGACCTGGTCGAGGCGGCCTGTCTCTCCCACGACCTCGGGCACCCCCCGTTCGGCCACAACGGCGAACAGGCGCTGAACGAGTTCGCTCGGGACTGCGGCGGCTTCGAGGGCAACGCCCAGTCGCTGCGGCTCCTCACCCGCATCGAACCCAAGCGGTTCACCGCCGAGGGCTCCGTGGGCCTCAACCTCACCCGCGCCACCCTCGACGCCGCCACCAAGTACCCCTGGCCCAGGGGCGCCCACCCCACCGACCCGGCGTCCGCCAAGTTCGGCGTCTACGACGACGACCGGCCCGTCTTCGACTGGATCCGCGCGGACGCCCCCGGCACGCGCACCTGCTTCGAGGCCCAGGTCATGGACTGGGCGGACGACGTGGCGTACTCGGTCCACGACGTGGAGGACGGCCTGCACGCCGGCCACATCGACCCCGCGAGCCTGCACGCCGGACCGGAACGCAGGGAGATCTTCCGGGTCGCCGTCGGCCGCTACGTCCCGGCGGATACGGATCCGGCCGAACTCGCCGCCGCCCTCGACCGCCTCCAGGACCAGGAGTGGTGGCCGCACGGCTACGACGGCACGGCGGCCGCCCAGGCCCGACTGAAGGACGCCACCAGCCAGCTCATCGGCCGCTTCTGCCTGGCCGCCGAGGGCGCGACCCGCGCGCGGTGGGGGTACCCGCCGGGCCGTCCGGGCACCGGGACGGCGGCCGGGAGCCTCACGCGCTACGACGCCGAACTCGTCGTGCCGCGCGAGGCGCGACTGGAGTGCGCGGTCCTCAAGGCGGTCGCCGACCGGTACGTCATGCAGCGTGCCGAGCAGGAACTCCTGCGCGCCGACCAGCGCGTCGTCATCACCGAACTCGCGCAGGCGCTGACCGCCCGCGCCCCCGAGGGCCTGGACCCCCAGTTCAGGGCCCTGTTCGAGCAGGCGTCCGACGACCGGGCCCGTAAGCGCGTCGTCGTCGACCAGATCGCCTCGCTCACCGACGCCTCGGCGCGCTCGCTTCACGGACGGCTGACGGGGCAGACGAGACCCTGACAACTGCGGACCGGGTGCGCCCGAACGGGGCCCGAACGTGACCCAGCGTGCCCTGATCGGGCACGTCCCCCTTCCCCCATCACGCTGCGTGCGGGACGCTCGCATGTGGCGGCACCCTTACGAGGAGGCATCACGTGGTCGACGCGGATCAGACATTCGTCATCGTCGGAGGAGGTCTGGCCGGCGCCAAGGCGGCCGAGACGCTGCGGGCGGAGGGCTTCACCGGCCGGGTGATACTGATCTGCGACGAGCGCGACCACCCCTACGAGCGGCCGCCGCTCTCCAAGGGGTTCCTGCTCGGCAAGGAGACCCGGGACAGCGTCTTCGTGCACGAGCCGGCCTGGTACGCGCAGAACGACATCGAGCTGCACCTGGGCCAGACCGTCGACGCGATCGACCGCACCGCGAAGACCGTGCGCTTCGGTGACGACGGCACGCTCGCCCACTACGACAAGCTGCTGCTCGCCACCGGCGCCGAGCCGCGCCGGCTGGACGTCCCGGGCACCGACCTCGCCGGCGTCCACCACCTGCGCCGGCTCGCGCACGCCGAGCGACTCAAGGGCGTCCTGGCCTCCCTCGGCCGCGACAACGGCCACCTGGTGATCGCCGGCGCCGGCTGGATCGGCCTGGAGATCGCGGCGGCGGCCCGCGAGTACGGCGCCGAGGTCACCGTCATCGAACCGGAGCCCACCCCGCTGCACGGCGTGCTCGGCCCGGAGCTCGGGAGCGTCTTCGCCGACCTGCACCGCGAGCACGGCGTCCGCTTCCACTTCGGCGCCCGGCTCACCGAGATCGTCGGCCAGGACGGCATGGTCCTCGCCGTGCGCACCGACGACGGCGAGGAACACCCCGCGCACGACGTCCTCGCGGCGATCGGCGCGGCGCCCCGCACGGGCCTCGCGGAGGCGGCGGGCCTCACCCTCGCCGACCGGGCGCACGGCGGCGGGATCGCGGTCGACGCCCGGCTGCGCACCTCCGACCCCGACATCCACGCCGTCGGCGACGTCGCGTCCTTCCCGCACGGCCTCTTCGACACCCGGCTGCGCGTGGAGCACTGGGCCAACGCCCTGAACGGCGGCCCGGCCGCCGCCCGGGCGATGCTCGGCAAGGAGGTCACCTACGACCGGGTGCCCTACTTCTTCTCCGACCAGTACGACCTGGGCATGGAGTACAGCGGCTGGGCGCCGCCGGGGTCGTACGACGAGGTGGTCATCCGGGGCGACGCGGGCAAGCGCGAGTTCGTCGCGTTCTGGCTGAAGGAGGGCCGCGTGCTCGCCGGGATGAACGTGAACGTGTGGGACGTCACAGAGCCGGTCCAAAAGCTCATCCGCGCCGGAACCCCGGTGAACACCGAGGCGCTGGCCGACCCGCACGTCCCCCTGGAGGACCTCGCGCCGTAGCGCGCCACCTCGGTGTCGGTCCGCCCCCGTAGAATCACCTCGTGGCAGGACGGATCAACGACGAGGACGTGAAGGCGGTACGGGACGCGGTCCCGATCGACGCCGTGGTGTCCGAGTACCTCCAGCTGCGCAACGCGGGCGGCGGCAACCTCAAGGGTCTCTGCCCGTTCCATGACGAGAAGTCGCCGTCCTTCCAGGTCAGCCCGAGCAAGGGACTGTTCCACTGCTTCGGCTGCCAGGAGGGCGGCGACACCATCTCGTTCGTGATGAAGGTCGACCACCTGACCTTCTCCGAGGTGGTCGAGCGGCTCGCCGCCCAGGCCGGCATCACCCTGCGCTACGAGGAGGGCGGCTACAACCCCTCCCACCAGCGCGGCGAACGCATCCGTCTCGTCGAGGCGCACAAGATCGCCGCCGAGTGGTACGCGGAACAGCTCGCCACCGGCGCCGAGGCCGAGACCGGCCGGCTCTTCCTCGCCGAGCGCGGTTTCGACCAGGCCGCGGCCGTCCACTTCGGCGTCGGCTACAGCCCCCAAGGCTGGGACCACCTCACCCGCTTCCTGCGCGGCAAGGGCTTCACCGACAAGGAACTGCTCCTGTCCGGTCTGGCCCAGGAGGGCCGCCGCGGGCCCATCGACCGCTTCCGGGGCCGCCTGATGTGGCCCATCCGCGACATCGGCGGCGAGGTCGTCGGCTTCGGCGCCCGCAAGCTCCACGAGGCGGACAACGGCCCGAAGTACCTCAACACGCCCGACACCGCGATCTACAAGAAGTCCCAGGTGCTGTACGGCATCGACCTCGCCAAGCAGCACATCGCGAAGACCAGCCGGGCCGTCGTCGTCGAGGGCTACACCGACGTCATGGCCTGCCACCTGGCCGGCGTCACCACCGCCATCGCGACCTGCGGCACCGCCTTCGGCGGCGACCACATCAAGATCCTGCGCCGGCTCCTGATGGACAACGGCAGCGCCCGGGTCATCTTCACCTTCGACGGTGACGCGGCCGGCCAGAAGGCGGCCCTGCGCGCCTTCGAGGACGACCAGAAGTTCGCCGCCGAGACGTACATCGCCATCGCGCCCGACAACATGGACCCCTGCGACCTGCGCCTGGCCAAGGGCGACGAGGCGGTCGCCGACCTCGTCGAACCGCGCACCCCGCTCTTCGAGTTCGCGCTCCGCCAGATCGTCGTCCGCTACGACCTCGACACCCCGGCCGGCCGCGCCGCCGCCCTCGACGAGGCCGCGCCCATCGTCGCCCGCATCAAGAACAGCGGCGCCCAGCACGAGGTCGCCGTCCAGCTGGCCGGCATGCTCGGCATCCTGGACACACAGTTCGTCGTCAAGCGGGTCGCCCAGCTGGCCCGTTGGGCCCGCGAGCGGGGCGGAAAGGGCCCGGCGCCGGCCCGTGGCCCGCAGCCGTACGAGGCGGCCGCCCGGCCCGCGGCCGGCGGCCCCGCCCTCAACCTGCGCAACGCCGTCTACGCCACCGAACGCGAGCTGCTCAAGCTCGCCCTGCAACGGCCCGAGCTGGTCTCCCCGGCCTTCGACGCCTACGGGACCGACGAGTTCACCGCAGCCCCCTACGCGGCCGTGCGCCAGGCGATCCAGGACGCGGGCGGCGCCGAGTACGGCACCCAGGACGGGCAGGAGTACCTCGTCCGGGTCCGGGAGGCCGCGCCCGACGACACGGTCCGGGCGATGGTGACCGAACTGGCCGTCGAGGCGATCATGCGCCGCACGGTCGACGAGAACTACGCGGGGGAGCAGCTGGTGACGGTCCGGCGCAGGGCCGTGACGCGCAGGCTCACCGATCTCCAGAGCACGCTGACCCGGCTCGGCCACACGGACCCGGCCCAGTCGGCCGCCGTCCAGAACGAGATGATGATCCTGACCAGGTACGACAGGGCGTTGCAGCACGAGGGCCCGTCCGCTCTCTGAGCCGCCGTCCGCGGCAGGGTAACCGCGCGGTCACTGACCGGACTCAAAAAGTCGTCGCACGCCCCTCGTGGCGGCTGTGTGTCGTACTCCACACTGGGGTGCGGTGCCTGAGTCCTCGGAGCGCGGCCGATCCCGGAGGGACGCGGCGTGGCCGCCGACTCCGCCCCCGAAGTACCGCTGCTGCTCACCTCAGCAGCGATCATCCTGGAGGTCGCCCCCGTGCAGACCCAGACCCTGACCCAGTCCGTCAGCACCGCCGAGAGCAGGGCCGGCACCCCCGGTACCGCCGCGGCCGACGACACGGAACGGGACGCCGAGGCCGAAGTACTGGCCGCCGTCCCGCCGCAGAACCGTGCCGGGCGCCCCCCGGAGCAGCACCCGGAAGGACCCGCGAGGCCCCTCGCGCCGGAGCCCGCACCGGACACCGGCGAGGAGGCCGGACCTCCCGCCGAGGCACTGGCGGAGATCCCCGACGACGCCCCCGCGGACGTGTCCGACGAGGCCCCCGAGGACGTTCCCGAGCTCGCCCGGCCGGCCCGCGCCCGCCCCCGCGCCACCGACAGCGGCAGCCCCTCCTCCGACCTGTTCCGGCAGTACCTGCGGGAGATCGGCCGCATCCCGCTGCTCACCGCCGCCGAGGAGGTCGACCTCGCCCGGCGGGTGGAGGCGGGCCTGTTCGCCGAGGAGAAGCTGAGCGGAGCGACCGATCTCGACAGCCAACTCGCCCTCGATCTCGACCGGTTGGTCGTGCTGGGCCGGATGGCCAAACGCCGCCTCATCGAGGCCAACCTGCGGCTCGTCGTCTCCGTCGCCAAGCGCTACGTCGGACGCGGACTCACCATGCTGGACCTCGTCCAGGAGGGCAACCTCGGTCTCATCCGGGCGGTCGAGAAGTTCGACTACGCCCGCGGCTACAAGTTCTCCACCTACGCCACCTGGTGGATCCGCCAGGCCATGTCCCGCGCGCTGGCCGACCAGGCCCGCACCATCCGCGTCCCGGTCCATGTCGTCGAACTCATCAACCGCGTCGTCCGCGTCCAGCGCCGGATGCTCCAGGAACGCGGCTACGAGCCCACCCCGGAAGAGGTCGCCGCCCAGCTCGACCTGCTGCCGGAACGCGTCGGTGAGGTGCTGCGGCTGGCCCAGGAGCCGGTCTCGCTGCACGCTCCCGTCGGCGAGGAGGACGACGTGGCCCTCGGCGACCTCATCGAGGACGGCGACGCCGCGAGCCCCGTCGAGTCGGCCGCCTTCCTGCTGCTGCGCGAACACCTGGAGGCCGTGCTCTCCACCCTCGGCGAACGCGAGCGCAAGGTCGTCCAGCTGCGCTACGGGCTCGCGGACGGCCGGCCGCGCACGCTGGAGGAGATCGGCCGGATCTTCGGCGTGACCCGCGAGCGGATCCGGCAGATCGAGTCGAAGACCCTCAACAAACTCCGCGACCACGCCTTCGCCGACCAGCTCAGGGGCTACCTGGACTGAACGGGCCGCTCGCGCCCACCCGGAGCGAGCGGCCCCCCCCGCACGGTCCCCGGCCGGGAACCGCCGTCGCCTCAGTCGACCTCGGCCAGTGCCTGCGCGAACTGCGCCTTGTACAGGCGCGCGTAGGCCCCGTCGGCCGCGAGCAGGTCGGCGTGCGCGCCCTGCTCGACGATCGAGCCGTTCTCCATCACGAGGATGGTGTCGGCGTCCCGGATCGTCGACAGCCGGTGCGCGATGACGAACGAGGTCCGCCCGTGCGCCAGCTTCGCCATCGCCTTCTGGATCAGCACCTCCGTGCGGGTGTCGACGGAACTGGTGGCCTCGTCGAGCACCAGGATCGTCGGGTCCGACAGGAACGCCCGCGCGATGGTGATCAGCTGCTTCTCACCGGCGCTGACCCCGCTGCCCTCGTCGTCGATCACCGAGTCGTAGCCGTCGGGCAGGGTCCGCACGAACCGGTCGGCGTGCGCGGCCCGCGCCGCCTCCTCGATCTCGCCGCGGGTGACCTCGCCCGGCGCCCCGTACGCGATGTTCTCCGCGATGGTGCCGCCGAACAGCCAGGTGTCCTGGAGCACCATGCCGATGCCGGCGCGCAGTTCGTCGCGGGACATCCGCGCGATGTCGACGCCGTCGAGGGTGATGCGTCCGCCGGAGACGTCGTAGAACCGCATGAGCAGGTTCACCAGCGTCGTCTTGCCGGCGCCCGTCGGGCCGACGATGGCGACCGTGTGGCCGGGCTCCACCGTCAGGGAGAGGTCCTCGATCAGCGGCTTCTCCGGGTCGTACCGGAAGGACACGCCCTCCAGCGCCACCCGCCCGCGCAGCTCCCCGGGCCGCTCGGCCGCGACCGGGTCCGCCTCCTGCTCCTCGGCGTCCAGGAGTTCGAAGACGCGCTCCGCCGAGGCGACGCCCGACTGCACCAGGTTCGCCATCGACGCGAGCTGCGTCAGCGGCATCGAGAACTGGCGCGAGTACTGGATGAACGCCTGCACGTCGCCGATGGACAGCGAGCCCGACGCGACGCGCAGGCCGCCGACCACCGCGACCAGCACGTAGTTGAGGTTCGACACGAACATCATCAGCGGCTGCATGACACCGCTGTTGAACTGCGCCCTGAACCCGGCCTCGTACAGCGCGTCGTTCTGCTCGGCGAACTGCTGCGCCGACTCCGCCTGCCGCCCGAACACCTTCACCAGCGTGTGGCCGGTGTACATCTCCTCGATGTGGGCGTTGAGCTTGCCGGTGGAACGCCACTGCTGCACGAAGTGCGGCTGCGACCGCTTGCCCACGCGCGTGGCGACGACCGCCGACAGCGGCACGGTGACCAGCGCGACCAGGGCCAGGATCCACGACACCCAGAACATCATCGCCAGCACGCCGATGACGGTCAGCAGCGAGTTGATCAGCTGGCCCATCGACTGCTGGAGCGTCTGACCGATGTTGTCGATGTCGTTCGTCGCGCGGGAGAGGACCTCGCCGCGCTGACGCTTGTCGAAGTACGACAGCGGCAGCCGCGACAGCTTAGTCTGCACGTCCTCGCGCATCCGGAACATGGTGCGGTTGACGGACTTGTTGACCAGCCGGGTCGCCACCGCCATCAGCAGACCGGCGACCAGGAACACCCCGACCGCGAACAGCAGGATCTCGCCGACCGCCCCGAAGTCGATGCCCTTGCCGGGGGTGAAGTCGGTGCTGCGGAGCATGTCGGCGACGCTGCCCTCGCCACGCTCCCGCATCGAGTCGAGGACCTGCTCCTTGCTCGCCCCGGCCGGCATCTGCCGCCCGACGATGCCCGCGAAGACCAGGTCGGTGGCCTTGCCGAGGATCTTCGGCCCGACCACGTTCAGTCCGACGCTCAGCACCACGCAGCCCAGCATCGCGTACAGGGTGAACCGCTCGGGCCCGAACCGGGCGAGCAGCCGCCTGCCGGACACCTTGAAGTCCAGCGAGCGGCTCTCGGGACCGGAGCCGGCCATCATGCGCCCCATGGGCCCGGCCATCAGGCAGCCTCCGCTTCCGTCAGCTGGGAGAGCACGATCTCCCGGTAGGTCTCATTGCCGGCCATCAACTCGTCGTGGGTGCCGGTGCCGACGACCAGGCCCTCGTCGAGGACGACGATCCGGTCGGCGTCGCGGATGGTGGCCACCCGCTGGGCGACGATCACCACGGTGGCCTCGGCGGTCTCCCGCCCGAGCGCCGCCCGCAGGGCCGCGTCGGTGGCGTAGTCCAGGGCCGAGAAGGAGTCGTCGAAGAGGTAGATCTCCGGCCGCTGCACGAGCGTGCGGGCGATCGCCAGCCGCTGCCGCTGCCCACCGGAGACGTTCGTCCCGCCCTGGGCGACGGGGGAGTCGAGTCCGTTCTCCAGCTTGCTCACGAAGTCCTTGGCCTGCGCCACCTCCAGCGCGTGCCACAGCTCCTCGTCCGTGGCGTCCGGATTGCCGTAGCGCAGGTTCGTGGCGACCGTGCCGGCGAACAGGTACGGCTTCTGCGGCACGAGACCGACGGTCTTGGCCAGCAGCACCGGGTCGACCTCGGCGACGGGCACCCCGTCGACGAGCACCTCGCCCTCGGTGGCGTCGAACAGCCGGGCGACCAGCCCGAGCAGCGTGGACTTGCCGCTGCCGGTCGAGCCGATCACGGCCGTCGTCTCACCGGGCCGCGCCACGAGCTCCACGGACTTCAGGACGGGCTCCTCGGCGCCCGGGTAGCGGAATCCCGCCTGCCGGATCTCCAGATGCCCGTGCCGCCGCAGCTCGGTGACCGGAGCCACCGGCGGGACCACGGACGAGGAGGTGTCCAGCACCTCCTGGATGCGCTCGGCGCACACCTCAGCCCGCGGCACCATCATGAACATGAAGGTGGCCATCATCACGGACATCACGATCTGCATGAGGTAGGCGAGGAACGCCGTCAGATCACCGATCTGCATCCCGCCGCTGTCGATCCGGTGGGCACCGAACCACACCACGGCGATCGAGGACAGGTTCACGGTGGTCATGACCACCGGGAACATCAGCGCGAGCAGGTTGCCGGTCCTCAGCGAGACGTCGGTGAGATCGTCGTTGGCCTTCCTGAACCGCTGCTGCTCGAACTCGTCGCGGACGAAGGCGCGGATGACCCGGTTGCCGGTGATCTGCTCGCGCAGCACCCGGTTCACGGTGTCCAGCTTCACCTGCATCGACCGGAACAGCGGTCGCAGCCGGCGCACGATGAGCGTCACGCAGACGCCCAGGGTCGGCACCACGGCGATCAGCACCGCGGACAGCGGCACGTCCAGGCCGAGGGCCAGCACCACCCCGCCCACGCACATGATGGGCGCCGACACCATCAGCGTGAACGTCATCAGCGCCAGCATCTGGATCTGCTGGACGTCGTTCGTGGTCCGGGTGATCAGCGAGGGCGCGCCGAACTGGCCGACCTCGCGGGCGGAGAAGGACTGCACACGGTCGAAGACGGCCGCCCGGACGTCCCGGCCGAGCGCCGCGGCCGTCCTGGCGCCGTAGTACACGGCACCGATGTTGCAGACGACCTGCGCCAGCGAGATACCGATCATCAGGCCGCCGTAGGACAGGATGTATCCGGTGTCCCCCTCGACGACGCCGTTGTCGATGATGTGCGCGTTCAGCGTGGGCAGGTAGAGGGTGGCGCAGGTCTGGAGGAACTGGAGCACCACCAGCAGGGTGATGGGTTTCTTGTAGGGCCTGAGATAGGTCCGTAGTAGTCGTATGAGCACGCTACGTCTCTCGGAGTCGGCGGGAGGGGCATTGGTTGCCCCTGGCCCCTATCGTCCGACACCCCACCCGCGTTACCTCAACCGATTTAGCTCACAGCAGTGCGGTTACGGCCGTCCGGGTACACCCGGTGCGCCCCCGCACACCGAACGCGCCCGCGGACCACCGGCGCACCTTCCGCGCCCCGGGTGTCTTCCGAGCCGCTGCCCCTCCGCCACGCTGCCGTGCCGTTCCCCGCTCCCGTGCCTCAGGCGCGGAACGCGCCCGGGTGCGTCTGCTCCCGCACCGACACGTACTGCTGGCGCACGGCCTGTCCGACCGCCCGTTCCTCGCCCGGGTCCAGCACCTGCGCCGCCGCGCCCTGCCAGGCCGGCGGGGTCCGCGGGTCGAGGGTGCCCTGCGAGGCCCCGAGCGCCCACGCGGCCTGCCGGGCCGCCCCGATCGCCGCGTAGTCCGCCGGCTGCGGTACAACGACCTGGGCCCCGAACAGCGCGGGCGCCGCCGCCTGCACGGCCGGCAGCTCGGCCGCCGCCCCGAGCAGGAAGATCCGCCGCACGTCCACGCCCCGGCCGCGCAGCACGTCGAGGGCGTCCGCGAGCCCGCACAGCATGCCCTCGAAGGCGGCCCGCGCGAAGTGCTCCGGCTTCATCGACTCGCGGCGCAGACCCGCCAGGGTCCCGGCGGTGTGCGGCAGGTTCGGCGTCCGCTCGCCCTCCAGGTAGGGCAGCATGACCAGCCCGTGCGACCCGGGCGTCGACTTCATCGCCAGGTCGGACAGCGCCTCCAGATCAGGCGCCCCGATCAGCTCGGCGGCCCCGCGCAGGGTCCGTACGGCGTTCAGGGTGGTGACGACCGGCAGGTGCATGCCCGTGGCGTCGGCCAGGGAGGTGATCATCCCGCTCTGGTCGACGAGCGCCTCGTGGTGCACGGCCATCACGGACCCGGAGGCGCCGAGCGACACGACCGCGTCCCCGTGGCCGAGACCCAGCCCCAGCGCGGCCGCCATCGTCTCGCCGGTCCCCGCCGAGATCAGCAGCCCCTCCGGCGTCGTACCGGCCGCGTCGGACGGGCCGATCACCTCGGGGAGCATGGCCTGGTGACCGAGCGCCAGCTCCACCAGATCTGGCCGGTAACCACCGGTGGCCGCCGACCAGTAGCCGGTCCCGGAGGCTCCGCCGCGATCGGTGGTCCTGCGCACGGGCCGCCCCAGGAGCTGCCACACGAGCCAGTCGTGGGCCTGGAGCAGCACGGTCGTCCGGGCGGCGGCCTCGGGCTCGTTCTTCGCCAGCCAGCGCAGCTTGGTCACCGGCTGCGCGGCCTGCGGGACGCACCCCACCGCCTGCGCCCAGGCCTCGCGGCCGCCGAGCGCGTCGATCAGATCGGCCGCCGCGACCTGGGCCCGCTTGTCCCCGCCGACCATCGCCGGCCGCACGGTGTTGCCCTGGGCGTCCAGCGGCACGACCGCGTTCTGCTGCGAGGAGACGCCGATGGCCTGCACGCCCTCCAGGAGCCCGCCGCCCGCGGCCTCGCCCAGCGACAGCAGCCAGGCCTGCGGATCGACGTCGGAGGGCCGGCCCCCACTCTCGGCGCCATCCAGCGGATGCGGCGCATACCCCTGCCGGAGCACGGCTCCGGTGTCCGCGTCGCAGACGACGATACGAGTGAAATCGGGTGAACTGTCCAACCCGGCGACTATCCCCATGACGAAAATTCTGCCGCACGCGCCGCTCTGGTTGGGCCGCGGAGACCGCGAGGGTGGCGCGGGCCGGCCCGGTGCGGGGCGTTGTCGCTGGTCGCGCCCTCGTACCGGGCCGCACATGTCACACGCCCGGGTGCGCGGGGCGGCCGCCCCGGTGTGCCCCCCAGGGGTGCCGCTAGGTGTTGCTGGTGCCCCAGTCGTCCCCGCCCGCGCCGTTGCCGTTGCGGTCCCGCAGCGACCTGACCCGGCCCGCCACGGACTCGGGCATCCGGTCGCCGACCTTGTCACTGACCGCGTGGTAAGCCTTGCCCGCGTACTGGCGCCCCTGCTGGGCGGCGGTCTCGGCGGTGTTGCGCACGGCGGGGTTCTGCGCGACCTGCCGCGCCGACTTCTTCAACTGCTCGTACCGCTCGCGTCCGGCACGCGTGCCCAGTACGTAACCCAGAGCGAGCCCGACGACGAACGTGAGCCTGTAGCGCATGGTGGCCACCCTCTCCTTGCGTAGTCCCTGGCACGACATCGGCGCCGGGGGAACCGATTGGCGGAGCACCCCCCTGCTTGCGCTAATGTATGTGTCGCAGCGAGCGAGCGCCCCCTGGCGAATACCCAGGTAGGTACGTTCGATGCGACGAGGCATTCCCCTGTAGCTCAATTGGCAGAGCAGCCGGCTGTTAACCGGCAGGTTACTGGTTCGAGTCCAGTCGGGGGAGCTCGGTCCCCTGTAGCTCAATTGGCAGAGCAGCCGGCTGTTAACCGGCAGGTTACTGGTTCGAGTCCAGTCGGGGGAGCAAGGTGAACGAGGACCCCGTGGGGGTCCTTTTTCATGTCGGCGGGAACCGTGCAGGCCAGGGGTGCTGTCCTCCTGGTCGTGCAAGGTCCACCAGCCGGAGCGTGAGATCGTATGAGCGGCTATGCTGCGGCAGACGGCGCGCACACATGTACGCGACACGCCGCTATGGGGCGGTAGCTCAGCCGGTTAGAGCAGCGGACTCATAATCCGTCGGCCGTGGGTTCGAGTCCCACCCGCCCCACTTGTGCAGGCTTCTGACCTGCGGAAACGTTCCTCGTGAGGTGTCGGAGCGTCAACTGCCGCTGATCAGGACGTGTGTCGACGATCTGGCGGCGTCTTCGCGGCTTCAATTCTTGATCCTGGGGACGTGTGGGGGACGCAGGGTTTCGGAGGGGTCTGCTGACCGGCGTCCGCAGGCTCTCCGTCCGGCGGTCCGGCACCCCGGGAGGCTTCCGAAGTGGTCTCCGGCATCCGAGCGGTGGCCACCCGGGACGCCGTCGTCCCGCCCGGTCCGATCCGCAAGCTCATCGACGCCTTCGGCAGCCGTCTGCCGGGTCACATGCCCGAACAGCAACGGCAGCTGGGCCGCCTCACCGACCGCGATCGCGAAGTACTCACCGCCGTCGCGCCCGGCTGGAGCACCACCGAGATCGCCCGACGCTTCTCCCTCCGCCTAATCCACCGTCGAGTGGCACGTGAGCAGCATCCCCACCGAGATCGGGGTCCGGGACCGGATCCAGGCCGTGATCTCCGCCTACGACACCGGCCTCGTCGGACCCGCCTGAACGTGGCCGGTGGCCGTCGTGGCGGGCTCGGACACCGGTTCCCGGGTCGGAGGAGACGGGCGGCGCCTTCTTCGCCACAGCAGCGTGCCGATCGCCGTCAGAGCGACCAGGGCGAGGGCGGGGCCGCCCAGGGTGAGGACGCGCTGGAGAGAGGTCGCGGCAGCGTATCCGACACCTGCTTCCGCGGTGGCCCACACACAGGCGGCGACGGCGCTGTACGGGGCGATGCGGCGGTAGGGCAGGCGGGTGACGCCCGCGGAGTGCGGGGCGAGGGTGCGCACCACCGGCAGGAAGCGGGCCAGCAAGACCGCGCGGCCGCCGTGGCGCGTCATCAGCGTCTCGGCCTGGTGCCAGGCGGCACCCGGTATCCGACCGCCTATGCGGCCTCCGCGCAGCTGATCACCGAGGAGTCTGCCGGTTCGATGGGCGAGGAAGTCACCCACCACCACGGCTCCGGCCGCGGCAGCTATCACGAGAGGGAGGCTGATGTGGCCGGTGCGGGCCAGCGCGCCGGCGGTCAGGAGCAGGGTGAGCGTGGGGATGAAAGCGCCGACGAGAAGGACCGACTCGGCCAGGACCGCGGTTGCCACCACCGCGTACGCCGCGACCGGCGAGATATGGCCGAGGAGGTCGGAGAGCGCGTTCACCGACTTGCCCGGTCTGTCTGCGGCTCGAGCTGGTCCCGGTGCGCGGAAACAAGGGGGCGTTGCAGATGCCAGACGTAGGCGGGGGGAAGGTTGGCCCATACCGTCCAGCGGCCCGTGGCGTAGGTGTGCTGGTAGGCGGCCATGACCTCGTCGACCGCGGCGTGGCGGCGGGCTTCGGCTCGCGATGCCGTCAGGGCACGCGCCTTGCGGGTGCCGAGGTAGGCGAAGTAGGTCAGCGTGCCGCCCGGGTGGAGCAGTTCCATGTAGCGGGCCATGATCCGCCCGACCTGCACGGGCGGGAAGTTGGTCAGCGGCAGCCCCGAGACGATCACGTCGTACCGCTGGTCGCTGTCGAGCTGCTCTACGTAGGTCTGATGCACGTTCACCTGCGCGGGCCTGGCAGCCAGGTCCGGATGCGTGGTGACCAGACGGCGCAGTCGCGCGGCGAAACGCGGGTTCGGCTCGACGATGTCCAGGCGGCTGGCCCGGGGCAGTTCGGGTATCAAGGTGCGGGTGACCGCGCCGGTGCCGGCACCGGCCTCCAGGACCGCCAGCGGGCGGGGCGCCTGAGCCCGTACGGGATCGGTCAGAGCGCGGGCCAGGGCCTTTCCGCTGGGGGCTACGGCACCCGTGGTGCGCAGATCACGGGCTGCTTCGATCAGGAACATCCAGCCTTCGGCATTGCGCTGCGCCAGGACACGGTCGTGGGAGGTGGTCCAGTCGTTCATGGAATCGACGCTAGAAAGCCGCGACCGTCATCGGATCCCCCGTCCTGCGGCGGCTTACCCCTACGAAAGTAGGGGGTGGACATCGCCGATCGCCGGACGGAACGGAGCACCGGTCTGCCTAGCATGGGCCAGGTGAGCAGCAGAGAAGGCCGCAGATGGGCGGCCTACGGGCGTGGCGCCCTCGTGGCGTTGTGCGTACTGGCCGCCGCGCTGAACGACATGTCGTTCGAAGGGCACTACCTGGCGCCCGTCGCCACCGCGGCGCTGCTGTGCGGAACGGCCCTGCTCGTACCCCGGCTGCGCTGGCCGGTCGCGCCGCTGTTGGTGACCGTGGCCACGGCGTGGTGGGGATGGCCGTTGCTGCCACTGCTGGCTGTCGCCCTGTTCGACCTGTCCGTGGATCGCCGGGCGCGGGTGGCGGTGGGATGCGCCGTCGTCGCCCTGGGCGCCAACCTGCTCAGCTACCGGGCCACCTCCCTGTGGACGGCGCAGTCCTACGCGTCCACGCTGCTCCTACCAGTGCTGGCCGTGCTCGTAGGGCTGTGGCTGGGTGGCAGGCGCCGCCTGGTCCGGGCACTGGCAGCCGACGTCGAGCACCTGCGCGTCGAGTCGCAGCTGCGCGAGGAAGCAGCCCGCGTGGCGGAACGGTCCCGTATCGCCGCCGAGATGCACGACGTCCTGGCCCATCGCCTGAGCCTGATCGCACTGCATACCGGCGTGCTCGCCACCAAGGGCGACATGCTGCCCGCACCGGTCGTCGAACGACTCGGTCTGCTGCGCACGGCGTCCGTCGAGGCCCTCACCGATCTGCGCGACGTTCTCGGTGTGCTGCGCGACCCCGACGCCACGCCGGCCGGCGCCGCGCTCACGCCGGTGATGAGGGACGTAGGGGAACTGGCCGACGAGGCCCGCGCCGCCGGCCAGCACGTCGAGCTGACCATCGACGGCCTTCCCGAACAGGCTCCCACCACCCACCGCCTGGCCGTGCACCGCGTCGTGCGGGAAGCACTGACCAACGCCCGCAAGCACGCCGACGGTGCTCCGGTGACCGTACGCATCGACTACCGACCGCCCGCCACCCTCGTCGAGGTCACCAACCCTCCTGGCACTCCCCGCACGGACGCCGTCGGCAGCGGCTACGGACTCGTCGGCCTGCGCGAACGCGTCACCGCCCTCGGCGGCCACCTGAACGCCGGACCGGCCGGCGCGGGCGCGTGGCGCGTGGCCGCCCGCATCTCCCACCCCCTCGGCATCGAGCAGAACGGCACCCCCACATGATCCGTGCCATGATCGTCGACGACGATGCCCTGGTCCGCCTCGGCCTCGCCGACCTCCTCAACGGCGACCAGGGCATCGAAGTGGTCGCCCAGGCCGCCGACGGCCTCCAGGCCATCGAGCAGGCCACCGCCCACCGCATCGACGTCGCCCTCGTCGACGTCCGCATGCCCCGCATGGACGGCATCACCGCCACCGCCCGCCTGCGAGCCCTTCCCCACCCCCCGAAGGTGATCACCTTGACCACCTTCGACCTCGACGAATACGTCTACGACGCCCTCGCCGCCGGAGCCGACGGGTTCCTCCTCAAGGACACCGACCCCGCCGAAATACTGCGCGCCGTCCATCTGGTGGCCGCCGGCTCGGCCATGCTCCACCCCACCGCGGCCCGCCGCCTCATCGACCGCTACCACGCCACCCACCAGCCCCAGGTCACCGCGGCTCAGGCCCGGTTGGAGCGGCTCACCCCCCGCGAACGCGACGTACTCGCCCTGCTCGCCCAGGGCGACACCAACGCCGACATCGCCACCCGTCTCGCCATGCGCGAGAGCACCGTCAAGGCTCATGTGAGCCGCATCCTGACCGCGCTCGAGGTCACCAACCGCGTCCAAGCCGCCCTCGTGGCCCGCGACGCGGGCCTCACCTCCTGACCCGAGCAGTTTGTTACTGCCAGCTCGGCTTCATCGGGCGCCCTGGACGGGCACGATGTCGTCGCCCTGTGCGAGCAGCCGGGCCGGGAAAGTGAGTTCGGGGAGATGTCGGCGGCTCGTCGGCTCGAGCAACGGCGTCGCGGTCACCCGGCCGGCGATTCCTCGACCACCGTGACCAGGGCGGCCGTGGTGGACGGCGTCGAGCATCGCCGTCATCTCGTCGCACACCAGCCAGCGCGGGCGCAGCACGAGGGCACGGGCCAGGCAGGCGCGTTGCAACTGGCCGTCGCCGACTTCGTGCGGGCGTCGGCTCAGCAGGTCGGGGGTCAGGCCGACGTCCTCGGCCAGTTCGGGGACCCGGTCGGGGACGGCCTCGCGTCGGCCGGTGGCGCGCAGCGGCTCGGCGATCAGGTCGTGGAGCCGCAGCCGGGGGTCGGCGGAGAGCCCATGTACAGCTCATCGGTCCTGCGTCGGCCGTCGTGGGGATGCGGGGTTCGGGGGTGGGTACCGTTCGGTTCCTCAGCCGGTGTGGGTGGGGTAGTCGGTGTAGCCGGCCGCTCCACCGCCGTAGAAGGTCGCCGGGTCGGGGGTGTTCAGCGGCGCGCCGGCGCGGAGCCGCTCGACCAGGTCGGGATTGGCGAGCGCGAGGGCGCCGACGGAGACGAGGTCGGCCGTGCCGTTGTCGATGTCCTTGGCGCGGTCGGGCAGATCGGTGCCGCCCCGGTTGAGGATCAGCGTGGTCGGCCACAGCGCGCGCAGGGTGCCCAGCAGTTCCTCGTCGCCCGTGTGCATCACGTGGAGGTAGGCCAGGCCGAGCGGGCTGAGCGCACGCAGGAGCGCCGGATACAGCTCGGCGGTGTCGGACTCGTCGATGTCGTTGTAGGGGTTTGCGGGGGAGATGCGCAGGCCGGTGCGGTCGGCACCGATCTCGTCGGCCACCGCGGCGGCGACCTCGACGGCGAAGCGGATGCGGCCCTCGATCGAGCCGCCGTAGGCGTCGGTGCGCTGGTTGGTGTTGTCGGCGAGGAACTGGTGCACCAGGTAGCCGTTGGCGCCGTGGATCTCCACGCCGTCGGCGCCGGCCGCGACGGCCGCCGCTGCGGCGCGGCGGAAGTCGTCGACGGTCGCCGCGACCTCCTGCGTCGTCAGAGCACGGGGGGTCGGCATCTCCTGGGGTCCGGACGCGGTGAACATCGCGCCCTGCGGCCGGATCGCGGAGGGGGCGACCGGCCGGCGCCCGTGGGGGGTGTTGTCGGGGTGGGCGATGCGTCCGGTGTGCATCAGCTGGATGAGGATCCGGCCGTCGGCCGCGTGCACGGCGTCGGTGACCTTGCGCCACCCCGCGATCTGCTCGTCGTTGTGGATGCCGGGGGTCATGAGGTAGCCCTGGCCGTCGGCGGAGGGCTGGGTTCCCTCGGTGATGATCAGCGCGTGCGAGGCCCGCTGGGCGTAGTACTCGGCGTTCAGCTCGGTGGGGACGCCTTCGGGTGTCGAGCGGTCACGGGTCATGGGGGCCATGACCAGGCGGTGCGGCAGGGATATGCCGCCAAGAGTGGTCGGCGTCCAGAGGGAATTCAGCATGAGGAGCTCCTTCGGTGGGGCGGTGACCGGCCGGTCACCGTAGAGGGCGGGGTGGCGCGTAAGGGGGGGGAGGGGTGCTCAGTCGACGGTCAGGACGAGCTTGCCCCGCACGTGCCCGGCGTCGCTGACCCGCTGGGCTGTGGCCGCCCGGTCGAGCGGGTGGGCGGTGACGGTGGTGACGAGCTTGCCGGCCGCGGCGTCCTGGGCCAGGGCGGCCAAGCGGGCGGTCGAGCGTTCCCGGGACCCCTGGGAGAAGGTGATGCCCAGCTGCCGTGCACCGAAGTCGGCGATGGTGACGATGCGCTCGGTGCCGCCCCGCAGGGTGATGGAATCCTCCAGGGCGCCCTTCCCGGCCAGGTCGAACACCGCGTCCACGCCGTCAGGAGCCAGCGCCTGCACCCGCTCGACCAGGCCGTCGCCGTACACGGTCGCGGTGGCGCCGAGCGAGGTGAGGTAGTCCTGGTTTGCGGGGCCCGCGGTGGCGATCACGCGCGCTCCGCGGGCCGTGGCGAGCTGGACCGCCAGGGTGCCCACCGCTCCTGACGCGCCGTGCATCAGCACGGTCTCCCCGGCGGCCAGCCCCAGCAGGTTCAGGACCCGCTCGGCCGTCTCGCCGGCCACGGGCAACGCGACCGCGTGCTGCCAGTCGAGGCCTGCGGGCTTCGGGGCAACGGTGGTGGCCAGCGCGTACTGGGCGTACGAGCCGGTGTCCGACCAGCCCAGCACCTCATCGCCGACCTGCACGTCGCTCACGCCCTCGCCCAGGGCGTCCACCACGCCGGCGAGCTCGCCACCGGGGACGGCGGGCAAGGGCGTCGGGCGGACGGCCTCCATCATCCCGGCGCGGATCTTGCCGTCCAGCGCGTTCAGCCCGGCGGCCTTCACACGGACCCGGACCTGGCCGGGGCCGGGCCGCGGGACCTCGATGTCCGCCTCGTGCAGCACGTCCGGGCCGCCGAACCGGTCGAAAACGATTGCTTTCATGATGACTCCATTGCTTTCGGCCACCAATAGTGTGGCTGGCCACATAATCAACGTAACACCAATCGTGTGGCTAGCCAAGTATTCGTGGGGTGCGGGGGCGGAGCCGGCCTCGGCGGCCTGTCTCCGAAGTGGCCGCCCGGTGAGCCGGCCGGGGCCGCCCAGGAAGTCCGGTGATGGTGTGCGGGACCGCGCCTTGATCCTTCTCTGAACCATGAGAACCCCCGGCGGAGGGTCTGTGGGACGAGCACTTCGACTCTTCGCCGCCTCGGCGGCGGCGCGCAGCGCGGTGCCGGGGGGCGTCAGCGGCAGGACACGTACTGCGGATGTCCGATCCCCGGTGTGGCCGCAGTATGGGCTTTACAGCCTGTTTGTGTGGAATCGGAGGCGTTCATGAAGGACCTCAAGTTCGAGCAGAAGAGTTCGCTGTCACGTGTCGAGGCCGCCGATCGGCTCACGGCGCTCGCCGACGCGTTGCGGGAGGGCGGGGACGCCGAAGTGGAGCTCGGGGGCGGGACGCTGAGTCTGCGCATCCCCGACGACCTGCGCGCCGAGATCGAGGTCGAGGTCGGCGGCGGTGAGATCGAGCTGGAGATCGAGTTCAAGTGGCCGACCGCCTCCGCCCGGTCGGCGTCGGCCCGGACGGCACCCACCCGGACGGGACCGTCCCGTTCCGCGTCGTCGGAGACGTCCGGGGAGAAGGAGGAGGGTGCGGAGAAGGGGACGGAGAAGGCCGCTCCCGCGAGGCGGAAGGCCGCACCCGCCCAGTCCGGCCGGAGCGGCACGGGGAGCGGCAGGACCAGAAGCACCAAGCGGACCGCGTCCAAGGCGTCCTGAGCCGGTCCCGGGAGGAGGGGCTGCCGCCGGACGAGGCCCTGATCCTGCGCTGCGCGGACCGTCTGCTCGCCCGGGACACCCTGAGCGGCGCCGAGCGCGCGCAGGCGCTGGAGCTGCTCACGGCCGGTCAGCTCGCCGACCTCGTCATCACGGTCGGCTTCTACGAGCCGGTCAGCGGCTTCCTCAACACCTTCGGTGTGACCACCGAGGGCGAGACCGACCTCTACTGAGCCGTCACCGGGCCCACGGGGCCCACCGGCCCCGCCGGCCCCGCCGTCTTCTCCCGGCCCACCGGCTCCGCGGGAGTCGCGTGCTTCACCGTCTTCATCGTGAAGTGCGAGGTGACGTTCTTGACGCGCGGGAGGGTCATGACGTGCAGGCCGAGGAAGGCCTCGTAGGCGGCCAGGTCCGCCACCGCCACGCGGACGAAACAGTCCGGGCTGCCGAACAGCCGCCGCAGCTCGACGACTTCGACGGCCCGCGCCAGCGTCGCCTCGAACTGCTCCACCGTCCGCGCGTCCTGTGCTTCCAGACTGAGGTCGACGAGCACCTCGAAGGACCGGCCCAGGGCCGCGGGGTCGACGACGGCCCGGTAGCCGCGGATGACGCCGTCGGCCTCGAGGCGCTGGACCCGGCGCAGGCACGGGCCGGCCGTGAGCCCGACCCGCTGCGCCGGCTCACCGTTCCGGTCTGCTCCCGGTGACCGCCCGCCGGTGCGGCGGGCGCGGCGCGGGGACGGGGAGTTCACCCGAGCCCCGGACGATCAGACGGGTGGGGACGGTGATCGTGCGGGTCCGGGTGCGGTCCCCGTCCAGCCTGGTGAGGGCGGTGGCCGCGGCCGCCCTGCCGAGTTCCTCCGGGTCCTGCGCCACGACGGTCAGGGCCGGTTCGAGGGCCTCCGCCAGCGACACGTCGTCGAAGGCGACGACGGCCACCTGCTTGCGCCGGCTGCGCGCCAGTTCGGCGACGATGCCCAGCGCCATGATGTTGTTGCCCGCGAAGAGCGCCGTCGGGGGGTCGGTCAGGCCGAGCAGCCGGGCTGTCGCGGCCTCGGCGCCGGGCTGGTCGTGGGCGTTGGCGACGAGCGTGCGGTCGTAGGGGATCCCGGCTTCCTGGAGCGCGGACCGGTAACCCGCCAGGCGCTCCCGCCGGGTGTAGAGCTTCGGGGGCAGGTCGCCGACGAAGCCGATGCGCCGGTGCCCGTGGGCGACGAGGTGGGCGACGCCGTCATGGGCCCCGGTGCGGTTCGAGCTGACGATGCTGTCCGTCGACAGGCCCACGCCCGGGCGGTCGAGGAAGATCACGGGCAGCCCGGCCGTACGGTGGGACTTGAGGTGGGTGTGGTCGGCGCCGACGGACGGGACGACCATCAGGATGCTGACGCGGCGGGCGAGGAACTTGTCCGTCAGGGCGCGTTCCCGCTCGGGGTCGTCCGCCGAGGAGCCCATGAGCAGCGTCAGTCCGCGCTCGCGGACGGTGTCCTCGATGGCGCGGGCCACGGCCCCGAAGAAGGGGTTGGCGAGGTCGGGGATGACCAGGCCGATGGTGGTGTCCGGGCCGCCGACGCGGATGTTGCGTGCCATGAGGTTCGGCTGGAAGCCGAGTTTGGCCACTGCGGCCAGTACCTGTTCCCTGGTCTGCGCGGAGGCGGGCCCGTCCTCGTTGAGGACCCGGGAGACCGTCTTGGCGCTGACGCCGACTTCTCGGGCGACGTCGGCCAGGGTGGGGCGGCGGTTCGCTGCCATGGAGGAAACCGTCTCCTGAGGGCTCTCGGTTCCGGCCGCGGCCTCGGCCGGAAAACGCGGGAGCGTGGTTGTGCTGTCAGGTGGCCTGGACTCCGGCGGCCTTCGCGGCCTCCGAATCCGCTACGACAGTATCTCCGGCCTCGTCGACGGTGAGGGCGCCGGTCATGATGGCGACGACCTCGGCCATGGAGTAGTCGGAGGGCTTGATCACGGCGGCGCGCCGGCCGAGGCGGTGCACATGGATCCGGTCGGCGATCTCGAAGACGTGCGGCATGTTGTGGCTGATCAGGACGACCGGCAGGCCCTTGTCCCGGACGCGCCGGATCAGGTCGAGCACCTGACCCGACTCCTTGACGCCCAGGGCGGCGGTGGGTTCGTCCATGACGACGACGCTGCCGGCCCAGGCGACGGAGCGGGCGACGGCGACGGCCTGCCGCTGTCCTCCCGAGAGCGTCTCCACCGACTGCGTCAGCGAACGCAGACCGATCTTCAGGTCGGCCATGTGCCCGGCCGCCTCCTGCCGCATGCGCTTCTTGTCGAGCATGCGGAAGACACTGCCGAGCACCCCGGGCCGGCGCAGTTCACGCCCGAGGAACATGTTCGAGGCGATGTCCATCGAGGCGGCGACGGCGAGGTCCTGGTACACGGTCTCGATGCCGTGGGCGCGGGCGCTCTGCGGTCCGGAGAAGGTGATGGGTTCGCCGTTGAGGCGTATCTCGCCCGCGTCGGGGACCACCGCGCCGGTGAGGGCCTTGATGAGGCTCGTCTTGCCGGCGCCGTTGTCGCCGATGACGGCGAGGACCTCGCCGGGGAGCAGGTCGAAGTCGGCGCCGTCGATGGCGGTGACCTGGCCGTACCGCTTGACCAGGCCGCGGGCCTGGAGGACGGGGGTCGGGGTGCTGGCGCTCATCGGGCCTTCCTCCGGGAGATCTGGTCGACGGTCACCGCGAGGATCACCAGGACGCCGGTGATCAGGGTCTGGTAGATGGACGCCACGCCCATCAGCTGGAGGCCGTTGCGGAACACCCCGACGATGAGGACGCCGATGAAGGTGCCCAGGACCGAGCCGCGGCCACCGAAGAGGCTGGTGCCGCCGAGCACCACCGCGGTGATGCTGTCGAGGTTGTCGGTCTGCCCGGCCTGCGGATCGCCGACCCCGGTGCGGGAGATGAGCAGCAGGGCGGCGATGCCGTACAGCAGGCCGGCCACGGTGTAGATGCCGATGGTGAGGCGGGAGGTGCGGATGCCGTTGAGGCGGGCGGCCTCCGCGCTGTTGCCCAGGGCGTAGACGTGCCGGCCCCAGCCGGTGCTGCTCAGCGCGTAGGCCAGGAGGAGGAACAGGGCGATGGTGACCAGCGAGCCGTAGGTGATGTCCGTGTGGCCCAGCGGGAAGGTCTCCCCGAGCGCCGTCAGCGGGCCGGGCAGATCGGTGACCGTCTGCTCCTCGGAGTAGATGTGGGTCAGCGCGAACGCGACGTTGAGCATGCCGAGGGTCACGATGAACGGCGGCAGCGGGATCTTCTGCACCAACAGCCCGTTCAGCAGGCCGAATCCACCGCAGACGGCCAGGCCCAGCGCGATCGCGACGAGCGGCGGTACGGAACCCTCGGCCGCCGCCTTGGCGATCACGATGCTGCCGAACGCCATCACCGCACCGCAGGACAGGTCGATGCCCGCCGTGAGGATGATCAGCGTCTGCCCGATGGCGAGGGTGCCCACGACCATCACCTGCTGCACGATCAGCGAGAAGTTCCCGCCGGTCAGGAACTGGTCGGTCGAGAACGAGAAGAAGGCGCAGGCCAGGAGGAGGGCGACCAGGGGGCCGGTGGTCGGTGCCGTGAGCAGTCTGCGGGCCGTGTTCGGCGCCTTGAGCTCCGAGTACGGCGTTGTCGTGGCTGTCATGCGAAGTCCTTGTCGGAAGACAGATGTCCTGGTCGGGGCGGCACCGGACTCCCCACCGGCGCCCGGTGCCGCGCCGACGTCTCGGGCGGGGGCGGGGCGGCTCAGCCCCAGCAGTTCTCCAGGCCGTAGGCGGTGTCCTTCGACGTGACACCGGTCTGCGCCTTGTCGGTGATCAGCGTGACGCCCGTGTCGGTGTAACCGGACGCCTTCTTGCCGTTCTTGGCGTACGTCACGACGGCCTTCACGCCCTCGGCGGCCATCTTCAGCGGGTACTGCTGCGAAGTCGCCGCGATCTTGCCGTCCTTGACCGCCCGGGTGCCGGTGCAGCCGCCGTCGACGGAGACGATCAGGACGTCCTTCTCCCTGCCCTTGGCCTTCAGCGCGGTGTACGCCCCGAGGGCCGCCGGCTCGTTGATCGTGTAGACGACGTTGATGTCGGGCGACTTCTGGAGGCAGTTCTCCATCGCGGTCTGGCCCTTGGCCTGGTCACCGCCTGTGTCCTGGGCACAGACCACGTCCTTGTCGGTCGCGCCGAAGCCCTTGAGGAACCCGTCGTGCCGCTGGACGCCCACGGAGACGCCCGGCGCCAGGTCGAGGGCGGCTATCTTCGCCGACTTGCCCTTCATGGCCGCCTTGGCGTACTCGCCGATCAGCTGGCCGGCCTTGAGGTTGTCGGTGGCGAACAGGGCGTCGACCGCGCTCTCCGGCTCGGTCGGGGTGTCCAGCGCGATGACCAGGACGCCCTTGGCGCGGGCCTTCTCGATCGCGGGCACGATGGCCTTGGAGTCGCTCGGCGTGATCAGGATGCCCTTCACACCTGCCGCGACCATGTTCTCGATCGCGGTGACCTGACCGGCGTTGTCGCCGTCGAACTTCCCCGCAGCCGTGGACAGTTGGGCGCCGTTCTCCTTGGCCGCCTTCTCCGCGCCCTCCTTCATCTTCACGAAGAACGGGTTGGTGTCGGTCTTGGTGATCAGGCCGACCTTGACCTCACCCGAGCCGGAGCCCGTGGAGCCCGAACCGGAGCCGGAACCGCAGGCCGTCAGGGTGAGGGCCGCGACGCCCGTGACCGCGGCGGCTCTGAGGAGGGAGGAGGACAGACGAGTGGTGCGAGACATGATCGACTCCTGTGGGATAGCGAGCGGCACGGGGTTGGGATCAGAGCATGCCGCCCGGGGTGTCATCGTTGACTTATGTCATCGTTGACACTGCCTGGCGAGGATGATGGACTCCGGATCCCGGCAACGTCAATGCCTTCCACCCGTCACGAATCGGCAACGTACGCAGTCCTCGTGCCCGCACGACCGGTCGGCGGCCGTCCGCCGCACCGCCCTCCGCCCTCCGTTCACCGTCCGGCGCACGCGCCGTCCCGTCACCCGGCTTCTTCCCGTCCCTCCGGACCGGTCGAGCGTCCTCGGCCGCCCCGGCCGACCGTGATCCCGGCCCGCCGAGCCGTCCCGGCCGGCCTGCCGCAACGGCCCTCCGGGCGAGTGCCGACCTGCACGTCCCGCACGTCCCGCATCTCCGCACGTCCCGCAAGCCCCGTAAGCCTTCCGGCCCCTGCGGGCCTTCCGAACCGTCCGAGTCCCCCGAGAGGGAGCAGCCCCATGAGCACGCGTCAGATCACCGTTCTCGGAGAGTGCGTCGCGGACGCCTTCGCGGAACCGGCGAACGCCTCGCACGAACTGGCCCTGCGGGTGCTGCCGGGCGGGGGACCCGCCAACACGGCGGTGGCCCTGGCCCGGCTGGGCACGCCGGCCCGTTTCCTCGCGCGTCTGTCGGGCGACGTGTTCGGCCGCCTGTTCCGGGCCCACCTGGAGGCGTCGGGCGTGGACCTGTCGCACGCCGTCGCCGCGGCCGAACCGAGCACGCTGGCCGTGGCGGAACTGGACGCCGCCGGGCAGGCCACGTTCTCGTTCCACGCGAGGAACACGGCCGACTGGCAGTGGACCGCGGACGAACTGGCGGACGTCGACCTGTCCGCGACGGCCTGTGTGCACACCGGGTCACTGGCGCTGGTCCAGGCGCCGGGCGGGGTGGTGGTCGAGGAGTTCCTGGAAACGGCGGCCTCACGGGCCACCGTCAGCATCGACCCCAACGTCCGGCCGCTGCTGGTGCGCCCCCAGGTCTACCGCGCACGGCTGGCGCGCTGGTGCGCGCTCGCCGACATCCTGCGGCTGAGCGAGGACGACCTCGGACTTCTCCTGCCGGGCACCCCTCCCGAGCAGGCCTGCGACCTCTGGCACGCCGCGGGGGTACGGCTCGTCGTGATCACGCTCGGTGCCGATGGCGCCCTGGCCTCGCTCGACGGCGAACGGGTGCGGGTGCCCGCGGTGGCGGCGCGGGTCGTCGACACGGTCGGCGCGGGGGACTCCTTCACCGCCGGTCTGCTGCACCGGCTCGGCGAGGGCGGGCTCCTCGGGGGCCGGCTGGACGGGCTCGGTCTCGACGAGGTCGAGGAGGCCTGCCGGTTCGCCGCCCGGGTCGCCGCGCTGACCTGTTCGGTCGCCGGCCCCAACCCGCCGTGGCGGGACCGCCTCGCGGACCTGACGACCGCGGGCGGCTCCTGACGGCTGCGGACTGCGTACCGGGCGGCTTTCCTGAGGGCTGCCCCGGACGGCTGGTCGTGACGGTCGGTGCGGGCGGTCCGTGTTCCCCTGACGGGGGTGTGCGCCGCAGCCGTTGACGTGCCCGCCGGGTGTCGTCCATCATCGGGCCACCGATGTCATCGATGACACATGTCAACGATGACATCCTGATCCGAATCCGAGGACGTCGGCTCCCTCGGTGTCCCCGGCGTCGCCGAGGACACCGACATGCCTGACGGCATCGACCTGCCTGGTGTGCCCCGATGACGGACGGCGGCCAGGACGCCCCTTCTCCGACAAGGACCCGAGCCCGTGAAGAAGACCCTGCTCGCCGAGTTCACCGCCCGCGAGGGCGCGCGGGACGAAGTCGCCCGGCTCATCGGCGACTACGCCCGCGCGGTGCGTGAGGAAGAGGGCAACCTCGTCTTCGACGTCTATACCAGGGCGTCCGCACCCCGCGCCTTCTGGATCTTCGAGGTGTACCGGGACGAGGACGCCTTCCAGGCACACCTGAAGGCCCCGTACGGCGGGCCCTTCAACGTGGCCCTCGCCCCGCTGATCGAGGAGGACGCCTCCGTGCTGACGTTCCTGGACCCGCTGTCCGTGCGGGCGTGACCGGCATCCGTGCCGGTCGCTTCGCCGCCCCGACTCTGACCCCGGAACGGCGAAGCCCACCCGTACGGGCGGCCTTCACGGCCGGCCGCAGGCACGGTCTGCCAGGACCGTGCCCCGGTGATGCGGAGGGTGCCGGGCGGAATCGAGTACCAGGTCCCTCGCGCTGCCGAGCATAACCATGTCCGACGGGCGGCCCGCCTGCCCGGTCGGCGACCCCTGCGTCCGGCGGCCTGGCCACCCGGTCGGCCCGCGCGTCCGGGAACCGCTACGGCGCTGCGCGTGCCGGTGCGGGTGCCGTCGGCGACCCGGTCGGCGCTCGTGTGCTGTGGCCGCGGCCGTGGCCGTCGGTCAGGTCAGGCGGGGGGTGGGCCCGAACTTTCGCGGACGATCAGGGCGGTGCCGGCGAACGTCGGCGCGGGTGGCCGGGGTGCGTGCTCCAGGCGGTCGCGCAGGAGGGCGAAGGCGTCGCGGCCCAGTCCCTGGAAGTCCATCCGGACCGTCGTCAGGGACGGGGTGACGAACCCGGAGTGCGGGGCGTCGTCGAAGCCGATGACGCTGACGTCGCCCGGCACGGACCGCCCGGCGTGGTGCAGGGCGCGCAGTACGCCGAGCGCCAGGTCGTCGTTTCCGCACAGGACCGCCGTGACGGCCGGATCGTGGGCGAGCGCCTGGGCCTGGTCGTAGCCGGCCCGAGCGTCCCAGCCCTTGCCGCCGTGGGGTTCGGGCGGGGTGACGCCGGCCGTCTCCAGGGCGCTTCGCCACCCCTGCGCCCGGGGTCCTTCCGAGTGCCGGGTGCCCACCGAGGACGGGATCGCCAGGTAGTGCACCGTGCGGTGCCCGAGGTCCAGCAGGTGTGCCGTGGCGGCGCGGGCCGCTTCACGGTCGTCCGCCCAGACGGCCGGACGGGGAGGTGTCCGGCCGGGCGGGGGCGCCTCGACGACCGCGGCGCAGGGCACGTCGGCGGGGACGTGGTCCAGGGCGGTGGCGCCGAGCCGGTCGAAGCCGATGACCACGAGCCCGCCTCCGTCGGCCACGGCCGACGTGAGGGTGCGGTCCAGGTCGTCCTCGGGCGTCAGGAGTTTCACGCCCAGCGAGTAGCCCGCCGCGCGGGCCGCCTCCTCCAGGCCCTGGAGCGTGGCCGCGTAGCCGTAGAGGGTGGTGTTCGACGTGAGGACGGTGACCGTCCGGGTGACTCCGCTGGCCAGGGCGAACGCGGTGGGGTTGCGCCGGAAGCCCAGCGCCTCGATCGCGTCCTCGACCCGCCGCCGGGTCTCCTCGCGGACGTTCGGACGGTCGTTGATGACCCTCGAGACGGTCTGGTACGAGACGCCCGCTGCCCGGGCGACGTCCCGGATGCTGGCGGCCCTGTGCGGTTCCGGTCCGGGGCCCGACGGGCTGCCGGAGCCTTTGTGACCGCTCACACTCATGGGGTCAGTGTGGGCGGCGATCACGCGGGCCGTCAACAGGTGGCGGCGGCAGGGACCTTCACCGCCCGGGTCCGCTCAGGACAGGGGCGCGGCCCACTCCAGTTGCCGGGCGAGCGCGTCGCCCGGGCGGGCCGCGGGTCTGCCGCCGGGCGCGGGCGCGTGGACGCCCCGGGAGATGTTGCCGCTGACGGTGGTGTTGTGTTCGACGCGGGGGCGGCGCAGGGCCTCGTAGCGGGAGAGCGCGGACTCCGTGTCCGGGGCGTCCCGCAGGCACTTGGCGAGGATCACCGCGTCCTCCAGGGCCATGGAGGCGCCCTGCCCGGTCGCGGGGGAGGCCGCGTGGGCCGCGTCCCCGACGAGCAGGGTGCGGCCGCGGCGCCAGGGCGTGCCGTTGGGGATCTCGGTCGCGTTGGTGACCAGGACGGGGCCGGTGGTGGCCGCGACGACGTCCGCGGCCGGCGTGGTGTCCCGGCGCAGCAGCGGCACGAGCAGGTCACGCCACCGGGTGGGCGCGGCGTGGGCGGTCTCGTCGGCGGTGAGCGGGGCCTCGGCGGTGACCCGGGCGAACCAGTACGTCTCCCCTCGCGGTGACGTCGTGTGGCCGAAGGCGGCCGCGCTGCCCCGGATCATGGTGATGCACGCCGTGCCGTCCTCCCCGGCTGCCGGAGCCCAGGAGGAGTAGCCGTAGAAGACGTGCTGTCCCGCGTAACGGGGCCGTGCGGCGGGGGCGATGCTCCGCCGGACCGCGGAGTTCAGGCCGTCGGCGCCGAGCAGGAGGTCGCCCGAGGCGGTGCTGCCGTCCGTGAAGTGCGCGGTGACGCCCCCGGGGCCGTCCTCCACGGAGGCGAGCCGGGCGCCGTGGACGATGCCGATGCCACGGCCGACGGCCTCCGACCGGAGTGCCGCGCCGAGTTCGCCGCGGCGCAGGCAGCGGTAGCGCAGCACCGGATCGTCGGCCTCGCCCAGCGGGGCGCGGGCCACCTCGGTGCCCTCGGCGTCGAGCAGCCGCATCGTGGTGAGCGGGAAGCCGGCCGCCGTGACCGCGGGAGCCGCGTCGAGCTCGGCGAGGGCCCGCAGGCCGTTGCTCGCGAGGGTGAGGAAGGCGCCGATGTCCTCGGCGGAGTCGGGATGCGCCTCGTACACGGCGACCTCCTGTCCCGCCTTGTGCAGCGCCAGGGCCGCCGCCGTGCCCGCGATGCCGCCGCCGATCACCAGGAGACGCGCCATGCCCGGACCCCGCCCTTCCCTCCACGGACGCACGGACCCCGTCGTCGTGCGCCCGCAAGGGGAACGCCCGGGCCACGGCGCGGAGTTCCGGCCGGGGGCCGTCCTGCGGATCCCGGCCGGTGATTCACCCGTTCAGCGGCCCAGCGCCGTCAGCACGGACTCCAGCTGGCGCAGCGGCCCGGGGCCGACGACGCGCAGGACGACGGTGCCGGCGCCCGCGGCGGCCAGGTCCCGGACGCCCTTCGCGGCCTGTGCGGCGGTGCCCGAGACGGTGAAGACCTCCTCCTGGGGGCGGCCGAGCCAGGCGCCGTGCCCCTCGGTGTACGGGTGCAGGATCCGCGCGACCTCGCCGGGGTCGTCGCCCACGCACGCGAAGGACAGCACCGTCAGCGTGTGTCCGGCGTCCGCTCCGCCCTTGGCGGTGAGTTCTCTGGTGGTCTCCAGGTCCCGCGGGCCGTGGCCCTCGGCGACCAGGGTGCCGTCCGCCACCCGGCCGGACAGTTCGAGGGAGCGAGGACGGACCACGCCCGCCACCACCGGCGGGACCTCGGCCGGCGGATGCACCAGCTTCACCCCGTCGAGACGCACCTCGCGGCCGTCCAGCTCGACCCGCTCACCGCGCAGCAGCGCGCGGACCGAGGTGATCGTCTCCTCCAGCAGGGCCAGCGGCGACCCGGGCGCGACGCCGACCGACTCCATCCACTCGCGCACCCCGTGCCCGACCCCGGCCACCAGCCGGCCCGGGAACACCCTTGCCAGCGTGGCCAGTTCCATCGCCAGGAGCGCCGGACTGCGCAATGGGGCCGGTGCGATCCCGATGCCCACGCGCAGCCGCTCCGTCGCCCCCAGTGCCACGGCCGCCGCGGACACCCCGCCGTTCCAGCCGAGGTCCTCGACCACCCACAGGTCGTCCACCCCGAGCTCCTCGGCCCGCCGCGCGAACCCGGGCAGTTCCTCGGGCGCCCAGTCGCGGTCGTACATGACTCCGACCCGTACGTTCGTCACGTTCGTCATGTCCGGAACCTATGGCGTGGCGGCGAGTGGATCAACGGCGTATCACGGCGGGAACGGCGACGGACGCCCGTGGCCCCGCGGGGCCGGCCCGTCCCGCTTGCCCGGGCGCCGTCCCCGCCCGCCGGGGCGTTGTCAGTGGTGGGAGGCAGGATGGACGGCATGACGACACCTGGTGCA
This sequence comes from Streptomyces asoensis, assembly GCF_016860545.1. Classification (NCBI taxonomy): domain Bacteria; kingdom Bacillati; phylum Actinomycetota; class Actinomycetes; order Kitasatosporales; family Streptomycetaceae; genus Streptomyces; species Streptomyces asoensis. Next base: position 528,905 of record NZ_BNEB01000001.1, on the reverse strand, counting down.
GTGATCGATGACGCCGTCGCCTACGCGCAGGCGATCGAGGACGCGGTGCGGGCCTCGGCGGCCTACTACGAGGGCGGCACGTCGGCGCTGGACGACGACGCCTACGACCGGCTGGTGCGCTCCATCGCGGCCTGGGAGGAGGGGCATCCGGACCAGGTGCTGCCCGACTCGCCGACCGGCAAGGTGGCCGGCGGGGCGGTGGAGGGCGACGTCCCGCACACGAGAGCCATGCTGAGCCTGGACAACGTGTTCTCCGCGGAGGAGTTCACCGCCTGGACCGCCTCGCTGGCCCGGCGCGTCGGCCATGACGTCACCCGGTTCAGCGTCGAACCGAAGCTCGACGGTCTGGCGATCGCGGCCCGTTACACCCACGGCCGTCTGACCCGGCTGATCACCCGCGGCGACGGGACGGCCGGGGAGGACGTCTCGCACGCCATCGGCACCGTCGAGGGCCTGCCGGCCGAGCTGACCGAACCGGTCACGGTGGAGGTGCGCGGCGAAGTCCTCATGACGACCGCCCAGTTCGAGCACGCCAACGAGGTGCGCACCGCGCACGGCGGCGCACCCTTCGCCAACCCGCGCAACGCGGCGGCGGGCACCCTGCGCGCCAGGGACCGTGCCTACACCGTCCCCATGACCTTCTTCGGCTACGGCCTGCTGCCGCTGGACGACACCGGGCCGGCGCTGGCCGCGCTGCTGGAGGAGAGCGCGCACAGCGACCTGATGCTCCGGGCCGGCGCGTACGGCGTGCACACCACCGCGGCCACGGCCGTCCCCGGCGTCACCGCGGACACGCCGGAGGAGGTCCTGGCCCGGGTGGCCGAGATCGGCGCGCTGCGCGCCTCGCTGCCCTTCGGGATCGACGGCATCGTCGTCAAGGCCGACCTGGCCGCCGACCAGCTGGCCGCCGGATCCGGTTCGCGCGCCCCGCGCTGGGCCACCGCGTACAAACTGCCCGCCGTCGAGAAGATCACCCGGCTGCTCGCGGTCGAGTGGAACGTGGGCAGGACCGGTGTCATCGCCCCCCGCGCCGTCCTGGAACCGGTGCGGATCGACGGCTCCACCATCACTTACGCCACGCTCCACAACCCGTCCGACATCACCCGCCGCGACCTGCGCATCGGCGACCACGTGATGGTGCACCGGGCCGGGGACGTCATCCCGCGCGTCGAAGCGCCCGTCGCCCATCTGCGCACCGGCGACGAACAGCCCGTCGTCTTCCCCGAGGTGTGCCCGCGCTGCGGATCGGACATCGACACCGGCGAACAGCGCTGGCGCTGCGTCAACGGCCGCGACTGCCACCTCGTCGCCTCCCTGTCCTACGCCGCCGGGCGCGACCAGCTCGACATCGAGGGCCTCGGCCACACCCGGATCGTCCAGCTCGTCGAGGCCGCGCTGGTCGCCGACCTCGCCGATCTGTTCACCCTCACCCGCGAACAGCTGCTAGGCCTGGACCGGATGGGCGAGACCAGCACCGACAATCTCCTCGCCGCGATCGCCACGGCGCGGAACCGGCCGCTGTCCCGCGTGCTGTGCGCCCTCGGGGTCCGGGGCACGGGCCGCTCCATGTCCCGCCGGATCGCACGGTACTTCGCCACCATGGACCACCTCCGCGCGGCCGACGCCGAGGCGATCCGGCAGGTCGAGGGCATCGGCACCGAGAAGGCCCCGTCCATCGTCGCCGAACTCGCCGCCCTGGCCCCGCTCATCGACAAGCTCGCCGCCGCCGGGGTCAACATGACCGAGCCCGGAGCGACCCCGCCGGCCCCGCCGCGGCCCGAGGGGGCCGAGGGAGCCGACCCGGGCGGGGACGCCGGGGACGGGGACGCCGGGGACGGGGAGGAAGCGCAGGCCGCCGCCGGGCCGCTGGCCGGGATGACCGTGGTGGTCACGGGCGCGATGACCGGAGCGCTGGAGAAGCTCAGCCGCAACCAGATGAACGAGCTGATCGAACGGGCCGGCGGCCGCTCCTCCTCCAGCGTCTCCAAGAAGACGAGCCTGGTCGTCGCCGGGGAGGGCGCCGGGTCCAAGCGGGCCAAGGCGGAGACCCTGGGGGTCCGGCTCGCCGGGCCCGACGAGTTCGCCGCGCTCGTCGCCGACCACCTGGAGACGGCGCCCGGCGCGCAGCCGGCGGCGTAGCCACGCGCACGGACCCGCCGACACCCGGGTCGGCGGGCCCGCACGGGCAGACCGACCGGCGCCGGGGGAGCCGGCCGACCGACGGGAGCGGCGGGCGCTGCCCCCGTCCGCCCGACGGGCGCGTGGCGGGGCGCTGCCCCCGGCCAGCTGGCGGGCGCGCGGCTGGGCGCTGCCCCCCGCCGGGTGAGCGCGGCGGCACACTGCCCCCGGCCGGCCGGCGGGCGCGTGGCGGGACGCTGCCTGTGGCCGGCTGACCGGCTGGCGGGCGCCGGCTCGGGTGGGCGGGCCGCTGGGCAATCCGGCAGGGCCCCGGGGGAGTCGGCCGACGGGCGGGGCGGTCCCCCCGTCCGGCCGGCGGGCGCGTGGCGGGACGCTGCCTGTGGCCGGCTGACCGGCTGGCGGGCGTGGGCTCGGGTGGGCGGGCCGCTGGGCAATCCGGCAGGGCCCCGGGGGAGTCGGGCAGCCAGCGGGTGCGGCGGCGCGCTGTCCCCGGCTGGCGGGCGCGGCGGATCACTGACCCCGGCATGCGAGAGCGGCGGGGCGCCACCCCCGGCCGGCCGGCGGGCGCGTGGCGGGACGCTGCCTCTGACCGGCTGACCGGCTGACCGGCTGACCGGCTGACCGGCTGACCGGCTGACCGGCTGACCGGCTGACGGGCGTGGGCTCGGGTGGGCGGGCCGCTGGGCAATCCGGCAGCGCCCCGGGGGAGCTGGCCAGCCGGCGAGCGCGGCGATCACTGCCCCCGGCGGGCGGGAGCGGCGACGCGCTGCCCCCGGCCGACGGGCGCGCGCTGCCCCCGGGCCGGGCACGGAAGCCGGGCCGGGGCGCCCGCCCGGCTTTCGTCCGGCTTCCGTCCGGCTTTGGTGTCTCAGCCCTTGACGGGCTTGCCGCGGCCCCAGGCCCAGGCGAGACGGTCGGCGCCCGACTGGTTGGTGGTGGCCAGCCAGGGCCGGGCCGTGGTGCCGGTCAGGGTCTGGATGGAGTACGTGTCGTCGGTGCGCAGACCCGGCCAGTACACGGAGCCCATCTTCAGCTCGCGGAAGGTGTCGGTGACGGCCTGGACGTAGTTGACGAAGTTGTCGTCCGGCGTCTTCACGTCGTAGTTCAGGCCGGTCGTCATCGGCGCGCCGAACTCGTCCGCCACGGTCCGGTTCGCGCAGTCGCCGATGCGGACCTTCAGGTCGGCCACCCACTGGTCGTAGGTCGCGTAGTCCTTCCAGAACCCGTAGTGGTGCAGGGACAGGTAGGTGCCCTTCAGCCTCGGGTCCGCGCAGACCGAGGTCACGTGGTCGTTGTAGCCGGCGCCGCTGACGAACACCCGGTTGCGCGGGACCTTCGCGTACGTCGACAGCCACTTCGCCGCGATGTCGGCCCACTCGGTGTCGGTGTAGCCGTGCGGCTCGTTCATGGGCTCGAAGTAGACGTGCTTGTCGTTCTTGTAGGCCTTGACGACGGTGTCCCACATCGGCCAGTAGGTGGCCGTGTCGTCGATGTAGCCGTCCTTGCGGGCGCCCGTGCCCTCCCAGTAGGACACGATGACCTTGAAGCCCTGGTCCGAGGCGGCGTCGATGACCCCGCGGTAGGACTTCCAGTAGGCGCCGTCGACCGTGTACGGGTTGATGGGCAGACGCACCGTGTTGGCGCCGAGGTTGGCACGGAAGGCGGCGATGATCCGGGTCGCCTTGGCGTAGGTCTGCCGGTAGGTGTCCGTGGTCGACAGGCCGGACAGCTGGAGCAGGTCGTCGGCGAAGTTGTCGCGCGGGTCGGCCCAGTTCACGCCCTTGAACTGGGTCGTGTCGGTGGCCGGTGCTGCGCCGGAGGAGGAGGCGGAGGCCGGGCTGCCGGCCAGGGTCGCGCCGGTGACGGCGGCGACGGCGACCGCGACGAGAGCGGCGCGCAGGCGGGGGGTGCGGGGGGACGGGCCGGAGGTCTTGCGCATGGACGTGCCCTTTCAGGAGAGGCGGCTCGGCGCAGGGGGACGCACGGGCTGGGCGGCGACCGCCACGTGATGTTTGCGTAAACATGACGTCCCGCGGTGACTCGATGTTTACGTAAACATGACGGCGCCGGAATCGTGGCACCCGGCGATGTGATCGTCAAGGTTCCGAGCACGTGACGCCCCGGTACCCCAGGGCGGGCGGGACGGGGCGGAGCGGAGCCCGCGTCGGACGGCCCGTCCGTGGCCGACGCCGCGAGGCGCCCGGCCCTCCGGCCTCCCGCGCCGCCCCGCGGAACCGCGCACGCGGTGCGGCCCCGGGTTTCGCCGGGCCGCTCGCCGGGACCGTGCGAAACGCGCCATGAATACATGCGCCGCTCCGGCGTGGCGGTGGTTTCGGAAAGGTTGTCCCCGGTGGGCCCACAGGAAAGAAAGCCGTTGTGGCCGGCGTGGCGGAAAAGAGCCGTCAAGGCGGTTCCGCTTGTGAAGTCCGTTGAATTCTGTTGGCTTCGGTGCACGCTTCATGCAAGCATTCTGGAAGATTAATTACTCGCGCGTGAAAGGAATCTGCTGTGCCTTTCAAGTCGTCCCGTCCTGCCGTCGTCGCGGCGTCCACGCTGTCCGTCCTGCTGCTGACGGCGGTCGGTGTGCATGCGGAAGAGCCAGCTCAGACAGGGTCGGTGCCCGACATCTCCGTCGCCAGAGTGATGCGGCACCTGGACGCGCTCCAGCGGATCTCCGACGCGAACAACGGAAACCGGGCCCATGGCACGGCCGGTTATCAGGCCTCCGTCGACTATGTGAAGAAAAAGCTGGACGCCGCTGGATTCATCACCTCGCTCCAGGAATTCGAGTTCGGCGGGAAGAAGAGCTGGAATCTGATCGCCGACTGGCCCCGGGGCGCGCAGAGCGGGAAAGTCCTCATGGTCGGGGCGCACCTCGACTCGGTCGACACGAGCCCCGGAATCAATGACAACGGATCCAGCGTCGCCGCGATCCTGGAGACCGCGCTGACGGTCTCCGCGAAGAACGTCACCCCGTCCCGGCACCTCCGTTTCGGCTTCTGGGGAACGGAGGAGGAGACGTACATCGGGTCCACGCACTACGTGGACACCCTGCCGGCGGCCGAACTGTCGAAGATCACCGCCTATCTGAACTTCGACATGATCGGCTCACCGAACCCCGGGTACTTCGTCTACGACCAGAGCCCCGAGGTCGCCCGCCACTTCGACCGGTACTTCAGCGCCAAGGGCATCCCCACCGAGCCCGCGACCGCCCTCAACGGCCGCAGCGACCACGAGCCGTTCCTGGCCAAGGGGGTCGCCGTGGGCGGGATCTTCACCGGATCCGCCGAGATCAAGACCCCGGAGCAGGCCGCGAAGTGGGGCGGCACCGCCGGTGAGGCCATGGACAAGTGCTACCACCAGGCCTGTGACACCCCCGCCAACATCGACCGGCGAGCCCTGGACGTCAACAGTGACGCCGTCGCCGCGATGGTGTGGAAGCTGGGCGTGCGCGGCTAGGACGTGTGTCGCGCCCCGGGGCCCTGCGGCCGCGAGGGGGGCGGGTCGTCCGGCGTCCGCCGGGTGACCCGCCGCCCCCTGGCGTTCACACCCGCCGGCGGTTCCGGGGGCGGGCGGCCAGGCGGGCCAGCTGCTCCCGGTCGACCTTGCCCGTGGGGCCGACCGGCAGGGCCGGCAGGACCAGCACATGCTCCGGAAGCATGTAGCTGGGCAGGCTCCCCGCCAGGTGGCGGCGGACGAACCCGCCGCCCCGCGACTGCTCCGGACCGCCCACGGCCACGGCCGCCACTATCTGCGGGCCGTCGTCGCCGCGCAGCGTGGTGACCGCGCAGTCCACCACCCCCGGCACCTGGCGCAGGGCGGCCAGCACCTCGCCCAGCTCGATCCGGTAGCCGCGGACCTTGACCTGGTCGTCGCGGCGGCCCCGGAACTCCAGGTTGCCGTCGGCCATCCAGCGGGCCCGGTCGCCCGTGTTGTACATCGACTCGTCCGCAGGGCCGCCCACCGTGTCCGCCGTGAACTTCGCGGCCGACAGCTCCGGGTCGCCGACATACCCGTCGGCCACCACCACGCCGGCGATGTGGAGATCGCCCTCGACGCCGATCGGACACGGCTTGCGGTCGCCGTCCAGGACGTAGTAGCGGGCGTTCTGGATCGGCTTGCCGTACGGCACGCTCGTCCAGGCCGGGTCGATCTCACCGATGTCGAAATGGTTGGACCAGATCGTCGCCTCGGTCGCGCCGCCCAGCGCCACGACGTGGGCCCGCGGGAAGCGGGCCCGGACCCGGCCGGGCAGGGCCAGCGGAACCCAGTCGCCGCTGAGGAAGACCAGACGCAGGCTCGGCACCGGCCCGTCCGCCGCGCCCGACCCACCTGCCCTGCCCGTATCGCCGACCCCGCCCGTCCCGCCGATCCCGCTCTCCCCACCTGTCGCGTCCGTCCCGTCCGGGCCGTCGGCGAAGGACATCACCATGCCGAGCGCGGCCGGAGCCGAGTCCCAGAAGGTGATCGGCTCGCGCAGCATGATGTCCAGCAGCCGCTCGCCGTCGCCCAGTTCGGCGGCCGGGACCACACGCAGACTGGCGCCCGCCGCGAGCACGCCGAGCAGGTCGTAGACGGACAGGTCGAAGGTGAGCGCGGTGACCCACAGCAGACAGTCGTCCGGACCCACCGCGTACGTCTCGTTCACCCACTGGATGACGTTGACGGCACTGCGGTGGCGCACCGACACGCCCTTCGGCACACCGGTGGAGCCCGAGGTGAAGATGACGTACGCGGTGTCGTCGGCGCCGGGACCGGCCGGCAGCGGCAGGGCACCGGCCTCCTCGACCTCGCTCCAGGTGCTGATCACCGGCGTGTGCGCGACGTCCGCGTCGTGCGGCGCCGGGCGCAGGACGACGTCGTACCGGTCCCGCAGGACCGGCGGCCAGCCGTCCCCGCCGCGCCGGCGGATCTCCGCCCGGACCGGCAGCCCGAGTTGGGCGGCCAGTCGCTCGAACCACGCCGCGGGCACCCGCAGATGACCGGAGTCCGGGCCCCCGTCCGGCTCCGCGAGGTCCGCGAGGATCACGGCCCCGCCCGGCGCCAGGGCGCCCACGGCGTCCCGCAGCACGGACCGCAGGTACTCGAACCCCGGGAAGAACTGGGCGACGCTCGCCAGGAGGACGACGTCCGCGCCCGCCGGGGCCACCACCCGGCCGAGGTCGGCGGCCGCGGCCTGCACGAACCGGGCCCCCTCGCCGGCCTCCCGCTCCGCCCGCTCCAGCGCGACGGCCGACACGTCGACGCCCGTGTAGCCGGCCACCCGGCCGCGCAGCGCCCCCGCGATCAGGCCGGCGCCGCAGCCCACCTCGACCACCCGCGGCCGCGGTCCCGCCGCAGCCGCCGACAGCACCAGGTCGCGCACGTGCGAGACATAGGTGTCGATCTGCGCGGCGGAGATCTCGTCGCCGGGGTTCTGGTTGAAGCCCGACGCCCGGGCCAGGTCCTCGTCCTCGGCGACGGAGTCCCAGAGCAGGCCCACCGCCTCCGTGTCCAGCGGGTCCGGGGCCGCGGCCCGCAGATCCGTGCAGACCAGCCGCACACCGATCCCCGCGAGCTGTCCGGCCTCCTCCGCGCGGCGCGCCAGCGCGTGCCCGGTGACGATCCAGCCGATTCCCGACTGGCGCAGGGGCGCCGCGATCCGGGTGGCCGGCCAGCGCGCGTCCAGCGGCACATAGGCGGCGCCGGTGCGCAGCACACCGACGACCGCCAGCACGCTGTCCCACGAGTTCTCGTGCAGGACACCGACGAACGCGCCCCGGCCCACCCCGTGACCGGCGAGGAAACGGGCGAGCAGGCCCGACTGCGCCCACAGCTCCCCGTACGTCCTGACCTCCCCCTCGCCGAGGCGGACCGCGGGAGCGTGGGGGGACTCCCGCACGCGCCGCTCGATCAGGTCGATCATGCTCACCTGGTCCTCGAACGGACGTGCGGTGTCGTTCCATTCGGCCGGTGGCGGCTCCCAGGACTCCGTGAGCCGCTCCGCCGGTCGCCGCGCCGGTTGCTCTGCCGGCTGTCGCGTCATCTGCTGTGCCCCTCCTTCAGCGGTTCACGGATGTGGGGGAAGGGGTCAGATCACCCGGCCGTACTTGGGGTTGTCGCGGTGGATGACCCGCTCCCGGATGCGCAGTTCGCCTTCCTCGCGCACCATCTGGTCCTCGACGCTGGAGGAGGAGAAGAAGTGGACCTCGTCCTGCGTGTTCGTCTGGGTCACCAGCGAGTAGTAGGTGACCCGCAGGCCGTCGCCCTCGGTCTGTTCGATCAGGAAGTGGTCGAACCAGTGCCGGGTGACGAGCCCCTCGTACATCGGGAGCATGCTCTTCATCTTGGCGCGCATCGCCTCGCGGCCTTCCACCTTCTCGCCGCGGTGGGGGTGGGCGACCGAGCCGTCCTCGGTGAAGGTGGCGGTGAAACGCTCGATGTCCAGGTCGTCCAGGACGCGCATCTGACGGGCGTAGAAGTTCTTGACCTCGATGTAGAGGTCGGCGGTGACGGACATGCGTGCTCCTCGGTAGGGCCTCGGAAGACCGGTGCGGAAAAAAGAACTGACGGATGCTCAGTGAGCGGGGGCTTCCTCGAGGACGAGGAAGGCGTTGGTGCCGCCCACGCCGGCCGACATCAGGCCGGCCGTGCGTGGGCGGCCGTTCGTGGGCCAGGGACGGCCTTCGGGAAGGATGCCGAAGCGTTCGCCGCGCCCGGTGAACTCCTCGATGGGGACCTCGGTGTTCGGGGTCGCGGGCAGGAAGCCGCGGTCGATCGCGAGACAGGTCTTGATCAGGGCCGCCATGCCGGCGGCGGTGTCGCAGTGGCCGACCGAGGCCTTCACCGAGCCGACCGCCACCGGGGGCCCGTCGGTGCCGAGGGCCTCGATCAGCGCGGTCGCCTCGATCTGGTCGTTCAGCGGGATGCCGACGCCGTGCGTCTCGACGTAGTCGACGTCGGCCCCGGTCAGCCCGGCCGCCTCCAGTGCCCGGCGCACCGCGCGGACCTTGCCGTCGACGCCGGGGATCACGAAACCGGGCTTGGCCCGCCCGTCGTTGGTGACGGCGCCGCCCCGGATGACGGCGTAGACCGGATCGCCGTCGCGCAGGGCGTCGTCCAGTCTGCGCAGCAGGACGGCCCCGGAGCCGTCGCCGGGCACCACCCCGTTGTGACGGCGGTCGAAGGGGCGCACGATGCCCTCGGTGGAGTAGATGCTGCGCGGGGTCCGCAGATAGGAGCCGTCCGCGTCCTCCTGGACGGCCACCGCCCCGGCCAGCGCGTAGTCACAGGCGTGCGCCCGCAGGCTCTGGCAGGCGAGCTGTACGGCCACCGTGGAGGTGGCGCACGCCGAGTCCAGCATCAGCGACTCGCCCCACAGGTCCTGGAGGTAGGAGAAGTACGGCCCGGCGAACGTCGGGTCGACCTGCACCACGTCGTCGAAGGCGGCCCGCGGTACGTGCTTGGTGCGGGCGCAGCCGGCGTAGACGGCGGTCCGGTCGGCGATCGCCGACAGCCTGACCCCCGCGTCCTCCGCCGCCTGCCACAGCGACTCCTGGAGGATGCCGTGCTGCGGGTCCAGGCCCTCGACGCCGACGAGCGTGTGGTCGTAGGTGTCCCGGTGCGGGGCGATCCCCCACGAGTGGACCCGCAGCCGGTCCTCGCCCAGGTCCTCCACGACCGGGACCGGCTCGCGCCGGAAGCAGTCCCGGCCCGCCACGAGGTTGTTCCAGAACGCCCCGACGTCGGGCGCCTCGGCGAAGCGGCCGCCGACGCCGATGACGGCGACCGGGGCCGAGTGCACGGCGAGTTCCGACATGCCTGTCCTCCGTCAGCCGAAAGTGAGCGCGATCTTGACGACGTCGTCCTGCCGGGTGTGCGCGAGGTCGAAGGCGTCCGCGACGTTCTTGATGTCGAAGGTGTGGGTGATGTGGTCGTCGACCTTGATCGAGCCGTCCCCGATCAGTTCCAGGGCGGTCCGGAAGGACGGGAGCCCCGGTTCCAGCTGGGCGCCGCCGACCGCGGTGATCAACTGCGCCTGGCGGACGAAGAGATGGGCGTACGGGATGCGCATGTCGTAGTCCTCGGGCATGCCGAAGAAGCCCAGCCGGCCGTGCTGGCCGACCATCCGCATGGCGTGCGCGCGCGCCCCGTCGGTGCCGGCCGCTTCGACGACCAGGTCGGCGCCCTTGCCGCCGGTCGCCTCCATGACGACCTCCTCGGCGCTCTGCCCGGGCACGTGCACGGTGGCGTCCGCGCCCAGGGAACGGGCCACCGCCAGCCGTCCCGGCTCCAGGTCGACGGCGACGACCTTCTCGAACCCGCGGTGCTTGAGCAGCTGCTGGAAGAGCAGGCCCGCCGAACCGACGCCGACGACGGCGGCCGTGGACCCCTCCGGCACCGGCTCCGGCCAGAACCGATTCAGCGCGAAGACGACCGTCCCCAGCTGCTGCGCCATCAGCTGGACGGTCGGCGCCCCGGTGCCCGTCACCGGCAGCAGGAACCGGTCGGCGATGGTCTGGTAGCGGGCGAACGACGCCATGTAGGCGTGGTTGGGCACGGTGAGCACCAGGTCACCGGGCGAGAAACGGGCCGACCGGCTCTCCACGACCTCGCCGACCCCCTCGTGCCCCGGGTATCCGGCCGGGCAGGGGTAGGGGTGGTCGCGCATGTCCCGGAAGAAGGGGGACTCGGCGCGCACCCGGTGCACATCGCTGCCGCAGATGGCGGCCACGGTGTTGCGGACGAGGACCTCGCCCTCGGCCGGCTCCCGGAAGGCGACCTCCGCCACCTCCAGACGCCCGGGTTCGACGAGAACGGCGGCTTCGCCACGTACGTGCGGCATGCGGACCTTCCTTCAGGACTGTGCGGGGAGCGGGTACGCGGAGGGCGACGGGAGCGCCCAGGACAGGGGGTGGCCGGGCAGCCGCAGCCGGCGGGCCGGGCCCGGCGGTGTCAGCCGGACCTCGGCGCCTTGGCACCACAGGCCGGCGACGGCCGCCAGCAGGGCCCGTTCGTCGGGGTCCGCGGCCGAGATGCCGAGGACGGCCACCTCGCCGAGCCGGTCACCGGCCGCCCGGAGCAGCTTGGCGGGCTCGGCCTCGGCCGACAGATGCTGTTCCTGCGGGGCCGGTCCGTCGGGGAGCAGCGGACCCAGTGCGGTGGACCACAGCAGGGTGGGGCGGCGGGGGACGGGGACCCGCGCGGCGGCTCCGTCGGCCGCCAGCCGTTCGCCCTCCTCGGCCGTGAGCGCGCCGCTCACCACCGCGGCCGCGAACCGTCCCGTCCCCACGCCGTACACCGCCGCCGGGGTCACGCCCCGTTCGGCGAACCGGGCGGTCGAGCGCAGTTGGCGGGTGAGCGGTCCGGTGTCCCGGTCGGCGCCGTCCGGCGGGGCGTCCGCGAAGGCGAACACCACGGCCGGGGGCGAACCGGGGGCGGCGGGCGTCGTGGTGTGCGGGGCCCGCAGGGCGCGTACCGCCTCGGCCGGGTCGGACGCCACGACGGCGCATCGGTGGCCGAAGTGCCGGCGGCCCGTCGCCAGCGTGTGGGCCACGTCGGCCAGGGCCAGGTGCGGGTTCGCCTCCAGATGGGCGGCCAGCCGTTCGCGGGCGACGGCGAGTGCTTCGGCGGTGGCGGCGGACAGGGCGACGATCCGCGGCCCGGGAGCCGGCACCGGCGCCGTGCCGGCCGCCACCGGCGGTGTGCGGTCGAGCGGCTTTCGGGGCACGACACCGGCCGGGGCCGCCGTCCCGTCCGCGGGCCGGTGAGCCGTGGCGATCAGGCGGGCCTGGTCGCGCACCGTGACATGGCGCAGCAGGTCGATGACCGGTACGTCGGCGCCGGTGGTCAGCCGCAGATGCTCCCGCAACGCGACCAGCAGCAGTGAATGGCCGCCGGCGTCGAAGAAGTTGCGGTCGGGCCCGAATCCGTCGTGCTCGAGCACCGCCCGCCAGGCCGCCCGCACCCCTTCCGTCACGGAGGGCACGGACACGTCGGAGGGCGCGGACGCCGCGGAAGGCGGTTGTGGTGCGCGGGCCGGGGCGGCGACCGCAGCGGGGTCGGGCCGAGCGGCCGGGGGCGTTCCCTCCGGGTCCGGCAGCCGGCGCCGGTCGATCTTGCCGGTCGGGGTGAGCGGCAGCTCTCCGACCAGCAGAAGATGGCTGGGCACGGCGAACGCGGGCAGCCGCATCCGGGCGTGCCGGACGAGCTCGTCGGCGTCCGTGCCGGGCGCGGCCACCGCGTAGGCCACGATCTCCTTCTCGTCGCGCCGGTTGACACGCGTCGTGACGAAGACCGACTCGACGGCCGGATGCGCGTCCAGCACCGCCTCCACCTCGCCGAGTTCGACGCGCTGGCTGCGGATCTTCACCTGGTTGTCGTTGCGGCCGATGAACTCCAGCAGGCCGTCCGGGCGCCAGCGCACCCGGTCGCCGGTCCGGTAGAGGCGCGTCGTGCCGTCGGTGACGAACCGGTCCGCCGTCATCCCGGGCGCGTTCAGATAGCCGTCGGCCAACCCCGCGCCACCGAGCAGGAGTTCACCCGGAACCCCGCGCGGCACCGGGCGGGTGCCGCCCTCCTGCACCACCCGTACCTCGGTGCCGGGCACCGGTCGGCCGATCGGGACCGTCCTGGCGTCCGGCGCGAGGTCGGTGATCGGGAACCAGGTGGAGGTGAAGGAGTTCTCGGTGGGGCCGTAGCTGTGCAGCAGCACGCCCGGCCGGGACCAGCGCAGCGCACGGCGCATGTGCCGTACGGAGATGAGTTCGCCGCCGAAGTACACCCGCCGCAGCGACTGGAGCAGGTCCGGGGCGTCCTCGATGATCCGGTTGAGCAGCGGTGTCGTCACCAGCAGTGTGGTCACCCCGCGCTGACGGACCACCGTGCGCATCTCGCGGGGGCTGAGCACCAGGTGCTTGTCGAGGACGACCAGCTGCGCGCCGTGCGTGAGGGCGCCCCAGATCTCGTAGCTGGCGCCGTCGAAGTTGAGCGGGCACAGCTGCGCGACGACGTCCGTCTCGTCCAGCGGGAGGAAATCGGGCCGGACGAAGAGCCGGGCCAGCCCGCGGTGCGGCAGGACGACCCCCTTGGGCCGGCCGGTGGTGCCGGAGGTGTAGAGGACGCAGAGGGTCGCGGTGTCGTCGTACGCGATCTCGGGCGCGGACCGGCCGCGGGCCCGCGCGAGCGCCTCGCCCACCGGTACGGCGGTGCCCTCCGGCACGTCGAGGGCCTGTCCGCAGTCCGGGTCGGCGACGAGGACCGCGGGACGGGCGTCGTCCACGATCAGCTGGAGCTGGGCCCGCGGATAGGCGGGGTCCAGGGGGAGATAGGCGGCGCCGGCCAGGGCGGACGCCAGCCAGAACACCGGCGTCTCGAGGCCGGGGGCGAGCAGCAGCGCCACGGTGTCGCCGGGCCCGACGCCCCGGTCGCGCAGCCATCCGGCCACCTCGCCCGCGCGGGCGGCCAGTTCGCCGTAGCCGAGGGTGCGCTCGCCATGGCGTACGGCGACGGCGTCCGGGCGGGCGGCGGCGTGCCGCAGGACCAGCTCCGGGATGCCCGGAGCCGGCGACGCGACGGGCGCGCCGTGCGCGGCGACCTCCGACAGGCCCGGGTCGCAGGCCGCGAGGAGGTCCCCGCAGGTGCTGTCGGGGGCGGCCACGGCGCGGGCCAGCAACTCGCGCAGCTCCTCGGCGAACAGCTGCGCGGTGGCGGGCAGGTAGCGGGCGGTGTCGTAGTAGACGCACAGCCGGGTACCGGAGGAGCCCTCCAGCACGTTGACCGAGAACTCGTACTTCGTCGTCTCGTCGGGGTGGTCGAAGCGGCGGACGGTCACCTCGCCGGCCCGCCACTCGTCCTCGTAGGCGGGGGTGTACATGAAGACCGTCCGCTCGACGCCCGGCCCGTCCGCCTGCTCGCTGCGGATCGCCCGCAGCCGCCGCACGGGCAGGTGGGCGTGTTCCATGGCGTCGAGCATCTGCTCGCGCAGGCGGCCCGCCACCTCCACGAAGCGGTCGTCGGGGGAGGTCCGGTCGCGCATCGGCAGCGCACGGCTGAACAGGTCGACGCGCTCGGCGTCGGCGTACCGGCGGCCGGCGAAGACCATGCCGAAGGTGCCCTCCGGCTCCCCGGCCCACGCGTGCAGCAGCACGGACCAGGCGGCGAGCAGGACGACGGCGGGGGAGCCGCGTTCGGCGGCGGCCAGCGCCTGGACCCCCGCGTGCAGCTCGGCGGGCAGAGGCACCTCGACGCGGCCGGAGGGACCGGGGAAGCCGTCCTGCGGCACCAGGTCGTGCGGGGGCGCGAGCGAGGCGGGAGCGTCGCGCAGGACGGAGGTCCAGTACGCCTCGGCCTCGGCGTCCGCGTCCGGATCGGTGTCCGCGTCCGCGGCGGCACCGGAATCCCCGGTGGCATCGATGTCGCGGCGGCCGGCACGGGTGCCGGTGCCGAGGCCGTCAGCGGTGCCGGCACCGGACGATGTGGCCGGGGCCGGGTCGCTCGACGTCCGGGTGCGGTACGCCGCCACCAGGTCCTCGGCGAGGATCCGGCTGGACCAGCCGTCGGAGACGATGTGATGCATGGTCACGGCGAGCAGCCCGCCACCCTCCCCGGCCACCAGCGTCGCCCGCAGCAGCGGCGCCGTGGCCAGGTCGAAGGGCGCGCGGCCGGCCACGACCGCGCGGGCGAGGGCCTGCGCGCGGTCGTAGTGGCCGGGAAGCCGGTCGGTGACGAACGCCATCGGCGGGTCGGCCTCGGCGGTGCGCCACAGCTCGCCGCCCTCGGTGACGAAGGCACAGCGCAGCGCCGGATGGGCGGCCAGCACGTCGGCCAGCGCGGCACGCAGCGCCGGTACGTCGACGGCCGGGGTGAACTCCAGGTCGACGGTGACGTTGTAGCGGTCGGACTCCGGTTCGCGCTGGCAGGCGAGCCAGACGTCCAACTGCTCGGAGGAGGCCCGTTCTCTCACTGCGGGACCGCCAGGTGCTCGCCGGAGGCGCCCGTACGCAGGGTGCGCACGAGATCGGCGACCGTGCGCACCGAGTGGAAGTGCAGCGGGGTGAACTCGGCGTCCGTGATGGCGACGCCGAAGCGCTGCTCGCACTGGGCGCGCAGCTCCACGAAGCCGAGGGAGTCCAGTCCCAGCACGTCCTGGAGGCCGTCGTCGTCCCCGATGCGTTCGGTGGGCACGTCCAGGAAGAGGTCCTCGACGAGGATCTCCTTGAGGATCGCTTCGAGGGTGTCGTCCCGTGTCTCGCCCGAACCGGCTGTCATGACGTTTCTCCCTTGCGATGGATGGATCGGTGCGGTGCGGGAGGCTCCACCCGCCGCTCCTGTTCGGCGGCCCTGCGCGCCAGTTCGGCCAGCGCGGGTACGGACACGCTGTGGTCACGGGCGCGGCGCAGCACCGGTTCGGTGAGCGCGGCGAGTTCGGTCGGCCTGACCCCGGCGGTGACGTCCCGGTGCAGGGAGGTGTCGGTCCGGCCGGGCAGGGTGTCCAGGGTGTGCAGCAGGTTCCGGTCGTCGACGACGACGGTGTCCGCCGCGGCGACGGCGCAGGCCTCCCGGGCGGCGTCGCGCAGCAGGGCGGCCAGTTCGGGACGTCGGCGGACGATGCCGAGGGGGCCGTCGGCCGCGGTGGTGGCCAGCGCCAGCGGCAGCAGGAGGACCAGCTTGTGCCACAGGACGCTCGCCGGATCCCGCCGCGGGGTGCAGCCGAGGCCGGCGCCGGCGAGAAGCCCGGCAAGCCGGGCAAGCCGCCGTTCACCGTCCCTTGCCTCGGTTGCCTCTCCGGAACCCGCGACGGTCCGGGCGTCCGTGCCCGTGCCCGCCGCTGTGGTCGCGAGGCTGATGTCGGCGTACAGGGAGTTCCAGGTGACCCGGCCGGGCGCGGTGCGTTCCGCCTCGATGAGGATCGCACCGACGAGCTGGCGGGCCCCGAACCTTTCCCGCAGCGCCCGCGGATGGTCGAGCCCGTTGAGCAGGGGGACGACCGAGTCCGGGGTCAGTCGCGGGGCGACCCGGGCCAGGGCGGCGGGCAGCGCGGGTGCCTTCACCGTGACCCACAGGACGTCGACCGGCTCGTCGAGCCGCTCCACCGCCCGTGCCTCGGCGGAGAGGTCGCCGTGCAGTGCGCTGTGGACGTCGATCACGCCGCGGTAGCGGGTCCGTGAGGACTCCCGCATCACCAGCACGACCTCGTGGCCCGCGCGGGCCAGCGCCGCTCCGAGGGCGAGACCGACTCCCCCGGCACCCAGAATCGCATGCCTCAACGCGCTTCCCTGATGCATCTCGTGACGGACACCGCTGCCCCGTGCGCCGCTCCGCGCACAGGTGTGCGCCGTGCGGCGGGCAGCGGAAAGACAACGCCGTGTGAATGATGGAAAGGCCGGCCTGGGCCTTTTGAAAGATCGGGCGGCCACACAACAGGTGGTCGCCGATCCGAGATTCGTCAGAGATCGAAAAAGGCTCTGACGCAATAAGGAACCGGTTGGTCGACCGGTTCTTCCTTCCCCGTTGCGGCGTACATCATTCCCCCTGTCACGCCGGTTGACGTCCGACTCGAACGCAACCCTTGAAATACTGCGTTCACAATCGACTCATCGACGGTAGAGGTGCCAAGTTTCGGCCGTCAACCCGCTTTTCGGCCAACCGGATGGCCGATGCATGCGAATCTCGGGGCGGAATCGCCGCGCGGAGCCGAAGCGCTGGCCAGGGGTTATCCGGCGCAGGGTGGCCGACATTCGCCCCTTGACTGGCTCGATGGCCGCTGCCTACTCTCCGATATCGGCAATCTGCCGCCAGGGTGAGCAATCACCTCAGGGACCGGACCGGTTTGACTTACCGGTGGAGCGTCCGTTTCTACGGGGGAAACAATTGAAGCTTCACTCAGCCACGCCCATGGGCGTGGCCCTTCCACTGCTGCCCCGCATCCGGGGCGATCGGCCGTGATCCGCCATGACACGGGGGAATTCTCTTGAGCGACGACGGCGTGAAAACACCTCCGGATCCGTATGCCGGACCGTCTTCCGGACTGCCTTCCCGGCCGGCTGCCGGGACGGCTTCGAGACGGGCTTCCGGGCCGCTTCGCGGACCGGCTTCCGGGCCACCCGTGACGACGCCGGTGCCGGCCATGGAGGATCAGGTCAGAGCCGCATGGGTCGAGGTGCTCGGGCATGACGACTTCGACGACGACACCCCCTTTCTCGAGGCGGGCGGCCACTCCCTGAAGGCCACACAGGTACTGATGCGGCTGCGTCGGCGGTACGGCGTCCGGCTGCCCAACCGGCTGTTCTTCGACCACCCCACCGTGCGCGAACTGGCGGTGGCGGTGGAACGGATCGCCGCCACCTCGCCCCGCCTGTAACCGGTCGCCGCCGCGTCGAACGCCGGCATCGGACCGGCTTCGGCCCGACGGCGGCCGGACTCGACTCCGTGCCGCTCCATGTCCTGCCCACGCCCGTCACCGTGCCCGGATGCCCGCCCGGATCCATGCCGAGTCCATGCCGAGTCCAAGGGGCGTCCGCGTGGACTCCGGGCCGGCTCGATTTCCGCTCGGGGCGGCTCGGCAATGCGGGCGCGGTGTCGGCCCGGCGTGGGCCCGCCCGGACCGGATCCCGGCATTCGACCGAAACAAGGAAGGCACTTCCCGTGACAGCTCCCCTTTCCCGCGACGGCCTGCGAGCGTTGGATGAAAGCGTTTTCCGTCCCGCCGAATGGCAGGGCGCCGCGCGCACCCCGCTCGATGCCGACACCGCGTTCAACGGATTCATCTCCACGCATGTCGTTTTCGCCCTGGAGCAATTGGGGCTGTTCGCCTGGTTCGACGAGACCGACCGGCTCGATGTACCCCAGTACTGTTGGCGCCGGAAGCTGGACGAAAGGGTTTTCCGCCAGTTGGTGTCCGCGGCGGAGGCCTTCGGATACCTCGACATCGACGACGACCGGGTGACACCCACGCCGGCCTGGGGTGAACTCCGCCGGAAAATAGGGTTCTTCACCTGGGGCGTGGGCGGATACCACAATGTCTTCGCCAACGCCGCGTCCATCGCGCGAGGGGAACGCGCTTTCGGCGAGGACGTGTTGCGGGACGAGGCCATGGTGGCGCTCGGTTCGGCCCAGGCCGACATGGCGCTGATGCGGAATCTGCTCGACGAACAGATCGCCGAGCTCGACTTCTCCGTCATCGCCGACCTCGGCAGCGGGATCAGTGAGCGCGTGTCCCGCCTCGTCAAGTCCCGTCCCGGCGCCCGCGGACTGGGCCTGGACATCAGCGCCTCGGCCACCGCACTCGCGGCCGGGACCGTCGAGCGCCACGGGCTGACCGACCGGGTCCGGCCGATCTGCGCCGACGTCCTCGACATCCTCTTCCACGGCCGCCGCATCGAGGGCGCCGACCAGGTGGACGTCGCGATGAGCTTCATGTTCCTGCACGACCTGCTCGTCGACCCCACCACCCGCACGGACGTCATCCCGGCGCTGCGCAAGGCGTTCCCGCGCGCGCACACCTTCCTGCTCGCCGACACCACCGTCCGGCCGCGCGACGAGAAGGACACGCTGCCCGTCTTCTCCAGCGGCTTCGAGCTCGCCCACGCGCTGATGGGCGTCCCGATCTACACGCGCGAGGAGTACGAGAACCTCTTCCACGAGGGCGGTCTCCACCTGCGCCGCACGGTCCCCTTCGGCGCCCCGCACACCTACCTGTTCGTCCTGGAGGCCCAGTGACGACCGAGCGATGTCCCGCCGACCCCGAGATCGTGGAGGGTCTGCCCATCCCCCTGGCCGTGGCCGGACACCACCAGCCCGCGCCCTTCTACCTCACCGCGGACATGTTCGGCGGCCTGCCCGTGCAGCTCGCCGGCGGTGAACTCAGCACCCTGGTCGGCAAACCGGTCGCCGCGCCGCACACCCACCCGGTCGACGAGCTCTACCTGCTGGTCTCCCCGAACAAGGGCGGCGCCCGCATCGAGGTCCAACTCGACGGCAGACGCCATGAACTGCTCTCACCGGCCGTCATGCGGATCCCGGCCGGCAGCGAACACTGCTTCCTCACCCTCGAGGCCGAGGTCGGCAGCTACTGCTTCGGCATCCTCCTGGGGGACCGGCTGTGACCCCGGCCGCGGGCAGTGCGTTCAACACGAGTGTCGCCGGGGCCGACGACCTGATCCGGCTGCATCTGAGCGAGAGTCCGCACGGGGCCAGCAAGGCCGCGCTCCAGGCGGCCGAGCGGGAACTGGCGCGGGTCAACGTCTACCCGGACCCCGAACGGCAGGAACTGGTGCGGGCGCTGGCCACGCACTGGGGTGTCGGCCCCGAGCACATCGCCGTCGCCAACGGCAGTGACGAACTCGTCCTGGCCACCGCCCTGACCCTCGGCGACCGGAACCTTCCCGGCCTCGTCACCGACGGTACGTTCCCCGGCTACCGGGCCTGCCTGGAACTGCTCGGGCGCGGCTGCGCCGCCGTACCGGCGGCCGGCACGGCCGTCGACGTCGCCGGGTTCGCCGCGCGGCTGCCCGGACACGGGATCGGCTATCTGTGCAACCCGCACAACCCCAGCGGGGCGGCCCTCACCCGGCAGGAGCTCGGCGCGCTGGTCGACGTCTGCGGCCGCAGCGGGGTCCCGCTGGTGTTCGACGAGGCGTACATGGAGTTCGCCGGCCCGGACGTCCCGCAGACCCGCGACCTGACGGCCGCCGGGGACGCGCCGGTCGTCGCGCTGCGCACCTTCTCCAAGGCCTACGGCCTGGCCGCGCTGCGCGTCGGCTACGCCGTCGGCCGGCCCGATCTGATCGCCGGGCTGCGGGGGACCCTGCGCGCCCTGCCCTTCAGTGTGAACCGGCTCGCGCAGGCGGCCGCGATCGCCGCCCTCGGCGACCCGGACTTCGTCGACGGGGTGCGCCGCTCCACCGCCGAGCGGCGGCGCTGGTTCGTCGGCGAGCTGGACCGCCGGGGCCGCGCCCATCTGCCCTCCGTGACCAACTTCGTCGCCGTCGCGGCCCGGGACTGCGCCCGTGCTCAGGATCGTCTCGCCGCCGATTTCGGCATTCTCGTTCGCAATGCAGGGCTGTTCGGATTCCCCGGATATCTGCGTACGTCGCTCGGCGAGAAAGAGGACCTGGAGCGGTTCCTCGACGCCCTCGACGAGATCGAACAGAACCCCTGAATTCGCACCGGAACCCCCGGCGAACGACCGACCGAACGAGACGACTGGAGGCTTTTGGTGTTCCGCCAAGACCCGTTGAACACGATCCTCGCCCTGGGCTCCGGGTTCACCCCCACCGCCGTGCGGGTGACCGCGACCCTCCGCCTGCCCGACCTGGTCGAGCAGGGGCACCGGACCGCGGCCGCCCTGGCCGCCGAGACCGGCACCGACGAGCAGTCCCTGGGCCGCGTCCTGCACTACGTCAGCCTCCTCGGCCTCTTCGAGGAGACGATGGACACCGCGTCGCGGCAGCGGACGTACGAGCTCACCGACGTGGGCCGGGTACTGCTCGGCGACCACCCGAGCAACCTGCGCCGCTGGCTGGACTACGAGGACCCCAGCCGGCCCATGGAGGCCCGCTTCGAACCGGCCGTCGGCCGGCTCATGGACGCCGTACGCACCGGTCTGCCGGTGTACGAGCAGGCGCACGGGCGGCCCTTCTGGAAAGACCTCGAGGCGCACCCCGACATCGAGAAGTCCTTCAACACGGGCATCGCCCGCATCGCGGACCGGCTGGTGCCCGAACTGGCGCGGATCTACGACTGGGCGTCGGTGGGGCATGTCGTGGACGTCGGCGGCGGCAACGGCTCCCTGCTGCTGAAGCTGCTCACCGAGCACCCCGCGCTGCGCGGCACCCTGCTGGAGCTGCCGAGCGTCATCGACGAGGCCGCCGGGATCACCGCCCCGGTCGCCGACCGCTGCGAGCTGGTCGCGGGCAGCTTCTTCGAGCCGGTTCCCACCGGCGGCGACGTCTACCTGATCGCCAACACCCTGCACAACTGGAGCGACCGGGACGCGGCCCGCATCCTCGGCCGCTGCTCGGCGGCGCTCGCGCCCGGCGGGCGGGTCGTGGTCGTCGAGCGGCTGCTGGACAGCGGCAAGGACCCTGTGATGGCGAGCTACGCCGACCTGCTGATGCTGGTGCTGCTCGGCGGCCGTGAGCGCAGCATGGACGACCTGCGCGACATCGGCGCCGGTGTCGGGCTCACCCTCACGGACGCCAGGAAGTTCGAGCTGCCCGGCCACTGGCTGGTCGAGTACACCAAAGAGGAGACCCGGTGAAGCGCTCGCTGAACCCGGACGAACCCAACGCCCTGCTCTCCTACGACTTCGACCGGGGCAGCAACTACGAGAACGTCCTGCATCTCACCGACGCCCTCGGCGCGCTGGTCCCGGAGAGCGAGACGGAACACCCCGACCAGCGGTTCTTCCAGGTCACCCACCTCATCACCGAGTACGCCTGGGTACAGGTCCACTACGAGCTGCGCCGGGCGATCGGCCATCTCGACGAGGACCGGTACCACCAGGCGGTCCGCATGTTCGACCGGGCCACCGGGCTCAGCGAGGTCACCGTCCAGGCGGTGCGGCTGCTCACCGATCACCTGCCGCAGCACAGCCTGCTGATGATGCGCAACGCGCTGCCCGAGGACGCCACCGGCCTGGACTCGCCCGGCTACCGCAATCTGCGGCGGGTGGCCCGCCCGGTCTGGAAAGCCTACGAGCAGGCGGTGGAGCGTGCCGGGCTGTCCCTCCAGGACGTGATCGCCCAGCAGGACGACGGCTACGACGGCCCGCGCTCGGCCGGGTCCCAGTCGCTGGCCCTGGTGCGCGAGGCGATGCTGCGGCTGGACGGCAGTGTCCTCGGCTGGAAACAGCACCACCTGATCATGGTCTGGTCGCAGCTGGGCGGCCAGCCCGGGCTGCGCAAGGCCAACGAGGAGAGCGACGACGGGCTCGAGCTGCCGCAGAGCCTGGGCGGCCGGTCCCTCGCGACGCTGGAGGCCCGTTCGCAGCTGGCGCTCTTCCCGGAGCTGTGGCGGGCGGCGGAGGACGCGTACTGGCTGCTCGGCACCCGGCACGACACCGACGCCCCGGTGCGCGGCGGCGGGAACGGCTGCCCGGTGCAGCACTGACACCGCCACCGCCGTCCCTGCGGCTTCACCCCTTCAGGCACCGCCCTGCGGCGAGCGGGCCGCCGACCGGTCCCGGTCAGCGGCCCGCTCGCCGCTGTGCGGCCAGTTCCAGCAGGCGGCCCGTGACCTCCCCGAGGCGTTCGTGGAGGAAGAAGTGGCCGCCGGCGAAGGCCTCGGGGCCTTGGGCGCGCCGGGCGTAGTGCCGCCAGCCGGACATCACCCCGGGAGGGGTGTCCGCGTCACCGTCGCCGTACCAGGTGACGAGATCGCTCGGGAGGGGCCGCGGCTCGGGATCGGGGCGGTGGCCGGCGAGCAGCGCGAGGTCGCCGCGGACGACCGGCACGAACTGGTGCCGCATCGGTGACCGGCGTACCTGCGCCGGGATCCGGCCGTTCTCCGCGAGTGCGTCCAGCAGGGCGTCGTCGCCCAGGCCGAGCAGGGGGCCGTAGGAGGAGCTGCCGAGCAGATGGGGCGGCCGGGCGGCGGCGACCACCACGAACTCGGGTGCGGGACGGCCCAGGTCGTGCAGGGCGAGCGCCGTCTCGTAGGCGAGCAGCGCGCCCATGCTGTGCCCGAGGAGTGCGTACCGGCCGGGCGGGTCCAGCCGGACGGCGAGGTCCGTGGCGGCCGCCCGCAGGGTCGCCGCCCGCGGCTCACGGGAACGCAGGCCCTTGCCCGCGATCTCCAGCGGCCTGACGCACAGCTCCGCCGGCTGCTCCCGCCGCCAGCGCACGAAGCTGCGCGCGGAGCCACCGGCGTGCGGGACGCAGAACAGGGTGAGCGGTTCCGGGCCCGTCACTTGTGGTGCTCGCCCGCGCGCAGCGGCTGGATCCGGACCGTCACCGGCAGCTCGTTACGGGTCAGCAGCGACCGCAGATGCCGGCGCATCTCCGCTTCGGAGGGCGGTACGGCGTCGTCGACGAAGACGTCGAGCTCCAGGACGGCGGAGTCGTCGTCGACGACGGCGATCCTGGTCGCGGCACGGACCACACCGGGCAGTGACTCGGCGGCCCGGCGCACCGTCGCCGTCGACACCTTCTCGCCGCGCACCGTCGCGAAGTCCGACGAACGGCCGTGCACGTACACGTACCCGTCGTCGTCGACGTGCCCGATGTCGCCGGTGGCCAGCAGGCCGGGCTCGATCAGGTCGCCGCGCTTGGACGGCGCGGGTTCGCCGACCCGCCTGCGGTAGACGGTGTCGGAGCGCACGAGCAGTTCGCGCTCGCCGGTGTCGGTGGACCGGGTGAGCACTTCGACGCCGTCCAGCGGGACCCCCACCGAACCGTGCCGGTGCGGGGGCTCCCGGTGGGCGGCGAGGGTGGACACCCGCGGGCCGGCCTCGGTCAGCCCGTAGGTGATGTACAGCCCGAGCTCGGGGTTGAGTTTCAGCAGGCGGGAGACGTACGACGGGTCGAGCGCCTGTCCGCCCACGGTCAGTGTGCGCAGTGGCGCGGGCAGTTCGCCGCCCGCGGTGACGACGGACTTGACCAGGCTCGGCGTGAGCGAGGAGAGGGTGACGCCCCGGCCGGCGACCGTGGCCAGGTAGTCGGACACCGAGAACGGCGGGCCGGCCATGACCAGCCGCGAGCCGTGCACGAGGCCGCCGAGGACCTGGGCGACCAGCGCGTAGGAGTAGTAGACGGGCAGGCTGACCAGGGTGGTGTCGGTGGGGCCCTGGCCGAGGGAACGGCCGTGGCGGCGGGCGTTGCGCAGCAGGGCGTCGAGGCCGTGCAGGCAGCCGGTGGCCATGCCGGAGGTGCCCGAACTCATCAGGATCACGTGGCCGGGCCCGTGGTGCAGATACGGTCGGCCGGTGAAGAGGCCGAGGTCGGCGCCGCCGGTGCGGCTGACGTCGGTGACGCCGTACGCGTCGGCCCGGATCGCCGCCCGGACCAGTGCGCAGGCGCCCAGCTCGCGGGCCACCTCGCGGACCCGGGACACCGGGGTGGACGGGGAGAGGAGCACCGGGGTGTGCCCGGCCAGCGCGACGGCGAAGAAGAACCGCAGCGCCCGGATGCCGTTCGGCAGCGCGATGACGACGACGGCTCCGGGCGGGGCCGGCAGCGCCGCGAACCGGTCGACCAGGGCGGGCAGCCCGGCCGGGCTGCCCGGATCCTCGGTGGGGGACAGATCCTCGACGCGGCCCAGGAAGTCGCCGACGACGCCGGGGTCGAGAAGCGGATCGTCCAGTTCCGCGGACGGCGGGCGCGCTGACGCCGTGCTCGCTGACGTCGTGTTCCTCTGGGTGGTGTTCCTCGGAGTGGTGTTCTGCGGGGTGGTGTTCTGCGAGGTCATGTTCTCCGGGGCCTCCGCGTGGGCGTCGGCCCACTGACGACCAGGCAGTGCGCCCGGTGCTTGCCTTCGTCGTCCACTTCGTGGGTGACGACCAGGACGTGTGCGGCGCTCGGCGGGTCGCCGAGCAGCCAGTCCCCGCACAGGGCTCTGGTGAGCGGTGCGGCCGGGGCGAGGGGCATGGGCAGCATCGACACCGGCCCGTGGAAGCCGAACGCCGAGCAGACGACGCCGACGAGCGAGCCCGCTCCGGCGCCCGCGAACCGCATGGGGGAGACCCGGCCGCGCGGGACGGACGCGGCGACCGCGCGCAGGGTGTGGCGCGTGGCCCGTTCGCTCACCCCGACCACCCCGACCTCCGCGGGGCGGCCCGGCGCGGCTTCGCCGCAGTTCTCGAGGGCGTCCGCCACGGCCGCGGCCATCAGCCAGGCCACCGGATCGGCGTACACCCCGGGGATCCGGCGCCCGACCGTGCCCGGGTCGTCGGCCTCGACCAGGGCGGAGCCGGTGATCACGGCTCCCGCGGGGCACCACTGGGCCGGGTTCACGCGGCGCCCCCGACCGCGCTCCGCGGTTCGTCGGCGGTCAGCAGCAGACAGGTGTTGAAGCCGCCGAAGCCGAGGGTGAGGCTGATGCCCAGGGAGCCGGTGAACTCCCGGGGGCGGTCCGTGGCCAGGGCCAGGGCCAGTTCCGGCATGACGCTGCGGGTGTGCGGGAGCGGGGGCACGGTGCCGTGCCGCAGCGCGAGGAGCAGGGCGATGGCTTCCAGGGCGCCGGTGGCGCCGAGGGTGTGGCCGAGGGCCGGCTTGGTGGCGAACACGAGGGCCCGCGACTGCGGGCCGAAGACGGTGCCGTAACAGGCCGCCTCCGCGGTGTCGTTGGCGCGGGTGCCGGTCCCGTGGGCGTTGATCACCGCGATGTCCTGGGTGTCGGCCCCGCCCCTGGCCAGGGCGCGCCGGACGGCGAGGACCGCTCCGGCGCCGGTCTCGTCGGGGGCGGTCGGGCCGGTGCCGTCGTTGGACGCGCCCCAGCCGCGCAACTCGCCCAGGATCCGGGCGCCGCGGGCCGTGGCCGCCGCCCGGGTCTCCAGCAGCAGGAAGCCGGCGCCCTCGCCGAAGAGGGTGCCGTCGCGGTCGGTGTCGAAGGGGCGGACGGTGCCGGACGCCGCGAGGGTGCCGAGCGCCCGGTGCCCGAGGAGCTTGCTTTCGGTGAGCAGGTCGATGCCGCCGCACAGACAGCGCTGCGCCTCGCCGCCGGTGAGCAGGGCCGCGCCGGCCGCGAGGGCGTCGGCGCCGGACGAGCAGGCGGTGCTCACCGAGACGGCGCCGGGGACGCCCAGCTGTGCGGCGACGGCGGACGTCAGGTCGTGCGGCGAGATCTCGGCGGCGTCGTCCAGGTGCGGGCCGAGGCTGCTGCCGAGCACCAGGGTGTCCACGTCCCCGGCCGGGCAGCCGGCGTCGCGCAGGGCGGCGGTCGCGGTGGTCACGGCGAGGGCGATCTGCCGCTCGGACGGAGGCCCGGCCGGGCCGTCGTCGGTCAGGAGGGCGGCGGGCGGACGCCCGTCACCCGTCGACTCCCGGATGCCGACGCGGCCGTCCGTCAGCCGCTGCCACACCTCGTCGAGGCCGTCACCCAGTGCTGTGGTCCAGCCCATTCCGGTGATGCACACGGCTCGATCACGGTCGGCCCTGCGGAAACCCCCCAATTGAATCCCCCCGGTGTTCCGATAAACGTTCTGGGCGAAGCTCTGTGTGGCCCGCTCGACCCGGATTTGCCGATCGAAATTCTATTTGCATACAGCAATCGTAT
This sequence comes from Streptomyces asoensis, assembly GCF_016860545.1. Classification (NCBI taxonomy): domain Bacteria; kingdom Bacillati; phylum Actinomycetota; class Actinomycetes; order Kitasatosporales; family Streptomycetaceae; genus Streptomyces; species Streptomyces asoensis. Next base: position 502,574 of record NZ_BNEB01000001.1, on the reverse strand, counting down.
TTTAACGAAGGAGTTCTGGAGTGGCAAGGGACGCAGGCTTCGCGCATTTCGAGCCCGGGGCCGGCGCCCGCGGCGGTGTGCGGGGGAGGGGCGGCAGGCCGCTCGCGGGGGCCGGGGGCCGGGCTCAGGCGCCCAGGGGGTCCAGGGTCAGCGGCTCGATCTTGCCCTCCAGCATGGCGCCCAGGCCCTGGGCGGCGCAGATGTCGGGGCGTTCGGCGATGTGCACCGGCATGCCGGTCGCCTGACGCAGCATCTGGTCGAAGCCCGGCAGCAGGGCGGAGCCGCCCACCATCATGATCCCGCGGTCGGCGAGGTCGGCGACCAGGTCGGGCGGGCACTCGCGCAGCACCCTGCCGATGCCGTCGAGCACGGCGGTCAGCGGGGTCTCGATGGCGTCCCGCACGGCCGCGGTGTCGACCTGCACGGAGCGGGCGAGGCCGGTGGCGACGTCGCGTCCGTGGATCTCCGTGGAGGCGGGGCCCTGCGGGGTGAGGCCGTTGCCGGAGAGGGCCACCTGCAAGGGGCGCACGGACTGGCTCGGCAGCATCAGCTCGTGCTCGTGACGCAGGTGCTGGACGATCGCGTGGTCCACGGCCTCGCCGCCCACGGGGATGCGCTCGGCGGTCACGATCGAGCCGAGGGAGAGGACGGCGACCTGGGTGGCGGCCGCCCCGCACACCATGATCATGGTCGCCTCGGGGCGTTCGACGGGCAGCCCGCAGCCGACGGCGGCCGCGATCAGGGTGTCGACGAGTTCCACCCGGCGGGCGCCGAGCCCCACCAGCGTCTCGATCGCGGCGCGCTGGGCGAGCGGGTCGGCGTCGTGCGGTGTGCAGGCGGCAGCCCGCAGGAACGGCTTGCGGCGCAGCTGGCGGCGGATCTTGTCGCCGAGGAGATGGCGCAGCATGCGTTGCGCCATCTCGATGTCGACGACCGTGCCGCCGGAGACCGGGCGCACGACACGGATGTAGTGCGGAGTGCGCCCGGTCATCTTCTCGGCGAACTCGCCGACCGCGATCAGCGCGCCCGTGCGGGTGTTCACGGCGGCGGCGGACGGCTGGTCGACGACGAGCCCGGCCCCCTTGACGTAGACCCGCGTCCGCGCCGCCCCCAGGTCGACGGCGAAGTGGCAGCGGCGCAGCTGCTCCAGACTGGCGGTCATGGCAGGTCCTCCCGAGAGCACAGACCGTGGGGGCGCGCCGGGCCGGCGGGCCTCTCGTGTGGGGCCGCCGGGCGGTCGGCCTCCCTCGCATCCTGCGGGGACGCGGAGCGGGCCGCCTTCTCAAGGGGGCCGGGCGGGGCGCCGCCGAATGGGGGTTTTATCCCAGATCCCGGAACCGGGCAACAGCTGGGAGCCGCCGCACGGTCGGCGGCGCCGCGCGACGCGATGGCCCCCGCTCACCGACCCCACCTGGGCCGCACCGACCCCACCTGGGCCGCACCGACCCCACCTGGGCCGCACCGACCCCACCTGGGCCGCACCGACCCCACCTGGGCCGCGCCCGGCCACCGAGGCTGCCCCGCGCCACCGCGGCGGGGTCCGTGTGGTCGGGGTGGGTCAGTGGAGGGTGCGGGTTGCTTCCAGCAGGGGGGTCAGTGAGGGGATCACCGCGTCGCTGCCCGCGTCCAGGAGGGCCTGTTCGACGGTGGGGTTGCGGGCGAGGCCGACGAAACGCAGGCCCGCGGCCCGGGCGGCGGCCAGCTCGGCGGGCGTGGAGCCGATCAGGACGGCGCCTGCGGCGGGCGTGCCGAGCGGCCGCAGGGCCCGCAGCAGCCGCCGGGGGTCCGGGGTGAGGCGGCCGAGATCGTCGTCGCGGCCGTGGACACCCGCCGTGAGCGGAAGCCGGTAGGACTCCAGACAGCGGTCGACGGCCGCGGCGCAGACGTCCGTCACGACGCCGACCCGGCGCCCGGTCTCGTGGAGGGTGCGCACGACGACGATCGAGTGGTGCGTCCGGGGTGCGTCCGGTACGGCGTCCAGCTCCAGCCGGTCGAGCCGGTCCCGCAGCACGGGGCCCAGCCGGTCGCGCGCGAACGCCCGCAGCACGTCCAGCGGGTGCACGAACAGCTCCCGCCCCGTCGGCCCCGGGTCGCCGGCCGGGCGCCCGGCCAGGGCGTCCTCGGGACGGCGGTGCTCGGCGACGATCGCGAGCAGGTCGAGAGCGGCCTTGCGGGCGGTCGTCGCGGTGAACAGGCGGACCAGCGGGCCGTCGAACCCGAAGAGCACGGTGTCGGCGGCGGCGATCAGTTCAGGGAGCGGACGGGCGGAGGGGCCTGTCGGCCGCGGCACCTCGGGGGGCGGGGCGTACTCCGGCGCGAGCGTGACCGTGCAGCTCACCGCGAGACCCGGTACCGGCCACCGGCCGAGCTGGGCGTTGACGGCCCGCTGGGCGCCCGCCGCACGGCGGACGGAGTGGTGGACGGTGACCCGCGGTGCCGCCTCGCCCAGGTGGGCGAGGAGCCGCTCGCGGACACCGGCGGCCTCCGCCCGGACGAACGCCACCGGGTCGGCCACCCGCCAGGTCAGCTCCACGGCGGCGGTGAAGGTGCCCTTGCCCGAACTCGGCAGGGACATCCGGTGGACGGCGTGCCGGGGGGTGAGGTCGACCTCGTAGCAGGTCGCCGGACGCGGCGGGCCGCCGTCGTAGGGCGAGACCGGGTCGAGGAGGGTCAGGGGGCGGTCGGGGCCGGTGTGCACGATCGCGGTGCGGCCGGGCGCCGGTATGCCCAGCTGGCGCAGGTCGCGGGTGAGGAACGGGCCGCGTACCAGGTCACGGGCGTCCGCCGGGTCGTCCGGCCGGCCCGTCCCGGCGCCCTCGTACGGCGGCAGCGGGCAGTACCAGGCGAGCGGCGGGGCGTCCGGGTCGTCGCCGAACAGGGGCCGGAAGCGGTGCGGGCCCGCCGCGGCGGAACTGCCGGCGAAGGACGCGTAGAGAGCCGGGGGGACGGTCAGCACGACGGTGGCGGAGTCCGGTGCGGGGGGCGGGGGCGGTGCGGGGGCGCCGGGTCCGTCCTGGAAGGTCACGCGCAGGAGCGGCTGTCCGGGCAGCTCGGCGAGCGGGCCGGGGAGCCCCCGCAGGGCGGCGGCGAGCACCGGCAGCAGGTACGCCCCGGGCCGCAGCCGTACGGCGTATCCGTTCGGGCGGACCCGGACCTCGTACTGCTGGGGGGAGAGGGCGCCTCGGGAGAGGACCTCGTGGACGACGTATTCGAGGGTGATGCGGCTCTCGGGCCGGGCGGAGAGATCGGCGCCGGTCTCGAACAGGAGGACGGGCTCCGTCCCGGCGTCGGGGCCGGGGGACTCCGGCGCCGGCGGTGCGGCCGCCGCCCGCTCGGGCGAAAGCCCTCGGGCCGGGGCAGTCGGGCCGGTCGGGGCGGCGGTGGACTGCGGGGGCGAGGGCGGTCGCACCGGGGTCCCGCCCAGCCGGAGTACCGTCTCCTCGCTCACCGTCGCGAAGACCGGAGCGGCGCCGTCCGTCCGGTCCGGGTCGTCGCCGGCCCGTGCGCGGAAGTCGCCGGAAGCGAGGCCCGCCCGTTCGTCGATCGATCCGCCGATCCTGTCCAGGAGTTCACGGGTGCGGCCGCGCGCCGTGCGGGGCAGGGTGCGCAGCAGCAGATCGCGCACGCCCGGGCGGAACGCGTAGGAGCCGGGCGGGCCGGGAGCGGTGATCAGCAGGCCGCTGAGGATCACCTCTGCCAGATGCTGGGGGCGCGGGTCGCGGTCTACGGCGCGCTGCACGAGACGCATCACCGGGACCGAGGGGACGGCCAGCGCCAGATGCCCGGCCAGCCGGAAGGCTTCCCGGGAGGCGGTGGCCCGGAAGCGCAGCACCAGATCCTGGGGGGACGGCGTGCCCGGCCCGTGCACCGGCGGGTCGTCGGACGGGACGGGAACGGGCACGGACGACAGCCAGGCCGCAGCGCCGGGGATGCGGGCGCCGCCCGGATCCGCCACCAGCGCCGCCCAGTTGGCCAGCCAGGGGGCTCCCGGTTCCAGGACGGGAAGCGGCACGGCTCCGTCGGGCCGGGGCGCGGCCGCGGGGTCGTAGGGGGTGAAGGAGAGGGCGCGGAGCGGGCCCGCGCGGGTGGCGCTGGAGAGCAGACCCGGCTCGGCGGGAAGGGCGGTCGTGGGCCAGAGGTGCTCCGGGAGCGGTTGTACGACGGCCAGCGGCATCCGGGCCGCCCAGTGCCCCAGGGTCCGGTACCAGCGCTCGCCCGCGCCGCCCGGCCGCCACTGCGGGCCCGTGCAGTCGCTCAGGACGAGGGCGACCGTGCGGCCGTCCGCCCCGTCGGGGACCTGCCGTGCCTCGCCGTCGGGCGTGGCCGCGTGCAGGGTGACGGTGCGGAAGACGCCCGACTGCGCCAGCACGGTGTGCAGTTCCCGCACGAGCGGCCGCCACACCGGCATCGTCGGGCCGGTGTCGTGGACCAGGGCGAGCCGCAGCCAGCGGTCGCGCGCGGGACGCAGCACCGGGAGCCAGACGTCGGGGTGGGCGCCCAGCCGGGCGATGCGGTCGGCGGTCGCCCGTTCGTCGAGGAGACGGGCGCGCACCGAGGGGACGGTGCGCTTCAGCGGGCGCAGGCTCCGCTGGAGGGCGAGCGGCCGGGGCAGCATCGGCGGCGCGGGCGCGAGGACGTGCCCCGGCCCGCCGGAGCCGGATCCGGAGCCGTCCCCGGACGCGGACGCGGGCACGGGCGCCGGGAGGCGGAGCGGGACGCGGGCGGCGGCGACGCCGGGCGCCGGTCCCGGCGATCCGCCGCCGTCGGCGCCCTCTGCCGCCTTCGCGTCCGTGCGGTCCGGTGTGCCGCCGTCCGTACCGGCCGCCGCGGTGCCGGTGTCACTTCCGGGCGGCTCGGTGCGCCCGTCCGCCGGGAGCGCCGCGCCCGGGTCCGGCGCGGGGCTCGACAGCCGGGCCAGCCAGAGCAGTTCGGCCAGCTCGCGGGGGGTGGGCGAGGTGTCCGCCGCCGCCGTCAGGACCGCGGTCAGCCGCTCCAGGGCGGTCCCGTGGTCCCTCGCCGGGGCGGATTCCCCCGCCGGGCCGTCGTCCCGGCCGTTCCTTCCCTCAGAAGCCATCGCCGTCCGCCGTGGCGCTGAGGTACGGCATCAGCCGTTCCGCGAGTCCGTCGCGGGAGTCGGCGTCCAGGCCGGCCACTCCGGTGAGGTAGAGGGCGTTCAGCAGCTGGTCGGTGGCGAGTTCGCCGTCGGCGGCACGGGTCAGGAAGCGGTCGATGAGGTGTTCCGCCTCGCCCGGCGGGGTGTCGAGGTGGGCCCGGACGATCTCGGTGAGCTGTTCGCGGCCCGGGCGGCGCAGCTTCAGCCGGACGCAGCGCCGCAGGAACGCGGGCGGGAACTCGCGCTCGCCGTTGCTGGTCAGGACGACGAACGGGAAGGCGCGGCAGCGGATCCGGCCGCGGGTGACCCGCACGGGGGCGTCGGAGCCGTCGGCGAGGACCTCGGCGGTGACGTCCCCGGCGGAGTGCCGGGCCGCGGGCATCAGTTCGGGGATCTCGAACTGGCCCTCCTCCAGGACGTTCAGCAGGTCGTTGGGCAGGTCGAGGTCGCTCTTGTCGATCTCGTCGACGAGCAGCACCCGCGGACGTCCGTAGGGCAGCAGGGCCGTGCCGAGAGGGCCGAGACGCAGATGGTCCTCCACCCCGCCGCCCGGGTCGCCGCCCCCGGGCCCGCCGCCCCGCTCGCGCCAGGCCGCATGCCGGGCCGCGTACAGCCGGGACAGCGGGTCGTACTGGTAGAGGCCGTCGGCCAGCGTGGAGCGGCTCGTGATGTTCCAGCGCAGTACCGGGCCGAGCCGCAGCTCCCGTGCCACCGCGTACGCCAGGGAGGACTTGCCGGTGCCGGGCGGACCGGCGACGAGCAGGGGGCGGCGCAGCACGAGCGCCGCGTTGACGAGTTCGACGCTCTCCGGGGTGGCGACGTAGGAGCGGGCGCGGTGGACCCGGTCGGGGGAGACGGCCGCCTCGTCGTCGGCGTCCCGGGGCGGCGGCACGAGGGGCTCGCCGTCGAAGGCCCGCCAGGGCGGTGGCGCGGGCAGCCGGGAGATGCCGTCGTGGGGTTCGCTGTTCCCGGTGTAGACGGACCAGTGCGGCATGGTTCTCCGAAACTCGGGGTGACCCGGTGCGGCGTGTACGGTTCGCGCGGCCGGGTCGTGGGGCGGTCGGGGCTCAGGTCACGGGGGAGTGGGGGTGGGGGGCCGGGTCGCCGTGCGGGTCGGCGAAGAGGCGAGGGTCGTCCCACAGCAGCTGGATGTCGTGCGCCCAGTGGCCCTCCTCCGCGTCGGCCTCCTCGCGCAACGCCAGTACACGGCGCGGGAGTTCGGCGGGCGGTACGCCGGAGACGCAGCTGTCGAGCTCGTCGAGGAACGTCTTGCCCGCACAGCCGTCCCCGCCCGCGCAGGCCTCGTCCGGCCCGTCGTGACAGCCCTCGCGCGACCAGACGACCATCGGGGCGGGCGCGTTGAGCGAGGTGTCGAAGTGCGGGCGGGTGCGGGACGCGGCCGGGGCGGTCGCGAAGCCGGCCAGGCAGGCGTCGTCCCGGCGCAGCCGCATCCGCAGCCTGCGGGGCTCCTCGGGGCTGCCGCACTCGACCCGGTGCACCCGGGCGCCGGGAGCCGCGTCGAGCCGGTTCCACACCCGGGTCAGCTGGTGCCGGACACCGGCCCTGCGGCGCGCCTGATCGGTGACGACGAGGGGGTACACGCAGCCGAGCGGGGTGTCGTCGTCGGGGGTGCTCGCCCAGCGGTCCACGGGCAGGTCGATCCAGTCGCGGGGCAGCGCGAACGCGAGCAACTCGTCGCAGCCGGGCGTCAGATACCGGAAGGCCGCCTCGATCCGGTCCTGCACGTAGGCGCGCAGCCCGGCCTGCGGGACCGTGTCCGAGCCGACCGGGTGCCGGCGGCCCCCGCTGTACGCCGACACCTCCACGCGCACGTGCCCGTCGCCCGCGCCGCTGTGCTGGAGGTCGACGAGGATGGGCGACCAGTCGGGTGCGGCGCCCGGCTCGGCGGCCCCGTCCGCGGGGGCCCGGAAGAGGGCCTCCACCTGGGCGGTGAAGCGGGCGACGCTGGCCGCCGCGTCGTCGCCGTCGACCTCGCACAGCACGAACAGGGCCGCCGCCCACAGCGAGTCGAACCCCTCCTCGGGCGCGTCCGGGTCCAGCGGGCCCCTGGCGGACTCGTAGAGCCGTACCCGGCGCCCGGGATCGCCGTCCAGGCCCTCGCGCACGGCGCGCTCGACGAGTTCGCGCAACCGGGCCCGGTCGGCGGTGCGGTGGTCCGAGGTGGGCACCAGGCCCTCCAGGTCGGGCCAGTAGCGGGCCATGACCTCGGTGGGCATCATCCGCCCGTTGTGCACGCCCCGGTCGCCGGCCGCCGCGGTGACCATGCCGACGACCTCGCCGGTGTCGGCCAGGGTGACCGCCGCGCCGCTGAACCCGGGCGCCAGGGGCTGGCCGCCGGGCTGCCACGCCTCCAGCTGGATCCACTCGCGGTTGAGCAACTGCGTGGCGGTGATGCGGTATTCGGCGAGGGTGCCCTCGTCGAAGCCGAGCGGGAAGCCGTAGACGACGAGTTTGCGGGGCCGTCCGGGCCGCCGGTCGTGGGCGGCGTCCACGGGCGCCAGCGCGGCGGGTGCGATCGGGGCGTCGTACGCCAGCTCCAGCACCGCCAGGTCGCCGGGGTCGGCGGTGCCGCCGCCCCAGCCGCCGTCGGCGATCACCCTGGCCGGCACGGCGGGCAGTCCGGGGCGCTCGGTGAACGTCACCGTCAGGGCCTGCGGGTCGGCCTCGTGCACGACGTGCGCGCAGGTCAGCACCCTGCGCGGGGTGACGAGGAAGCCCGCTCCCGCCACCCGGCCGGCGCTCTCGACCCGGGCGTGCCAGTCGGCGCTGTTCATGAGGCGGGGGTGGGCGACCAGGTCAGCCGTACGACGAGATGGCCCTCGGCCGTGCCCTTGGCGATGATCGCGCCGGTCTCCGCCGCCAGCTTCACCCCGAACTCGATCTCCACCCCGTCGGGCCGTAACGTCCCGTCGCGGAAGACCCGCAGCGCGGACTCGGCGGCCGCCCGCACGCCCTCCAGGGCGCCCTCGAAGGTGCGGGTGGCCTGGACCGTCCCGTCCCCCCGGGCCACGAGCCGCGAACCCGGCCTCGCCTCCGTGACCGCCTCGACGGCGACCACGGCACCGTCGTCGGTCCTGAACTCCACCAGTCCGTCCACGAAGCCCCCGTAACCCCTTCCCGGCACTCCCGCGGCCGCGTGCACCCGCGCACTCCTGCGGCTCTGCGCTCATCCATTGTCACGGACGGTGCCGGAGATTGTCCCGCGTTCAGGGAGCCCGCGTGATCCGGATCACCCCCAGCTCGGCCAAGTCCTGTGGGCGGACGCGCAGTTGCTCCGCCGTCGCCTCGACCTCCCCGGCCGGCCGCTTGAGGATCGCCGCCGCCGACTCGGGCGCGATCACCGAGAAGTAGCTGTCCGGGGTGGCCCAGGTGCGGCCGGGCGCGGCCAGCGCGAGCGCGCCTCCCGAGCCGCCCTCGCCGATGACCAGCGTGGTGAGCGGGGTGCGGGCGGTGGCGACGACCCCGAACAGCTCCGCGACGGCCGCGCCCACGCCCTGCCGTTCCGCCTCGGCGTCGTTGGCCGCGCCGGGCGTGTCCACCAGGGTCAGCACCGGGATGCCGAGCCGGTCCGCGAGGCGGATCAGCCGGGCCGCCGTCCGGTACCCGGCGGGCCGGGTCGCCGTCCCGGTCTGGGCCGCGTAGGCGACCGTGCGGCCCTCGTGGACGCCGAACCCGCACAGCATCCCCTCGGGGTCGACGCCGCCGCACCGGTCGCCGAAGATCGCGAGCCGCCGGGCGAAGTAGGCGTCCAGGTAGGCGCCGGCCCGCGGCCGTCCGGCCGCCCTCGCGCGCCGCACCGCCTCCCACCCGGTGCGGGGCGGCTCCGTGCGGCCGAGGGCGGCGGGCACGGGCGCGGGTGCGCACGGTGCGTCCGGCGTCCCGCCGGTCAGCAGGCGCAGCCAGAGGCCCAGGACGTCCGCGAGCTCCGCCGGGGGCACCACCGCGTCCGCCGCTCCCGCCGCGACCTGGGCCGCGGCCGTGTAGGCGGCCGGGTCGGCGCCGGGCGGGCGGACCCGGGAGCCTGCGAAGCCGATCTGGGCGTCCGGCAGTGCCAGCGCGACGTCGGCGCCCGCGCCCAGGGTGGCCCAGCCGCCGCCGGTCGTCGGGTCGCGCAGGACCGCCACCTGGGGCAGTCCGGCCTCCCGGGTGAGCGCGGACTGCCTCGCCACTCGCTGGAGCTGGGTCAGGGCGAGCATGCCCTCCTGCATCCGGCTGCCGCCCGTGGCGACCAACGGCACGACCGGGAGCCGGTGTTCACGGGCGTACGTGTAGGCCGCCTCCAGCCGGTCACCGGTGCGTTCGCCCAGCGAACCGCCCAGGAAGCCGAACTCGAAGGCGATCAGCACGGCCCGGGTGCCCCGCACGCTCGCCGTACCGCAGACGACGGACTCGGACTCACCGGTGCGCCGGGCGGCCCGCTCGCGTGCGGCGCCGTAGCCGGGCCAGCCGAGGGGGCCGTCGGCGGCGGACCTCCCGGCGCCGGGGGAGCCGGACGCGGCGCTCCGGCCTGCCGGGGGCGGGTCGGGGAAGGGGACGAAGTCGTCGGCGACGAGGGCGACGGCCTCCCGTGCGCTCGTGCGCCCCGCCGTCATGACGGCAGCGCCCGCTTCATGATCTTCCCCATGTCGTTGCGGGGCAGCGCGTCGAGGTGGCGCACCACCCGGGGCCGCTTGTGCGGCGCGAGCCGGCGGGCCACGTGGTCGGCCAGTTCGCCCTCGGCGGGCGGCGACGCGGGGTCCACCGGGACGATCCAGGCGACGATCCGCTCCCCGAGGTCCGCGTCCGGCTCCCCGGTCACCGCCGCCTCGCGCACCCCCGGATGCTCCAGGAGCGCGTTCTCGATCTCACCGGCCCCGATCTTGTAGCCGCCGCTCTTGATGAGATCGGTCGCCTTGCGCCCCACGATGCGGACCCAGCCGTCGGGGTCGCGCACGGCCACGTCCCCCGTCCGGAACCAGCCGTCGGGGGTGAAGGCGGCGGCCGTCGCGTCGGGGCGGTTGAGGTACTCCGTGAACAGGTTCGGCCCGCGCACCTGGATCTCGCCGACGCTCTCCCCGTCGTACGCCTCGACGGCCGACCCGTCCTCGTCGACGAGCCGCAGCTCCACGCCGGGCAGCGGGACGCCGACGGTGCCGGGCCGCGGTTCCGCGTCCGCGCGGACGCTGGTGTTCATCAGCGTCTCCGTCATCCCGTACCGCTCGATCACCCGCCGCCCGGTCGCGGCCGCGATCCGCTCGTGGTCGTGCACGGGCAGCGCCGCCGACCCGGACACCAGCAGCCGCGCCCCGGCGAGCGCCCCGGCCAGCGCGGGGTCGCCGGGCAGCGCCTCGGCGATGCGGTGGTACATCGTCGGCACCCCGAACAGCATGCTCGCGCCGCCGCCCAGTTCCCGCGTCACCCCCTGCGTGTCGAACCGCCCGAGGTGCACCACGGCCCCGCCCCGCCGCAGCGGCCCGAGGATCCCCAGCACCAGCCCGTGCACATGGAACAGCGGCAGCCCGTGCACGAGGACGTCGTCCGCGGTCCACTGCCAGGCGTCGGCGAGCGCGTCCAGGGTGGTGGCGATCGCGCGGCGCGGGACGACCGCGCCCTTGGGCGGCCCGGTCGTCCCCGAGGTGTAGACGACGAGGGCGGGATCCTCCTCGCCCGGCCGCGCACCGGCGACCGGCGCCGCGGCACCAGGCCCCCCACGGCCCGCCCCGGTCCCGACGTCGATCCGGGACAACCCGTCGAGCGCGCCGGGCAGTTCGTCGCCGGGGGCCGCCAGCACCGCGCCCGGCGCGCTGTCGCCCAGGATGTGCGCCAGCTCCTTGTCGCCCGACTTCGGGTTCAGCGGCACGGCGGCCACCCCGGCGAGCAGGACGCCCACCACCGCGACGGCGGTCTCCAGCGAGGGGGTCGCCCACACGGCGACCCGTTCCTCGCCCCGCACCCGCGCGCCGACGTCACCGGCGGCCGAGGCGAGCTCCGCGTAGGTCAGGGAACGCTCGCCGAACCGCAGGGCGGGGCGGCCGGACGGATCGTCCGTGAGGGCCGGGAAGAGAGAGGACACGGGACGGACTCCTTGGACGACGGCGCGACACGACGACATCGTCCTACCCCACTCGCCCCGCCCCCACCTGTCGGGCGGCCCCTCCCACCCCCCCTGCCCGGCCCTAGGGGGGAGGGCCGAACCCGTTGCCCTGCTCACCGGGGCGGCGGATAGCCTGCCCCGGTACGAAACGGAAAATGCAGCAGACGTACGACGCACGGACGTGCGGACGCCCGGACGGACAGCGGACGTCGGGGACGCCCCGCCGGACGCGGCACGTACGAGAACGGAGTCCCGCCGTGCCCCGCGTCGCCCTCGTCACCTACGACCCCCGCCCCCGGCCGAGCAAGGACCGCGACCTCCCCGTGCTGCACACGGCGCTGGAGGCGGCCGGCGCCGAGGCGGACGTCGTGTGCTGGGACGACGCCGGCATCGACTGGGCCTCCTACGACCTCGCCGTCATCCGCTCGACCTGGGACTACAGCTGGCGCGCCGCCGAGTTCACGGCGTGGGCGCAGCGCTGCGGCAAGCTGACCCGGCTGGCGAACCCGGCCGCCGTCGTGCGCTGGAACACCGACAAGCGCTACCTCGGCGAGCTCGCGGCGGCCGGGGTGCCCACGGTCCCCACCCGCTATCTCGCCCCGGGCGACGCCGACGCCGCCGCCGGTCTGCCCGGCGACCACGAGTACGTCGTCAAGCCCACCTCGGGTGCCGGGGCGCGCTACGCCGCCCGCTACACCCCCGACCGGCGCGAGGAGGCCGCGGCGCACCTCGCGCGGATGCACGCCGAGGGCCTGACGGCGATGGTGCAGCCGTACATGCGGAGCATCGACGAAGGCGGTGAACGGGCCCTCCAGTTCTTCGGCGGACGGCTGCTGCACGCCAGCCGCAAGCGGGCCGTACTGGCCCCGGGTACCGCGTTCGACGCGGACAAGGTCGCCCATCCCGGCCTGGAGGTCTGGACCCCGACCCCGGCCGAACTCGCCGTCGCGCGCCGCGCCCTGGCCGCCGTCCCGGAGGCGCCGGAGCTGCTCTACGCCCGCGTCGACCTGGTGGACGGCGACGACGGGGAGCCGCGCGTGATGGAACTGGAGCTCGTCGAGCCGAACCTCTTCCTGTTCCTGCACCCGGACTCGGTGGCGGCCGTCGTGACCGCGATCCTGACGGCGGCCACCACCCCCTGACGTCGGCCGGGGCCCCTACCGGACGACCGCGGTCCGTTGCAGCAGGCCCCAGGTGAACTCGGCGACGACCTCCCGCCGCACGCCCAGCGCGTCGGGCGCGGTGAAGGCCAGCCCCCAGCGTGTCGGGGCGGTGCCCTCCAGGGGGCGGGCCGGGGCGAAGGCGCGGGCGGCCTCGTCGACCGTGCAGGACCAGGGCGTGAGGTCCTCCAGCGTGGTCAGGCGCGGCGGTTCGGCGCCCGGGGCGCGCACCAGCCACTCGTTCCAGACGCCGCCCTCGGGGGAGACCAGCACCTCGAAGCGCAGGGCGGGCCAGTAGGGCATCGGCCAGAGCCAGGCCTCGCAGTCGAGGTCCCCGACGCGGCGGGGGATCCGGGACTCCGGTTCGCCGAGGACGGAGCGGTACCGCGACAGCGCGCCGCGGGCGTGCGGTGAGTGGAGCATCGCCTGCCAGCGCTTGTTGGCCTCCCGCATCTGCGCGAGGGAGAGGCCCATGCCATGGCGGGCGTCCTCCACCAGATCCGGGTTGTGGTCGGCCATGCGACGCAGCAGGACCTGTTGGAAATCGAGCGCCGTGAACGAGCCGGCGAGGCGTTTCTGGGTCGGCATGCCTACCATCCTGGCCCACCGGGCGCCCCTCTTCGGGCCACTGTGCGTTTCCCGACCATTGCCCGGCGCAACGCCGTATGACAGCCTGTGTTCGTCATGCCGATCGCCTGTTGAAATCTCGAACGCAGGCACTGAGACGATCAACTAAGGGAGGGGGCCGGTTGTGGGACGCCTCGTACCTGCTGTGACCCGAGCACTCGACATCCTCGAGCTCTTCCTCGACGGGGACGGTTCGCTCTCCGCCCCCGACATCGTGCGCAAGCTGCAGCTTCCGCGTACCACCGTGCACGAGCTGGTGACCACGCTCTCGGCGCGGTCGTACATCGTCGGCGTTCCGGGACAACCCGGACGGTACCGCCTCGGTGTGCGTCCGTACCAGCTCGGGAGCCGCTACGCCGAGCAGCTCGACCTCGCCGCCGAGGGTCAGCAGGTCGCGCGCTCCGTCGCCGAGACGTGTGACGAGACGGTCCACGTGGCGATCCTCGAGGGCACCGACGTCATCTACATCGCCAAGGTCGACTCCACGCACGCCGTCCGGATGGTCTCGGCCGCCGGCCGCCGGCTGCCGGCCCACTGCACCTCCGTCGGCAAGATGCTGCTGGCCTCGCTCTCCGAGCCGGAGCTCGACGCGCGCATCCCCGACGACGCGGACCTGGTCCGGATGACCCCGAACAGCATCACCGAGCCCGGCGCCCTGCGCGAGGCGCTGGCGGAGATCCGGGAGCGGGGCGTCGCGGTCGAGAGCCGTGAGTCCAACCCGGACGTCAGCTGTGTCGCGGCTCCGGTGCGCGACCGCACGGGACAGGTCGTCGCCGCGCTGTCCATCTCCGTGCCGATGATCCGGTGGAGCGACGAGCGCCGCGCCGAACTGGAGCAGCTCGCCGCGAAGGGCGCCGCCGAGCTGTCCGAACTCCTGGGCTACCGGAGCGTGTCGTGACGGCGCCCGGCACGGTCCACGAGGTGGCGGTGCGGGCCGAGGCGGTCCTCGGCGAGGGACCGACCTGGGACCCGGCCGCCGGCCGCCTGCTCTGGCTCGACATCCTCGGCTCCCGCCTGCACGGCTACGAGCCGTCGACCGGCCGCCGTACGGTGCGCACGACCCACCAGCACGTCGGCGCGGCCAAGCCCCGCGCCGGGGGCGGTCTGGTGCTCAATCTGCGGGACGGCGTCGGACTGCTCGACCCGGACGGCGGCTTCCGCTGGCTGCGCCACGAGCCGGTGCCCGGCCGCCGCGCCAACGACGCAGCCGTCGCCCCCGACGGCTCCCTGTGGGCCGGCACCATGCGCTACGACGAGGCGCCGGGCGGCGGCACCCTCTCCCGTCTCACCGCCGACGGCGGCTGCGAGGTGGTCCTCGACGACGTCGCGGTCAGCAACGGGACGGGCTGGAGCCCGGACGGCACGCTGATGTACTACATCGACTCGCCGACCCGCCGGATCGACGTCCTCGACCACGCGCCCGACGGGCGGGTGAGCGGCCGCCGCCCCTTCGTCACGATCGAGGACGGCGCCGGCTTCCCCGACGGCCTCACCGTCGACGCGGACGGCTGTGTGTGGGTGGCGCTCTGGGACGGGGGAGCGGTACGCCGCTACACCCCGGCCGGTGAACTGGACCTGGTCGTGCGGCTGCCCGTCCCCAGGGTCACGGCCTGCGCGTTCGGCGGCGCCGACCTGACCGACCTGTACATCACCACCGCCCGGGTGGGCCTGGCCTCGCCGCACCCGCTGGCGGGCTCACTGCTGGTGATACCGGGAGCGGGCAAGGGCCTGCCCCAGCCGGCCTTCGAAGGCTGACCGCGCCGGACACGCCGGTCACGCCGGTCCCACTCCACCTGCCCGGCGCCACGCGGCCCGGGCGGCCCGCGTGACCGGCCGACCTGCGTGACCGGCCGACCTGCGTGACCGGGCGGCCTGTGCGACCGGGCCGGAGGGGCCGCCGGGCGCCCGGGCCCGGGACTACTCCAGTCCGGCGCGCTTCAGCTCGTCCCCGGTCAGGGGCGGCCCGGTCAGCGCCGGTCGCAGCGGCCCCCGCAGCGCGGCGAGCAGCACCGCAGGAGTCAGCAGCACCCCGGGGCCGCGCTCCAGCGACGTCACGTCCGTCACGCGCCGGGCGATCCGTCCGTTGCCGGTCGCCGTCAGCATCAGGCGTCCCACGTAGGCGGCCACCAGCCGGTCGCGGAGCGTGGGCCCGTCCTCCGTCGCGCCCTCGCAGAACACGTCCTGGCCGACGGCCAGGTCCCACGCGGTGCCGACCGGCCGGGCCACCGCCTTCTGGACCCGGCGGGCCAGCCCGGCGGTGCCCCATCCCCGGCGGCGCACCGTGTCCCGCAGGATCACGGCGCTCTGCGCGGCGACGGCGAGACCGTGCCCGTAGAGCGGGTTGTACGCGGCGAGGGCGTCACCGAGGACGACGAAGTTCTCCGGCCAGGCCGGCATCCGCTCGTAGAAGTGACGGCGGTTGACGGTGGCACGGGTGTACGACACACCGGACACCGGCTCGGCCCGCTCCAGCAGCTCCCCGATGACGGGGTGCCGCAGCTCCTCGCGGGCGAAGCGGACGAAGTCGTCGTCGGAAGGGGAGGGCTCGCCGCCCCGGGTGCCGTTGAGGGTGACGATCCAGTGGCCGTCCTCGATGGGCAGCAGGAACCCGGCCCGGCCCGGCGTGCCGTCGCCCGGGTCGGGCTGCACGTTGACGATCGGGTACCCGGAGCGGGCCTGCTCGGGCGCCCGGTACAGGCGGCTCGCGTACGCCAGCCCGGAGTCGACCTCCCGCCGTTCCACCGCGGGCAGCCCGAGATCCTCCAGCCACCGACCGGCCCGGGACCCCCGGCCGGTCGCGTCGACCACCAGCCCGGCCGGAATCACCCACTCGGTGCCCGGCTCCGGTGCCGCCGCGTCGTCCCGTGCCACCCCGCCGCGGGCCCGCACCCGTACGCCCGTGACCGCGCCCGCGTCGCCCTGCGGGCCCAGTACCTCGACACCGCCGAGGAGTTCGATCCGCTCGTCGCGGAGGACCTGCTCGCGGATCGTCGCGTCCAGCAGGTCACGGCCGGCCAGGATCACGTGGTGGGACTCGGGCCAGCGGCGGAACCAGCCCCGCGCGCCCATGACGACCATGTCCGTGGTGACCGGCGTCCGGCGGGCACCGGCGGCGCGCAGGGCCCCGGTCACGCCCGGGATCAGTTCCTCCACCGCCTGTACCCCGCCGGACCACAGCATGTGGGCGTGCCGTGCCTGCGGCAGGCCCTTGCGGGGCGCGGGGCCGTCGGGCAGGACGTCCCGTTCGACGACGACGACCCGGTCGGCGAGGCCGGCCAGCGCCCGGGCCGCGAGCATGCCCGTATGGGATCCCCCCAGGACTACGGCGGTTCTGGCGGGGTTGGAGGGCTCACTCATGCGTGGACATGCTCTCTGCCGGGGCGACCGCGTGGGCGCGGACCGCCTGTATGTCGTCGGGACGTCGCAGGACCCGGGACACGGCCCGGATCTCCCGCAGAAGGTAGGTCGTATCGCCCCGCCCCACCCCACCCCCGGAACCGGAAGCCCCGCCGGCCGGGGCGGCGTCGCCCCCACCCGGGGCCTGCCCGGCCCCGCGGCCGCCCGCGCCGACCGCCCCGCTCGTGGGGCCCGTGAGGGGGCGGGGGGAACCTGTGGTGCGGGGGGAGACGGTGGTGCGGGCCGCCCGGGCGGCGCCCGGGGCGCCGATCGCGCCCGCCGCGCCGATCGCGCCCGCGTCCGCCGCGGGGGCCGGGTCGCCGAGGGTCCGCCGGCGGGTCTCGACCGCGTCGAGGAGGGTCACGGCGGCGGCGAGGGCCTGGGCCCGGCCGCGCTCGAAGCCGAGGGTCACCCCGGCCTCGTAGGAGCGCGCCCGCAGGTCGTCGTCGAGGTGCCGGGCGAGCTGGAGCAGCGCGTCGCGGATGAACGTCTCACGGCGGATCAGGCGCAGTTCGGGCGTGGCCCGCAGGTCGAACGGCTCGCGGGCGCCGGTGACCCCGCGCATCAGCCGGGCGAGGGGCTTCAGGCTCCGGTACCGGCGGCGGATCCGCCACCGCTCCTGGAGGTACTGGCCGGCGTGCGGCACGATGAAGCCGATCGCGACCAGCGTGGCGGCGATGCAGGCCGCCGACGGGGCGATGCCGGTGTTGAGCCAGTCCAGGTCGTGCCCGGTCCAGCGTGCCCCGACCGCGGTCAGCTTGGCCGCGCTGAACAGCAGGTTCGTCACGTAACCGGCCCCGAGGAAGCGCAGTCCCCAGCGCAGCCACGCGTCGAGGCCCTCGGTGCGGCTCCAGTTCCACACGAGCCGCGCCGTGACCGAACAGGCCACCGTGTGCGCGAGCAGGTAGAGCAGGATCTCCTCGCGCATGAAGGGCGTGTTGGCGTAGTACGTGTCCAGGTCCCGGATCTGCTCCACGGGCACGTCGGCGAGGGCGAAGAGGACCCACAGCGCGACGACGACCCCGGCGTAGACGGAGACCACCCAGCGGGTCGCGCGCCGGGTCTGCGCGGAGCGCTCGCTGCGGCCGTTGCGCCAGGCGATGATCAGCAGCAGCCACGACGCGGAGAGCGCGGTGAGCAGCGAGTACACCCAGGGCGCCGCGATGTTGGGCACGCCGGTGACCCGGTTGGTCCAGGCGATGGTCTTCGGGGCGGCGAAGACGAACACCGCGCAGGCGAAGATCAGCAGGCCACCGACGGCGCGCAGCAGCGGATCGCGCCACAGCTTGAGGATGCTGGGAAGTTTGATGGCGAGGGCCGCGCCGAGCACCACGGTGGGCAGCCAGAAGGAGACGTACATCCCGTGGCTCACCGCGCGGTGCCCCCGCGTCCGCGGTAGCCCAGCGTCCGCT
This sequence comes from Streptomyces asoensis, assembly GCF_016860545.1. Taxonomy (NCBI): domain Bacteria; kingdom Bacillati; phylum Actinomycetota; class Actinomycetes; order Kitasatosporales; family Streptomycetaceae; genus Streptomyces; species Streptomyces asoensis. The sequence goes on along the minus strand of NZ_BNEB01000001.1, from coordinate 484,772 downwards.
GCACCGCGGCCGTCTCCGCGCCGGCGCCGGGGGCGGCCGGTCCGGGGTCGGCGAGATAGCGCCGGAACCGGGCGGCCAGCCGGTGGCCGAAGTCGTCCGCCTCGGCCTCGTCGTCCGCGCGGGAGCCGTTGCGGGCGGCCACGGTCAGCGCGAGGGAGTCCCAGCCGGACCGTGCGGCGAGGACCCCGGCCGCCACCGTGCCGACGCCGTGGTGGTGCCGGTGCCCGGCGTGCAGGTGCCACAACTCGTGCCCGAGTATGACCAGTTGCTGCACGGCCTCGGCCCGTTCCTCGACGATGACCAGGTCGAAGTCATGGAACTCCACCCACAGTCCGGTCACCTCGATCTCGTCGGGGAACCGCTCGAACCGCACCTCGACGGGCCGCCCGCCGCGCCGCGCGGACATCTCCTCGCACAGCACCCGGCACACGTCCCGCACACCGGCCGGCCGGCCGGGACGCGCCCGCACGGCGGCGGAGAGATCGCCGGTCAGCTCGCGCATGGCCGGTCCGGTCCTCGTGCGCCGCAGCGCCGAGCCGATCCGGGCCGCGCCGCGCAGCGCGCCCGCGATGTCCATCGACTCCCCCTTCTCGACCGCCCTGCGGCAGCCCGTTCGAGCCTACGCGGCCGGTTGTGCTCACGTCACGAGAAGTTTTCACGGGGCGGCGAGGGCGGTCGGGGACCCGCGGTAGAAAGCGCTGTCATGGATCTCGTCGAAACCATTGACGGGCGGGCACATCGATTTTACGGTCCCGTTCGAAGTTACGAGCGCAATTCGAAATGTCGAACCCCGTGACGACAGTGCACGGACGACCCGCCGGCCCCGTGCCTCCCCGCCCCCCACTCCCGACTCCCGCCCCCCGACGGACAGGTTCCCCCTCCTCGAAAGGCGTTCATGCGCACCGCACGTCTCACCCTCGACCCCGCCTTCACCATCGGCGAAGTCAACCCCCGTCTCTTCGGCAGCTTCGTGGAGCATCTGGGCCGGTGCGTCTACACCGGTCTGTACGAGCCCGGCCACCCGTCCGCCGACGAGGCGGGGCTGCGGACCGACGTCCTGGACCTGGTCCGCGAACTCGGCGTCACCGCCGTCCGCTACCCGGGCGGCAACTTCGTCTCGGGTTACAAGTGGGAGGACTCGGTCGGCCCCGCCGAGGACCGTCCGCGCCGCCTGGACCTGGCCTGGCGCTCGACGGAGACCAACCGTTTCGGTCTCTCCGAGTACATCGCCTTCCTGCGCAAGATCGGCCCGCAGGCCGAGCCGATGATGGCGATCAACCTCGGCACCCGGGGCGTCGCCGAGGCCCTGGAGCTCCAGGAGTACGCCAACCACCCGTCCGGCACGGCCCTTTCGGACCTGCGGGCCGACCACGGGGACAAGGACCCCTTCGGCATCAGGGTCTGGTGCCTGGGCAACGAGATGGACGGCCCCTGGCAGACCGGCCACAAGACCGCCGGGGAGTACGGCCGGCTCGCCGCCGAGACCGCTCGCGCCATGCGCCAGATGGACCCGTCCGTGGAACTGGTCGCCTGCGGCTCGTCCAGCCAGTCCATGCCGACCTTCGCCGAGTGGGAGGCGACGGTCCTCGCGGAGACGTACGAACTGGTCGACTACATCTCCCTGCACGCCTACTACGAGCCGCAGGACGGCGACGTCGACTCCTTCCTGGCCTCGGCCGTGGACATGGAGTCGTTCATCGAGAACGTCGTCGCCACCTGCGACCACGTCGGCGCGAAGCTCAAGTCGAAGAAGAAGATCAACCTCTCCTTCGACGAGTGGAACGTCTGGTACATGTCGGGGTGGCACGCGATCGAGGACTCCGCCACGCGGGACTGGGCCGAGGCCCCCCGCCTGCTGGAGGACAACTACAGCGTCATGGACGCCGTCGTCTTCGGCTCGCTCCTCATCGCGCTGCTGCGGCACGCGGACCGGGTGACGGTCGCCTGTCTCGCCCAGCTCGTCAACGTCATCGCGCCCATCCTCACCGAGCCGGGCGGTCCGGCCTGGCGGCAGACGACGTTCTTCCCGTTCGCGCAGGCGTCGAAGCACGGGCGCGGCACGGTCCTCGACGTGCGCGTGGACTCACCGACGTACGAGACGGCCCGGTACGGCGAGGCGGACCTGCTGCACGCCACCGCGGTGCGCGCCGACGACGGCTCGGTCACCGTGTTCGCCGTCAACCGCAGCCGTACCGGGGCGCTGCCCCTGCACGTCGCCCTGACCGGCCTCGGCCTGACCTCGGTCGTCGAACACAGCGTGCTGGCGGACGCCGACCCGGACGCCCGCAACACCCTGGCCGAGCCCGAGCGGGTCACCCCGCACGCGGCGCGGGGCACGGCACTGACGGACGGCGGGCTGACGGCGACGCTGGAGCCGCTGTCGTGGAACGTGATCAGGCTGGCGTAGCCCGGCCCCGCCCGGTCCCGCCCCGCGGGGGCGCGACCGGGTCCGCTCACTGCCCGGACGGCTGCTCCCCGCCGCCGTCCGGGACGGCGCCCTCGGTCTTCGTGTGGAGCACCGCGCGGGCCTGCTCCGCGGCGCGCAGGGTGCTCTCGCTGACGAAGTCGACGAAGCGGGCGATGTTCTCCAGGCGGGTGCCCGCCGGGGTGTCGGCGCCGAGGATGCGGACGCCCTGCCGGGAGGTCTCGACGACCTGGGCGAGGGACCGGGCGCTGGCGACCGAGGCCTGGTACCAGACGTCGTCGTCGATGACGTAGCGCTCGCGGCGGCGGTCGTCGCGTTCGCGGCGGGCGAGCCCCTGGGCCTCGAGGAACGCGATCGCCTTCGAGACGGACGCCGGGCTGACCTGGAGGCGCTGGGTGAGTTCCGACGCGGTGAGGCTGCCCGAGTCGGTGGTGTAGAGGGAGACCAGCACCCGGGCCATCATCTTGGGCAGGCCCGACTGTATGAAGACGGTGGTGAGCGTCTCCTCGTACTCGCGCACGGCCTCGGCGTCGCGTCCGTGCGGCTGCGGGGGAGTCTGCGCGCCCCGGGGCGCCGCCCGTCTGCGCTGGTGGGTGCGGCGCTCGGTCGCGCGGTGGGCCAGGTCGGCCCGGTAGGCGGTGGGGCCGCCGTTGCGCATCACCTCGCGCGTGATCGTCGAGGTGGGGCGGTCGAGCCCTCTGGCGATCTCCGCGTAGGCCAGGCCGTCGGCCAGCCCCGACGCGATCTGCTGACGTTCCTGCTGGGTGAGTCTGCCTCCCGGCATCGCGATCTCCTTCGTGTCGCCCGGCCTCGCCAGCATAGCGTTCACTTCTCATCCATTGCAACGAATCCGGTGCGGGTTGTTGCGTTGATTTTCCATCCATTGCAATGAAATAACTGCTCCTACCTGCTCTTATAGCGTTTGCATGCAACGGAGCTGTTGTCGGATCGGTGAATGCAACGTAGCGTTTTCCTCATCAGAAACAACGAACCGAGGAGCGCACGATGCAGAAGTTCGACACCCCCGCCGCCGTTTCCGCCGTCCTGTCCATCCCCGCCGGACGCATCCGGGTCATCGCCGCCGACCGGGCCGACACCACGGTCGAGGTCCGGCCCGCGGACGCCTCGAAGGGCCGCGACGTGAAGGCGGCGGAGCAGATCACGGTCGAGTACGGCGACGGCGTCCTGCGGGTCGCGGCCGCCCCGGCGAAGAACCGGATCCTCGGCGCCACCGGGTCGGTCGAGGTCACCGTCCAGCTGCCCGCCGGCTCCCGGGTCGAGGCCAGGGCGGACGCCGCCGAGTTCCGGGGCGTCGGACGGCTCGGCGACGTCGTCGTCGAGGGCGGCTCCGGCTCGGTGAAGCTCGACGAGGCCGACAGCGCCCGCCTCACCGGCCTGGACGCCGACATCACCGTCGGCCGCCTCAACGGGGCGGGCGAGATCAGCACCCAGAAGGGCAGCGTCGACATCACCGAGGCCGTGCGCGGCGCGCTCACGCTGACCACCCTGCTGGGCGACATCACCGTCGGCGCGTCCCGCGGGGTCTCCGCCTCCCTGGACGCCGGCACCGGCCTGGGCCGCATCGACAACGCGCTCAGGAACGCCGACGCGACCCCCGGCCTGACGATCCGCGCGACCACCACCCAGGGCGACATCACCGCCCGCAGCCTCTGACCGGCCACCGCGGTCCACGAAGGAGCCCTCTCATGACCAGCTTGGCGATCGCGGCGAACGGGCTGCGCAAGTCCTACGGCGACAAGGTCGTCCTGGACGGCATCGATCTGGCGGTGCCGGCCGGCACGGTCTTCGCCCTGCTCGGCCCGAACGGCGCGGGCAAGACCACCGCCGTGAAGATCCTCTCCACCCTCGTCACCGCCGACGCCGGGGACGTGCGCGTCGGCGGCCACGACCTCACCACCGACCCCCAGGCCGTACGCGCCGCCATCGGAGTCACCGGCCAGTTCTCCGCCGTCGACGGCCTGATCACCGGCGAGGAGAACATGCTCCTCATGGCCGACCTGCACCACCTCACCCGCAGCGAAGGCCGCCGCGTCACCACCGAACTCCTCCACCGCTTCGACCTCGCCGACGCCGCCGCGAAACCGGCCTCCACCTACTCCGGCGGCATGAAACGCCGCCTCGACCTCGCCATGACCCTCGTCGGCGACCCCCGCATCATCTTCCTCGACGAACCCACCACCGGCCTCGACCCCCGCTCCCGCCACACCACCTGGCAGATCGTCCGCGACCTCGTCCGCGACGGCGTCACCGTCTTCCTCACCACCCAGTACCTCGAAGAAGCCGACCAGCTCGCCGACCGCATCGCCGTGCTCCACGACGGCCGCATCGCCGCCGAAGGCACCGCGGCCCACCTCAAACGCCTCGTCCCCGGCGGCCACGTCCGCCTGCGCTTCACCGACCCCACCGCCTACCGCACCGCCCTCACCACCCTGCCCGACAGCACCCACGACGACGACGCCCTCACCCTCCACGTCCCCGGCACCACGAGCCAGAACGACCTGCGCACCCTCCTCGACCACCTCCACACCACCGGCATCCACGCCGACGAACTCACCGTCCACACCCCCGACCTCGACGACGTCTTCTTCGCCCTCACCGACCCCACCACCCACCCCGACCAGCCCGACCGGCCCAAGGAGAACGCCCGATGAGCACCCCCACCACCACCGCCGGGCCCCACCCCTTCTCCCTGGCCCTGCGTGACTCCACCACCATGCTCCGCCGCAACCTCCTGCACACGCGCCGCTATCCGTCGCTCACCCTGAACCTGCTGCTCACGCCGGTGATGCTGCTCCTGCTCTTCGTCTACATCTTCGGCGACGTGATGAGCGCCGGCATCGGCGGCGAGGGCGCGGACCGCGCCGACTACATCGCCTACATCGTCCCCGGCATCCTGATGATGACCGTCGGGGGCACGGTGATCGGCACCGCGGTGTCCGTCGCCACCGACATGAACGAGGGCATCATCGCCCGCTTCCGCACCATGGCGATCCACCGCGGCTCCGTGCTCGTCGGGCACGTCGTGGGCAGTGTGCTCCAGTGCGTCGCCAGTGTGGTCCTCGTCGGCGGGGTCGCCGTCGCGATCGGCTTCCGGTCCGCCGACGCGACGGCCCTGGAGTGGCTGGCCGCGTTCGGACTGCTCGTCCTCTTCGCCCTCGCCCTCACCTGGATCGCCGTCGGCATGGGTCTGGCCAGCCCCAACGCCGAGGCCGCCGCGAACAGCGCCCAGCCGCTGATCCTGCTGCCGCTCGTCTCCAGCGCCTTCATCCCCGCCGACACGATGCCCGCCTGGTTCCGTCCCGTCGCCGAGTACCAGCCCTTCACCCCCGCCATCGAGACCCTGCGCGGACTCCTCCTCGGCACCGGCATCGGCAACAACGGCTGGATCGCCCTCGCCTGGTGCCTCGGGCTCGCGGTGCTCGGCTACCGCTGGTCGGCCGCCAGGTTCGCCGCCGACCAGAAGTAGGCGTCATGACAGCGCGGGCCGCGCCCGCGGCCCGTACCGCCCCGGGCGGCGTACCCGACAGCGTGTCGGAGTGCGCCGCCCTTTTCGCGCGCACTCGGCCGCGTGCCGGGCCGCCCGGTCCCTGACGGCACAATGGATCCATGAGGATCTCGGCACGGGCGGACTACGCGGTGCGGGCGGTACTGGAGCTCGCGGTACGGCAGGGCGGTGACCCGGTCAAGGCCGAGTCGATCGCCACCGTGCAGGACATCCCGCACAAGTTCCTCGAGGGGATCCTCGGCGACCTGCGACGCGGCGGGGTCGTGGACAGCCGGCGCGGCGGGGGCGGCGGCTACCGGCTGGCGCGCGACCCGGCGGCGATCACGGTCGCGGACGTGATCAGGGCGGTGGACGGCCCGATCGTCTCCGTACGCGGCGAACGCCCCACCGGTCTGACCTACACCGGCTCGGCGCAGCCCCTGCTCCCGCTGTGGATCGCGCTGCGGGCCAACGTACGGCGGATCCTGGAGGGCGTCACGATCGCCGACATCGCGGCGGACGCCCTGCCGGACCCGGTGCGCGAGCTCGCCGCGGAACCCGCGGCGTGGGAGAACCCCTAGCTCCCCTCCCGGTCCCGGGCCGGTACGTACGGCGACGGGGTGTGAACGGGCCGTGGTGAATGGCCGGAGTTGCCTCTGGGCGTGTCCCAGCGCTCTCCCTACGATGCCATCGCCCCGGTTCTTCACAGCAACTCCATTGATCCTGCACAGAGTTGGCGGGCGGAACCGGAGGCGCTCCACCCCCCACCGATTCGAACGAAGGACAGAGACCATGGCCAGTGGGCTGCTCCTGGGCGGTGCGGTCGCCGCGCTCGTCACCGCCGCGATACCCGCGCACAACTCGTCCCCCGTGTTCGACAACCCGCCCCCGGACAAGATCGTCATCGATGTCGCCACGGTGAACGGGTCCGGCTGTCCCGCGGGTACGGCGGCCGTCGCCGTCTCCGAGGACAACACCGCCTTCACCGTGACCTACAGCGACTACCTCGCCCAGGTCGGCGGCAGCTCCAACCCCACGGCGTTCCGCAAGAACTGCCAGCTCAACCTCGTCGTCCACGTCCCCTCGGGCTTCACGTACGCCATCGCGAAGGCGGACTACCGCGGTTACGCCTCGCTCCAGTCCGGCGCGAGCGCCGTGCAGCGGGCCTCGTACTACTTCCAGGGCTCGTCGCAGACGGTCTTCAAGAACCACAACTTCAGCGGCTCCTACAACGACAACTGGCAGGCGACCGACAGCACCGACTGGGCCCAACTGGTCTGGGCGCCCTGCGGAGTCCAGCGCAACTTCAACATCAACACGGAGCTCCGGGTCAACGCGGGCTCGTCCTCGCCGAGCAAGGTCAGCTTCATGACGATGGACTCGACCGACGGCGACCTCAGCACGGTCTACCACATGGCCTGGCAGCACTGCCCGGCGAAGTAGGCGGCTCCACCTCGCGGGGCCGCGGGCCCCGCGAGGTGCCGGCCGGGCGTCACCGCGCACCAGGTGACGCCCGGCCGGCTCAGCCGCCGCCGGTCAGCGCTCGACGCCGAGGGTCAGCGTTCCGGTGTAGCCGGCGGAGGTCGTGCTGCCCAGCGCCGTCAGGGTGAGCAGGCCGGAGGCGGCGCCCCCGTCGTCGTAGATGGAGTCCTGGGCGAGGGTGGTGCGGGGGACCGCGTTGGTCGAGTACGGGGAGACTTTCGCGACGGCCGTCGTGATGGTCTCGTTGATGAAGAGCTGGCCGGTGTGCAGTTCCTGGCCGCCGGTGAAGGAGCCGTTCGAGGTCAGCGTGACGTTGGTGTGCACCTTGACGTGGATGTGGATGCACCGGCCCCGGTACCAGCCGGGGTAGACGGTGGTGATGTTGGCGACACCGCTGGCGTTGGTGAGGACACCGCCGCGCAGGAAGGTGCCGTCGTCCGGTTCGCTGTGGCCGTTGTTGCCGACGAAGCCGGAGTACTCGCCGAGGGCGTCGCAGTGCCAGATCTCCACGAGCGCGTTGGAGAGGGGCACGCAGGTGTCGTCGTCGACGACGGTGAGCGTCAGCTTGAGCGGGACGCCCGCCTTGCCCTCGGTGACGTCGGCGCGGACGTACTGTCCGTCGAGGTAGTAGGGCCCTTCGGTCATTTCCTTCGTGAGGGTGCAGACGGCCGCGGCGGCGACGGGAGCGGCGTCGGCCGTGTCGGTCGTGGGGGCCTCGGGCGTGGCAGCGGCGCCTACGGCCAGGGCCGCTGCGGTCGCGCCGGAGGCGACGAGTACGGTACGGCGCGCGACGGAAGGGCGCGCATCTGAGGTGTCTGTCATGGGCACGACACCGTAGGAACGGTTCCTGTCGGCACACTGTCAGTTCGGCAAAGTGGCACTCCGTCAAGGTGCTTGCCAGGCAAATGCCGGGCCTGCGGGCCGGTGCCGCGGGCCGCACCCCCGTCGGCGCGGGGTGTTTTCGAAGACTTTCGGGTGGGTGCGCGGGTCATTGACGCGCAAGGGGTTCGATCCTACGGTCCCGTCCGACGACGCGACTGCCGTTCGGAATCACGAACGGGCGGCTGAACCCCCACCGAAGGAGCGTCCGCATGAGCCGCACCCCACCCGTCCCCCGCACCCCACCCGTCCCCCGCACGCCCCGCCGGTCCCGCGGGGCCGCCCTGCTCTCGATCCCGGCGGCGGTCCTGCTCGCCCTGGTCCCCTCCACCGCCTCCGCGTATCCCGACCCCGGCAGGGTCACCGGCGCCACGGTCGTGCACGACCCGACGATGATCCGCACGCCGGCCGGCCGCTACCTCCTCTACGCCACCGGCGGCGGTCTCTCCTACCGCACCTCCACCGACCGCGTCGCGTTCGGCGCGGGCGCGGACGCCTTCTCCACCCGGCCGGCCTGGTGGTCCGCCTACGGCGCCACGGAGGCCTGGGCGCCCGACATCTCGTACCAGGGCGGCAAGTACCTGATGTACTACGCCGTCTCCACCTTCGGGTCCAACAAGTCCGCCATAGGACTGGCCGGTTCGAGCACCGGCCTGCCCGGCTCCTGGACCGACTACGGCACCGTCTACACCTCGTCCACGTCCAGCGACTACAACGCCATCGACCCGAACCTCTTCGTGGACGGCGACGGCAAGTGGTGGCTGTCGTTCGGGAGTTGGTGGACGGGGATCAAGATGATCCGGCTCGACCCGTCGACCGGCAAACAGCTCGCCTCCGACACCGCCCGGCGCTCGCTCGCCGCCCGCCCCACCGGGACCAAGGCCGTCGAGGCGCCCTACGTGGTCAGGCACGGCAGCTACTACTACCTCTTCGCCTCCTACGACACCTGCTGTGCGGGCACCGGCTCCACCTACAAGGTCAAGGTCGGCCGGGCGGCCTCCGTCACCGGGCCGTACTACGACAGGAGCGGTGTCGCCCTGACGAACAACGGCGGCACCCCGGTGCTGGAGTCGCACGGCAGCGTCATCGGGCCCGGCGGGCAGTCGATCCTGCACGACACCGACGGGGACCTGATCGTCTACCACTACTACGACGGCAACGACAACGGCACCCCCAAGCTGGGGATCAACCTCCTGGACTGGAGCAGCGGCTGGCCGGTCGCCCACTGATCCCGCGCCGACGCCCCGGACGGTCGGCGGCCGTCCGGGGCGTCACGCCGTGCGTGGCGGGTGTCAGCCCGCCTGGCCCATTCCCGCGGCGTTCGGCCAGCTCTGGGCGTTCGGCCAGCCCGTCGCGGCGGCGGGGGACAGGCCGTTGGTGCCCCTGACCTGGGCGGCCGTGAGACCACCGCGGGCCGGGACACCGGGCGGTGTCGGGCCCATCGGCGGGGCGGGTGCGGGGGCCGGTGCGGGTGCGGGGGCCATGGCGGGTGCCATCGCGGCCGGGGACATGGCGGCCGGGGACATCGCCGCCGGGGACATGGGGGGTGCCATCGCGGCCGGGGCCATCGCGGCCGCCGGAGCCATCGGCGGGGCGGGCGCGGGCGCGGGCGCGGGCGCGGGGGCAGGGGCCGGGACGGGGGCCATCGCCGGCGCCGGGACCGACTGGGGGAAGACCTGGGCCGCGGCCGGGAGCGGCATCCCGGCGCCGTCGGACGGGGTGGCCTGCGCCGGTGCCGCCGACTGCACCGCCATCGGGACAGGAGCCGGGGCGGCCGCGACCGGACCCGGCATCGCCATGCCCATGGCCTGAGCGGCGAGGCCGTGCATGCCCGACCCGTTGGTGACCAGGCGGTCCACGGCCGCCGTGCCCGAGCTGTAGCCGGCGCCGGCGCTCAGCTCGGGCACCGCGGCTCCCCTCCTGGTCCCGTAGAGCACCTGTTCCAGGCCGGACACCAGGCGACGGACGTCCACCTGGGGGCGCACCACGAGTCTCAGGAAGCGGCTGGACGAACCGATCTTGTTGCCGCACTCGCGGACCAGGATGCGGTGCTCGTTGAGCAGCCGGTCGCGGACCACGGTGCCCTCGGCGCCGACGGGAAGGCGCACGAAGAGGAAGTTCCCCTGCGAGGGGTAGACGGTCAGCCCGGGCAGCGCGCTGAGCTGGCTCGCCATGTCGAGACGGTCCCGGCGCACCTGCATCAGGCTCTGCGCGTACTCGGGGCCGTGCTCCTTCAGCATGAAGACCACGTACTCGGCGAAGGCGTTGAGGTTCCACTTCGGCAGCATCGAGCGGACCCGGCCGGCCAGCGAGGGGTTGGCGACCATGTAGCCGAAACGGATGCCGTGCAGACCGAAGTTCTTGCCGAGGCTGCGCAGCACGATGACGTTCGGCCGGATCATCGCCTCCTGCACGACGCTCGGTTCCTGCTCCGCGTCCGCGAACTCCAGGAACGACTCGTCGATGACGATCAGGTCCAGGTCGGCCATCGCGTCCATGAACTGCACGAGCGCGTGCTTGTGCAGGAAGCCGCCGTCGGGGTTGTTCGGGTTGCAGATGACGGCGACCTTGGTGCCCCGGGTGCGGATGAACTCGGCGTACTGCGCCAGGTCCAGGGCGAAGCCGCTGGACTCCTGGAGCGGGAACATGTCGACCCGCTTGCCGGTCTCCATGGGCTGGTCGGTCCAGCGGCCGAAGGTGGGAACGGGGACGGCGAGGGACTCACGGACCAGCAGATGGTCGATCCAGGTGATCAGTTCGGTCGATCCGTTGCCCATCGCCACTGCCTGCGGCGGCAGTTGGAGCAGGTTGCACAGCTCGGCCGTGATCGTGTCGGCGCCGCTCGGGTAGTACGTGATGATGTCCCGCAGCCGCGCGGCCATGGTGTCCATCATGGCGGGCGTGGGGAAGTAGGGGTTGCAGGGTATGCAGAAGTCCACCGGGCCGACCCCCTCGCCGCCCTCCCGTGTCAGCGCCGCCATCGACGGGCTGTGCGCCGCGGTGTTGCGGAACAACGAGGAGACGTTGTCGGCCATGGAACCTCCGTATGGGGCGGGCCCGGCGGGGACGACCGGGCCCGTCGTCATGGGTGGCCCGCGCGGGGGAGCGCGGGCCGCTCTTACATACGAAGGTCGGAGGACGGCTGTTCAACCGCTGAGGAATCGGTAAGAAACTGTGGTCCTGCTGTGAAGAAGGCCCGCCGGCCGCGCAGGCGGTCAGGTGCCGAACGAGTGGACCGTCGTCGACCGGTACGTCCGCCCCGGTCGCAGCAGCGTCGGGGGGAACTCGGGGCGGTTCGGCGAGTCGGGGAAGTGCTGGGTCTCCAGGCACAGGGCGTCGCCCTGGCGGTAGGCGCGGCCGGACCGGCCGGTGAGGGTGCCGTCGAGGAAGTTGCCGGAGTAGAACTGGAGCCCCGGCTGGTCGGTGGCGATCTCCAGGCTGCGGCCGGAGACCGGGTCGCGCAGCGTGGCCACGGGTTCCGGCCCGGCGGTGACGCCCTTGTCGAGGACCCAGTTGTGGTCGTAGCCCTGGGCCCGGGTCTGCTGGAGGTGACCGGCCCGCAGGCCCTGGCCGATCCTCGTGGCGCGCCGGAAGTCGAAGGGTGTGCCGGCGACCGGGGCGAGTTCGCCGGTGGGGATCAGGTCCGGGCCGACGGGTGTGTAGCGCGACGCGGCGATCGTCAGCTCGTGGTCGTCGACCGGGCCGGTGCCCTCGCCCGCGAGGTTCCAGTAGACGTGGCTGGTGAGATTGACGACCGTGGGCCGGTCGGTGACGGCCTCGTAGTCGATGCGCCAGTCCCCGTGCCGGGTGAGGGTGTACGTGACCTGCACCTCCAGCGTGCCCGGGTACCCCATCTCCCCGTCGGGGCTCGTGCGGGACAGGCGCAGGCCGGTGTCGGGGCCCTCGGTGAACGGCTCGACCTCCCACACCCGCCGGTCGAAGCCGGCGGCGCCGCCGTGCAGGCTGTTCCCGCCGTCGTTGACGTCGACCTGGTGGGCGACGCCGTCGAGGGTGAACCGGCCTCCGGCGATGCGGTTGCCGTAGCGGCCGATCAGCGCGCCGAAGTACGGCGTCTTCGTGATGTAGTCGTCCAGCTCGTCGAAGCCGAGGCAGACGTCGGCGTACCGGCCCCGCCGGTCCGGGATCTCCAGGGACCGCACGATCGCGCCCCAGGAGAGGACCTCCATCCGGGTGCCGCCGTTCTCCAGCGCCCAGCTGTGGATCTCGGTGCCGTCGGCGAGCTTGCCGAAGAGCGTCTTCACCGCGCCCCGCCTTTCTTGTCCGGCCTTCGGTCCGCTGCTCCGGGCCTCCGGTGGCGCACTCCCCGGCTCCGGGTGGCGCACCGGAAACAGAGCGGGCCCCGCCTTCCGGCGGGGCCCGCTCCGTCTCAGGAACCTGACTTGCGCTTGTTCCACACGTCGAACCCGACCGCGATCAGCAGGGCGAGGCCCTTGATGACCTGCTGCCAGTCGGTGCCGACGCTCAGCAGGTTCATGCCGTTGTTCAGCACACCGAGGACGAGACCACCGATGATGGCGCCGAGCACGGTGCCGACACCGCCGCTCATGGACGCGCCGCCGATGAACGACGAGGCGATCGCCTCCAGTTCGAAGCTGAGGCCCGCCTTCGGCGAGGCCGCGTTCAGCCGGGCCGCGACCACCAGACCCGCCAGGGCCGCGAGCGCGCCCATGTTCAGGAAGACGAGGAAGGTGACCTTCTTGTCCTTCACGCCGGACAGCTTCGCCGCCGGCAGGTTGCCGCCGATGGCGTAGATGTGACGGCCGAAGACGGCGTTGCGCATGATGTAGCCGTAGCCGACGACCAGCGCGCCGAGGATGATCAGGATGATCGGCGCGCCCTTGTAGCTGGCGAGGAGCATCGTGACCGTGAGCACCGCGGCGGCGATGGCGACGAGCTTGAGCAGGAAGAGGTTCGTCGGCACCACGTCGAGCGAGAACTCCTGCTGACGCTTGCGGTCGCGGACCTCCTGGAGGACGACGAACGCGAGCAGGGCGAAGCCCAGCAGCAGCGTGATGTTGTGGTAGTTCGTGTGCGGGCCGACCTCCGGCAGGAAGCCGTTGCCCATCTTCTGGAGACCGTCGGGGAACGGGCCGAGGGTCTGGCCCTCCAGGAGGATCTCCGTCAGACCGCGGAAGAGCAGCATGCCCGCGAGGGTGACGATGAAGGAGGGTATGCCGAGATAGGCGATCAGGAAGCCCTGTACCGCGCCGGCCACCGCGCCCACGACCAGGCACAGCACCAGCGCGACGGGCCACGCCACGTCGTGCTGCACCGTGAGGACGGCCGCGAAGGCGCCCGTGAACGCCGTCACCGAACCGACCGACAGGTCGATGTGACCCGCGATGATCACCAGCATCATGCCGATCGCGAGGATCAGGATGTAGCTGTTCTGAAGGACCAGGTTGGAGACGTTGCGGGGGAGCAGCAGGTCACCGCCGGTCCACACCTGGAACAGGACCACGAGCAGGCCGAGCGCGATCAGCATGCCGTACTGGCGCATGTTGCGCCGCAGTCCGTCCAGCACCAGGCGCAGCAGCCCGCCGCCGGTGGCAGAGCCCCCGCTCTTCCCGGGCGGTGCCGCCGCCGGGCTCTTGTCGGTCACGTCCGTGCTCATCGCGATACCTCTTTGTCCTTCGTCATCTGACGCATCAGCACTTCCTGCGTGGCCTCGGCCCGCGGGAACTCGCCCGTGAGCCGTCCGGCGGCCATCGTGTAGATGCGGTCGCACATGCCGAGCAGTTCGGGCAGTTCGGAGGAGATGAAGACGACCGCCTTGCCCTGGGCGGCCAGCTGGTCGATGACCGTGTAGATCTCGAACTTGGCGCCGACGTCGATACCGCGCGTGGGCTCGTCCAGGATCAGCACGTCGGGACCCGCGAAGATCCACTTGCTGAGGACGACCTTCTGCTGGTTGCCGCCGGACAGCTTGCCCACGGGCTCGAAGACGGTGGGCGCCTTGATGTTCATGGACTTGCGGTAGCCCTCGGAGACCTGCCGCTCCTCGTGCTCGTCGACCACACCCCGCTTGGCGACCTTGGCGAGGGCCGTCAGCGAGATGTTGCGGTTGATCGTGTCGATGAGGTTGAGGCCGTAGTGCTTGCGGTCCTCGGTGACGTAGGCGATCCCGTGCCCGATGGCCTCGGCGACCGTCTTCGTGCGGATCTCCTTGCCGTCCTTGAGGACCGTGCCGCCCGCGTGCCGGCCGTAGCTGCGCCCGAAGACGCTCATGGCCAGTTCGGTGCGGCCCGCGCCCATGAGGCCCGCGATGCCGACGATCTCCCCGCGGCGCACCTGGATCGACACGTCGTCGACCACCTTGCGCTGCTGGTCGATCGGGTGGTGCACCGTCCAGTCGCGGATCTCCAGGGCCGGGGCCGCGCCCTCCTGCGCCTCGTGCGGGGTGCGCTCGGGGAAGCGGTGGTCGAGGTCGCGCCCGACCATGCCGCTGATGATCCGGTCCTCGGTCGTCTCCGCGGCCTTCACGTCGAGCGTCTCGATGGAGTGCCCGTCGCGGATGATCGTCACCGAGTCCGCGACCTTGCGGATCTCGTTGAGCTTGTGGGAGATGATGATCGAGGTGATGCCCTGCTTCTTCAACTCCAGGATCAGATCCAGGAGTTTGCCGCTGTCCTCGTCGTTCAGGGCCGCCGTCGGCTCATCCAGGATGAGCAGCTTCACCTTCTTCGACAGTGCCTTCGCGATCTCCACGAGCTGCTGCTTGCCCACGCCGATGTCGGCGACGCGGGTCTCCGGGTGGTCGTCGAGACCGACCCGGCGCAGCAGTTCCGTCGCGTGCCGCAGGGTCTCCCGCCAGTCGATGAACCCGCCCTTGGCGTGTTCGTTGCCGAGGAAGATGTTCTCCGCGAGGGAGAGGTACGGCGACAGCGCCAGTTCCTGGTGGATGATGACGATGCCGTGCTGCTCGCTCGCCCGGATGTCCTTGAACTGGACGACCTCTTCCTCGAAGAGGATGTCGCCGCCGTAGGTTCCGTGCGGATGGACGCCGGAGAGCACCTTCATCAAGGTGGACTTCCCGGCGCCGTTCTCACCGCAGATGGCATGGACCTCGCCCTGACGGACAGTCAGCGTGACGTCCGACAGCGCTTTTACGCCGGGAAAGGTCTTGACGATCGAGCGCATTTCCAGGACGGGTCCCGCCATGGTCGTGCCTTCCAATCCGTGTGGGTCGACGCTTACTTGAGCTGGTCAGCCGTGTAGTAGCCGCCCTGGACCAGTTCCTTCTCGTAGTTCGTCTTGTCGACGCTCACCGGCTGGAGCAGGTAGGCGGGGACGACCTTGGTGCCGTTGTCGTACGACTTGGTGTCGTTGATCTCGGGCTTCTTGCCGTTCAGGGTGGCGTCGACCATGTCCGTGGCGACCTGGGCGAGCTTGCGCAGGTCCTTGTAGACGGTCATCGACTGCTGGCCGGCGATGATCGACTTCACGGAGGCCAGCTCGGCGTCCTGGCCGCTGATGACCGGCAGGGGCTTGGCGGCGGAGCCGTAGCCGTCGGACTTCAGCGCGGCGATGATGCCGATGGAGATGCCGTCGTAGGGCGAGAGGACCGCGTCGACCCGGCCGCTCTTGTACGACGAGGTGAGGATGTCCTCCATGCGCTTCTGGGCGGTGGCGCCGTCCCAGCGCAGGGTGGTGACCTGGGTCATCTTGGTCTGGCCGGACTTGACCACGAGCTTCTTGCTGTCGATGTACGGCTGGAGCACGCTCATCGCGCCGTTGAAGAAGTACTTGGTGTTGTTGTCGTCGTTGGAGCCGGCGAACAGCTCGATGTTGAAGGGGCCCTTGCCGGACGCCAGGCCCAGCTTTTCGACGAGGTAGCCGGCCTGGAGCTTGCCGACCTTCTCGTTGTCGAAGGACGCGTAGTAGTCGACGTTCTTCGTGCCGAGGATCAGGCGGTCGTAGGAGATGACCGGGATCTTGGCGTCGGCGGCCTGCTGGAGGACGTTGTTCAGCGACTTGTTGTCGATGGCCGCGATGATCAGGGCCTTGACGCCCTGGGTGATCAGGTTCTCGATCTGCGAGACCTGCTGGTCGGGGTCGTCCTCGCCGAAGACCAGCTTGGTCTTGTAGCCCTTGGCCTTGAGGTCCTTCTCGACGTTGGCACCGTCGGTGATCCAACGCTCGGAGGACTTCGTCGGCATCGCGATGCCGATCGTCCCGCCCTTGGAGTCGCCCGAGTCGTCCTTGCTGCCGCCCTCACCGGACTGCCCGCAGGCGCTCAGGGTCAGGGCGAGGGAAGCGGCTCCGGCTATGGCGGCGAGGGCGGCTCTGCGGTTACGCATGTTCATCATCCTTGATGTGGTGTGCAGGGATCGGTCTCGCGGTGCGAAGGGCGTTCCCGGACGTGGTGCCGGGATGACCGAGAGAAGATGTGTGGGATTCTGCGCGCCTGTGTCGGCTTCTGTGAAGCAAGTTTCCGGAACGTTATGACTGAATGCCGAATCGGTTCAGTTCACCCGGCAGACGCGAGCCCAGGGGGGCCATGTCCCCGTCGGCCCCGTGCCGCGCGAGGAGGTCGAGGGCGAGCCGTCCGCGGCGCACCCGCTCCCGTGCGGTGGAGAGCGTCAGGTCCCGCATGTGGTGGCCGTAGGGGTAGATCCCCGGGGCCTTGGACAGGCCGAACTTCAGATAGAGCGGTGAACCGCGCCGGATCAGCTCGGCCACCTCGTACATCCGGATGTAGCCGCCGAGATCGTCGGGGGCCTCGATGTACATGTCCATGGGAGCGCCCGACACCCGCCGGATCTCCGTGAGGTGATCGAGCGTCAGGTCGCTGGGCACGTTGACGGAGTCGGCGCCGAGCCGCTCGTACACCGCGTACGCGGCCGGGTTGACCGGGCCGATGAGCGCCGACACCTTCAGCGTCGTGTCGGCCGGGATGATGCCGGCCAGCCGGGCCCGGTGCAGCGTCCACAGCACGCCCTCGTCGGCGACGAGCAGGCACTTGACGCCCAGCTCCGTCGCCCGGACCGCGTCCTCGACACATCCGGCCACGGCGTCGTGCCCCCGGGCGCGCAGCCCGCCGCCCTTGGAGTCGGTACGGGTCGAGCCGCCGATGTCCCAGGTGCCGCGCGGCCCCGTGAAGAGGCAGAGCTCGATGTCCCGTTCCCCGGTGGCGTCGACCATCTCGGTGATCTCGGCGTCGGTCAGCATCCACACGCCGCTGCCCTGGCTGATCCGGTGGATCGGCACGTCGAGGCGCGAGGCCTCCTTGAGGATGACGGCCAGCGCTTCGGGGCCCTCGCACGAAGGGACCTCGGTGCGCCAGCGGCCGCCACCCGGGAAGGAGTGGGAGGAGGTGTCGGCGGGGTCGAGCGCGGGCGCGCCCAGTCCGAGCGCGGTGAGCGCCTGCTCAGCGGGTCGACGGGCTGCCGTGGCGGAAGCGTCGGTGGTCACATGCCGTCCTTCGTGTTCGATATGTCGGTCAAGGTTCGCGGCTCAGGTCGTGCGGGGCTGGGTGTACGCCGGTGCGGGGCGGTCAGGTGGCCCCGCACCGGCGTACGGCTTGTCGGGACCTACGGCTTGAGCAGCACCTTGCCCACCTTCGGGTCGCCGGACCCCACCAGCTCGATCGCCTCGGAGAACTCGGCGAGCGGCAGCTCGTGCGTGACCAGCGGCAGCGGGTCCAGCAGTCCGGCGCCGAACACCCGGACGGTGTGCGACCAGGCGTCCGGGGGAGCGCCGAAGACGGTGTGCACCTCCAGCTGCCGTACGACCAGGTCCGTCGGGTCGAGCCCGTCGGCGCCGGCCGCCGGGATCCCCGTCAGCACCAGCCGTCCGCCGCGCCTGAGCAGCGACGCCGCGGTACGCGCGGCGGACGCCGATCCCGCGGTCTCGATGACGACGTCGAAGTCGTCCGGCAGTTCCTCGTCCCGGGTCCGGAAGTCCGAGGCGCCGAACTGCCGGGAGAGGCCCTCCCGGTCCCGGCGCGTCCCGACGACCAGCAGTTCGGCCGGGGAACCCGCCTTGAGGAACTGGACGGCGAACATCCCCAGCGTGCCGGTGCCGACGACGGCCACCTTCTCGCCGGGCAGCGCCCGCCCCTTGATCGCGGCGGCCGCGATGCAGGCGGCGGGTTCGAGCAGGGCCGCCGCCGTGAGGTCGGCGTCGTCCGCCAGGACGTGCAGCAGCCGGGCCGGCAGGGTGAGGGTGGACGCCATGGCCCCCGGCTGGGTGAAGCCGGTCTCCTCGTACCCGTCCGTGCACAGGGTCGTCTCGCCCGCGTGGCAGCGGTCGCAGACCTGGCAGTTGCGGAACCCCTCCCCGACGACCTTGCGGCCGACGAGCGACGAGGGGACCCCGGCGCCGACCGCCTCGACCGTCCCGGACCACTCGTGGCCCGGGGTCAGCGGGTAACGGACGTACCCCTCGGGCCGGTTGCCCTGGTACACCTCGCGGTCGCTGCCGCAGATGCCGGTGGCGTGGACGCGTACCAGCGCCTCGCCGGGCTCCGGGCGCCGCGGCTCGTGCGCGACGAGCCGGTGCTCCCCGGGCGCCTCGACGACGACGGCTGTGCTCACTTGGTGCTGCCCTTCGGCTTGCGCTGCTCCCAGCCCTCGGCCCACAGGTCGAAGCGCGCCTGCTGCTGCGGGAACTCGGCCGCGGCGTCGACATCGAGCTCGACACCCAGACCGGGCTTGTCGGAGAGGTGGAAGTAGCCGTCGATCACCTCGGGCGCGCCCTTGACGACCTTCTTGATCTCCGCGTCGGCGAAGTCGTTGAAGTGCTCGAGGATCTTGAAGTTCGGGGAGGTGAACCCTACCTGGAGCGAGGCCGCGGTGAGGACCGGGCCGCCGACGTTGTGCGGGGCGACGAGCACGTAGTGCGTCTCGGCGGTCGCGGCCAGCTTGCGCGTCTCCCAGATGCCGCCGATGTGACCGACGTCCGGCTGGATGATGTCCACGGCCTGGCTCTCGAAGAGCTCGCGGAACTCGATGCGGTCGTGGATGCGCTCACCCGTGGCGACCGGGATGTCCACCTTGGCGGCGACCTTCTCCAGCGCCTTCAGGTTCTCCGGCGGGCAGGGCTCCTCGAGCCAGGCGGGCTTGAAGGGCGCGAGCTCGTTGGCCAGTCGCACGGCGGTGGCGGGGGAGAAGCGGCCGTGCATCTCCAGCATCAGTTCGGCGTCCGGCCCGATGGCGTCGCGCACCGCCTCGATGAGGGAGACGGCGTAGAGGGTCTGCTGGTGGTCCAGCTCGAAGTGCCCGGTGCCGAAGGGGTCGATCTTGAGCGCCTTGTAGCCGCGCTCCATGACGCCCTGGGCGGCCTTGTGGTACGCCTCCGGGGTGCGCTCGGTGGTGTACCAGCCGTTGGCGTAGGCCTTGACCTTGTCGGTGACCTTGCCGCCGAGGAGCTGCCAGACGGGCACGCCGAGGGCCTTGCCCTTGATGTCCCAGCAGGCCATCTCGACGACGGCGATGCCCGACATCACGATCTCGCCGGCCCGCCCGTAGTCGCCGTACTTCATCCGCTTGACCAGATCCTCGACAGCGAACGGGTCGGAGCCGAGAATGTGGTTGGCCTCCGCCTCCTTCAGATAGCCGATCAGCGCGTCGGTGTGACCCAGCATGCGGGTCTCTCCGACACCCGTGATGCCCTCGTCGGTGTGCACCAGGACGTAGGTCAGGTTGCGCCACGGCGTCCCGACCACGTGCGTGCTGATTCCGGTGATGCGCACGGAAGTTACCCTTCGGCTGTTCGAGATTTCGTCACATGTTCGAAATGCTGGGCAGACAGTAAGGACCGTGCGAGCCGAGTGTCAATGGGTCTTGCAGGTAACGGTTTCGACGGTTTCGGTGCTTCTTTCGAAACTTCGGGTCGCGCGATGTGTGCCAGCTCACTCAAGTTACCGCGCCGGTATGGCCGGTTTCCCACACAACTTTCACAGGCGCGCCCCGGTATGTGACCGTCCGGGAACCTAGTCTTCCCGCGTCATGGACTACTGCCTCCCGTGCCGAAGGCACCTCAACGGCGCCCTCGCCTGCCCGGGGTGCGGCGCACCGGCCCCGCAGCCAGGCGCGTATCCGCCCGCCGCGTACGAGCCCGAACCCGGCCCGCCGCAGCCCCACGCGCCGCAGTCCTACCCACCGGATCTCCCCACGGCCCAGGACGTCCACGGCGGTACCGGTGCGCACGGCGACACCGGTGGTCACGGCGACCATGGCGCCTACGGCGGCCAGGGTGACCGTGATGATCAGGGAGGTCGGGACGACCGCGGCGGTCGCGGTGACCGCGATGGCGACGGCGGATCCGCCGACCCCGACGGTGACGGTGATCCCGAGGGCGACGGGGCCGACGCCGGCGAGGCGCGGGGCGGTCGTGCCGCGCGGCGCCGGGAGCCGGGCCGGGGCGGCCGGCGCGGCCCCAAGGGCGCGGCCGCCGCGCCCGACGCGAGCCGCCGCGACCGCAAGGCCTCGGCGCATCGCCGGCGCCGTAAGCGCGTGGTGCTGATCGGCGTCGGCTTCGCGCTGGCCGCGGCCGGTCTGAGTCTGGCCGAACTCGGCGTGGACGCACCGGGGTTCACGTCTCCCGGCAACCAGTCGGCGGCCGGGGGCGAGTCGGCCGAGGCCGACGGTTCGGCCACGGAGCCCAGCGCGTCCGAGCGGGCTCCGGGCGGCCGGACGGACCCGGCCGACGGCACCGCCTCCCCCTCGGCGAGCGTCTCCGCCTCCGCGTCGGTCTCGGCGTCCCCGACGGGCGCGTCGGCCTCGCCGGGTCCGGACAAGGAGGCCCAGTCGGCCCCCCTGCCGGGTTCCTCCGGGGAGGCCTCCGCGACCACGTCCCCCGAGGATCCGGGCTCCGGCGCGGGCTCCACCCCGACCGCCGACCCCTCGCCGTCCGCGACGGCCCCCGCCCCTTCGCCGTCCCAGACCTGCACGCGCTTCCTGTGGTGGTGCTCGTAGCGCAGACGCGGGCGGCCGGCCGGATGCGCCGGCGAGTGGGCGCCGGCCCGGCTGGACGTCCGTCCAGGGCGGTGTGTCGAACGTCCGTCGATCGCGCATGTCCGGCGCCGTGGACGCGAGTTCGCCGGATCCGGGCCGCGCGGGCCTCCGTGGGGCCGTCGCGGCCGGGTTCCTGCCCCGCACCCTTGTCAGGGCCCTGACCAGGGACGATGTGCCGTCGGGGGAAATCGCGTTATGGAACCGTGACGACCTTCCCGTGCAGCCCTCTTGACCGCCGTGAATTGTTAGCGCTCACAATGACCTCCGCGTTCACCGGTCGGTGACCGCTCCGAAACGGGGGAGGTACGAGAGTCGTGTCCGTTGCGTCCCAACTGGGGCCTTGGGTCCGTGAGTTCGGCGCCCCCGGGACTTCGGGGTGAAGCCGGCGGAGCGGGACCGCCCGCCCGCGTCCGACGACTTACCGGCAGCCGAGCGCCAAGGAGGTGCGGCCGTGACACACATTCAGCTCCGACCGCCCACCATGGCCGACGTGGCCCGCCAGGCCGGCGTCTCGCACCAGACGGTCTCCCGGGTGCTGGGCGACCACCCCAACGTGCGCGACGCGACCCGGGACAGGGTCCTGCGCGCCATCGAGGAGATGGGCTACCGCCGCAACTCCTCCGCACGGGCCCTGGCGACCCGGCGCACCCGGACGCTGGGCGTGGTCGCCTCCGACACGACCCTCTACGGACCGGCCAGCACGTTGTTCGCGCTGGAGGAGGCCGCCCGCGCCGAGGGGTACCTGGTCTCGACGGTCAGTCTGCGCGAACTGACCATGGAGAAGCTCTCGCAGGCGCTGGACCACCTCAGTGACGGCGGGGTGGAGGGGGTCGTCGCCATCGCCCCGCAGCGGTCGGCGGTGGACGCCCTGGCCGAACTGCGCCATCCCTTCCCGGTGGTGGTCGTGGGCGGCGGATCCACCATGGACACTCCCGGTGTCGGTGTGGACCAGCACCTCGGAGCACGGCTGGCGACCGGTCATCTGCTGGCCGCCGGCCACCGCAACGTCTGGCACCTCGCAGGGCCCGAGGACTGGCAGGAGGCGGTCGACCGGACCGCCGGCTGGCGGGCGGCCCTGGAGGCGGCGGGCATCGAACCGCCCCTGCTGCTGCGGGGGGACTGGAGTCCGCTGTCGGGCTACCGCGCGGGCCAGGAACTGGCCGGCTGGGTGGGCCGGGGGCTGACCGCGGTCTTCGTCGCCAACGACCAGATGGCGCTGGGGGTGTTGCGGGCCCTGCGGGAGGCGGGGGTCCGCACCCCGCAGGACGTCGCGGTGGTCGGCTTCGACGACATCCCGGAGGCGGAGTTCTTCGCGCCTCCCCTCACCACCGTGCGGCAGGACTTCTCGGCGGTGGGCAAGCGGGGCATCGCCCTGCTCCTGGAGCAGATCGAGGGCCGCCCGCCCACCGCCTCGTCCCGGACCGCCATCGAGCCCCAACTCGTCGTCCGCGCAAGCACCTTCCCCCACGCCGCTCAGCCGGAGGGCGTGCCCCTCTGACGGACCGGTCGGACGCCCTGACCGGCGTATGACCGAAATTCCGAACAGTGATCGACAGGCTGGACGCAGTGCGGCCGGTCCCCCGAGTACCAGCAGGTCCGTCCCCGGGCCGGCTCTTCAAAGGAGAAGAACATGCTCAGCAGAAGAAACTTCCTCACCGCGGCGGTCGGCGTGGCGGCGGCGGGCGGCCTGGCGGCCTGTGCCAAGGAGGACGACAGCACCGGCGGCGGCTCCTCCGGGGACGGCGGCAAGGCGATCACCCTCGGCTTCTCCCAGGTCGGCTCGGAGAGCGGCTGGCGCAGCGCCAACACCACCTCGGTCAAGGACGCGGCCAAGGCGGCGGGCTACAACCTCAAGTTCTCCGACGCGCAGCAGAAGCAGGAGAACCAGATCTCGGCGATCCGCAGCTACATCACCCAGGGCGTGGACGTCATCGCCTTCTCGCCGGTGGTCGTCACGGGCTGGGACGCGGTGCTGAAGGAGGCCAAGGCCAAGAAGATCCCGGTGGTCCTCACCGACCGCTCCGTCGAGACCTCCGACGACTCCCTGTACGTCACGCTGGTCGGCTCCGACTTCACCGACGAGGGCCGCCGCGCCGCCAAGATCCTCGAGAAGGTCATCGCGAAGGCCGGCCTCAAGGGCCCGGTGAAGATCGCCCAGTTGGAGGGCACCACCGGTGCCGCCCCGGCGATCGAGCGCGCGAAGGGCTTCAAGGAGGTCATGGACGCCGACCACGCGAGCGACTGGAAGGTCGTCGTCAGCCAGACCGGTGACTTCACCCGCGCCGGCGGCAAGCAGGTCATGGCCGCCTTCCTCCAGTCCAACCCGGACATCAACGTCCTCTTCGCCCACAACGACGACATGGCCATCGGCGCCATCCAGTCCATCGAGGCGGCCGGCAAGAAGCCCGGCAAGGACATCCTGATCGTCTCGATCGACGGCGTGAAGGACGGCTTCGTCGCCATGTCCGAGGGCAAGATCAACGCCATCGTCGAGTGCAACCCGCTGCTCGGCCCCCAGCTGATGGACGTCGTGAAGAAGGTCAAGAACGGCGAGTCGGTCGAGCGCTGGATCAAGACCAAGGAGGGCGACTTCATGCAGGACCAGGCCGCGGCCGCGCTCCCGAGCCGCAAGTACTGACCGACCGCACCCACCGGCAGGGAGCCCTCGGCCGGCCGAGCCGTCGGCGCCGGGGCTCCCTGCGGGCCTGAACGAATCTCACGAGGAGCGCTGCCATGGCAGAGCCACGGCCCGTCCTGGAAATGACGGGCATAGTCAAGGAGTTTCCGGGGGTACGGGCTCTGTCGGATGTCGACTTCCGGCTCTTCCCCGGCGAGATCCACGCCCTGATGGGCGAGAACGGCGCGGGCAAGTCCACGCTCATCAAGGTGCTCACGGGGGTCCACCCCCTCGACGGCGGCACGATCACGCTGGACGGCGAACCCGTGCGCATCGCCAGCCCGTTGCAGGCCCAGCAGGCCGGCATCAGCACCGTCTACCAGGAGGTCAACCTCTGCCCCAACCTGTCGGTGGCGGAGAACATCTTCATCGGGCGGGAGCCCACCCGTGCGGGCCGCATCCAGTGGAAGGAGCTGCGCCGGCGGGCGGCGGAGCTGGTGGACCGCCTCGGGCTCGACATCGACGTCACCGCGCCGCTGTCCTCGTATCCGCTGGCCGTGCAGCAACTGGTGGCGATCGTCAGGTCGTTGGGCACCGGCGGCGAGGGCGAGCGGACCGGCGCCAAGGTGCTGATCCTCGACGAGCCGACCTCCAGCCTCGACCGCGACGAGGTCCTCCAGCTCTTCGCCCTCATGCGCCGGCTCAAGGACGAGGGCGTGGCGATCCTCTTCGTCTCGCACTTCCTGGACCAGATCTACGAGGTCTGCGACCGGATGACCGTCCTGCGCAACGGCACCCTCGTGGGGGAGCACCTGGTGGGCGACCTCGACCAGGTCGGTCTCGTCCAGCTCATGCTCGGCAAGGCCATGGGCCAGCTCGACGAGCTCCACGAGCACCAGCTGCACTCCGGCGCGGGCGAGACCCTGCTCAGCGCGGACGGCCTCGGCAGGACCGGTGGCATCGCGCCGTTCGACCTGGAGATCAGGAAGGGCGAGGTGATCGGGCTCGCCGGCCTGCTCGGCTCGGGCCGTACGGAACTGGCCCGGCTGCTCTTCGGCGCCGATCAGCCGGACGCCGGCAAGGTCGCCATCGGCGGCAAGCAGGTGTCGATGGGCGCCCCGAACGACGCGATCGACGCCGGGGTCGCCTTCTGCTCGGAGAACCGCAAGAGCGAGGGCCTGGTGCCCGACCTGACGGTCCGGGAGAACATCATTCTGGCCCTCCAGGCCTCCCGCGGCTGGACCCGGCCGATCCCGGCCGCCCAGCGCGACGAACTCGTCGCCAAGTACATCAAGGCGCTGGACATCCGCCCCGCCGACCCCGAGGCCCGGGTGGGCCGGCTCAGCGGCGGCAACCAGCAGAAGGTGCTGCTGGCCCGCTGGCTGATCACCCGGCCGAAGCTGCTGATCCTCGACGAGCCGACCCGCGGCATCGACATCGGCGCCAAGGCGGAGATCCAGAAGCTCGTCGTCTCCCTCTCCGAGGACGGCATGTCCGTGCTGTACATCGCGGCCGAGCTTGAGGAGGTACTCCGGCTCAGCCACACCATCGGAGTGCTGCGCGACCGCCGGCTGGTGGCGCAGATCGCCAACGGGCCCGAGATCACCACGACCCGGATCCTGGAGACCATCGCGAGCGGAGAGCACCAGTGACCACCTCGTCGACCACCCCTTCCCGGTGGCGAGCGCTGACCCACCACCACCTGTTCTGGCCGGTGGCGGTCCTGGTCCTGCTGCTGCTCGTCAACGTTCCCTTCACGCCCGACTTCTTCTCGGTCAAGATGGCCGACGGCCACCTCTACGGCAGCCTCGTCTCGATCGTGCTGTTCGGCTCGCCCCTGATCCTGGTGGCGGTCGGTATGACGCTGGTCATCGCGACCGGCGGCATCGACCTCTCCGTGGGCGCCGTGGTCGCCATCACCGGGGCGCTGGCCTGCTCGTACATCAGTGACCAGGCGGACCAGGGCGCCCTGTCCGGAGTGCTGCTGGCGATGGGCCTCGGCCTGCTGGCCGCCGTCGTCTGCGGCCTGTGGAACGGCTTCCTGGTCGCCCGGATGGGCATCCAGCCGATCATCGCCACGCTGATCATCATGGTCGCCGGCCGCGGGGTCGCCCAGCTGATCACCGACGGCCAGATCATCACCATCAACAGCGAGCCCTACAAGCTGATCGGCGGCGGCTACTGGCTGACCCTGCCGTTCTCCATCTTCGTGGTGGCCGCCGTCGTGGCCGTCACCGTGGTGCTGACCCGCCGTACGGCTCTCGGTCTGCTGGTCGAGGCGGTCGGCGGCAACGCCGAGGCCAGCCGTCTGGTGGGCATCAGGTCCCGGCGCATCAAGATCATGGTGTATGCGTTCTGCGCGCTGTGCGCGGGCATCGCCGGCCTGATGATCAGCTCCAACACCTCCGCCGCGGACGGCAACAACGCCGGTCTGTGGATCGAACTCGACGCGATCCTCGCCGTGGTGATCGGCGGCACCTCGCTGCTGGGCGGCCGGTTCTCGGTCGGCGGCACGGTGGTCGGCGCCCTCGTCATCCAGACCCTGACCACGACGATCTACACCATCGGCGTGCCGACCCAGACCAACCTGGTCTTCAAGGCCGCCGTCGTCATCGTCGTCTGCCTGCTCCAGTCCCCGAAGTTCCGCGCCAAGGTGTTCGGCGCGAAGTTCGCCGCCGGGTTCGCCGCGCGCAGGCGCGCCGGACAGGCCGCGGCCCCCGCCGGGTCCGCCGCTACGGCCGAGTCCACCGCCAAGATGGAGGTGTCGTGATGAGCGCGACCACCCAGAGCCCCACGACGGCCTCCCCCAGCCGTACCCCGTCCGCGGCCGCGCGGCTGCTCGGCGACCGGAGGCTGCCGGTCGCGGTGACGGCCCTGCTCTTCCTCGTGATGTACGGCGTGGGCCTGAGCCGGTACCAGAACTACGGGTTCGCCGAACCCCAGGTCTTCCTGAACCTGTTCATCGACAACGGCTATCTGCTGGTCGCCGCCGTCGGTGTCACCTTCGTCATCCTGTCCGGCGGGATCGACCTGTCCGTCGGTTCGATGATCGGCTTCACGACGATGTTCACGGCCTGGCTGGTCGAGCGCCAGGGGCTGCCGATCGTGGTGGTGATCCCCATGGCGCTGGCCGTGGGGGCCTTCGGCGGCTTCCTGATGGGCTACGTGATCCACAACTTCGAGATCCAGCCGTTCATCGTGACCCTCGCCGGACTCTTCCTCTTCCGCGGTCTGTGCCTGGTCATCAGCAAGGAGTCGATCTCCATCGGCGACTCCTCGGTGAGCAGCATGGCGCAGGCACAGGTGTCGCTGGGGATGGGCTTCCTGTCGATCGGCGCGATCGTCTCGCTGGGGGTCCTCGCCGTGGCGTTCTACGTCCTGCACTACACCCGCTTCGGGCGCCGGGTGTACGCCATCGGCGGCAACGAGCAGTCGGCCATGCTGATGGGTCTCCCGCAGGGCGGCACGAAGATCGCGGTGTACACGGTGAGCGGCTTCTGTTCGGCGCTGGCCGGCCTGTTGTTCACCCTGTACATCCAGTCCGGTGACCCGCTGCACGCGACCGGCATGGAACTCGACGCGATCGCCGCGGTGGTCATCGGCGGCACGCTGCTGACGGGCGGCTCCGGCTATGTGCTGGGGACGCTGTTCGGTGTGCTGGTGCTGGGCCTGATCAAGAGCATCATCCAGTTCGAGGGCACGCTCAGCTCCTGGTGGACGAAGATCGCCACCGGTGTGCTGCTGTGCGCGTTCATCCTGGTCCAGCGCTTCATGACGACCAGGAAGAAGACCTGACCGGCAGGTGTCGCCGACCGGAAGCCCGGTGCTTGCGGCCGGCCGACCCGGGCTCCGCGCCACCGGCCCCGCAGCACGGGGCCGGGGGCGCGGCCGTCAGGGCCTCGCGGGCCGGGGGTCCGTCTTGAAGACCGTCCAGACCGTCTTGCCGACGACGTGTTCCGTGATGCCGAAGTCGTCGGCGACGTGCCGGGCGAGCTGGAGACCCCGGCCGGAACAGGCGTCGGGGACCGGGGGACCCGGGGCCACGGAGCGGTCGCCCGTGTCGCGTACGGCGAGCCGCAGGAGCGGGCCGTCGAGGGTGAGGCTCACGCAGTACTGCCGGCCGGGAGGCACCCCGTGCAGCAGGGCGTTCGTGGCGAGTTCGGAGACGCACAGCGCTATGTCGTCCAGCCGGTCCACGCAGCCCCAGTCGCTCAGCACCTGGCGGACGAAGACGCGCGCGGCCCGTACCGAGGCGCGCGAGCGGGGGAAACGACATTGCCGTGACAAGGGCACGGGGGCCACCTCCGGTGGTTCTGGGGCGTCCTGCGGCGAAACCTTACTGTTATTCGCGAAAGGTAACAAGACGGGCGAGGGTGGCTGAGGGTGGCTGAGGGTGGCGGTTGGCCGATGGGCCGGGTCGCCTACCGTGTAGGGCGGCAGGGTCGAAAGTACGGTCGGCCGTACAGGAGGAGTCGTGGCTGCGAGCGGATGGGTCAGCACGTCGTTGCCGTATCTGATGCCGCGGGGGGCCGGGCAGGGCGACCCCTGGGCGGCCGAGGCCGCGGCGCTGGGGCGGCGCGGCACGCAGCGCATCGTGCACGCCGGTGAGGTGCCCGCGCCCGCCGACGTGGCGGCACTGCTCGGGGTCGCCGAGGACGACCCGGTCGTCGTACGCCGGCGGCTCATCCTCCTCGACGAGGAGCCCAGCGAGCTCACCGACACCTACTACCCGGCCGCCATAGCCGGGGGCACTCGTCTCGCCGCGACCGCCAAGATCCCCGGCGGGGCCGTCGGTCTGCTCGCCGAGCTCGGTCACGTCGGTGTCCTCGTACGGGAGGACGTGACGGCCGGGATGCCGGACGAGGAGGAGCGGCTGGCGCTGCGGACCGCCCCGGGGGAGCCGGTCCTGCGGTTGGTGCGGGTCACGCTCGACCACGAGGACCGGCCGATCCAGGTCGACCGTATGGTGATGCCCGCCCTGCGGCAGAGGCTGCGCTACCAGATCAGGATCGGATGACCGTGCCGAAGGCAGACCCGGAAGCCGTCGACCGACGCTCCCTGCACGAGCGGATCGCGGCCGACCTGCGTGACGAGATCATGGGCGGAGAGCTCGCCCCCGGCGCCAACCTGCCCACCACCGCGCAGCTCAAGGAACGCTTCGGGGCGTCGAGCGCCACGGTCCAGAAGGGTCTGCAACTCCTCAAGGACGAAGGCCTGGTGGTCGGCAGGGCCGGCGCCGCCGTCACCGTCCGCGAGCACCGCCGGCGCACCGTGCGGCCCGCCGCGCCCATGGTGGCGGGCGGTCCCGGCTCGCCCTACCCCTGGCTCGCCGAGGCGGCCAGGCACGGCACGGACGCCCGGATCCGGCTGCTCGACGTCACGGAGCGCCGACCGCCCGCGGACGTCCGTGCCGCCCTCGGTCTCCCGCCGGACGGCACCGCCGTGCTCCGCGCCCAGATCCTCCTCGTCGACGAGGAGCCCGCCGAACTGGTCGAGGCCTACTACCCGCTGGACATCGCCCGGGGCACGGCCCTGAGCGAGCGCCGCAGGATCAGGGGCGGCGCCTCCGCCCTGCTGACCGCGCTGGGTCACCCGCCGCGCCGCAGCACGGACCGGGTCTGCGCGCGGGTCCCCACCCAGGCCCAGTACCAGGCCCTGCGCCTCACCAGCGGCATGCCGGTCCTGCGCACCCTGCGCGTGGTCCACGGCGACGCCGGCCGCCCCGTCGAGGTCACCGTGATGGTGAAGGCGGGCCATCTCTACGAATTGCAGTACGAGTTCACCCCCCAACACCCCGAACCACCTCCCGCCCCCCACCCCCACTGAACCCCCGACCGCCCCGCGCGTCCCCACCACCCCGCGCGACCGACGGACCCGGGCCCGCCCGGCGCCATGGCGCGGCCGTGGGCCGGGGCCCTGTGGGCCCGCGGTCCGGCGTTCCCCGCCGCGCCGGGCCACCGTCGGCGGGGCCGTCTGTTCAGGTCGATCTCGACCGCCCACGCCGGGCCACCGCCCGGCGCAGCCGTCGGGAGGGGCGGCCTGAGCCGGGGTGGCGGCTCGGCCGTCGTCCGGGGCCCTGTGGGCCCGGGGCCCGGGACACCCCGGCGTGCCGGGCCGCGACCGGCCGGCGCCGCCGGGTCAGGGGTTGGTCGGGGCTGGGTGCAGCATGCGTCGGAGGAGGCCCCGCAGGACGGTTCGTTCTTCCTCCGCCAGGCCCGCCAGTGGCTCGCGTGCGAAGCGGAGCGACTCGCGCAGTCCCTTGGCGATGCGCCGGCCCTCGTCCGTCGCCGCCGCCAGCTTCACCCTGCGGTCGGCCGGGTCCGGGCGCCGCTCGACCAGGCCGCGGGACTCCAGGCGGTCGACGATGCCGGTCACGTTGGACGGCTCGCACTTCAGTTTCTGCGCCAGCCTGCGCATCGGCAGCGGCTCCAGCGACAGCAGGCTCAGCAGCCGGGCCTGCGCGCCGGTGAGGGCGTGACCTGCGGCGGCTTCCTCGTAGTCCTCGTAGTAGCGGGCCACGACCTCGCCGATCAGGCCGACGACCTCCATGGTCAGGGCGTCGGGAAGCGGGGCCGGATGTGAGGTGGACATGGATCCAGGGTACCCCGTTACTTGACATCCTGAAATATTCAGGAGCATGGTTGTTTCAGGTAGTGAAGCATTTGCAGCGTACGAAAGGCAGCTCCCGATGACCGACTCGGCCCTCCCCACCACCAGCCGCGAATGGCGTCTGCTCAGCCGTCCCGTCGGCTGGCCGAAGCCCGAGGACTTCGAGCTGGCCGAGGCGGAGATCCGGCAGCCCGGCCCGGGCGAGGTGCTGGTGCGCAACGCCTTCGTCTCCGTCGACCCCTACATGCGCGGCCGGATGAGCGCCGCCAAGTCGTACGTGGCCCCCTTCGAGCTGGGCAAGGCCATGCAGGGCGGCGCGGTCGGCGAGGTCGTGGCCTCCGGCGCCGAGGGCATCGCCGTGGGCGACCACGTCCTGCACTTCGGCGGCTGGCGCGAGTACGCCACCGTCGA
Source organism: Streptomyces asoensis (assembly GCF_016860545.1). Classification (NCBI taxonomy): domain Bacteria; kingdom Bacillati; phylum Actinomycetota; class Actinomycetes; order Kitasatosporales; family Streptomycetaceae; genus Streptomyces; species Streptomyces asoensis. The sequence continues at coordinate 453,864 of NZ_BNEB01000001.1, read as the reverse complement.
CGCCAAGCAGGCCGTCAAGGTCGACGCCGCGGCCGCGCCCCTGTCCACGTACCTCGGCGTCCTCGGGATGACGGGTCTGACCGCCTACGCGGGCCTGCTGCGCACCGGATCCTTCAAGGAGGGCGACTCCGTCTTCGTGTCGGGCGCGGCCGGCGCGGTCGGCAGCCAGGTCGGCCAGATCGCCCGCCTCAAGGGCGCTTCGCGGGTCATCGGCTCGGCGGGCTCCGACGAGAAGGTCAAGCTGCTCGTCGAGGAGTACGGCTTCGACGCCGCCTTCAACTACAAGAACGGCCCCGTGGCCGCCCAGCTCCGCGAGGCCGCTCCCGACGGGGTCGACGTGTACTTCGACAACGTCGGCGGCGACCACCTGGAGGCGGCCATCGGCTCGCTCAACGAGAAGGGCCGCATCGTGGTCTGCGGCATGATCTCCGTCTACAACAACACCGAGGCGGCACCGGGCCCGAAGAACCTCGCCCGCCTCATCCAGACCCGCGGCCGCATCGAGGGCTTCCTCGTCGGCGACCACTACGACCTCCAGCAGGAGTTCGTCCAGGAGGTCGGCGCCTGGGTCCGCTCCGGCGAGCTGAAGTACCGCGAGACGGTCGTCGAGGGCATCGAGAACAACCTGGAGGCGTTCCTCGGGGTCCTGCGCGGCGACAACACCGGAAAGATGATCGTCAAGCTCTGACCGGTCGCGACACCCCACCGGCGAGGGCCGCACCCGCCGAGCGCCGCACCCGGTGAGGGCAGCACCCGGCGAGGGCCGGACCCGATACCCCGGGTCCGGCCCTCGCCCTTTCCCCGCCACCCCCCGCTCGCCGGCCGGACGTCGGGGCCGTACCGGCCGGCGTGCCGAAGGCGGCGCCCCCCGGGGCTCTCAGCCGGTGGTCAGCGCCGCGCGGTGCACCGCTCCCGCCAGCCGGTCGTTCTCCGGCGCGCAGCCGCCCGGGAAGGCGAAGCGGCGTCGGGTGTAGCCGTAGGCGAGCCCGCTGCGCGGGTCCGCGAACGCCTGGCAGCCGCCCGCCCCGCTGTGCCCGAACGCCCCGGCGCCCAGGAACGGGTGCCAGGCGTCCGCGGTCGCCTGGAATCCCAGCCCGTACGACCGGTGCGCCCGTGCCACCACGTCGTACCCCACGGAGTGCAGCTGACCGAACTCCGCCGCCGTGTCCTCCTTCAGCAGCGGTGCCTTGCCGTCCACCTCGCTGATCGCCGCCGCGTACAGTCCGGCCAGCCCTCGCGCCGAGGCCACCCCGCCCACCGAGGCAGGACCCCTGGACCTGATGAGCGGATCGTTCGGCAGGAGTTCCAGATCGGTCGGCACGGCCGCGTGCCGGTTGAAGGCGACGGCGGCGAGCGTGTGGGGCCCGCCGGGCACGGACTCCAGCAGCGCCCGCTGCTCGGCGGTCGGCGCCATCGGCCGCGCGGTACGGAAGCGCGGCTCGTGTACCGCGGGCAGCCCCAGGAAGAGGTCCAGCCCGTACGGCACGCGCACGCGTTCCACGTACACCTCCTGGAGCGTGCGGCCCGTGGCCCGCCGCACGACCTCGCCGGTGAGCGCCCCGATGACCAGCCCGTGGTAGCCGAAGGCGGTGCCCGGACGCCAGAACGGCCGCTGGTCCGCCAGGCGTTCGGCGATCTGCCGGTCGTCGGCCAGCTCCTGCGGCGAGAACCCGCCGTCCGTGCCGATCACCCCGGCCCGGTGCGCGAGCAGTTCGCGCAGGGTCAGCGCGCCCTTGCCCTCGGACCCGAACTCCGGCCAGTAGTAGGTGACCTTGCGGTCCAGCTCCAGGGTGCCCTCCTGCACGAGGAGGGCGACCACCAGGTGGGCGGCGCCCTTGGTCGACGAGTAGACGCCGTAGAGGGAGTCGGCTCCCGCACCGTCGCCGGGCACCCACAGGTCGACGACCCGCCGGCCGTGCACGTACGCGCACAACTGGCCCTCGTAGTCCGGCTCCTCCTGCGCCACGAACGCGGCGAACTCCTCCCGCACCGCTTCGAATCCGTCGGCGACGGTGCCGTGGATCTCCCTCGTCGTCCCAGTCAATCGCGTCATGCGCTCTCCTCAACCAGCCCACTGCTCGCGTGTGCCGACGAATCCCTCAAGCCCGGCCCCGCCCCGTACCACGCCCTCGCACCGAAGCACCTCCTCCGACTTGCCGAGATTCGTTGCTTCCGTGGATCGGTACGGCGAGGTGTACCCGTTCGACTCAACTGCGGCGGACAGGCGTTGGTGTCATCCGTGCCCCGGATGGCCTACGAGGGGCCGTCCGGGGCGGCCGCGGCCCCCGGCTGTGAAATGTGCACGACCGATAGAGTTCGGCCATGCGAGATCTCGGGGCGGGGTTCACATACCTCCTGAAGGGCCAGCGCTGGGTGGCCCGGCACGGCAAGCAGTACGGGTTCGGGCTCCTGCCGGGCCTGATCACCCTCGTCCTCTACGCGGCGGCGCTGGTGTCGCTCGCGGTGTGGGGCGAGGACCTCGTGGGATGGTCGACGCCGTTCGCCGACCACTGGTCGGGGCCGTGGCGCGGTCTGTTCCGCGGTTTCCTGGTCGTCGTGCTGTTCGCCCTCGGCCTGCTGCTCGCCGTCCTCACCTTCACCGCGGTCACCCTGCTCGTCGGGCAGCCCTTCTACGAGAACCTCTCCGAGAAGGTCGACCGGGACGTCTCGCCCGACGGCACGGCCCCCGAGTCCGGGCTGCCGCTCTGGCGCGAACTGTGGATCTCCGCCCGCGACAGCCTGCGCATCCTGGGCCGGGCGCTGCTGTGGGCCGTGCTGCTGTTCGCCCTCGGCTTCGTCCCGGTCGCCGGGCAGACGGTCGTCCCGGTGATCGGGTTCTTCGTCACCGGGTTCTTCCTCACCGAGGAACTCACCGCCGTCGCCCTCCAGCGCCGGGACGTCGACCTGCGCGCCCGGCTCGCGCTGCTCCGCTCCCGCAAGAGCCTGGTCTGGGGTTTCGGTACCCCCTTGGGGCTCGCCTTCCTGGTGCCCGTGGTCGCGGTCTTCCTGATGCCGGGCGCGGTCGCGGGCGCCACCATGCTCGCCCGCGAGCTGCTCGGCGAGCCCGTCGAGGAGAGCGACGACAGCGACGGGGACGACGGGAGCGACGCCGGCGACCGGGGCGAAGCGAGCGGCGCCGGCGGCTCTACGCCCCCGCCGCCGTACTCAGGATCGCCCGCACCTGGGCGATGATGTCCAGCCGGTTGCGCACGAACTCCGGGTCCGTGACCGCGCCGGTGGCCGGATCGGTGTTCCCCGCGCCGAACTGGAGGACCGGCGTGTGCACATGCCCGCCGGGCAGGCTGTCGTGCAGCCCCAGCCGGTCGCGCAGCAGGGTGGCCCGGTAGGCGATCTCGTTGGACAGGTAGTCGCCGCCGCCCCCGGCCCGCGCGGTCGACCCCGCCGTCGGTCCGTCCGGCCGTACGACGGGGGCGGTGCCCCCGGCCGGGATCTCGGTCACGCTCGTGTGGTCGTAGACCGGGAAGCGGCCCGTGTCCGCCGCCACGATCGCCGCGTACGGCAGGGTCGTGGCCGTCCACTGCGGCTGCGAGGCGGGGTCGGGGACCGGGACCTGTTCCGTCCGGCCGACGTTGTCGTTGTCGGGGAAGCCCCCGCGCCAGGCCCCGTTGGTGCGCTCCAGGTCGAAGCGGCCCACACGGCCCTGGCTGACGGTGGTGAACAGGTCGACGTGCGGCAGGTACGGCCGCAGGGCGCGCTCCACGACCCCCTGCGAGAAGTCCCGCCAGCGCACCGGGAACACGACGGTCTCCACCCGCGCCGGGCCGTCGGCGGTCCGGATCACCGTCCCGTCCAGGGCGAGCGCGGTCGCTCCCGACGGGTTGGAGATCCGGATGTCCCGGTCCAGGGTGAAGGGGTCGAAGCCGGTGACCAGGACGCGCTTGAGGCCCTTCGCGTGCCGCGGGAGACGGACGTCGTCCTGTCCGCGCGAGGCGCGCTCCAACGCGTCCATCAGGGCGTCCCGTTGTCCGTCGTCGACCGTGAAGGCGGGCTCCCAGGTGCGCAGTTCGCTGATCATGGCGAGCCGCGCCCAGTACAGCGGCCGGTCGTCGTCCCGGCTCAGGTCCCCGCCGGCGGGACCGCGCCCCTGTGCGCGGTCCACGGCCCGCCGCCACAGGCCCCTGCCCTCGCCGTCGACGACCCGGCGGGCCTGCGCGTAGGAATGCGAGGCGCCCAGCAGCCGGGCGAACCGCGGAGCCACCGTGTCGAACCCGGACCGGCCGAGTATCTCCCGCGGAACGGCCTGTGCCAGCCGCCGCTCCTCGACGGTGGGCGCTGACGCGGACGGGGAAGCGGACGCGGGTGCGGCCCCGGCCGCGGTGGCGGTGGTGGGAGCGGCCAGCCCGGCCACCAGGGCCAGACCGAGGATGCCGGCGCGAACTCGTGGGGAATGCACGGGAGACGAGGTCCTTCCGTCGCTGTGGGGGAGAGCGTGGAGGTGGGACGCCGGCAGTATCCCGTGACCGCTGTGGTCCGCGCCACGGTGCCGGTCCCGCCGCCGCGGGTCCCAGGAACCGGTGGCCGTGTCCCCGATTCGCGCGCGGGCCGCCGTGGGCAGGATGGAAGCGTCCCCGCGGCATCACGAGGAGGCGCCCCATGGCGGAAGTGGAAGCGGCCGTCGAGGCGGCCCTCGGCGGACTCGGCCTGGACGCGAAGGCCCGGCTGCTGGCCGGCCAGGACATGTGGTCGCTGCCCGCCCTGCCGGAGATCGGGCTGCGGTCCCTCGTCATGTCCGACGGACCCGTGGGGGTCAGGGGGGTGCGCTGGACCTCCGACGACCCGTCGGTGGCCCTGCCCTCCCCGACCGCGCTGGCGGCCTGCTGGGACCCGGAACTCGCCCGCCGGGCGGGCGCCCTCCTCGCCCAGGAGGCCCGGCGCAAGGGCGTGGACGTGCTGCTCGCCCCCACCGTCAACCTGCACCGGTCCCCGCGGGGCGGCCGCCACTTCGAGGCCTACAGCGAGGACCCCTACCTGACGGGTGTCATCGGCGCGGCGTACGTCGGCGGCGTGCAGTCCGGCGGGGTCGGCACCACCGTCAAGCACTTCGTCGCCAACGACGCCGAGACCGACCGCTACACCGTGGACAACCGGGTCGGCGAACGCGCCCTGCGCGAGCTGTACCTGGCCCCCTTCGAGGCGATCGTCGCGAACGCCCGCCCCTGGGGCGTCATGACCGCCTACAACACGGTCAACGGCACGACGATGACCGAACACCACCACCTGGTGAACGAGGTACTGCGCGGCGAATGGGGCTTCGACGGCTGCAACGTCTCCGACTGGACGGCCGCCCGCGACACCGTGGGCGCGCTGCGCGGCGGCCTCGACATCGCGATGCCCGGCCCGCGGACCGTCTACGGCGAGGCGCTCGCCGAGGCGGTGCGCGACGGCCGGCTGACGGAGTCCGAGGTCGACGAGGCCGTGCGCCGCGTCCTGCGGCTGGCCGCCCGCGTCGGCGCCCTCGCGGACGTCCCCCCGGCCGTCACGGAGCCGCCCGCCCCCGTCGACGGCGTGGCCCTGGCCCGTGAACTGGCCCGCCGCTCCTTCGTCCTGGTCCGCAACGAGGGCGGCGCGCTGCCGCTCAGGCCCGGCACCGTCGCCCTCAGCGGCGCCGCCGCCCGCGACGCCCGGGCCCTCGGCGGCGGCTCCGCGACCGTCTTCCCGGCCCGTACGGTCTCCCCGCTCGACGGCCTCACCGCGGCGCTCCCCGAGGGCACTCTCCGTTACGCGGTCGGCGCCGACCCCGCCACCGGACTCACCGTCGCGGGAGCGGGGTTCACGCTGCGGGCGGTCTGCCGCGACGCCGCCGGTACCGTCATCGGCGCCTGCTCCGCGCCCGACGGCCGGATCCAGTGGATGGGCGCGGACCTCCCCGAGGGCGTCACCCACGACACCCTCCACTCGATCGAACTGACCGGCACGTTCACGCCCCGCGAGAGCGGCCCGCACACCTTCGGCGCCAAAGGCACGGGAGCGTTCACCCTCACCGTCGCGGGCCGGACGTACTACGACGGCGTCCGGCTTCCCGCCGAGGGCGGCGACCCCTTCGAGGCGTTCTTCGGATCCTCCGAACCCCACGCCCGGGTGGAACTGACCGCCGGGGAACCGGCCGAGGTCCGCCTCGCCCATGTCCCCGCGCGCCCGAAGGGCGTCCCCTTCCGGGGCGTCGCCTTCTCCCTGGTCCACCAGGAGCCGCCGCGCGACCCCGACGAGCTGATCGCCGAGGCGGTGGCGGCGGCGCGGGCCGCCGACACGGCCGTCGTCGTGGTCGCCACCACCGAACGCGTCGAGTCCGAGGGCTTCGACCGCCCGGACCTGCGCCTGCCCGGCCGGCAGGACGACCTGGTGCGGGCCGTCGCGGCGGCCAACCCCCGCACCGTCGTGGTCGTCAACGCGGGCTCCCCGGTGGAGCTGCCGTGGCGCGAGGACGTGGCGGCCGTCCTGCTCACCTGGTTCCCCGGCCAGGAGGGCGGAGCGGCGCTCGCCGACGTCCTCACGGGGGCCCACGAACCCGGCGGCCGGCTTCCCACCACCTGGGGCTCCCTCGCCGACGCCCCCGTCACCGAGGTCACCCCCACCGACGGCGAGCTGCGCTACTCCGAGGGCGTCTTCATCGGCTACCGGGCCTGGGAGCGGGAGGGCCGCACCCCGGCCTACCCCTTCGGGCACGGCCTCGGCTACACCGAATGGGCGTACGAGTCGGCCGGCGTCACCGGCTCCACGGTCACCGTGCGGGTCCGCAACACCGGCGAGCGGCCCGGCCGCGAGGTCGTGCAGGTCTACCTCGCCCCCGCCGCCGACCCCGCGTCGGGCACCCCGCGGCCCGACCGCCCGGTACGGTGGCTGGCCGGCTTCGCCGCCGCCGAGGCGGGCCCGGGGGAGAGCGCGGAGGTCACCGTGGAGATCCCCGACCGCGCCTTCGAGGTGTGGGACGAGGCGGACCACCGGTGGTCCTTTGTGAAAGGTTCGTACGAAATCCAGGTGGGCCGCTCGATCACGGACCGCAGGATCACCGCGGCGATTACCGTGTAGGCGGCGCCCGTCGCCCCTCCGGCAGCCCCGGTCCGGGACCTGACCCCTGGACCGGGGCAACATCCTCCCCGGCCCCGCGCCGGTTGCCCGGCGCCCGCGCCTACCGCACCGAGAAGCCGTACACCGTCTCCGACCGGTAGCGGGCCCCCGGCCGCAGCACGGTGCTCGGGAACTCCGGCCGGTTCGGCGAGTCGGGGAAGTGCTGGGTCTCCAGCGCGACTCCCTGGCCGGGCTCGAACGGCTCACCCAGATGGTCGGCGGTGTACAGCTGGATCCCCGGCTCGGTCGTCGACACCGTCAGCACCCGCCCGGACGCCGTGTCGTGCAGCTCGCCCACCTCGACCGGCGTCCCGGTGACGCCCTTGTCGAGCACGTAGTTCTCGTCGTGACCGGCGCCCACCTTGCGGGCCGTGCGGAAGTCGAAGCGGCTGTCCGCCACCTGCGCCAATTCACCCGTCGGGATCCGGTCCGCGTCCACCGGCGTGTACCGCGAGGCGGCGAGCCGCAGTTCGTGTCCGCCGGCGCTCCCGCTCCCCGGTCCGCCCAGGTTGAAGTAGCTGTGGTTGGTCAGGTTCACCACCGTCGGGGCGTCGGTGACCGCCTCGTACACGAACCGCAGCGCCCCCGAGGCGTCGAGCGTGCAGGTCGCCGTGACCTCGAGACGGCCCGGGAAGCCCTCCTCGCCGTGCGGGGAGACCCGGCTGAGCCGCAGCCCGTGCTCGACCGGCTCCACGTCCCACACGCGTTTGTCGAAGCCGCGCTCACCGCCGTGCAGGGATCCCGGCGGGTCGTTCGGCGCGAGCGCGTGTTCCGTCCCGTCGAGCGGGAAGCGGGCCCGCGCGATCCGGTTGGCGTACCGCCCGACCAGCGCCCCGAGGTAGGGCTCCGGGTGCGTGACGTAGCCCTCCAGATCCGCGAACCCCAGCACGACGTCCGCCGTGTTCCCTTCCCGGTCCGGGACCTCCACGGACTGCACGATCCCGCCGTAGGACAGGACCCGCACCCGGGTGCCCGCCCGCTCCAGCGTCCAGCGGTGCACCACCGTGCCGTCGGAAAGTGTTCCGAAGTGTTCGCTCATGAGCGAAACCCTAAATCACGAGGTCTTCGCGGTGACTCCCCGATAGGCCATCTCCGCGAGCCGCGCCTGGCCGTCCTTGCTCGGGTGGAACCAGTCCCAGTGGCTCAGCTGGTCGGTGCCGAACCTGAACGCGTACACCGCCCCGCCGTCGAACCGGCACCGCGCGTCCTTCGCGCACACCTCCTTCAGCACCGAGTTGTACGCCTCCACCCGCTTCTGCACGGTGTCCCGGCGCAGGGTGGCCGCCGCGTCCAGCGCGTCCGCGTCGCCCAGCATCGACGGGCACAGGCCCAGCTTCCACACCTGCTTGCCCAGCACGTTCGTCCGCCCCTGCGACCACAGCCGCTTCAGGTCCGGCACGCTCATCACGTAGACCTGCGTCTTCGGCAGCGTGCGGCGCAGCGTGCTCAGCGCGTCCTGGAACTGCGCGCGGAAGTCGTCCACCGACGTCATCGCCGCCGTCGAGTTCCGGCAGGCGTCGTTCGCCCCCGCCATCACCGTCACCAACTGCGGTTTCTCGGCCGCGGCCCGGGCCATCTGGGCCGGCACGTCCGCCATCCGCGCGCCGGTCGCCGCGTGGTTCCAGCTGTGCGTGCGGGCCTTCGCCGCGCCCAGCAGCCGCACCGCGAGGCTGTTCACCTCCGCGCTGCTGCCGGTCGCCCAGGACACCTCGGGGCAGTCCGCGAGCACCGTACACGCGTCGAAGCCGCGCGTGATCGAGTCGCCCACCGCCGCCACCGAGGAGGGACTGGAGTCCCACAGCGGGGCCGGTGACGGCTTGGCCCCCCGGGCGGGGCCGGCCGAGGACCCCTCCGGGCCGCCGCCCCCCAGCGCGTCACAGCCGGCCAGGCCCAGGACGGCCGCCGTCGTGCCCGCGAGCACGGCTCGCACGTGCCGGTTCCGTTTCCGCATCCGCTGGTGTTCCCCTCGCTCCTCGAACGACGCCCCGCTATGACAACGCGCGGGAGTTCCCGGCGAATCACACCCACAAGATGGAACGCCCCACGCCGGTACAGGCGTCCTGCCGGGTGAATGGCGGAGGTTCGGGGGCACCGGGACCGACGGTACGTCACACTCCTTGCGCCGCCGCACGGTAGCCTCGCCATCAGCACGGCTGCCTGCCGCCGCCGCCATGCCAGCCTGCAAGACTGTCCCGCTCTGCCCGGAGGTCCCGGTGACGACACGTGGAGTTCTGTACGTGCACTCCGCGCCGCGCGCGATGTGCCCGCACGTCGAGTGGGCGGTCGCGGGGGTGCTCGGCACGCGCGTCAACCTCGACTGGATCCGGCAGCCCGCCGCGCCCGGCACCTGGCGCTCGGAGTTCTCCTGGAAGGGCGAGCCCGGCACCGCGTCCAAACTCGCCTCCGCGCTGCGCGGCTGGCACCTGCTGCGCTTCGAGGTGACCGCCGAGCCCTGCGCCACCGCCGAGGGCGAGCGCTACAGCTGCACCCCCGACCTCGGCATCTTCCACGCCGTCACGGGCATCCACGGCGACATCCTGATCCCCGAGGACCGGCTGCGCGCGGCCCTGGTGCGCAGCCAGCGCGGTGAGACGGACCTGGAGGCCGAACTCTCCAAGCTCCTCGGCAAGCCGTGGGACGACGAACTGGAACCGTTCAGATACGCGGGCGAGGGCGCCCCCGTGCGCTGGCTCCACCAGGTGGTGTGAGCCCGCCCGCGGGCGGATCGGCGAAACGGACGATGGCCCGGCCCCCCGAAGGGGCCGGGCCATCGCCGTACGGACCGGCAGCGGCGCTTCTCAGACCGTGCGGAACGCCAGGACCACGTTGTGCCCGCCGAACCCGAACGAGTCGTTCAGGGCGGCGATACGGCCCTCCACGGGCAGCTTGCGCGCCTCGCCGCGGACGATGTCCGCCGCGGCCTCGGCCTCGGGGTCGAGGTTCTCGACGTTGATGGTCGGCGGAGCGACCCGGTTGTACAGCGCCAGGATCGTCGCGACGGACTCCACGCCGCCCGCGCCGCCCAGCAGGTGACCGGTCATCGACTTGGTCGCGGAGACCGCGAAGTGGTCCGCGTCGTCGCCGAAGACCTTGCGCAGCGCCTTCAGTTCGGCCACGTCACCGGCCGGCGTCGAGGTGGCGTGCGCGTTGACGTGCACGATCTCGGCCGGGTTCAGGTCGGTGCTGTCCAGCAGGTTCTGGAGGGCGTGCGCGATGCCGCGGCCCTCGGGCTCCGGCTGCACGATGTCGTGGGCGTCGGAGGAGATGCCCTGGCCGACCGCCTCCGCGTACACCCGGGCGCCGCGCCGGGCGGCGTGCTCGGCGGACTCCAGGACGATGACGCCGGCGCCCTCGCCCATCACGAAGCCGTCGCGGGCGATGTCGTAGGGACGCGAGGCGCCCTGCGGGTCGTCGTTGTTCTTGGACATCGCCATCATGTTGCCGAACGCGGCGATGGGCAGCGGGTGGATCGCCGCCTCCGTACCACCGGCGACGACGACGTCGGCGCGGCCCGTGCGGATCATCTCGATGGCGTAGCCGATGGCCTCCGCGCCCGACGCGCACGCCGACACCGGCGTGTGCACGCCCGCGCGGGCGCCCACGAGCAGACCCACGTTGGCGGAGGGGCTGTTGGGCATCAGCATCGGCACGGTGTGCGGGGAGACGCGGCGGACGCCCTTCTCCTTCAGCACGTCGTACTGGTCGAGCAGGGTGGTCACACCACCGATGCCGGAGGCGATGACGGCGCCGAGCCGGTCGGGGTCGACGTCACCGAGGCCGCCGTCCGACGCGTCGGCGTCCGGGGCGACGGTGCCGGCCTTGCCGGTGAAACCGGCGTCCTTCCAGGCTTCCTGGGCCGCGATCAGCGCGAACTGCGCCGAGCGGTCCAGCTTGCGGGCCTGCGGCCGCGGGATGACCTCGAGGGGTTCCACCGCGACCGGGGCCGCGATGCGGACGGCCTGGTCGGCCGCCCACTCCTGCTCCAGGACCTTGACGCCGGACTTGCCGGCGATCAGACCCTCCCAGGTAGAGGCTGCGTCGCCACCCAGCGGTGTGGTTGCGCCGATACCGGTGACGACCACGGTGCGATTGGTCGGGCTCACGGATTCTTTCTCCAACGTTTACGAGGATTCAGCGGCGCCACCGCCGGGTGGCGGGGCAGTTCAGCCCAGGGGATCGGTAGATCAGGCCTGGTTCTTGAGGATGTAGTCGGTCGCGTCGCCGACGGTCTTGAGGTTCTTGACGTCCTCGTCCGGGATCTTGACCTCGAAGCGCTCCTCGGCGGCGACGACGACCTCGACCATGGACAGCGAGTCGACGTCCAGGTCGTCGGTGAAGGACTTGTCCAGCTGGACGTCCTCAACCGGGATGCCGGCGATCTCGTTCACGATGTCTGCGAGACCGGCGACGATCTCTTCCTGAGTGGCGGCCATGTCGGCGCTCCTTCTTTGATATTCCAGAGGGTGTGGCATTGGTTCTGCGCACCGGACCGGTCGATCCGGCACGGAGTGCCTAGGGGAGGGTAACGACAGTGGCGGCGTAGACGAGACCCGCCCCGAATCCGATGACGAGCGCGGTGTCGCCGCTCTTCGCCTCGCCGGTCGCCAGGAGCCGCTCCATCGCGAGCGGGATCGAGGCGGCCGAGGTGTTGCCGGTGGTGCGCACGTCACGGGCGACCGTGACGGACTCCGGCAGCTTGAGAGTCTTCACCATCGAGTCGATGATCCGCTCGTTGGCCTGGTGCGGGATGAAGACGTCGAGTTCTTCGGCGGTGATGCCGGCGGCGTCCAGCGCCTCCTTGGCGACCTTCGCCATCTCGAAGACGGCCCAGCGGAAGACCGCCTGGCCCTCCTGCGTGATCGCGGGGAACTTGGCGACCTCGCCGTCGCGGTAGTCCGTCCACGGCACGGTCTGCTTGATGGTCTCCGACTTGTCGCCCTCGGAGCCCCAGACCGTCGGGCCGATCGCCGGCTCGGTGGCGGGGCCGACCACGACCGCGCCCGCGCCGTCACCGAACAGGAAGGCCGTCGCGCGGTCCTCCAGGTCGGTCAGGTCGGACAGCCGCTCGACACCGATGACCAGGACGTACTCCGCGGAGCCTTCGACGACCATGCCCTTGGCCAGGGTGAGGCCGTAGCCGAAGCCCGCGCAGCCCGCCGAGATGTCGAAGGCGGCCGCCTTGTTCGTGCCGAGCTTGTCGGCGATCTCGGTGGCCACGGCCGGCGTCTGCTTGAAGTGCGAGACGGTCGAGACGATCACCGCGCCGATCTGCGCGGCGGTGATGCCGGCGTCGGCGATGGCCTTGCCGGACGCCTCGACCGACATGGCGGCGACGGTCTCCTCGTCGTTCGCCCAGTGCCGGGTCTCGATGCCGGAGCGCGAGCGGATCCACTCGTCGGAGGAGTCGATCGTCTCCAGGATCACGTCGTTGGGGACGACCCGGACAGGACGGTAGCCGCCGACCCCGAGGATGCGCGCGTACGGGGATCCCTTTGCGGGCTTGATCTTCGCCATCAGGGCTCCTTAGGCCACGCCGTGCTCGGCGATGAGCTCGCGAGCGGCGTCGAGATCGTCGGGGGTCTTCAGCGCCAGCGTCTTCACACCGGGCAGGGCGCGCTTGGCGAGGCCGACCAGGGTGCCGCCGGGGGAGACCTCGACGAGCGCGGTCACGCCGAGCTCCTTGAAGGTCTCCATGCACAGGTCCCAGCGCACGGGGTTGGCGACCTGGCCGACCATGCGCTCCAGGATCTCGGCACCGGTGGCGACGGCCTGTCCGTCGCGGTTGGAGACGTAACGGACCTTCGGGTCGGCCGGCGCGAGGTCGGCGGCGGCCTTGGCGAGGGCCTCGACGGCGGGTGCCATGTGACGCGTGTGGAAGGCGCCGGCGACCTTCAGCGGGACGACCTTGCGGACCCCCTCGGGCTTGTCCTCGTTCAGCGCGGCGAGCTGCTCCAGCGTGCCCGCGGCGACGATCTGGCCCGCGCCGTTGATGTTCGCCGGGGTCAGCCCCAGCTTCTCCAGATGCGCGACGGAGACGTCGGGGTCGCCGCCGAGCAGCGCGGACATGCCGGTCTCGGTGATCGCGGCGGCGTCGGCCATGGCCAGGCCACGGGTGCGGACCAGGGTCAGCGCGGCCGTGTCGTCGAGGACGCCGGCGAAGGTGGCGGCGGTGAACTCGCCGACGCTGTGGCCGGCGACGGCGCCGGGGGCGACGTCGCCGAGGGCCGTCGCGGACAGGATTCCGGCGGCCACCAGCAGCGGCTGGGCCACGGCGGTGTCACGGATCTCGTCCGCGTCGGCCCGGGTGCCGTAGTGGGCGAGGTCCAGGCCGATGGCGTCCGACCACGCGGCGACGCGGTCCGCGGCACCGGGGAGTTCGAGCCAGGGAGTCAGGAAGCCGGGCGTCTGGGCGCCCTGGCCGGGAGCGACGAGTACGAGCACTCTCACACTCTCTCTTGTGGACGGCCGAAGCCGCCCGTGGGGACAGGGACGAAGAACGGCAGGGGGTTTTGTGGACCCCCGACAAAAGACTAGGTCTGGGGATCTCCGTCGACCAGACGCCCCAGGATCAGTGCGATCCGGAGCGTGAACGCGGAGCGTACATCGGAGGGCGACCAACCGGTGACGTCAGTCACACGTCGAAGCCGGTAGCGCACGGTGTTCGGATGAACGAAGAGCATCCGTGCGGCCCCCTCGAGGCTGGACGCCTGTTCGAGATAGACGGCGAGCGTCTCCAGGAGCGCGGACCCCGCCTCCTCGAGCGGTCTGTAGATCTCCTCCACCAACTGTTCGCGCGCACCGGGATCACCGGCGATGGCGCGCTCCGGAAGCAGATCGTCCGCCAGCACCGGCCGCGGCGCGTCCTGCCAGGCGGAACCCGCTTTGAGCCCGGCCGCGGCGGCCTGTGCCGACCGGGTCGCGGCGAGCAGGTCGGGCACGACGGGGCCGGCCACCACGGGTCCCGCGGCGAACGGCCCGATGAGCGAGCGGGCGACGGCGAGCGGGTTGTCGCTGCCGCCGGCGATCACGACCAGGCGGGAACCGAGCACGCCGGTGAGCACCTGGAGCTTGGCGTGCCGCGCGGCCCGCCGGATGGCCTCGACGGTCAGCTCCGAGTCGCCGTCCGGCGCGGTCCCGAGGACCACGCACACGTGCTCGGGCGCGTTCCAGCCCAGCGCGGCGGCCCGGCTCACCGCGCCCTCGTCGGCCTCGCCGCTCAGCACGGCGTTCACGACGAGCGACTCCAGCCGGGCGTCCCAGGCGCCGCGTGCCTCGGCGGCCTGGGCGTACACCTGGGCGGTGGCGAAGGCGATCTCCCGGGCGTACACCAGCAGCGCCTCGCGCAGCACGTTCTCGTCACCGGGGGCCGCGACCTCGTCGATCGCGGACTCCATGACCTCGATCGTGGTCCGCACCATCTCCACGGTCTGGCGCAGCGTGATGGCCCGGGTCAGCTCACGCGGCGCGGTGCCGAACACATCGGTGGAGATGGCCTGCGGGGCGTCCGGACGCCGGAACCACTCGGTGAAGGCGGCGATGCCCGCCTGGGCGACCAGCCCGATCCAGGAACGGTTCTCCGGGGGCATCGCCCGGTACCACGACAGTGTCTCGTCCATCCGCGCGATGGCCTGGGCGGCGAGACTTCCGGAGGACTTCTCCAGCCGCTTCAGTGTCGCGGGGTGGGGGTGGACGGCGTGCGCCGCGGGATCGGGGTGACTGGTTTCGGGTTCGGGCACGGGACAAGACTGCCTTATCGGGACGGGGGCGTGCGCCGCCGGGTCACGGGAGGCGCGGGCGCGCTGCCGCCGCACGGTCACCGCGGGCGCGGCGGCGGGTCTACCGTGGACGCGTGATGGACGTACGGCGCGCCGGTGAGCGCTACCGAGGCGGGGACCCGGCGGCCGGGATCGACACCAGGCACGCCTTCTCCTTCGGCCCGCACTACGACCCGGACAACCTCCGCTTCGGTCCGCTGATCGCCTGCAACGAGGAGCGCCTCGCCCCCGGCGCCGGCTTCGACGAGCACCCCCACAGTCACACCGAGATCGTCACCTGGGTGATCGAGGGCGAGCTCACGCACCGCGACTCGGCGGGGCACGAGAGCCTGGTGCGCCCCGGGGACGTGCAGCGGCTCGGCGCGGCGGGCGGCGTACGGCACGTCGAACGCAACGACGCCGACGGGCCGCTGGTCTTCGTGCAGATGTGGCTCGCGCCGGCCGAACCCGGCGGCGACCCGTCCTACGAGATCGTCCGCGGCATCGCCGACTCCACCCCGTACGCCGTCCCCGAGGCGGGCGCGCTGCTGCACGTACGGCGGCTTCGCGCGGGGGAGCGCACGGCGGTGCCGGACGCGCCCCGGGTCTACGTGCACGTCGTGCGCGGCGACGTGCGCCTCGACGGCGAGGAGCTGGAGGCGGGGGACGCGGCCCGCATCACCGACGCGAAGGACGTGGAGGCGGTCGGGGTCACCGGCGCGGAGCTGCTGGTGTGGGTCTTCACGCCCGCGGCCGATTAGCGCCGGTGCGCCCGGCCCGTACCCCGGTCGGCCGGACCCGCCTCCGTGACCTCAGCCCCGCACCTCGGCCAGGACCGCGTCCGTGAACGGAGGCCACGCCTCGACGGCCCAGGGTCCGAACGCCCGGTCCGTCAGGGCGGCCGCCGCTACGCCCGCCACGGGATCGATCCACAGGAACGTGCCGGACTGCCCGAAGTGGCCGAAGGTCCGCGGCGAGGACGAACTCCCGGTCCAGTGCGGGGACTTGGAGTCACGGATCTCGAAGCCGAGCCCCCAGTCGTTGGGGTTGTGGTGGCCGTAGCCCGGCAGGACGCCCTTGGTCCCCGGGTACTGCACGGTCATCGCCTCGGCCACCGTCCGCGGATCCAGCAGTCGCGGCGCCTGCACCTCCGCCGCGAACCGCAGCAGGTCCGTCACGGTCGACACCCCGTCCTTGGCCGGGGAGCCCTCCAGCGAGGTGCCGGTCATCCCGAGCGGCTCCAGCACCGCCTGCCGCAGGTACTCCGCGAACGGGATCTCCGTGGCCTTCGCCAGATGGTCGCCGAGCTGCTCGAACCCGGCGTTGGAGTACAGCCGCCGCTCGCCCGGCGACGCCGTCACCCGATGCTCGTCGAAGGCCAGGCCGGAGGTGTGCGCGAGGAGATGGCGGACCGTGGCCCCGGGCGGCCCGGCCGGCTCGTCCAGCTCGATCGCCCCCTCCTCGTACGCGACGAGGGCGGCGTACGCGGCGAGCGGCTTGGTGACCGAGGCCAGCGGGAAGCGCCGCCCGACGGGTCCGTGGGTGCCCAGGACCGTACCGTCGGCGCGTACGACACCCGCCGAGGCGGAGGGAACCGGCCAGTTCTCGATCGACTCGAGGCTCTTGAGCGACATGCGGCCGAGCCTATGCGTCCCGCAGCAGCAGCTCCATCAAGGGGTCCGGCTTCGGCCTGAAACCCAGGGAGGCGTAGAGCGGGGCGGCGTCGGCGGAGGCGGTGAGCTGGATCTGTACGGCGCCGCGGGCCCGGAACCACGTCAGGAGGGCGTCCATGCCGGCCCGCGCGTACCCGCGGCGGCGCGCGTCCGGGTCGGTGGCGACGCTGAAGACGAAGCCGATGGTCCCGTTCGGGTTGCCGGCCCGGCCGATCCGGTACTCGACCGTGCCGGCGACGAGCGCGGCGAGCGTCCCCGGCCGCTCCGGGTGGTCCACCACGAAGGCCGCGAAGTCCCCGTCCGGATCGGACAGCCGCTCGCGCAGGGCGGGCAGCGACTCGGCGTGCCACGCGGTGGAGGAGTCCACCGGGGACATCGAGTCGATCATCACTTGACGCAGCCGCAGCACTTCGGCGGCGTCCTCGGGCAGGGCACGGCGTACGGAACTCATGCCCGGCACGCTAACCAGCGCGATCAAGCCGCGTCCCCCGGTTTTCTTACCGATTCCGCTTGCTTGGAGCACACTCCAACGCCATAGCGTGGAGGCCATGACGGTGTTGCAGACCACGCCCGTGACCATCGAACAGACCCCCGACCGCCCGGATGTCTGCGCCGCGCCACCACCGCGCCACCCCCGTCCGGACGGGCAGGACAGCTACACGATCAGTGAGGTCGTCGCCTTCACCGGCCTCACCGCCCACACCCTGCGCTGGTACGAGCGGATCGGGCTGATGTCCCACATCGACCGCTCGCACACCGGGCAGCGCCGCTACAACAACCGTGACCTGGACTGGCTCGACCTCGTCGGGAAGCTGCGGCTGACCGGTATGCCGGTCGCCGACATGGTGCGGTACGCCGAGCTGGTGCGGGAGGGGGAGAGCACGTTCCGCGAGCGGTACGAGCTCCTGGAGGAGACCCGGCGGGACGTCCGGGCCCGGATCGCCGAGCTCGAGGACACCCTCGCCGTGCTCGACCGGAAGATCACGTTCTATGCGGACGCGACGGGCGTCCGGTACGACGAAGCGGAAAGGACCGCCCGATGACCGACTCCAGGATCCCGACGGCACGACTCGGCGAGAACGGCCCCGAGGTCGGCGTCCAAGGCCTCGGCTGCATGGGCATGAGCTTCGCGTACGGCCCCGCGGACGAGAAGGAGTCCCGGGCCACCCTGGAACGCGCCCTGGAGCTCGGCGTCACGCTGTACGACACGGCGGACGCGTACGGCGAGGGGGAGAACGAGAGGTTCCTGTCCCCGTTCTTCCGGGCCCACCGCGACGAGGTCGTGATCGCGACCAAGTTCGCCCTGGCGGTCCCGCCGGACGACCCGACGCGGCGGATCATCCGCAACGACGCGCCGTACATCCGGCAGTCCGTCGACGCGAGCCTGGCGCGGCTGGACGTCGACGTCATCGACCTCTACTACATGCACCGGCGCGATGTGAACGTGCCGATCGAGGAGAGCGTCGGCGTGATGGCCGACCTGGTCCGCGAGGGCAAGGTCAAGCAGCTGGGCCTGAGCGAGGTGACCGCCTCCGAGCTGCGCGCGGCGCAGGAGGTCCACCCGATCGCCGCGGTGCAGTCGGAGTGGTCGCTGTTCAGCCGGGACATCGAGGACCAGGTGGTCCCGGCCGCCCGTGAACTGGGCGTGACCCTGGTGGCGTACTCGCCGCTCGGGCGGGGCTTCCTCACCGGTTCCTTCGCCGACGCCGACCAGGACCTCACCGCCGACGACTTCCGCCGTCAGCAGCCCCGTTTCACCGGTGGGAACGCCGCCGCCAACGCGGCCCTGCTGGAGCCGGTCCGCGCGGTCGCCGCGGCGCACGGGGCGACGCCCGGCCAGATCGCCCTGGCCTGGGTCCAGCAGCGGTCCCGCGCGCACGGTCTGCCCGTGGTGCCGATCCCGGGCACCCGCAAGCCCTCCCGGGTGGAGGAGAACACGGCGGCCGTGGCCCTCGCCCTGACGGAGGAGGAGCTGGCGCTGCTGGAGCCGATAGCGGGCAAGGTGGCGGGCGACCGCTACCCGGACATGAGGTTCACCTCCGCGGGCCGCGAGTAACCCCCCCCGGCACGGCAGAACCCCCGCACGGCAGCCCCCGGGCCCGGGCACGTCCCCCGGGCCCGGGCGCACTCCAGGGCCGGGCGCATCCCCGGGCCGGGACGCATCTCCGTCCCGCCGCGCGCCCATCACCGGGGCGCGTCGGCCACGGCGGCGGCCGGCCGGGGGCCGCGGCCGCCCGGTGCGCGCGGCCGGAGGGCTACAGCTCGGCCAGCAGTTCGGCCTTCTTGACGGAGAACTCCTCGTCGGTGACCAGGCCGGCCACGTGCAGTTCCCCGAGGTGCCTGATCCGCTCGGCGATGTCGGCGGGGTCCCGGCGCGGCGCGGGGGCGGCCGGGGCCGGTACCGCCGCCGAGGCGCCGCGTCCGCGGACGGCCGCGAGGACCGCCGCCGCGAAGGGCAGCGACTCGTGGACCGGCCCGTACCCCAGTCCGAAGACGACGGCCCCCGGGTCCTGGTCCGCCTGGACGGGCTCCGCCTCGCCGCGCAGCAGCCGCAGATGGCCCTCGAACACCTCGGGCGACCGCCACTCGACGCCGCTCAGCTCGGACACGGGGAAGCTCTGGTCGCCGGCCTTCCACTTCGCCGACGAGGCGCCCGTCCAGAACCAGCGGAAGCGCACCGTGCGCCCGTCGAACGAGGCCTTCCCGTCGTACGCCTTGAACGACAGCGGCGCCTCGGGCGCGTCCACGAGGAACCGGTCGGCGGGGCCCGATCGGGTCAGCCGCTCGCGCAGTTCCTCGGCGTAGTACTCGGCGAGCGTCTCCCGCTCGGCGGGCAGCACCAGCCGGTACGGGTCGCACCCCTCCTTGAGCTGCCCCGCGGCCGCCTCCATCAGCGGGTCGGCTCCCGGCCGCGGCTCCGCCCGCAGCACGACCGTGCCGCGTCGCCCGGCGCTCAGCGTCACCCGGCCGATCGCCGCCAGCGGGATCCGGCGTTCCCCCAGTGCCGACAGCAGCTTCGGCGTGCGCAGCCCCCGCTGGTAACGGATGAGGACGGAATCGGACTCGAACTCCCAGGCGGCATGAAATCCGGCCAGTACGTCACCCATGCGGCTCATCGTATGCGGGACACCCATTCTTCGTCCCCTCCTCGCACGCGCCGCAATTCCTGCGTCTCTACGCGCGTCCGGCCTCGGGCGTATCGGACAAACCCACCGTGCAGGCGACATGGTCGGCGGCGCACTCCACCGAGTGGTACGCGCCAGTGCCGATCTCGGCGAGGTTGCGCAGGCTGTCGGTGCCCGGTTCGAAGTAGCCGCCGTGCCCCTTCGCCTCCCGCGAGGACAGCACCCGCGCGCCGAACACCCGGGCCATCGGGTCCTCGCCGTGCCCCAGGCCGCCGACCTCCAGGTGCGGCACGTCCTGCACCCAGTCGTCGGCGTCCCGCATCGCCCACACCCGGGCGTCGGTGCCGAGCTGCGCCGCGTTCTCCACCCGCATCCCCGGGCTGCCGGCCACCGCGATGTCCGCCACCCGGTCCGGCATCGCGTGCGCGGCGACCCCGCACACCACGGAGCCGTAGCTGTGGCAGAACATCGAGACGGGCGCGGTGCCCGGCAGGGCGGTCAGCAGGGCGTTCAGCCGCACGGCGCCGTTCTCGGCGCGCATCGCGGTGGCCGAGTCGATGCCGAGGCCGTCGGGCGAGGTGTAGTCCGCCCAGGCGATGACGGCCGTGCGCGTCGAGGGGCTCGCCTCGTTCTCGGCCGCGTAGAGGGCCTGGGCCATGCCGACGGGCGCCGAGTACTTGCGGTTCGTGCGCTGGAAGGTGAGCAGGTCGGTGTCGACGCCGGGGACGACGACGGAGATCCGCTCGGCCTTGTCCAGACTGCCGAACACCTCGGCGACCCGGCCGGAGCCGTCGGGGTCGAAGGCGAGGATCTGGCGGTCGCCGGCGCTCATCGACGTGTAGCGCTGGAGCCGGCGTTCGGCGAGCTGCTGTCCCGAGGCGCTGAGCCGCTTGTCGTGCATACGGGCGCGCTCGAGCCGGGTCTGCTGGAGCAGCGCCGTGCGGTTGGCGCGGTAGCGCAGTTCCACCGGGGCGCCGTTCATGTTGCCGACGGCGAGCGGGTAGTCGTGCGCCAGGGCGGCGCGCTGCGCGGTGGTGAGCGTGGCGAAGAAGCGGGCGAGCCGGGCGGGGGCCGAGCCGGGGTCCGGCAGCAGGTGGCCGCCGAGCCGGCCGTGCTCCCATGCCGAGCGGGAGGTCTGGAGTGCAGTGGTCTCCCGCTGGTGGCGCACCGCGGTCCAGCCGGTCGTGGCCAGCATCACGAACACCACGGCCAGGGCGGCCAGGGCGCGCCAGACGTTGAGCTGCGGGGAGGTGTCGAAGGAAGTCACTGAAAGGACACACTAGGAGAACGGGAGGGTCTCGGGTGACCCAAGTGACGCGGATCACGTTTCAGCAGGCGTGTGAATGGTCATAACAGCCTTCAGGCCTCCACGCCGGACGGCGGATCCGCGGATCTTCCTCCGGGCGCCCCCGTGACGACCCGCGGCCCTCACGCCGTGCGCCAGTCTCCCAGCAGGGCCGGGCCGACCCCGTCCAGGTAGGACGACGTCAGCTCGCGGATCCCCGCGAGACTGAAGTCCGCGCCGGTGGACCACTGCCGTTCCGTCACCCGCATCACCCCGCTGAAGACGGCCACCGCCAGCCGGGGCCGCGGGTCGGCGTCCACGTCGAGCCCCTCCCGCCCGGCGATCACCCGCGCGAGGACCTCCTCCACCTCCACCGAGCGCCGCAGGTGCGCGGCGAGCAGCACCGGCGTCGACTCGATCACCCGGTACATGCGCAGATACAGCTCCACGGGGACGACGGACTCCACGACCTCGTTGATCGAGTGCCAGCCGTCCAGCACGGCCTGGCGCAGGGCCTGCATCGGCGCCTCGTGCGACGGGCGTTCGCGCACCGCCTCGACGAACCGCGCCACCGTCATCTCCACCAGGGCGAGCGCGGCCTCGTCCTTGCCGTCGAAATAGCGGAAGAACGTGCGCTGCGAGACCCCGACGGCGTCGGCGATCTCGTCGACGGTGGTCCTCTCGTACCCGCGCGAGGTGAACAGCTCCACGGCGGCGCGCAGCAGCGCGTCCCGGGTGCGCTGCTTCTTGCGCTCACGCAGAGTTTCCATGATGTGTCAGTTACCGACTTATGAAGTCGTTTGTCAATTGTCAGCGGCTGTCACTAACCTCGAACGCATGACCAGTCAGACCACCGTCGACACGACGGGGCCGGGCGGCAAGGCACCGGCAGACCCGTCGGACGGGCCGCCCGCCAAGGGCCTGCGCGGCCACCCGTGGTTCACCCTCATCACCGTCGCCGTCGGCGTCATGATGGTGGCCCTCGACGGCACCATCGTGGCCATCGCCAACCCGGCGATCGCCAGCGACCTGGGCGCCACCTTCGCCGAGGTGCAGTGGATCACCAACGCCTACTTCCTCGCCCTCGCGGTCTCCCTGATCACCGCGGGCAAGCTCGGTGACCGCTTCGGCCACCGCCAGACGTTCCTGATAGGCGTCGTCGGCTTCGCCGCCGCCTCCGGCGCGATCGGCCTCTCCGACAGCATCGCGCTGGTCGTCACCTTCCGGGTCTTCCAGGGCCTGTTCGGCGCGCTGCTGATGCCGGCGGCCCTCGGTCTGCTGCGCGCGACCTTCCCGGCCGAGAAGCTCAACATGGCCATCGGCCTGTGGGGCATGGTCATCGGCGCCTCCACCGCCGGCGGCCCGATCCTCGGCGGGGTCCTCGTCGAGCACGTCAACTGGCAGTCGGTGTTCTTCATCAACGTTCCGGTCGGCGCCCTCGCCCTGGTCCTGGGCGCGCTCATCCTGCGCGACCACCGCGCCGAGAACGCCCCGCGCTCCTTCGACATCCTCGGCATCGTGCTGCTCTCGGGCGCGATGTTCTGCCTGGTCTGGGCCCTGATCAAGGCGCCGACCTGGGGCTGGGCCGACGGCAAGACCTGGGCGTTCCTGATCGGCTCGGCCCTGCTGTTCGCCGCCTTCGCCTTCTGGGAGACGAAGGTCGCGGAGCCGCTCATCCCGCTGGCGCTGTTCCGTTCGGTCCCGCTGTCGGCCGGCGTCGTCCTCATGGTCCTCATGGCGATCGCGTTCATGGGCGGCCTGTTCTTCGTGACGTTCTACCTCCAGAACGTGCACGGCATGAGCCCGATCGACGCGGGCCTGCACCTCCTGCCGCTGACCGGCATGATGATCGTCGGCTCGCCGCTCGCGGGCGCCGCGATCACCAAGCTCGGCCCGCGCATCCCGCTGGCCGGGGGTATGGCCGCCACCGCGATCGCCATGTACGGCATGTCCACGCTGGAGACGGACACGAGCAGCGGTCTCATGTCGATCTGGTTCGCCCTGCTCGGCTTCGGCCTCGCCCCGGTCATGGTCGGCGCGACCGAGGTCATCGTCGGCAACGCCCCCATGGAGCTGTCGGGCGTGGCGGGCGGCCTCCAGCAGGCGGCCATGCAGATCGGCGGCAGCCTCGGTACCGCGGTGCTCGGCGCCGTGATGGCCTCCAAGGTCGACGGCGACCTGCCCGCCAACTGGAAGGGCGCGGGCCTGCCCGCACTCACCCCGGCCCAGCTCGACCAGGCCTCCGAAGCGGTCCAGGTCGGTGTGGCCCCGGTCGCCAAGGGCACTCCGCCGGAGATCGCCGCGAAGATCACGGACGTCGCCCACGACACGTTCATCTCCGGCATGAGCCTCGCCTCGCTCGTCGCCGCGGGGGTCGCGGTCGTCGCGGTGTTCGTCGCGCTGCTCACCAAGCGGGGCGTGAACGCGGAAGCGGGCGCGGGCGTCGGTCACATCTGACGGAACCTCGGCGATTTTCCCCTATCAGGGTGAGAACGCTAAAGGCCCTCGCCCCGGAAGCACGGCACAGGTCACACTGGGTCAAGCCTTCCGGATGGGAGGGCCGTCAGGGCCACGGCGCGCTGCCGGAGGGGGGCAGCGCGCCGAGTGCCCGGCAACTGCGGGCAATGTTCCGCGTGTCGCGGGTACCCGAACAACAACACATCCCCGGAACAGAGGGAGTTGTTCGATGGCCGGCTTCGGCAACGGCACGCGCAGGTACCCCCGCTCACGTGGCCGCATGGGGTCACGATGGGGGTCCCCCCGGTCGAGCGGAGTCGAGACTGGGGGAGGGCCGGATCGCGCGACGCTCGGCATCGTCGGCCTCGTCTGCGCGGTCGCCGGATTCTTCGCGCTGGGGATCGTCCTCGGCCCCGCGGCGATCGTCTGCGGCTGGCTGGCCATGGGCCGCAGCTGGGCGGGCTCCCGCCCGGTCCCGGCCCTGGTCGCCGTCGCCCTCGGCGCCATCGACACCCTGCTGGCCCTCATCTGGCTGGCGGGAGCGAGCGGCACGGGCTACGGGCTGCTGTAACCCCCGAGAGCGGCCGGGAGGCGGGCGGTCACGGACTCAGGGACCGGTCCCGCAGCGCGGCCACCTCGGCGCGCAGCGCCCGGACCTCGTCCGTCAGCGCCAGGATCGCCTCGGTCTGGGCCCGTTCCTCGACGTCGTCCTTGTCGAACCGGGCGATGAACCACGCCGCGATGTTCGCGGTCACCACACCCAGCAGCGCGATCCCCGACAGCATCAGCCCGACGGCGATGAGCCGGCCCAGTCCGGTGGTCGGCGCGTGGTCCCCGTAGCCGACCGTCGTCATCGTCGTGAACGACCACCACAGCGCGTCACCCAGCGTGCGGATGTTCCCGTCGGGTGATTCGCGCTCCACCGACAACACGGCGAGCGAGCCGAACATCAGCAGTCCGACGACGGCCCCCACCACGTACGTCGTCATCCGGATCTGGGACGCCATCCGCGCCCGCCGCCCCACCAGCAGCAGCGTGGAGACCAGCCGCAGGAGCTTGAGCTGCTGCACCATCGGCAGGACCACCGCGCACAGGTCCAGCCAGTGGGTGCGCACGAACCGCCGCCGGTCGGACGTGAGCGCGAGACGGACCGCGTAGTCCACGGCGAACGCCCCCCACACCGCCCACTCGACCCCGGTGCAGACGGCGGTCACCGCGCGGTCGGCCGACGTGTCCACGATCGGGACGGCGTAGGCCACGGCGAACACGACGGCCAGGGCCAGCAACGGCCGTTGAGTCCACAGCTCCCACCGGCCCTGCGCCGACTGTTCTCGCATGCCCGCATCGTAGGGAAACGAGGAGCCGGTGAGCCCCCTCGCAGGCGCGGGGAACCGGGCGACCGGCCCTCCGCGGCCCTCGGAGACTCACCGGCCCCCCGGCGGAGCGGCTACGCGTCGCCGCCGGCCGCCCCCGGGTCGGCCGCGGACACGTCCAGCAGCTGGTACCGGTCGACGGCCTGCTTCAGCAGCGAGCGGTCGACCTTGCCCTCCCGCGCCAGCTCGGTCAGCACCCCCACGACGATCGACTGGGCGTCGATGTGGAAGAAGCGGCGGGCCGCCCCGCGGGTGTCCGCGAAGCCGAAGCCGTCCGCGCCCAGCGACTGGTAGGTGCCCGGCACCCAGCGCGCGATCTGGTCCGGGACCGACCGCATCCAGTCCGAGACGGCCACGAACGGCCCCTCGGCCCCGGCGAGCTTGCGCGTCACGTACGGCACCCGCTGCTCCTCCTCCGGGTGCAGCAGGTTGTGCCGCTCGACCTCGACGGCCTCGCGCCGCAGCTCGTTCCAGGAGGTCGCCGACCACACGTCGGCCCGCACGTCCCAGTCCTCGGCGAGGATCCGCTGCGCCTCGACCGCCCACGGGACGGCCACACCGGACGCGAGGATCTGCGCCGGGACGGACCCCGAGGTGCCCTCGCTGAAGCGGTGGATGCCCTTGAGGATGCCCTCGACGTCCACGTTCTCCGGCTCGGCCGGGTGCTGGATCGGCTCGTTGTAGACGGTGAGGTAGTAGAAGACGTCCTCCCCGTGCGGGTGTTCGGCGGAACCGCCGTACATCCTGCGCAGGCCGTCCTGCACGATGTGCGCGATCTCGAAGCCGAACGCCGGGTCGTAGGCGACACAGCCCGGGTTGGTCGAGGCGAGCAGCTGCGAGTGGCCGTCCGCGTGCTGGAGCCCCTCGCCGGTCAGTGTCGTCCGTCCGGCGGTCGCGCCCAGGACGAATCCGCGCGCCAGCTGGTCCGACATCTGCCAGAACTGGTCGCCGGTGCGCTGGAATCCGAACATCGAGTAGAAGACGTAGACCGGGATCAGCGGCTCGCCGTGGGTGGCGTACGCCGAGCCGGCCGCGATCAGCGACGCCGTGCAGCCCGCCTCCGAGATGCCGTCGTGCAGCATCTGGCCGGTCGGGGACTCCTTGTACGCCAGCAGCAGCTCACGGTCGACCGACTCGTACTGCTGACCGAGCGGGTTGTAGATCTTCGCACTCGGGAAGAACGAGTCCATGCCGAACGTGCGGTACTCGTCCGGCGCGATCAGCACGAACCGCTTACCGATCTCCTTGTCCCGCATGAGGTCCTTGAGGAGCCGGACGAACGCCATGGTCGTGGCGATGGACTGCTGCCCCGACCCCTTCTTCACGGTCGCGTACGTCTTGTCGTCCGGCAGTGCGAGCGGCTCGGAACGGACGACACGCGTCGGGACGTAACCGCCGAGACCCTTGCGGCGGTCGTGCATGTACTGGATCTCCTCCGAGTCGCGGCCCGGGTGGAAGTACGGCGGGAGGCCGCCCTCCAGCTCCTTGTCGGAGATCGGCAGGTGCAGCCGGTCGCGGAACCCCTTGAGGTCGGAGACCGTCAGCTTCTTCATCTGGTGCGTGGCGTTGCGGCCCTCGAAGTTCGGCCCCAGCGTCCAGCCCTTGACCGTCTTGGCGAGGATGACCGTCGGCTGGCCCGTGTGCTCCACGGCCGCCTTGAACGCCGCGTAGATCTTCCGGTGGTCGTGGCCGCCGCGGCCCAGGTGCAGGACCTGGTCGTCGGTCATGCCCTCGACCATCGCGCGCAGCCGGTGGTCGTCGCCGAAGAAGTGCTCGCGGATGTACGAGCCGGACTCGGTGGCGTACGTCTGGAACTGGCCGTCCGGCGTGGTGTTCATCCGGTTGACGAGCGTGCCGTCGCGGTCCTGGGCGAGCAGCGGGTCCCAGGAACGGTCCCAGATCAGCTTGATGACGTTCCAGCCGGCACCCCGGAAGACCGACTCCAGCTCCTGGATGACCTTGCCGTTGCCGCGCACCGGGCCGTCCAGCCGCTGGAGGTTGCAGTTCACGACGAAGGTCAGGTTGTCCAGGCCCTCGCGGGCGGCGATGGTCAGCTGGCCGAGCGACTCGGGCTCGTCCATCTCGCCGTCGCCGAGGAACGCCCACACGTGCGACTTCGAGGTGTCGGCGATCCCGCGCGCGTGCATGTAGCGGTTCATCCGCGCCTGGTAGATCGCGCCGATCGGGCCGAGGCCCATCGACACGGTCGGGAACTCCCAGAAGTCCGGCATCAGACGCGGGTGCGGGTACGAGGACAGGCCGTGCGGGGCCTTCGACTTCTCCTGGCGGAACGCGTCCAGGTTCTGTTCGCTCAGCCGGTCGAGCAGGAACGCGCGCGCGTAGATGCCGGGGGAGGCGTGGCCCTGGAAGAAGACCTGGTCGCCGCCGTCGCCCTCGTCCTTGCCGCGGAAGAAGTGGTTGAAGCCGACGTCGTAGAGGGACGCGGAGGAGGCGAAGGTCGCGATGTGGCCGCCGACGCCGATGCCCGGGCGCTGGGCCCTGGAGACCATCACGGCCGCGTTCCAGCGGGTCGCGTTGAGGATCCGGCGCTCGATCTCCTCGTTGCCGGGGAAGAAGGGCTCGGCCCGGGTGGGGATGGTGTTGACGTAGTCCGTGCTGCGCATCTCGGGCACGGCCACGCGCTTCTCGCGGGCCCGTTCGATCAGCCGGAGCATCAGATAGCGGGCCCGCTCCCGGCCGCGCTCGTCGATCGCGGCGTCGAGGGAGTCGAGCCACTCCTGGGTTTCCTCGGGATCGAAGTCAGGAACCTGACTCGGAAGGCCGCCAATGATGATCGGGTTGCGATCGGATCCGGAAGCCACGCTGTTCCTTACCTGTCAGAGGGCTGTATGGGACTGTGCGGTGCTGTGCGGGACTGTGGGGCTGTGCTGCTCTCTCGCGGGCCGTCTCGCGGGCGCCCCCTGGGGCGTCCGGCCTACTCTCCAGTGCCTGTACCGCCCCCATCGTGTACCTAGGCGCCGCAAACGTCATCTCTACCCCGAGGTAACCGGCACCCGTTCGAATCTCGTACCCTTGGGTGGTTCTCAAATACGCAAACAGGGCAGATAGGTGTGGTGTACGTCACCGTCCGTCCGAATCGCGTGCCTGGAGTTGCGTCGACACGGCCAGGATCGTCACCGTTTCGGCGGTCCGAACCGCCGGGTACTTGCGCGATCCGTCCCGCCCGTGTGGACTACGGCCAATGCTTCGCGCACGCGCGTGGCTCAGTTATTCCCGAATCATGATCAGGAGGCAACCCGTGAGCGCGACCGCGGACCACGCGGAGGAGCGGACCGGCCCTGCCGTCAGGCTGGGTTTCCAGCCCGAGCAGGTGGTCCAGGAGATCGGCTACGACGACGACGTCGACCAGGAGCTCCGCGAGTCCATTGAGGAAGTCATCGGCAGCGATCTGGTGGACGAGGACTACGACGACGTCGCCGACGCCGTAGTGCTCTGGTTCCGCGACGATGACGGAGACCTGACGGATGCGCTGGTGGACGCCACCACGTACATCGAAGAAGGCGGGTCGATCCTCCTCCTGACGCCGAAGACCGGCCGGACGGGATACGTGGAGCCCAGCGACATCTCCGAAGCCTCGACGACTGCGGGTCTGTCGGCCAGCAAGAGCGTCAGCGTGGGCAAGGACTGGAGCGGCAGCCGGCTGGTGACGCCCAAGGCCGCGAAGTCCAAGAAGTGACGTCCAGGGAGTGACGTCCGAGAAGTGACTGAAGTGCTGTGACGCCGGACGGGCCGGCCCCTGGGGGGCAGGTCCGTCCGGCGGCCTTCGGCGACCGCTGCGTAGGGTGGTGTCCTCACCCGGACAGCCCACCGAAGGGACATGCAGGCGATGGCGATCCAGGTCGGCGACAAGGCCCCCGACTTCGAGCTCAAGGACAACCACGGCCGTGCCGTGCGACTCTCCGACTTCCGTGGGGGCGAGAACCCCAAGAACGTCGTCCTGCTCTTCTACCCCTTCGCCTTCACCGGTGTGTGCACCGGTGAACTGTGCGAGGTGCGCGACAACCTCCCGAAGTTCGCCGACCGCGACACCCAGGTGCTCGCCGTCTCCAACGACTCCATCCACACCCTGCGCGTCTTCGCCGAGCAGGAGGGCCTGGAGTACCCGCTGCTCAGCGACTTCTGGCCGCACGGCGAGGTCAGCCGCGCCTACGGGGTCTTCGCCGAGGACAAGGGCTGCGCGGTGCGCGGCACCTTCGTCATCGACAAGGAGGGCGTGGTGCGCTGGACGGTCGTCAACGCGCTGCCGGACGCCCGCGACCTCGGCGAGTACGTCGCCGCGCTCGACACCCTGTGATTCTTGGGTGTCAGGGCCTGCGTGGGGCGGGAACCCGTCACTAGGATCGACACGTTGATCCGATATCCGACGCACCAGGGGCTCCCTGCCCCGGAACACCAATGGAGGATTCGTGGGAGTCAGCCTCAGCAAGGGCGGCAACGTATCGCTGACCAAGGAGGCCCCGGGCCTGACCGCGGTCATCGTCGGTCTGGGGTGGGACGTCCGCACCACGACCGGCACCGACTTCGACCTGGACGCCAGCGCGCTGCTGCTGGACAGCTCGGGCAAGGTCGGCAGCGATGCGAACTTCGTCTTCTTCAACAACCTCAAGAGCCCCGACGGCTCGGTCGAGCACACCGGTGACAACACCACCGGTGAGGGCGAGGGCGACGACGAGGCGATCAAGGTCAACCTCGCCGCCGTCCCGGCCGACATCGAGAAGATCGTCTTCCCCGTGTCGATCTACGACGCGGAGAACCGCCAGCAGTCCTTCGGACAGGTCCGCAACGCGTTCATCCGCGTCGTGAACCAGGCCGGCGGCGCCGAGATCGCCCGGTACGACCTGAGCGAGGACGCGTCGACCGAGACCGCGATGGTCTTCGGCGAGCTGTACCGGCACGGTGCGGAGTGGAAGTTCCGCGCCATCGGCCAGGGCTACGCGTCGGGCCTGCGCGGTATCGCGCAGGACTTCGGCGTCAACGTCTGAGCCACCAGCACGACCGGCGTCACCTGAACGTCCGTCCGTCCGGCGCCGCACCGTTTACGGTCGGCGCCGGACGCGCAGGACAACGGAGAAGCAGCACCTGAGCACCACCTAGGGGAGGACCAGCAATCATGGGCGTCACGCTCGCCAAGGGAGGCAATGTCTCCCTGTCCAAGGCCGCGCCGAACCTCACTCAGGTGATGGTCGGACTCGGCTGGGACGCGCGCTCCACCACCGGAGCCCCCTTCGACCTGGACGCCAGCGCGCTGCTGTGCAACAGCGGACGCGTCATGGGGGACGAGTGGTTCGTCTTCTACAACCAGCTCAAGAGCCCGGACGGCTCCGTGGAGCACACCGGCGACAACCTCACCGGAGAGGGCGAGGGCGACGACGAGTCGCTCCTGGTGGACCTCTCCAAGGTGCCGCCGCAGTGCGACAAGATCGTCTTTCCGGTCTCGATCCACATGGCCGACGAGCGGGGCCAGACCTTCGGGCAGGTCGCCAACGCCTTCATCCGGGTCGTCAACCAGGCCGACGGCCAGGAACTCGCCCGCTACGACCTGAGCGAGGACGCGAGCACGGAGACCGCGATGATCTTCGGCGAGCTCTACCGGTACCAGGGCGAATGGAAGTTCAGGGCCGTGGGGCAGGGGTACGCGTCGGGACTGCGGGGCATCGCTCTAGACTTCGGAGTCAACGTTTCGTAAAGCCGAGTACGGCGCGGGGGAGACCCGCCCCCAGACTCCGTCTGGGGGGACCCCCAATTACACGATTGGGTAGCCAGTGCTTCTGAAAACCTTCGGCTGGTCGTTCGCGATCACCGCGCTCGGCCTGGTCGCAGCGGGTTTCTACGGGGGGTGGGAGGCTCTCGGCATCGTGGCGATCCTCTGCGTCCTGGAGATCTCGCTGTCGTTCGACAACGCGGTGGTCAACGCCGGGATCCTGAAGAAGATGAACGCCTTCTGGCAGAAGATCTTCCTCACGATCGGCGTGCTGATCGCCGTCTTCGGCATGCGGCTGGTCTTTCCCGTGGTCATCGTCGCGATCAGCGCCAAGATCGGCCCGATCGACGCGGTCGACCTCGCGCTCAACGACAAGGACAAGTACCAGCAGCTCGTCACCGACGCCCACCCGTCGATCGCCGCCTTCGGCGGCATGTTCCTGCTGATGATCTTCCTTGACTTCATCTTCGAGGACCGGGACATCCAGTGGCTGCGCTGGATCGAGCGGCCGCTCGCCAAGCTCGGCAAGGTCGACATGCTGTCGGTCTGCATCGCGCTGATCGTCCTGCTGATCACCTCCTTCACCTTCGCCACCCACGCCCACCAGCACGGCGGCGCGCACGTCGACAAGGCGCAGACGGTCCTGATCTCCGGGATCGCCGGCCTGATCACGTACATGGTCGTCGGTGGTCTCTCCGGCTACTTCGAGGACAAGCTCGAGGAAGAGGAGGAGCGCGAGCACGAGGAGGAGGAAGAGGCGGCGCGCACCGGCAAGAAGCGCTCGCCCGTCGTCCTGGCCGGCCAGGCCGCGTTCTTCATGTTCCTGTACCTCGAGGTCCTCGACGCGTCGTTCTCCTTCGACGGTGTGATCGGCGCCTTCGCCATCACCAACGACATCGTCCTGATGGCCCTCGGCCTCGGTGTCGGCGCCATGTACGTCCGGTCGCTGACCGTGTACCTGGTCCGCCAGGGCACCCTCGACGACTACGTCTACCTCGAGCACGGCGCGCACTACGCGATCGGCGCCCTCGCCGTGATCCTCATGGTCACCATCCAGTACCAGATCAACGAGGTCATCACCGGCCTCGTGGGCGTCGTCCTGATCGCCTGGTCCTTCTGGTCCTCGGTCCGCCGCAACCGGGCACTGGCCGAGGCCGAGGGAAAAGCGACGGCCTCGGACGACAAGACTGAGGTCTCGTCCGGGGTGTGATCACCTTCTGAGCGAGGAACGCTCTGGTCGGGGCGGCCGGTGAGGACGAGTCCTCCGCCGGCCGCCCCGCCGGTCTTTCATCAGTGGACGTGGGGGCGGGAATGGGCATCTTCGACGGGCTACTGGGCAGCCGCGCGACCGACTTCGACTCGGGCAACGCGGCCACCAACGCGATCGAGCTGACCAAACGGCACCACCAGGTCTCCCTGACCCGCCAGGGCGCCGCCACCGGCAACCTGCGCGTCAACCTGACCTGGCGGATGCGGACGTCCGACATCGGCGGACCGCAGCGGGAGAGCCTGCTGAGGCACCCCTTCAAGGCGCTGCGTCCCCCGGAGGTCGTGGGGCACAGCCAGAGCATGGTCAACGTCGACCTCGACCTCGGCTGCCTGTACGAGCTGGCGGACGGCACGAAGGGGGTCGTGCAGCCCCTGGGCGGCCTGCTGGGGGACGTGAACGCGCCGCCGTACGTGAAGCTGAGCGGGGACGACCGGTTCGGCTCCGCGTCGGGCGAGACGATGTACGTCAACCTCGACCACCGGGAGCAGATCAAGCGGCTGCTCGTCTTCGTCTACATCTACGACCAGACGCCGGCGTTCGACCGGACCCACGCGATCGTCACGCTGTACCCGAGCAACGGGCCGCGCATCGAGATCGGCCTCGACGAACGGCACCCCCAGGCCCGCTCCTGCGCGGTGGTGATGATCGAGAACGTGAAGGACGAACTCATGGTCCGGCGCGAGGTGCGGTTCGTCTACGGGTTCCAGGCGGAGCTCGACCGCCTGTACGGGTGGGGACTCCAGTGGGGCAGGGGCTACAAGACGAAGGCCGACAAGTGACACCTGCGCGCCTGGGACCCGCGCGCCCGGGGGCTCACCCGACGGCTCACCGGCCGACGAACTGCGGCCCCTGCGGAGGCAGCCGGAAGGTCCCGTCCGGGTAGCCGTAGCCGTACGTCGGCAGACTGGCCGGATACCCGTACGCCGGCTGCGGCTGCGGCTGCGGCTGCTGCGGGACGGCCGCCGTCGGCTGCTCGGGAGGCAGCGGCTGGGACAGGCTGGGCGTCTGCGCGGCCGGGCCGGGCTCGGCGGCCGGGGCCTCCTCCGACTCGTCGACCGAGATGCCGAAGTCGGTGGCCAGGCCCTTGAGGCCGTTGGAGTAGCCCTCGCCCAGCGCCCGGAACTTCCAGCCCTCGCCGCGCCGGTACAGCTCGCCGCAGATCAGGGCCGTCTCCTCACCGGTCTCCGGCCGGATGTCGAAGGTGGCCAGGGGCTCACCGTCGGCCGCCGCGTCGTACAGCGCGATGGTGAGGGAACGTACGCGGTCGAACGTCGTGCCGTCCGCCGAAGCGACCAGCAGAATCTGGCCGACGCCGGACTCGACACCGGACAGGTCCGTCTGGATGGTGTCCGTGAGGCCCTCGGCGACCCGCTTCTTGCCGAGCCGCCACACCTTCCCGGAGGGGTGCCGGGGCTGGTTGTAGAAGACGAAGTCCTCGTCGGAGCGCACACGGCCGTCGAGACCGAGGAGCAGCGCCGAGGCGTCGACGTCCGGGACCCCCTGCCCGGGGGTCCAGCGCAGCACGGCGCGCACCGTGGTGGCCTTCAGCGGGACGTTCGACCCCTTCAGCATCGCGTGCGTCATGCGGTCATCCTGCCTTCTCGGGCCTGCTCACGACAACGCGGGGTACACGGCAGGTCTCATCCGTGAGTTACCTGAAATTCATGCCGGGTGGGAACCTCGGACATGGATCCCTACGTACTATTACCGGCCACCTCATGCCGAATCCACAGACTTACCTGCACCCCGGGGGAGATTTATGCGTCATTTCGGGCACCTCGCCCCTGAGGTGCGTCAGCGCCTCTTCCACCGGGAGCCGTGTCTCTTCGACACGGACTCCCCGGCCAGGCTGCTCGCCGCGGCCCTGGGCGCCACCCTGTACAGCCCGGCCACCAGGCCCCGGCTGGCGGACGACATCGTCAAACAGGCGGGGCGCGGCGTGGTGTCGATGGTGCTCTGTCTGGAGGACTCCATCGGCGACGAGGACGTCGAGGCCGGCGAGGAGAACCTGGTCCGGCAGTTCTCCGACCTGGCCGGGCGCCGGGACACGCAGGGCGTGGAGCCGCCGCTGCTCTTCATCCGGGTCCGCACGCCCGAGCAGATCCCCGACCTGGTCCGGCGTCTCGGCGACGACACCGCGCTGCTGAGCGGCTTCGTGTTCCCGAAGTTCACCGAGGAGCGGGGCATCCCCTTCCTGGAGGCGCTGGCGGGCGCCGAGACGGCGAGCGGGCGGCGGCTGTTCGGCATGCCCGTCCTGGAGACGCCCGAGCTGATGTACCGCGAGTCTCGGGTGGACGCCCTGGAGGGCATCGCCCGCGCCGTCGACAAGTACCGCAGCCGGGTCCTCGCGCTGCGCCTCGGCGTGACCGACTTCTGCTCCTCGTACGGCCTGCGCAGGGCGCCCGACATGACCGCCTACGACGTCCAGATCGTCGCCTCGGTGATCGCCGACGTGGTCAACATGCTGGGCCGGGCCGACGGCACCGGCTTCACGGTGACCGGACCGGTCTGGGAGTACTTCCGCGTCCCCGAGCGCATGTTCAAGCCGATGTTGCGGCACAGCCCCTTCCTGGAAGGACAGGCCGTCGAACTCCGCGAGAAACTGATCGAGCACGCGATGGACGGGCTGCTGCGCGAGATCTCCCTGGATCACGCCAACGGCCTGCTGGGCAAGACCTGCATCCACCCCTCGCACGTGCCGGCGGTGCACGCACTGTCCGTCGTCAGTCACGAGGAGTACAGCGACGCGGCGGACATCCTGCGGCCGGAACGCGGCGGCGGCGGTGTCCTGCGGTCGCAGTACACGAACAAGATGAACGAGGTGAAGCCGCACCGCGCCTGGGCCGAGCGCACCATGCTCCGCGCCGAGGTCTTCGGTGTCGCGCACGAGGACGTCAGCTTCGTCGACCTGCTCGCCGCCGGCATTCCCGGCTGAATCACCACCTCACTCACAAGGGACGCATGAACAACGCAGTGAACAACGGGGACGACGGCATATGGTCCGGGACCTGGGTCGCCGAGCGGCTCGGGGTCGAGATCGTGGGCGACGACACGCTGACGGACCTGGTGGGGCTGGCCCTGCGCCGCAACCCCAAGCGGGCCCATCTGCTGGTCTCGAACGTCCTGGGCAAGCACGTCCCGCAGTCGCCCTCCGTGGTGCACGGCCAGGGTGTCGCCCTCGGGCGGCGGGTGCGTGAGCTGCTCGGCGCCGAGGAGGCGGCCGGGGCGGTCGTCCTCGGATACGCGGAGACCGCCACCGGCCTCGGCCACTCGGTCGCCGACGGCCTCGGCGCCGCCCCGTGTCTGCACTCCACCCGCCGTCCGGTGGCCGGGGTCGCCCAGGCGGGCGGCTTCGAGGAGTCCCACTCGCACGCCACCTCCCACCTCCTCCTGCCCGAGGACCCGGCGCTGCTGGTCGGGTCCGGGCCGCTGGTCCTGGTCGACGACGAGTTCTCGACCGGCAACACGGTCCTGAACACCGTCCGGGCGCTGCACGAGCGGTATCCGCGGGACCGGTACGTCGTGGTCGCGCTGGTCGACATGCGGTCGGCGGCCGACGCGGGCCGGCTGGAGGAGTTCGCCCGCGAGATCGGCGCGCGCGTGGACCTCGTCACGGCCGCCTCCGGCACTGTCCTCCTCCCGGAGGGGGTGCTGGAGAAGGGCCAGGAACTGGTCGCCCGGTACGAGGCCGAGGCTGCCGCGAGCGGTGATCGGCCGTCCGCGGCGCCGTCGGGGCCGGTCGCGCAGTTCCCCGCGCCCCTTCAGGGCGCTGTTCCGCACGGCCCTGACGACATGCGGGCCATCTCGCCAGGGGCGCGGGGAACTGCGCGACACGCCACGACGGACCCGCACCCGGACGACGACCCTGCCGGGCAGACGCGCCCCCGAGGCCATGCGACCCGCGTGGACCTGCACTGGCCCCGCGGGCTGCCGGACGGCGGCCGGCACGGGTTCACGCCCAGGCACCGGGCCCGGCTGGAGACCGCGCTCCCCGCCATGACCGCCCGCCTCGCCGAGGCCGTACCCGAGGACGCCCGCCGCGTCCTCGTGCTCGGTTTCGAGGAGCTGATGTACGCCCCGCTCCGGCTGGCCCGCGAGCTGGAGCAGGTCGTGGCCGCCGAGGTGCGCTACTCGACCACCACCCGCTCTCCCGTCCTCGCGGTCGACGACCCCGGCTACGCGATACGCAGCCGCATCGTCTTCCCCGCGCACGACGACCCGGCGGACGGCCCCGGCGAGCGCTATGCCTACAACGTCGCGGGCGGTGGCTTCGACGCCGTCGTCGCCGTCGTGGACTCGGTGGCCGACACCCCGGAGCTGCACGCTCCCGACGGCCTCCTGGCCCAGCTCGCCGCCCACACCCCGCACGTCGTGCTGGCGGTCGTGCCGTCGTACGTCCCCGAGCCGCTGTACGCGGCCGCCCTGTCGGAAGAGAGACCCGCCATGCTGCCCGAGCCCCTCCGTGGACCGGCCTTCTCCTCGTACCCGCCCGAGGAGGTCGGCTGGCTGCTCCAGGACCTCTCGGACGTGACGCTGGAGGCGCCGACCGAGGAGCGCGAGGAGGCCATCCAGAGCGGTGGCGCGCACTACGCCGAGTCGCTGCCGGTCGAGTACCAGCCCAGCGAGCAGTACCAGGAGCTGTTCCAGGCGGCCCTCGAGACGTCCGCCGCGCGCCTCGCGCAGGCCGTGGGCGTCGTCACGGAGACGGTGATCGCCGAGCGTTCCCCGCGGCCCGTCCTCGTCTCGCTGGCCCGGGCCGGCACCCCCGTCGGCGTCCTGATGCGGCGCTGGGCGCAGTTCCGGCACGGCCTCGACCTGCCGCACTACGCCGTGTCGATCGTGCGCGGCCGGGGCATCGACGCCAACGCGCTGCGCTGGCTGGCCGCCCACCACGACCCGCGTGACGTCGTCTTCGTGGACGGCTGGACCGGCAAGGGCGCGATCACCCGGGAACTGGCGGTGGCGATCGAGGAGTTCGAGGCGGGCGGCGGTGCGGCCGGCTTCGACGCGGAGATCGCGGTGCTGGCCGACCCGGGCTCGTGCGTACGGACGTACGGCACCCGCGACGACTTCCTCATCCCCTCCGCGTGCCTGAACTCGACCGTGTCGGGGCTCATCTCGCGGACCGTGCTGCGGGCCGACCTGGTCGGGCCGGACGACTTCCACGGCGCCAAGTTCTACCGCGAGCTCGCCGGCACGGACGTCTCGGTGGCCTTCCTGGACGCCGTCGCCGCCCGTTTCCCCGAGGTGGCGGACGCCGTCGGGGGTGCGGTGAAGGAGCTGCTCGCCAGTGACCGCACGCCGAGCTGGGAGGGCTGGGCCGCCGTCGAGCGGATCAGCGAGGAGTACGGCATCCACGACGTGAACCTGGTCAAGCCGGGGGTCGGCGAGACCACCCGGGTGCTGCTGCGCCGGGTGCCGTGGAAGATCCTCGCGCGGGCCGGGGCGGGCGCCGACCTGGACCACGTACGGCTCCTGGCCGGACAGCGCGGGGTGCCCGTCGAGGAGGTCGACGACCTGCCGTACACGTGTGTGGGGCTGATCCACCCGAAGTTCACCCGGGGCGCGACCGGCGCCGACGGCAAGGCGGTGACGGTCTGATGCCGGTCGTGGTGGCGAGCGATCTCGACCGTACGCTGATCTACTCGGCGGCCGCCCTGGCGCTGACCATGCCGGACGCGCGGGCGCCCCGGCTGCTGTGCGTCGAGGTGCACGAGGCGAGGCCGCTGTCGTTCATGACGGAGACCTCGGCGCAGTTGCTGACGGACCTGGGCGACCGGGCGGTGTTCGTACCGACGACCACCCGCACCCGCAAGCAGTACCAGCGCATCAACCTGCCGGGCCCGGCGCCGAAGTACGCGATCTGTGCCAACGGCGGTCACCTCCTCGTCGACGGGGCGACCGACCAGGAGTGGCACGCGGGCGTGCAGGCCCGGCTGGCCGACGAGTGCGCGCCGCTAGCTGAGGTGCAGGAGTACCTGGCGAAGACGGCGGACCCGTTCTGGCTGCGCAAGCAGCGGGTGGCCGAGGACCTGTTCGCCTATCTCGTCGTGGAGCGCGAGCTGCTGCCCGAGGAGTGGGTGAAGGAGCTCGCCGCCTGGGCGGAGAACCGCGGCTGGACCGTGTCGCTCCAGGGCCGCAAGATCTACGCCGTGCCGAAGCCGCTGACCAAGAGCGCGGCCGTGCGCGAGGTGGCCCGCCGTACCGGCGCCGATCTGACGCTGGCGGCGGGCGACTCGCTGCTCGACGCCGACCTGCTGCTGGCGGCTGACCGGGGCTGGCGCCCCGGACACGGCGAGCTGGCCGACGCGGCCTGGACGGCTCCGCAGATCACCGCCCTGCCGGAGCGCGGTGTGCTGGCCGGCGAGCGCATCCTGCGGGAGTTCCTGAAGAACTCCTGACCGGGCGCGGCCGGCGGGGTCAGCCGCAGCAGCCGCCGCCGCAGCACCCGCCGCCCGCTCCGGGCGCGGGGGCGGACTTCGTCCCGCCCACGGCCACGGCGGAGAGAAGCTTCACTGTGTCGCCGTGTCCCGCGGGACAGTCGGCGGGGTCGGCGGACTGCGCCATCGGGCGGCTCAGTTCGAAGGTGTCGCCGCAGGTCCGGCAGCGGTACTCGTAGCGAGGCATGACGTCAGACTAAGCCCCTATGCTCGGAGCGGATGTCAGCAGTTTCACCTCTGTTCACTTCTGTCGATTTCTTATGTGGAGAATTTGCGAAGGGCGCTGGTAATTTGAGAGCGCCGTGTTGAACCCCGAGGTCGGGAGGGTTCAAGGTTTGCGGCCGCGTCAACGGCAACCATGTCAGGCCCTCGTAAGTCTGTACGTCTGCCTGCGAGCAATACGGAGTGCGGAGGGAGACGCGTCGTGACCCAGGCGGGGCAGGGGGAGGAGCCCCAGCGGCCGGACGAGACCATGCAGTTGAAGGTCCCTGCCTCTTTCAGGGCGGACGAGACCATGCAGCTGCGGGTGTCGGACATACCCGATCTGCCAGATGTGTCCGAAGGTGACGCCGCAGGCGAAAAGAAAGCGCGTTCGTCAAAGAATCGACGAAAAGCTCCGCGTCCTTCTGTATTTGACCGAATATCAACTGTTCTGGGACCTCGGCTCGCCCCGCTCCTCGCCGCCCTCACCCCCTATGTGGCTCGTGTCACGCCGTACGCGCGCAAACTCCGCCCGCAGTACCCGCGGCCCGGCCGTACCGACTGGCGGCGCTGGATACCCTCCTGGCGGCAGTGGCTCGGCGGCTTCCTGTGCTCCATCGGGCTCAGCAGCATGCTCCTGGTCGTCGCCTACGCGGCCACCGACATCCCGGACAACATCAACTCGTACGCCACCCAGCAGGACAACGTGTACTTCTGGGCCGACGGCACGCCGATGGCCCGCACCGGCTGGGTGCAGCGGCAGGCGATGCCGCTGAAGGACATCCCCGAGGACGTCCGCTGGGCGGTGCTCGCCGCCGAGAACGCCAGCTTCTACAGCGACCCCGGCATCTCCCTCAAGGGCATCAGCCGCGCCCTGTTCCGCACGATCGGCCAGGGCGACACCCAGGGCGGCTCCACGATCACCCAGCAGTACGTCAAGAACGTCTACTTGAACCAGAACCAGACGGTCAGCCGCAAGTTCACCGAAGCCATGATCGCCCTCAAGCTCGACAACCAGATGAGCAAGGACGACATCCTCGAGGGCTACCTCAACACCAGCTGGTTCGGCCGCGGTACCTACGGCATCCAGCGCGCCGCCCAGGCCTACTACGGCAAGGACGTCGGCGAGCTCAACGCCAGCGAGGCGGCGTTCCTCGCCTCCCTGCTCAAGGGCGCCGGCCTCTACGACCCGACCCTGAACCCCGCCAACCGCGCCCGGGCCGTCGAACGCTGGTCCTGGACCCTGGACCGCATGGTCGACATCGGCAAGCTCTCCCGCGCCGAGCGCGCCAAGTACACGAAGTTCCCCGAGCCGCTCAAGTCCAACCCGCTGTACGACACCGGTGAGCAGAGCGACTACCTCGTGGAACTCGCCTCCCAGTACGCCAAGAAGGCCGGCAACATCTCCGACAAGGACTTCGACCTCGGCGGCTACCAGATCTACACGACCTTCGACAAGAAGCGCGAGGCCCAGCTCACCGACGCCGTGACCAAGGCCCGCAAGAAGGCGCAGAAGGACGATCCCAAGGGTGCCGCGAGCGCCCACTACGGCGCCTCCTCCGTGGCCTCCGACGGGCGGATCCTCGCCGTCTACGGCGGCCCGGACCACCGTACGCAGGGCTACAACGAGTCCAACGCCACCACCGTGCCCGCCGGCTCGGCCTTCCAGCCCTTCGTGTTCGCGGCCGGACTGGAGCACGGCGTCCACAAGACCCGCGAGGGCGACACCGAGAAGGTCACCGGCCAGACGCTGTACGACGGCGACAACCTGGTGCCCGTGACGACGCCCGAGGGCCCGTACTGGGACCGCAACGGCAGGAAGGCGGCCGCCGAGAACGACGGCGGCAGGTCGTACGGGCAGATCTCCCTGCACCGCGCACTGGAACTGTCGGTGAACACGCCGTTCATGCAGCTCGGCATGGACACCGGCCTGGACGTCGTGCGCTCCACCGCCGAGAAGTCCGGGCTGCTGCCCTCCAGCTTCGGGGCCCAGGTGCCCGCCCTGTCCACCGGCAGCTCCACGCCCAGCGCGATCCGCATGGCGAGCGGCTACTCCACCTTCGCGGCGGGCGGCAAGCACACCGAGCCGTACTCCGTGCGCCTGATCAGCAGGAACGGCACCAAGCTCGCCCTGGAGGCCCCGGACACCACCCGCGCCTTCGGCGCCGACGTCGCCGAGGAGGTCAACTCCGCGCTCGCGGACTCCTTCAGCACCGCCCACCCCGACGACGTCCCCTCCTCGCAGGGCCAGGCGGTCCGCTCCGGCTCACTGGGCCGGGTGGCCGGAAAGGCCGGCACCACCACGGACGACACCGCAGCCTGGTACATCGGCACGGCCAGGGCCGTGTCCACGGCGGTCGTCGTCTACCGCATCGACCTCACCAAGAGCCTCGAACCGCTTCCACTGAAGGGCCTCGCCGGCAAGACCGGCAGCGTCCCCTACGGCATCTGGTCAGGTGCCATGCGCCCGCTCGGCTGACCACCGACCCGGGCACCCGCGTCCCCAGAATCCGGAGAATGATCCGCACATGAAGTCACCGTCGGGCCGCCGCCGCAAAGCCCCGGCAGCTACGCGCCGCCCCGCCGCCGCACACCCGGGGTTCCTGACGCTGGCGGCGCTCCTCGTCGTCGCGTCCCTGGTGGCCGGTTACCTGGTGCTCAACCGCTCCACCAACACCCAGCCGACCGCTTCCTCGGGGGACAGCAAGAAGGCGTCGGCGACCAAGGAGCCGCCGTGGGACGGCAAGACCCACGTCCTGGGGGACGGCTCCACCTCGTACACCGGACCGCAGACCGGGCAGTTGAAGCCGGTCCCGCTCAAGCCCGGTGAGAAGCCGCCCCAGTTCGTCGTCCTGTCCTGGGACGGCGCCCTCCAGGGCGACGACGGCCTCTTCGAGCACTACCGCGAGCTCGGCGAGAAGTACAACGCCAACATGACCTTCTTCCTCACCGGCATCTACCTGCTGCCCAAGAGCAAGAAGGACCTCTACTCCCCGCCGCAGCACCCCGTGGGGTCGGCCGCGATCAGCTTCCCCACCGACGAGCACATCCGCACCACCCTGGAGCAGCTCGGCGAGGCGTGGAAGGAGGGCAACGAGATCGGCACCCACTTCAACGGCCACTTCTGCGGGGCCAAGGGCGGCGGCTTCTGGAGCGTCGACGAGTGGAAGAGCGAGATCGACCAGTTCTTCGAGTTCGTGGAGAACTGGAAGACCAACACCGGCTACAAGGACATCCCCCCGCTGCCCTTCGACTTCAAGAAGGAGGTCACCGGCGGCCGGGCCCCCTGCCTGGAGGGCCAGGCGAACCTCCTGAAGGCGGCCAAGAGCTACGGCTGGCGCTACGACGCGTCCAACCCGGGCGGCTTCCAGATCTGGCCGACGAAGAAGGACGGCCTGTGGGACTTCCCGCTCCAGGCCCTCCCCAACGGCGACGTCCAGTCCCTGTCCATGGACTTCAACTTCCTCGCCAACCAGTCCGACGGCCAGCCCGACGGCGACCCCGCCAAGTACCCCGAGTGGGAGCAGCAGACCCTCGACTCCTACATGGCCGGGTTCAACCGCGTGTACTACGGCAGCCGCGCCCCGCTCTTCATCGGCAACCACTTCGAGGAGTGGAACGGCGGTATCTACATGAAGGCAGTCGACCAGGTCATCGAGAACGTCTGCACCAAAAAGGACGTCAAGTGCGTGTCGTTCAAGGAGATGGCCGACTGGATGGACGTGCAGTCGCCCGCGACGCTGGAGAGGCTGCGCAGCCTCGACCCCGCCCAGAACCCGGACTGGTCGACGGTCGTCAAGTAGTAACCAAACCTCAACCGCAACCCTCTTCACATGAGCTGCACACGCCATGCAAAGATGCCCTTCCCGGCACCCGTCCGCCGGGGCAAGAGGGGAAACATCAGTGAAGTCAAGGAAATTGAAGCCGACGCGCCGTCGCGCGGCGATACTCGGCGCAGCCGCCACCTCGGTCGTCGCCGGAGTGGCGCTGCTGCCCAACTGGTCCGCCGGTGCCGCGGTCGTCAACGACCCGACGGTGGACGCGAAGACCAAGGCCACCTTCCAGCGGCTCGCGGACGCGGTCTTCACCGACCGCACCGACGCCCTGGTCACGGGCAAGCAGGGCGACCGGTCGAAGCCGCTGACCGACGGCTTCTCCGGTGACGTCAAGCTGTCCTCCGGCACGGCCCGCACCGAGGACAGCGCCCTGTCCACGCTGGGCGCCCGCAAGGACAAGCTGGCGAAGGCCGGCGAGAAGTACAACAAGGCCACCACGACCGTCACCCTCGACGCGACGCGGGTGACCGGCCGTACGGCGAAGGCAGCGGTCACCGAGACCACGACCCTGACCTACGCGCAGTCGCGCGGCGACGCGCCCAAGACCACCGGGTTCCAGGCCAAGCACGAGCTGACGTTCAAGGCCGACCGGCAGGGCAACTGGCAGCTCACCACCATCAAGGACACCGACCAGGGCGGTCTCGCGGTGAACGCGCTGACCAAGCCGGTCCCGGTCAAGACGGCGACCACCACCGCCGACGACACCATGCCCAACGCGGCGCGCGCGGCGACCACCCGCAACCCGGTCGCCGTCCCCAAGACCGGCACCGCCTACGACTACAAGGCGATGGCGGCCTACGCCGAGAAGTACTGGAACGTCTACAACAAGGACTATCCGGACTTCAACAACCACACCGCGGGCGGCGACTGCACCAACTTCGTCAGCCAGTCCCTCAAGGCCGGCGGCTGGAAGCACGTGCCCGGCTACGTGTACGACTACACGAAGTGGTTCGGCAACGCCGACATCCAGTCGGACTCGTTCGTCGGCGTCAACGAGTGGTCCTGGTTCGCGCAGAACTCCAAGCGGACCACCGCGCTCGCCAACGTCTACCAGCTGGAGGTCGGCGACGTCCTCCAGATGGACTTCGACCGCGACGGGTCCAAGGACCACACGATGATCGTCACGGCCAAGAGCGGCGGCGTGCCGTACGTGACGTACCACTCGAACAACACCCTGCGCCGGTCGGTGGCGAGCCTCGTCTCGTCGTACCCGACGGCGTACTTCTACGCCTACCGCACCTGACCGGTCCGGTGACTCAGGCGGGGTGATCCTCCCCCCGCTCCAGCTGACGGTCCCGTTCCTCCGCCAGTTCGGGGTGGCGGGCCCGCCAGTAGGGGTTGTCGTGCGGCAGGGCCGATCCGACCCTGCCGTACATCCCGAAGACGAGCAGCAGGATGCCGATCACGAAGCTGAGCATGCAGTTCTGGATCTCGAAGGCCAGGAAGTTGTAGTCGGTGTCCAGCAGCGCCATGTTCACGAAGCCGCTGAGGACGAACAGCGCACCGAGGGCCATGTTCAGCGTCGACGCGAAGTTCCCGCCGATCACCATGCCCACGAGCAGCAGCAGTCCGACGGCGACCGACAGCCAGCTCAGCGCGCCGTTGGTGTTCATGCTCCACACCTGATCGCCGCCGGTGTCGAAGAATCCGATCCTGTCGATGATGCCGAAGATCCCGAAGACGATCAGACCCAGGCCCATCAGCCCGGCTCCGATCCGGTAGACCAGGTTCAGGCGGTGATCGACCGGCAGGTGCTCGTCGAAGTCGATCCGACGCCTGGACCGGCCGTGCAGTGCGTGAGTGGCCATCTCCGCCTCCCTTGGAGTG
This sequence comes from Streptomyces asoensis, assembly GCF_016860545.1. Classification (NCBI taxonomy): domain Bacteria; kingdom Bacillati; phylum Actinomycetota; class Actinomycetes; order Kitasatosporales; family Streptomycetaceae; genus Streptomyces; species Streptomyces asoensis. Next base: position 409,815 of record NZ_BNEB01000001.1, on the reverse strand, counting down.
GACGCGCCGACGGAGGCCGTACGTACCTTCAATATCCGCCCGCCGGGCGGATCGGGCAATGTCAGCGCCCGCTGCCGCGCTCCTCGCGGATCCCGGCCACCACGTCCGCCACCGAGCGGCGGACCGCCTCCGTCTCGGTCAGGAAGTGCCAGTAGTCGGGGTGCCGGCCCTCCAGCGAGGCGATCGCCCGCTCCAGCCGGGCCACCGAGTCGTCCAGCGGGCGCGCGTGCCGGGGATCAGGGGTCGTCCGCCCCGCCATGGCCAGCCGCTGGGCGTCCCGGATCGCGAACCTGGTCCGGTCGATCTCCGCCTGCGGATCCTTCTGCACGGCGTTCAGCCTGGTCAGGCGGTCACCGGCGGCGGAGACCGCCTCGTCCGTGGTGTTCAGCAGCGCCCGCGCCGTCGACAGCAGCGCGGTGGCGTCCGGCCAGCGCTGCTCCTCCCGCGCGCTCCGCGCCTGCGCGAGCTTGGCCTCCGCCTGCCGGACGTTCTCCCCGGCCTGGTCGGGAACGTGCTGGAGATCCTGCCAGCAGGCCGCGGAGAACCGCCGGCGCAGCTCGCTCAGGACCGGCTCCACCTGCTCCGAACGCGTCGTGAGGGCCTGGGCCCGGGTCCGCAGCGACACGAGCCGGTGGTCGATCTCGGCGGCCCGCTCCGGCAGCCGCCCGGCCTCCGCCCGCACCGCCTCGGCCTCCCGCGCCACCTGCTCCGCCCGCTGGAGCGTGTGCGGCACGCCGTGCTGTCCCGCGCCCTGGTTCAGTTTGGTCAGCTCGGGCGCGAGCGCCGCCAGCCGCGCCGCGAGGTCGTCCGCCCGCAGTCCGCCCGCCCGCACCGCGTCCAGCGCGTCCGAGGCGCCCCGCAGCGCCTGACGGGCCCGCTCCACGGCCGGTGCGAGGCGCGCCAGCTGCGTCTCCGCCTTGCCGAGCAGCGGGCCCAGCCCGCTCGCGAACCGGTCCAGCTCCTGCTTGACGCGGTCCAGTTCCTCCTTGGCGCGGGTCAGCTCGGTGCGCGCCCGGGCGGCCGTGGCGGCCTCCAGGTCGTCCCGGTCGAGGTCATGGGCGTCGACGGCCTCGATGTACCGGCTGCTGGCCTCGTCGATGCGCCGGCCGACGGCCTCGAAGTCGGAGACCGCGCGCCGGGCGGCCGGCGAGTCGTCCACCGCCGTGATCGTCTCGATCGAGATCCGCAGGTCCCGCTGGGCGGTGTCCAGCTCGTAGAACGCGGCCGCCGCCGCGTCCTTCGCCGCCTGGGCCTCGGCCCGCTGCCCCTCCGCGCGTCCGCCGAACCAGCGCCGTGTGCCGCCGCCCGCGAAGGCGCCGGGCAGCACGAGCGGGACCACGAGGGGCAGGGCGACGAGGGCCAGGGTGTCGCGGAGGGCGCTCCCCGGCGCGTGACGGGGCGGCCTGCGTCGTGCACGCGGCACCAACGGCGAGTTCGGCTGCGCTGGTGTCGCCGTCACATCCCTCTCCCGTGCTGTGATCCACCCTGCCGGTGTCATTCTCCCACCGGTTGATGAACGAACACACGGGTCGGTCAGTTCGCGTTCCGCACGGTGACTTTGCCGTCGGCGGTACGGGCGTTCACCACATGGGCGCTGGACTCGTCCCGGGGCACGGACACGTCCACTCCGCCGTCGTCGGTCCTGGTGGTCACCCGGTAGGTCGCCCGGGGCAGCGCGATCGTCACGGACCCGTCGTCGCTGACCGACTCCACCCGGTCCGGTACGGCGTCCAGGGTGAGGCGCACCGAGCCGTCCTGGGTGTGCGCCCGCACGGTGCGCGAGGAGACCTCGGCGCGGACGCTGCCGTCGTCGCTGCGCAGCTCCAGGGGTCCGCTGGAGTCGGTGACGTGCACGGAGCCGTCCTGGGTGCGCACGCTCAGCGCGTCCCGGAAGCCCTGCGCGCGGACGCTGCCGTCGTCGCTGCCGACCTTCACGGCGACACCGCGGGGCACCACCACGCGGTGCCTGGCGGAGCAGTCGGCGACGAGGCCGGAGCACCGCAGCCGCAGCACGAGCCGGTCGTCCTTCATCGTCCAGCTGACCTTCGGCTTCTTGCCTATGGTGACCGACCCCTGCCACCAGCGGGTGACGTCGACCGTCCCCGAATTCGCCGTGTCCGAGGCGACGATCTCCAGCGCCGAGTCGTCGGAGTCGATGGTGAGCGTGCGGCCGGTGAGGGCGAACGAGCGGTGGTCGGGGTGGTCGTCGTCGGCCGCGGAGGCGCCGCAGCCGGTCGCACCGGCGGCGAGGGCCACGACGACCCCGGTGACGAGTACCGCGCGGGCGGAAAGGGTCGTACGGGCCATGGTGATCTCCCCCTGGGCTGCCTGGCGTTGTCCCGTCGACACTAGGGAGCCGCCGGGCGCCGGACGATCCGGTCCGCTCCCGGATCCGGGGTGGGGCTAACCCCCGATACGGGTTTGCGGCGCACGGCCCCGGGCAATGTAGGCTGTCGACTCGTCCGGGGTGCGTAGCTCAGGGGTAGAGCGCCTGCCTTACAAGCAGGATGTCGGCGGTTCGAAACCGTCCGCGCCCACCAGGATCGGTCGGCGGCCTCCCGGGAGAACCCGGGGGGCCGCCGTCATGTCCGGACCATCGGGCCGGCGGGCCGTCAGTCCCAGCCGCCGAGCAGCCCGGCGTTGGCCTGCGCGTGGCAGATGTTGTAGCCGCCGGACGCATGGGCCTTCTCGGTGTGGCCGCCGACCGTGACCGAGCAGTTGATGTCCCCCGAGCCCTGCAACTGGGCCGTCACGGTGTAGTACAGCGCGTCGCCGTCCAGGGGCAGGGTGGCCTCGAACGTGCCGTCGCGGAAGTTCCCCTTGCGGTTGTCGCTGTCGGACCCGTAGGTGATGTCGAGCGGGCCGAGGGCGCCGGCGGGCGCGGTGCCCCACACCTTGAAGGTGACGGCCTTCTTCTTCGCCGGTTCCTTCTCCCCGGCCGCCCCGCTCTTCGTGGCTTCGTCCGGCTCGTCCGCGGCGGTGGGCTTCCCGCCCGCGGGGGAGGAGGCCGTCCGCGTCGGGTCGGCGGGCCGGCCGGCCCGGTCGCCACCGTCGCCGCCGGTGCCGGTGACCGCGGTGACGACGCCGATCACGACGAACAGAGCGAGGACACCGGCGCACCCGAAGCCGATGACCTTGCCGGTGTTCCGCTTCCTCGGCGGTGGCGGGAAACCGGCCGGCGGTCGGTGGCCTCCCCGACCGGGCTCCTGCGGCTGGTGCGGCGGGTACTGCTGGCTCATGTGCGCCCCCGGGGGATCGACTGCGTCCTGTCCGGTGTGCGACCGACGCGGGAGCGGCCCGGTTGCAGACGATCGGGAGATATCACCCTTTCGTGAGCAACAAGGGCACCCACGGGTGGATCTCGCCCGGTCCGTTGACCGCCCCTCCGGTCGGCCGCCTCTCCGCCCGTGCGCCCTTCCGCCTGCCTGCCTCTTCGGTCATTCGGTGGCCTGTGCGGACGGGGTCCGGTCGGCCTCCTCCGGCGGGGTGCCGTGGGTGTGCTTCAGGCTCATCCGGGCCTCGACCCGGTCCGGGGCCGAGACCTCCGCCCAGAAGCGGTGGCAGGTGACGAACACCGCGAGCTCGTGCTCCCGTCTGCGGAGCTTCTCCACCTCGGCCTGCTCGTCGGCCGTCCAGCCGGGTGACGCGGGGCGTTCGGTCTTCCGCCAGCCCGCGTCGTCGCTGAAGCCGTCCAAGGGCTCGACCGACCAGGGCAGCCGCTTCAGCAGGGCCGACAGCTCGGCCCTGACCTGATGCAGCTCCTCCTGACCGGCGCGCAGGTCGCTGGGAAAGTCGTAGGTCGTAGCCACCCCGCAATGGTACGCCTGTTCGAATTTGAGTAGCGAGCTCCTTCGGGGTGTTCGGGTGAACTCGTGTTCGGTTCGTGCGGGCCGGAAGGAGGCGGGGTCTCAGTCGCGGCGCGGCGGTACCGCGCACGCGGCCGTGGCGCCGGGCAGGCGGTGCCGGTTGCGGGACACCCAGCGGTAGACGACGCCCGCGCACAGCCGCACACCCGGCAGCCGCAGGACGGCGCCCAGCGTGCGGTAGACGGCGGACGGAGAGGTTCCCAGCCAGCGGCCCAGCGCGTCGGACCCGCCCGCGAGCACCGTGTCACCGCGCAGGAGCAGGATCTCCCGGTCCAGCCGGCCGAGATGCGGCGCGGTCGTCTCGACGGGCAGGAACTGCCACGGCACCGCGTCCAGCGTCGGCGCGGCGAGGCCGCGGATGCGGTCGACGGACGACTGGCAGAAGCCGCAGTCCCCGTCGTAGGCGAGGACGGGACGTGCGCCGACCGTGCCGGGCGCGGGACCGATCACGTTTCTCGCCTCCACTCCCCACCCGCGGAGGGTGGGGCTCGGGCGCGCGACCGGGGCTCCGCCGGGCCCGCGCCGACCTGTTCCTGTTCCTCCTCGCAGCGTCGCACAGCCCGCCGGGAACCCATGATGTCGGACCCACGCCCTAGGGTGCCCGCATGGACGGACGGGACGTGGAACAGGTGCGGTTGGTGCCCTGGGCGCAGGACGACCTCTGGCTGCTGCGGCGGACCAACAGCCCGGAGATGACGGAGCAGTTGGGAGGCCCGGAGAGCGAGGAGCAGCTCCTCGACCGGCATCGGCGCTACATCGGGCCGTTCGCCGGGTGCATGTACCGCGTCACGCTCGCGGGCACGGGGGAGACCGTGGGCTCGATCGGCTACTGGGAGCGCGAGTGGCGGGGCGCGCGGGTGTGGGAGACCGGGTGGGGCATCCTGCCCGAGTTCCAGGGCAGGGGGCTCGCCGCGGCGGCGGCCCGGGCGCTCGTCGAGGTCGTCGCACGCGTGGCCGCCGACGGAGGCCACCGGGCTCTGCACGCGTTCCCGAAGGTCGGGCACGCCGCGTCCGACGGGGTGTGCCGCAAGGCGGGGTTCACGCTGCTCGGACAGGTCGACTTCGAGTACCCCAAGGGCCACCCGATCAGATCGAACGACTGGTACGTGGATCTCGGTCCCGGATCCGCCGGGGCCGTCGCGGAGCAGTCCGATCATGGCGAAGGGGCGGGCTGACGGGGCAGACTGGAGTGCATGTGCCGGAGTATCAAGACCCTGCGTCCCCCCGCCCAGCCCGAGGAGGCCACGGAGGAGGAGATGCGCGCCGCGGCCCTTCAGTACGTCCGCAAGGTGTCCGGCTTCCGGGCGCCGGCCGAGCACAACCGGGAGGTGTTCGAGCGGGCGGTCGACGCCATCGCCGCGGCCACGGCGGACCTGCTGGACGGCCTGGAGGTCCGCGGTTCCGCCCGCGCCACGGCACCGGCCCACACCTGACCGGTCCCGGCCACCGGGCATCGGCGCGCCCGCCCCGGGGAGTGCTCCGTGCCGCGTCCGCGGCGTGACGGACGTGCGCCGCGCGCCGTCCCGTGCGTGCCGCCGGTCACGGCGGCGGCGCACCGATGCCGGACGTGCGCCGTCCGCGGACGGCGGGCTCGCCGGGCCGGGGTGCCGCCGGGGCCGGTCGGGGTGCACCCGGTGGCCGGGGCCGGGACGGCCCGGCGTACGCCCGCGCGGCGTGCGGCCGTCCGCCGGGCACCGTCCTGGCTACGTCGCCGTTCGCGGCGGCAGTGCGTAGGTGACGGACGCCCGCTGTCCGGCGTCGGTGCGGCCGGTGCGCGCCGGCCGGTGGGTGCGCCGTGGCCGCGGGGTGGGGCGGTGTGCCGTGGGGCGTTTGGGTCAGGTCGCCGGGCGCGGGCGCATGACGTAGGCCGCCGCGGCGCCCGCGCCGAACAGCGCGAGGAGCGACACGCCCGTCGCCAGCCAGGTCGTGCCCAGCCAGTGGGCGCCGTAGTAGCCGAGCGCGGCGCTGTAGCCCGCCCACGCCAGACCCGCCAGCGCGGACCAGGGGAGGAAGTCGCGGGGACGCCGATGGGCGGCGCCCGCGATCAGGGAGACCACGGAACGGCCCGCGGGCGCGAAGCGGGCCAGCACGACCAGGGCACCGCCGCCCCGGGCCAGCGCCTCGCCGAGACGTTCCTGCGCCCTCGTCAGCCGGCGGGAGCGGGAGATCGCCCGGTCCAGGCGCTCACCGCCGCGCCACGCCAGCCGGTAGGCCACCAGGTCGCCCAGCACCGAGGCGGTCGCCGCGGAGAGGATCAGGACCATGATGTCCGGCACGTTGTGCGGGACCTGGCCGGTCGCGGCGCCCGAGCCCGCCGCCGCGGCCGTGGCCGCGGTGATGACGAGCACACCGCTGGGCAGCACCGGCAGGAACACGTCGAGGAGGACCGACAGGCCCACCACCACGTAGATCCATGGGCTGCCGAGCAAGGCACCCACGCTTTCGAACACCACTGACTCCCCGTGTCTCCCCCGTGACGGCCGACCGTGCCGCTGTGTCGCGGGGGAGCGGCAGGTGCGGCCAATGACAGCCATACAGCGTACGCCCGCGGTGTGACAGGGGATTCACGGGGGGCTCATGTGTTCGGTACTAGACGTTCACGCCGGTGCGGGCCTGCCGCAGAGCGCGCGATCCGCGGTCGTCCGGGCGCCGGGGCGCCCGGACGACCGCGGATCGCGGACCACGGACTGCGGTGTCGTACGGAGCCGCGTCAGGCGGAGACCGCGGCCTCCCGCTCCGCGGAATCCCGTGCCGCGGACTCGCGCCCGGTGACGGCACGGCCGGCGAACAGGCGGTCCAGGCCCAGGGCTCCGGAACCGGTGAACACCAGCAGCAGGAAGGCCCAGCAGAACATCGCCGAGGCCTCACCGCCGTTCTGGATCGGCCACAGCGCGCCGGACTGGTGCACGTCGAAGTAGGCGTACGCCATGGAACCCGAGGCCAGGAACGCGGCGGCCCGGGTGCCGAGGCCGAGCAGCACCAGGGTGCCGCAGACCAGCTGGATCACGGCCGCGTACCAGCCGGGCCAGGCGCCGGCGTCGAGCGTGCCGCCGTCGGTGCCCGCGGCGCCGCCGAGGACGCCGAAGAGCGAGGCCGCGCCGTGGCAGGCGAAGAGCAGGCCTACGACGATGCGGAAGAGGCCGACCGCGTACGGCTGTGCGGTGTTGAGGCGAGCGGACATGGTGGGGGGTGCTCCTTCGGTGTCGGTCTGACCGGTCCCGGAACGGGGGAAGGACCGGGCGGTGGGGGCGGCGGTACCGAATGAGCGACTCACGTTAGGCGGACCTAACCGATGCTTGCAAGTTCAACTTCTAGCCATGGCTCAGGGGCACGCTCCGGTCGGGCCCGGGCCCGCGTACCTGGTGCGACCTCACCGATTGCCGCGCGGGCGGCGGCTCACGCCACCGGGTCCGCGCGGAAGGAGTGACCGGAACCACGCCGGCAACGGGACGACGGAACGGCCGACCGCCCCCACCGAGCGGCCAACTCACCGAGCGGCCGCCCCGCCCGGCGTCCGACGCACCGACGGCCCACCGAGCGGCCGACCCACCGAGCCGACGACCCACCCGGCAGCCGGCTCACCGGGTGGCCGGCTCACCGGGCGACCGGCCCACCGAGCCGCCGACCCACCCCGCAGCAGACCCGCCGAGCGGCCGACCGACCCGTCGGGCGGCTGACCGCACGGTCGGCCGTCACCGGGTCAGGTCGGCCTCCTCGGCCTTCCGCAGCGTCCCGTCCGGCTGCGCCTGCTCCAGGCGCAGCCGGGCCGAACGGCCGCGCAGGGTCAGGAACATGAGCTGGTTGCCGAACCAGGGACCGCCCGTCCTGCGCCAGCCGACCGGCGGCCGGGGGCAGCGGCCGTGCCGGCGCAGCCGCCGGCCGAGTGCCCGGGCGGCGGCGCTCCAGCCGAAGCGGAAGCCCCACCGGATGTACGCCGGGACGGAGTTGTGGACGGGGGAGCAGGTGAGCTGGAGGACCCGCGCGTCGGGCCCGGGCCCCTCGTGCCAGTGCGGCTCGGCCAGATACGCGTGGTGCACGTCCCCGGAGAGCACCAGCACGCTCGCCGGTGCGTCCGCCCCGGACCCCACCTCGGCGATCAGCTCCGCCAGCGCCGCGAAGGACCTGGGGAAGGCCGCCCAGTGCTCCAGGTCCGCGCCCCGCCGTATCTTCTCCCCGGTGCGGGCCCAGCGTGCCCCGCGCTCGCCCCGGCACAGGGCCGCGTCCCACTCCTCGGCGTCGTGCACCAGGTGCGGCAGCAGCCAGGGCAGCGAGGTGCCGATCAGCAGGTGGTCGACGGAGCCCCGGTCGTCGAGGGCCTGTTCGCGCAGCCAGGCCTGCTCGGCGGGGTGGAGCATGGAACGCCCGTCCTCGTCGAGGACCCGCGCCGCCCTGCTGTCCACCATCAGCAGCCGCACGCGGCCGAAGTCGCGCCGGTAGCTCCAGCGCGCCGCCGCCGGGTCCGCGTCGGCGCGCGAGGCGAAGGCGCGCAGCTCGTCGGTGGCGTCGGGGGCCTCGCGCACGGCGGCGTAGAGCGGGTCGGCGGCCAGCTCGGCGGGGGACAGGTTCCCGAGGTGCTGGTGCACCCAGTACGACATCAGGCCGCTCAGCAGCCGCTCGCGCCACCAGGCGGTGTCCCGCATGTCGGCGAGCCAGGAGGCGGAGGTGTTCCAGTCGTCGATCACGTCGTGGTCGTCGAAGACCATGCAGCTGGGCACGGTGGACAGCAGCCAGCGGACCTCGGGGTCGAGCCAGGACTCGTAGTAGAGCCAGGTGTACTCCTCGAAGTCCGCCACCTCGGCGCCCGGCGGGTCGGCGAGGCCGCGGCGCGTGGCGATCCGCTCCTTCGTCGCGTCGGAGACCTCGTCGGCGTAGACCTGGTCGCCCAGCAGCAGCAGGACGTCGGGCCGCTCTGCGGCCGGGTCGGCGGCGAGACGGGAGGCCAGGCTGTCCAGGGCGTCGGGGCCGACCGGGTCGTGTCCGCCGGCCGGCGGCGCGGCCCAGCGGCAGGAGCCGAACGCCACCCGGATCGGGTCGCCCGCCCCGCCCTCGGCGTCGAACGCGGCGTCGATCGCGGCCGGGGTGCGGATCTCGGAAGGCGGGAAACGGGAGTCGGCCGGCGGCCACACGAGCGTGTCGTCCAGGAGGACCTCGTACGTCGTGGCCGTGCCCGCGGTCAGACCGGTCACCTCGACCAGGGCGTAGTGGTGGCCCGCCACCTGGAAGGTGCGGGCGGTGCCGCCGGCGCCGTCCGCGCAGCGCACCTGCGCGGTGCAGGGGCGGCTCGCCTCGACCCAGACGGTCGCCGTCGAGCCGTCGGCGTATCTCAGCAGCGGGCCCAGCCGCAGTGCGGTCACGCGATCACTCTCCTCCGTCGCCCCGTACGGTACGCAGCGACGGCGGAGAGTGGCGAGGGCCCTGCGGTCACGAGTCGATCAGCAGCTCGCGAGATAGCCGGTGAGCGCGCTCTTCTCGGCGGAGTCGACCGAGAGGCCGTAGTAGTACTTCACCTGCACCCAGGCGCGGACGTAGGTGCAGCGGTACGAGGTGAGCGACGGCATCCACTCGGCCGGGTCCTGGTCGCTCTTGGACTGGTTCACATTGTCCGTGACGGCGAGGAGCTGGGGGCGGGTGACGTCGTTGGCGAAGGCCTGCCGCTGCGCGGTCGTCCAGGCGCTCGCCCCCGAGTCCCAGGCCTCGGCGAGCGGGACCAGGTGGTCGATGTCGAGGTCGGAGGCGGCGGTCCAGGTGGCGCCGTCGTACGGCGAGTACCAGCTGCCGCTGGTGGCGGTGCAGGCGGAGTTGGTGACGACGTTCGTACCGTCCCGCTTGAGGATGTACTCCCGCGTGTTGCAGGTGCCGCTGATGGTGATCCAGGTGGGGAAGAGGTCGCGGTCGTAGCCGGTGCGGTTCTCCGTCTTGACGGTGAGGGACGCCAGGTAGGTGCGGGCGGTCGCGGCGCTGACCGGGGTGGGGAGCGCGGCGGAGGCGGTCGGGGAGTTGAGAAGCCCGACCGAGGCTATGAGGCCGGTGAGGGCGGCGAGTATGCTCAGCCGTCCACGCGCGTAGAACTTCGACATGCGAACTCCTGGGGGGAAGCCGGGTGTTGGAGCGCGAGCGTGGGAATGCTCGCGGCCGCACGTTGCGGGGAGATGTGCGCCCGGTGAGAAGTTAGTGACGCGTACATGACATGACAAGGTCCCTGGCGGAACGATCTCGTACACTGGGAGACGCAGAAGGGGAGTAGCTCTTCGCCGGACCGTCGACATACTGCTCAGCTCGTCTGAGCCGGCGCCCGGAGGCAGACCCGTCAGGGCCGGCCAGCGAGACCTTCGGCAAGCAGTGCACATCCGTGCCTCGTGGCAGGGATGACATGTGTGCTGCCGTGCCGAGGTGTCTTCCTTTCCCGAAGCGTCTTCCCGAGCTTCAGGCCTCTCGGCGGGGCAGCCCCGACCGATTGAGGAACCTTGATCAGCATCACCGTGACGGCGCTCGTCTTCGGCGTCGTCTTCCTGGCCGAGCTGCCGGACAAGACCGCGCTCGCCGGCCTCGTCCTCGGCACCCGCTACCGCGCCTCGTACGTGTTCGCCGGGGTCGCCGCCGCCTTCGCGCTGCATGTCGCGCTGGCCGTCGCGGCGGGCAGCGTGCTGACCCTGCTGCCGCAGCAGCTCGTCCACGCTCTGACCGGCGTCCTGTTCCTCGGCGGCGCGGCGGTGCTGCTGCTCAAGAAGGACGACGGCGAGGAGGAGATCCGCAAGCCCGAGAACCAGTCCTTCTGGAAGGTGGCCGGCGCGGGCTTCATGCTGATCCTCGTCGCCGAGTTCGGCGACCTCACCCAGATCATGACGGCGAACCTCGCCGCCCGCTACGACGACCCGCTCTCCGTCGGCCTCGGCGCGGTGCTGGCCCTCTGGGCGGTGGCCGGACTCGGCATTGTCGGCGGAAAGGCGCTGATGAAGCGGGTGCCGCTGAAGCTGATCACACAGATCGCGGCCCTGCTGATGCTGGCGCTCGGCGTATGGAGCCTGTGGGAGGCGATCGCGGGCTGACCGCCCGCCCCCCCCGGCCGGTCCCGGCACCCGCTTCCGGGCTGGTTGGGGCGTCCGCTCCCTGACCGGGCGCCCCCTCGGGCGTCCACTGCGGGCCTGGGCTGCCGGGCCCGCTCCGGTCGGTCCCGCCGGGGCGGTTCCCGGGGGGCTGCGGGGGTGCTGTCGGGTTGGGCTCGGGGGTGAACGGGGGGTGAAGGGTCGGGGGGATCCGGAGTCCGGAGTGGCGGGGGAGCCGTTTTGTTTTGTACCGTGGGGAAACAAAGTGGCTCCCGCTCGTTCTCCCTGACCGGCGGGCGGGGCCGCCTTGTCTTTCCTTCCTACCTGGAGTCGCTCATGCCGGTCCTGACCGCCCGCGCCCTTCTGCTCGACATGGACGGCACGCTCGTCGACTCCGACGCCGTGGTCGAGCGGATCTGGCGGCGCTGGGCCGAAGCGCACGGGCTCGACGGCGACGAGGTCATGAAGGTCGTCCACGGCCGCCAGGGCCACGCCTCCATGGCCGTACTGCTGCCCGGCCGGCCGGAACGCCTCAACCACGCCGACAATGCCCGGATGCTGGCGGAGGAGACCGCCGACATGGACGGCGTCGTGCCGGTGCCCGGCGCGCCGGAGTTCCTCGCCTCCCTGCGCGGCGTCCCGCACGCCCTGGTCACCTCGGCGGACGTCCCCCTGTCCACCGCCCGGATGGCCGCCGCCGGACTGCCGCTTCCCGGGGTGCGGGTCACCGCGGAGTCGGTGGGCGCGAGCAAGCCGGATCCCGAGGGCTTCCTCAAGGGCGCCGCGGAGCTGGGGATCGCCCCGGCCGACTGCGTGGTGTTCGAGGACTCGGGTGCGGGCATAGCGGCCGGCCGTGCCGCCGGCATGCGTGTCGTGGGCGTCGGGCCCCGGGCGGCCGCGCACGGCCCCGACGTGGTGGTCCGGGATCTGCGCCAGGTGCGCGTCGAGACGGTCGGACCGGACGTACGCCTGCACGTGGCGTGAACGGCGCGGCCCACGGCTCCGTCGTCTCGGCCTACGGCTCCGTCGTCTCGGCTTCCAGGCGTGTCCGGGTCAGCTGCCCGTAGACGCCCAGACCGTCGCCCGTGGTGCCCCGGGACCACTGGTAGTTGCGCAGCGCGTCCTCGGTCTCGCCGGTGAACGTGCCGTTGGCCTCGCCGTTGTAGAGGAACAACTGGCGCAGCCGCAACTGGAGTTCGGTCACCTCGGCGCCCTTGTCCCCACGCCGCAGGACGACCACCTCGGGGGAGTCGTCCGGCAGGTTGTCGGCCCCGTTCCCGGGTGCGAGAGAGCCGGTCACCCGCGCGGTCGGCGTGGCCGTCTGCCCGGCCTGCTCCGACGGGGACGCCGACGGCGACGCGCTCGACTCCGAGGCGGAGGGCGACGGGCTCTCGCTCTCCGAGGGGGACGGCGACGCCTCCGAGGCCGACGGGGACGCGGACCGGCTCGCCGAGGCCGACACCGAGGGTGCGCTCGTCGAGACCTCGGGCACGGCCGCCCGCACGTCCTCGGGAGCGGCCCCGTCACGCGTCGGCTTCTCGTAGGAGAACAGTCCGGAGGCGAACCCGGCGGCCGCCACCACGGCCACGACGGCGGCGGTCGAGGCGACCAGCAGCGTGCGGCGGCGGCGCGGACGGTGCGCTTCCTCGCCCCCCGGGCCGACGGCGCCGACGTCCGCCGCCTCGAACAGGCTCAGGTCGGTGGTGCTGGGCTCCGAGAAGGAGGGTGCCAGCGGAGTGGGCAGGGCGGTGGTCGCGTCCGGTGCCGGACCGGCGGAGGGATCCACGGCCCGCAGGGGCATCGTCGCGTCGACCGGCACGGCCGGGTTCCGCGCCGGGTCCGGGAACGGCGCCGGGGCGGCGGGGCCGGCCGGAACGGCCGGCAGTGGCATGGTCACGTCGGCCGGGCCCGAGGCCCGACCGGAGGCCGGACCCGCGGCCGGTCCCGCCCCTCGCGAGGGACCCGCCCCCGTCGGTGCGTGTCCGGCCCCCGTCGGTACGTGCCCCGCCCCCGCCGGTGCGTGTCCGGCACTGCCCGCCGGGGCGCTGCCGTGGTCGGGGCCGGAACCCCGTCCGGCGGCGCCGTGCCCGGGCTCGCCGCCGCTCGCGTTGCCCGCGTCGTTCCCGGTCCCGTTACCGAACTCGACGTAGGGGCGGATCCGCAGCGGATCGAAGTCCTCCGCGGCGGCCGCCTCGGAGCTGCGCGTGTCGCGCAGGTTCTCGGAGGCGCGCCGGGCACAGGAGCAGGACGGGGTGTTGTCGAGCGCGCGGAGCGCACCGCACTGCGGGCACGGCAGCCCCTGCTGCCGCTGGTGCCCCTCACGCCCCGTCGGATCGCTCACGTGTTCGCCCCTCCCCATTCAAACTCCAGAGATTATGCAGATCCTCCACACACCTCGCTGCCCACCACCCCCGGAATGTCGTATTCCGTCGGGGCGCAAGGGGACTCGGGAGGCCATAACGGGTCACACCGATCACGATGGAAAGGGTCACCAGAGCCTCAGGAGGCATCCATGGTCTTGGACGCGCACAGCAGGGCGGCGGATCCACGTGAGGAACACGTGTCCGGAAACGTTCTCGTCTCCATCGGCGCCCTCCTGCTCGGCATGCTCCTCGCCGCCCTGGACCAGACGATCGTATCGACCGCCCTGCCCACCATCGTCAGCGAGCTCGGTGGTATGGAGCACCTGTCGTGGGTGGTCACCGCCTACCTGCTGGCGTCGACGGCCGCGACCCCGCTCTGGGGCAAACTCGGTGACCAGTACGGGCGCAAGAGGCTGTTCCAGATCGCGATCGTCATCTTCCTGATCGGCTCCGCGCTCTGCGGAATGGCGCAAAACATGCCGCAGCTGATCGGCTTCCGGGCGCTCCAGGGGCTGGGCGGCGGCGGTCTGATGGTGCTGTCGATGGCGATCGTCGGCGACATCGTGCCGCCCCGCGAACGCGGTCGCTACCAGGGCCTGTTCGGCGCGGTGTTCGGCGCCACGAGCGTCCTCGGCCCGCTGCTCGGCGGCCTGTTCACCCAACACCTCAGCTGGCGCTGGGTCTTCTACGTCAACCTGCCCGTCGGTGTCGTCGCCCTCGCCGTCATCGCCGCGGTCCTGCACATCCCGCGCCGCTCCACCAAGCACGTCATCGACTACCTCGGGACCTTCCTCATCGCCGCGGTCGCCACCTGCCTCGTCCTCGTGGCGTCCCTCGGCGGCACCACCTGGGACTGGGGCTCGCCGCAGATCATCGGCCTGGCGGTGCTGGGCGTGCTGCTCGGCGTGGCGTTCGTGGCGGTGGAACGGCGGGCGGCCGAGCCGGTGCTCCCGCTCAAACTGTTCCGCATCCGCACCTTCACCCTGTCCGCCGTGATCAGCTTCATCGTCGGCTTCGCGATGTTCGGCGCGATGACCTATCTGCCGACCTTCCTCCAGGTGGTGCAGGGCGTCTCACCGACCCTGTCCGGTGTGCACATGCTGCCGATGGTGGTCGGCCTGCTGCTGTCGTCCACCGTCTCCGGGCAGATCGTCAGCCGCACCGGCCGCTGGAAGGTGTTCCCGGTCAGCGGCACCGCCGTCACCACCATCGGCCTGCTCCTGCTGCACCGGCTCGACGAGCACAGTTCCACGGCCGAGATGAGCGCCTGCTTCTTCGTCTTCGGCCTCGGGCTCGGCCTGGTCATGCAGGTGCTGGTGCTGATCGTGCAGAACGCCGTCGCCTACGAGGATCTCGGCGTCGCCACCTCCGGCGCCACCTTCTTCCGCTCGATCGGGGCCTCCTTCGGCGTCGCGATCTTCGGCACGGTCTTCGCCGGCCGCCTCGGCGACAAGCTCACCGAGGCCTTCCGGGGCGAGCGGCTCCCGCCCGGGATCTCGGTGGGCGGCCTGGAGTCCGACCCGCGCGGCATCGCCTCGCTGCCCTCCGCCCTGCGCCCGCAGGCCCTGCACGCGTACGCGTCCGCCATCACCGACGTCTTCCTGTACGCCGCGCCCGTCGCCCTTCTCGGCTTCGTCCTGGCCTGGTTCCTCAAGGAGGACCCGCTGCGCGGCTCGGTCACCGCGCCCGACGTGACGGAGACCCTCGCCAGCAACCCGGTGGAACGGTCCTCCTACGACGAGGTGTGCCGGGCGCTGTCCGCCCTGGGCACCCGTGAGGGCCGCCGCGAGATCTACCGGACGATCGCCGAACGGGCCGGCCACGACCTCCAGCCGGCGTCGAGCTGGCTGCTGCTGCGGATGCGACGCCGGGGCAGCGTCGAGCCGTCGATGGTGGCCGAACGCACCACCGTCCCGCTGCCGGTGGTCATCGAGGCGGTCCGGCAGCTCGAAGGACGCGGGCTCGCCGTGCGCCAGGGCCTCGACATGCTGCTCACCGAGGAGGGCCGCGAGGTCGCCGACCAGCTCGCCGACGCCCGCGAGGACTCGCTCGCAGAGCTGCTGGGCGACTGGTGGGGCCCGGACCGGCCCACCGACCTGGTGCAGCTCGTCAAGGAGCTGAACGCGGAGCTGTGCGGATCCGACCGCGAACAGCCCTACGGCGGGAAGGTGTTGCCCGACCACCGGCTCAAGTGAGCGCTCAGCGAAGCGACTTGCCGAACCAATGGTCGGCGTACGGGTCCGCGTTGTGCGGCTCCGTCTCCGCGTAGCCCAGCCGTGCGTACAGGGCACGGGCCTCGACGAGGTCGGCGCGCGTGTCGAGGACCATCCGCGTGGCGCCGAGCGCCCGGGCGGCGTCCTCGGCGCCACGGACGAGCAGCGCCGCGCCCCCGTGGCCGCGCAGCCCCTCCCGCACGAACACCCGGGTGAGTTCCGCGGTGGCCGCGTCCAGCAGCCGTACGCCCGCGCACCCGGCCGGCTCACCGCCGAACCGTCCGACCAGCAACAGGCCTGCGGGCGGCGTGAGTTCGGCGCCGGTGCGCGCGGCGATCCCGCGTTCCAGCTCGACCGGATCGGTACGGCGTCCCTCGTGCAGCAGGTAGTAGCGGTCGCTGACCTCGGTGTAGTACGCCCGCCAGAGCGCGCGGGCGTCGGCGGTGTCGTGCCGCTCGGGGGTGATGGTCCATGCCGGCGAGGTCGTCATGGACGACATTGTCGGAAGCGGACCGGCGGCGCGCGCAACCGAATTGGGGCGCGCGCCCGCCGGACGACCGGGACGGACGGTGGGGGCGGCGGACGTGCGGTGGAGGAGTGCCGCGGGCGGGCTGCCGCGGAGGGGTGGATAATACCGCCGCCGTTTGGGCGGAGCCGTCCGGGCAACACGGAGCATGAACCGGCCCGTGGGGCCGACACACCGGAAGGCAAGGCATGTCCACAGGAGTGATCATCGCTCTGATCGTGGTCGTGGCGGCCATCGTCGCCATCGCGGCCGTCCTGGCCGTGCGGGCCCGCGGCTCACACGGCGGACACGGTCTGAAGCGCCGCTTCGGGCCCGAGTACGACCGGGCCGTGGCCCGCCACGACGGAGACGTCAAGGCTGCCGAGCGGGAGCTCGACACCCTCGTCGAGCGGCACGGCGGACTGCGGGAGCGTCCGCTCGAGCCCGCGGAGCGCGAGCGGTTCGAGGCCCGCTGGACGGCCGCCCAGGAGCGGTTCGTCGACTCGCCCCGGGAGGCGGTCGCCGAGGCGGACCGGCTGCTCGCGGAGGTCGCCGGCGCCCGGGGCTTCCCGGACGGCGGCCAGTACGAGGACCAGCTCGGCGCGCTCGCCGTGCACCACCCGCACCACGTCCACGGTTACCGGCGCGTCCACCGCGTCGCACGCGTCACGCACGGCACGAGCACGGCGGCGACGCCGGGCACGCCCGGCCCCGGCGAGGGCCGCGTCGCCAACACCGAGGACATGCGGGCCGCCATGGTCGAGGCCCGCGCCCTCTTCGACGACCTTCTCGGCGCGGCCCGCCACGAGGCCGGCCGCGACCGAGCCCCGGAGCGCGTGAGCCAGGACGGCTCCCGCTCCGGCCACCACCTGCCGCGCGGCTTCCACCGACACCAGGCCAAGGAGGGCTGACCATGCCGGACGTCACCCCGAACGCGAACCCCGAAGCTACCGCGCACCCGGCACCCGGTGCGCCCGCCGACCCGGAGAACCGCCGGCCGGCGGACGACCGGGCCGACGCCGTGCGGCGAGACGCCGCGGCACCCGCCGGTGAGACCGCCCGCTCCACCGAGCCGGGTCGCTCCACCGAGCCCGGACGGTCCGGCGCCACCGGACTCCGGGCCACGAACGAGACGACCGGTGTGACCGGTGTGACCGCTGCGGGCGGTGCGACCGCGCGGTCGGCCGACACCGTGCCGTCCGGCCGGGCCGGCTCCCCCGACGGGGCCGTCCTGCCGGTCGAGAAGGCCCGGCCGACGGCCGGGTCCCGTGGCACGGCCCCCGTGACGGAGCCGACGCCGCTCGGCGCCGGCGCCGACACGGGCGTGAGCGCGGGCACCGGTACGCTCCACGCCTCCGACGAGGACGGGACGGCCGCCCGGCACCACGAGCGGGGTGCGGTGGACACCGTGTCCGGCCGGGAACCGGCGGCGGCGTCCGCCGGTTCCGCCGGTCGCGACACGTACGGCGTCCACGGCGCGTCGCTCCTGCCGGTCGACGAGTGCGACCGCATGGCCTCCCGTATGCGCCACGCGGTCGTCGGGTTCGTCGACGGTCCCCGCGACGCCGTCGCCGAGGCCGACCAGGTACTGGAGGAACTCGCCGCGAGCTTCACCGACGCGGTGGACCGCCGCCGCCGTGCCCTGCGCGGGACCTGGCAGTCCGCGGAGGCGACCAGGGACGGCAAGGACGCCAAGGACCCCAAGGACCGTGTCGCCGCACCCGTCTCCGACATCGACACCGAGCAGCTCCGGCTGACCCTGAAGGACTACCGCGAGCTGACGGAGCGGCTGCTGCACCTCTGACGCCCCGGCTCCCCGGACGCCGCCTGCCCTACGGGGCCCCGTCGGCCCCGTCCGTGGTTCCAGCCGCCGCCCGGCGCTCCCGCCACTCCCGTACGACCGCTTCGACGTCGTACGGCTGCATGCCCAGCGGGGGGCCGGGCGGCGGCTTGAACATCATGTCGCGCAGTTTGACGTTGACGTCCGTGACGATCTTCCGGACGAGGCGCTCCGAAGGCGCCGCGTAGGCCGCCGCGAGCGCGTCCTCCGCCTCCTTGCGCAGGGCGAGCGCCGGAGGCAGGACGGACAGGCCCTCGCGGGCCATCTTGCGCTTGATCCACCAGAGTTCGTCGTACGCCGTGTCCGTGATCTCCGGCAACGGCTGCCCGGTCCCCGGCAGTTGGGCGAACTCACCACGCCGTTCGGCGTCCCGGATCTGCTTGTCGACCCAGGACTCGAAAGGAACACCAGGTGGCTTTCGCTCGGTCATGCGTCCATTGTGCCGGACGCGGTGAGGCCGGGCGATTTATCATGCGGCGGCTGCACAAGCACACTTAGGACCCAGGACGCCGACAGGCATGCCGAAGACACCTCAAGGGGAGCGCACGTGCTCGAACTCACCATGGCCACCGTCTCGGGGACGGAAGAGGGTGCCACGGCCGGCATGCTGATGGCCGACTCGCCCAGCGAGCCGGGTGCCGTGCTCCGGGTGGGCCGTGACAAGTCCCTGTGCCGACTCGCGACGCCCGAGGACTGGCTGTTCGTCTCCCGGGTGCACCTGGAGTTCCTCTGCGGCCCCGAGGGCGTCTGGCAGGTCACCTGGCTGCGCGGTTCGCAGGACGAGCCGTCCTCCGAGGTGCGGCTGGTCTCCGGCGAGTACGCGCAGCCGCTCGCCTACGGCGGGACCGTGACGCTCCCGCGCGGCGGCTCCGGCGAGATCATCGTCCTCGACCGCACCGGGCCGCGCAGCGTCAACGTGGGCTTCTACCACGAGGAGTGACACCGGCGTGAGGGCCTCGGGGGAGGCGCCCGGTGCGGCCGGTGCCGATGGTGCCGCCGGCGCGGCTAGGCCAGCACGCGCGCCAGCGCGAAGCCGTCGTACCCCTTCGCGCCCACGGTCTGGATCGCCGTGCCGCTGAGCCTGGGGTGCGAGCCGATGAGCTCGATCGCGGCGCGGGTGCCGCGGACGTCGGCCCCGCCGTCGTCCGCGTCCGCCACCCGGCCGCCCCGGACGACGTTGTCGACGACGATCAGACTGCCCGCGCTGGTGAGCCTCAGCGCCCACTCCAGGTAGGGCGCGTTGTTCGCCTTGTCGGCGTCGATGAAGACGAGGTCGAACGGGGGCGGGTTCTCGTCGGCCAGCAACGGCAGCGAGTCCAGGGCCGCGCCGACCCGCACCTCGGCCACCTTGTCGAGGCCCGCGCGGGCGATGTTGCGGACGGCGACCTCCGCGTGCCCCGGGTCGTACTCCAGCGAGATCAGCCGGCCGTCCGCAGGGAGCGCGCGGGCCAGCCAGATCGTGCTGTATCCGCCCAGCGTGCCGATCTCCAGGATGTTGCGGGCTCCCTGGATCTCGGCGAGCAGCTGGAGCAGTTTGCCCTGGTTGGCGGTGACGTTGACGTGCGGCAGTCCGGCGGCCTCGCTGTCCCTCAGCGCGGCCGCCGTCACCTCGTCGTCCGGGGCGAGATGGTCGGTGAAGTAGGCGTCGACGGCGTCCCAGGCCTGCGACTCGCTCATGCGCTCTGCCTCTCGTGTACCTGACATATCCAGCGGCTTGTCTCGTCACGCATGCTAAGTCGGCGGGCCCGGGTCCCCGGCCGGGTCTTTCAGCCGTTCGGCGCAGGAGGCGTGGCCGGAGGCGCGGTCCGTCCGGCGGACGGGGGCCATGACGGCGCCGGGGGCGTACGACGCGCGGCCGCCTCCGGCGCGGTGACGGAGCCCGACTCGGTGCTCTGGGCCGGTGCCGGTGCCGGCGTGGCGGCCGCGGGCGACGGCCCGGTCGCGGGAGGGGGCGGCGGGGCCGTAGGGACGGGAGGGATCCCCGGCACCCGGGAGTCCGTGCGCCACGCCGGGTCCGCCGGAGCCTGCCGGGCCGCGTGCGCAGGCGGACCGCCCGGTATCGGCGGAACGTCCACCGGAGGGCTCGTACGGACCGACCTGCGGGCCCGAGGGTGCGGAACGCCGTGGAACGGCAGGGCACCCGGCACCTGCGGACCGCCCGAGCCGCTCGGACCGCCCGAGCCGCGCGGACCCGCCTCGACCGGCGGACCGGGCGGCGCCGGTGGGGCACTCGGAACCGGCGGCGCGACAACGCCCGGCGCACCGACCGGAATCCGCGGAGCCGGAACCGGCGGGGCGACGGAACCCGACGGGCCGGGAGGCATCGGTGGGGCGACGGAACCCGGCGCGCCGAGCGGGGCCGGTGGGGCTGCGGGGCCCGGCGGGCCGAGCGGGGCCGGTGGGGCGACGGAACGCGGCGGGCCGGGTGGGGTCGGTGGGGCAGCGGGGCCCGGCGGGCCGAGCGGGGCCGGTGGGGCGACGGAACGCGGCGGGCCGGGTGGGGTCGGTGGGGCTGCGGGGCCCGGCGGGCCGAGCGGGGTCGGTGGGGCGACGGAACGCGGCGGGCCGGGTGGGGTCGGTGGGGCTGCGGGGCCCGGCGGGCCGAGCGGGGTCGGTGGGGCGACGGAACGCGGCGGGCCGGGTGGGGGCGGTGGGGCAGCGGGACATGCATGGTTGGCCGGAATCGGTGCGGTGCTCGGCGCGGGCGGGGCCGGTGGGACCGTTGTGGCTGCGGGGCCCGGCCGAACGGCCAGAGCCGGTGGGGTCGGTGGGGTCGGGGGCCGAGCGGGTGGGGGCGGGGAGTGGTCCGGGGGTGCCGTGGGGGTCGGGTCGGGGAAGGGGGCTCGGCGGGCCCGCCCCCAGCGGACGCCCAGGACGACCGCCGTCGCGTTGAGGGCGAGCAGTGCGCCCAGGACCGTCAGCAGCCACACCGGGACCCCGGCCAGCGCGATCAGGCGGTCCTCGTAGATCACCTGCCGGTAGGGGGTGTCCGCCGGCGCCCGCCGCAGCTCGTGGTCCCCGGAGATCTCCGAAGGCCGCGGGAACTCCTGGGCGACGGCCGTCAGGAACGGCGCGCCCGCGGCCAGCGCGGCCAGCGGCCCCGTCGTCGCGCCGACCGGGCCCGCGAACGTCACCCGCGGCCGTCCGCCGCCGATCCGCGACGCCGGTTCCATCCGGTGCGCCGCGAGGACGTACAGGCCGAGCGACTGCGGGACGGCCGCGAGCCGGGACAGCCGCATCGGATAGACGAGTGAGTCGGCCGCGAACGTCAGGTGCAGCGGCTGGAGTTCGCCGCGCAGCACCGTGCCGGCGCTCTCCGGGGCCAGCCGTACCGCCACGTACTCCCAGCGCCGGTCCACGTACGGCCGGAGCGCGCCCTCCAGCGCGGCGGGGAGGGCGAAGTCGTTGCCGCGCAGCCATGTCTCCAGCTGCCCGGGGTCGGTGGCGGTGAGCCGGGCCACCTCGAACGGCCCGAGCCGCTGGCGCCCGATCACGCCCACGCCCGGCGCGGCCCGGGGCGGCGGCGGGCCCGCCGTGTCGCCGCCCGTGGTCAGCGGCCAGTCCCCGTCCTGCGGCCAGAAGTGGTGCCGCGTGCGGTGCAGGGGAGCCGTGGCCCGGGCCAACTGGTCGAACAGCGCCGGATCGCCGAGCCGGACCGTCGCCCGGTGCGGCACGGGCATGATCCAGGCGGCCCGTTCGGCGTCCCCGCCGACCGTCAGGCGCATCACGATCTGTTCCTGCGCGCCGTCCCAGCGCACGACGGAGACCTCGCGGTCCACCGCGAGCATCCGCTGGTCGCCCGGGAGCAGTGCGCCGCAACCGCAGGCGTACGCCGGTGCGACGAGCGAACCGAGCTGGACCGCCAGCACCATCAGCAGCACGGCCGCGACCCGCCCGCGTAACCCCTTCCGACGCGCCCGCAGCCCCCGCAGGAAACCGACCATGCCCCGCATCCCCTCCAGCACTCTCCGTCACCCGCCAGCGCGCATTGTGGTGGCTACGACGGTACGGCTGAAGGCCGCGTTCCGTTCGGCACTCCGGGCCGGGCCGCTCGGCCCTGGCCGGTTCCTCACCGGTCGCCACCGCCCCTCGGGGGCCCTCGGGCGTCCCCCGGAGGGTCCTGATCCGGCCGCCCGGCCCGTCCGGGGGAAACGCGAGGGCATGGGGACGACTATCGTCTTCCGGACAAAAGGACGGCGGACGTCAGGTGAAGCGGGGGTGGCCTGTGTCTGCCTCCAGGGGTGGTTCGAGCCCCTGGAGTGCGAGAGGGAGACCTCGCGCGCCGAACGCGCGCGGGGCCGACCCGGTGGGAGGCCGACGAGGCGTGGCGAATGCGGAGCACAGCGGGCGACGAGCGGCGGATGCGTCAGGAGCGACCGCGGACGGCACGGCGAGACCGCGCCTGCACGCGGCCCGCCTCGGCCTCTGGCTGATCGCGGCGCTCCTCGCCGTACGCCAGGTGGCCGCCGTCCTCGGCACCCCGCGCGGGGAACGGCTGACCGACCTGGAGACCTGGGTCGGGCCGGACGGCGTCCTGCACGTCAGCGGCTCGCTCTACGACTCGACGCGCTTCACGGGCACGCCCTTCACGGGCCTGGTCCTCAAGCCCCTCACCCGCGCGGCGGAACAGGCCCTGGGCTGGGGCTGGACCTTCGGCAGCCTGCTGCTGGTCGCCGCCCTCGGCCTGATCATGGCCCGCGCCCTGCCCCGGCCGGCCGGCAGACGGACGGCGCTGCTCGCCGCGCCGGTCGCGATCAGCCTGCTGATGCTGTCCCTGCCGGTCCGCAACGCCCTCTGGCTCGGCCAGACGAGCATCGTCCCGGTGCTGCTGGTCCTGCTCGGCTGCTTCGTCGTACGGGACCGCCTGGCCGCCGGCGTCCTGATCGGCCTGGCCGCCGCCCTCCAGCCCACCGTCCTGCTGTTCGTGGCGCTGCTGTGGTGCACCGGCCGCCGCCGCTCCGCGGTCGCCGCGAGCGCCTCCTTCGCCGCCGGGACGGCGCTCGCCTGGGCGGCGATGCCGCACGACTCGTACACCTACTGGGTGCATCACCTGGCGGGCGCCGGACTCGGTGGCGAGGCCGACGAGCTCGCCAACCAGTCCCTGCACGGCGCCCTGCTCCGGCTCGGCCTCTCCGGACCGCCGGAGATCGGCCTGTTCCTGGCGCTGGGCGCGGCGGTGGCCGTACTCGCCGTCCGCCGCGCGGTCCGCTACGCGCGCGACGGCCAACTGCTGCTGGCGGTCGCCGTCACCGGCTGCGCGGCCGTCGCCGTCTCGCCCACGACCTGGCAGCACCAGCTGCTGTGGGTCCTGCCGGCGGCGGTGGGACGGGTCGGCAGACGCGCCTCCGACCGCTATGTGTGGCCGGTCGCCGTCGTCCTCGTGACGACCCTCCCCGCGAAGATGCTGCTGCCGAACATGGCGGCCCTGTACCCCCTGCGCGACAACGCGATACTCCTCGCGGCCCTCGCGGCGGCCACGGTCCTCCCCTTCCTGGCGCGCACGTCCCCCTTCTACCGCGCGCCCGTCCCGGCGCGGTACGCGCGGCCGGTCCCGGCCCGCTGGAAGCACGTACCGCTGCTCCCCTTCCTGAAGCGGGTGACGACCCGCCCGAACCTGCTCCTCGAACTCCTCCTGATCCGCGTCACGTACGCGGCGTACCAGCGGGTCCGGCTGGCGGCGACGGGCGGCACCAACTCCGGCGGACGGTCACGCGCGGAGGAGCACGGACGGCAGATCCTCGACATCGAGCGGTTCCTGCACCTCGACATCGAGCACTGGGCCAACCACGCCGTAGTCAAGGTCGGGTGGCTGCGGAACTTCTTCGACTTCTATTACGAATCCTTCCATTTCGTGGTGCCGCTGTCGGTGCTGGCCGTCCTCTACCGGCGCCGCCCGGTCGACTACCGCTGGGCCCGTGCCTCCCTCGGCTTCGCGACCCTGCTCGCCCTGGTCGGGTTCTGGCTCTACCCGCTGGCCCCGCCCCGTCTGATGCCGGACCTCGGCGTCATCGACACGGTCCACGGCGTCCAGGACTTCTCCCAGCCCGACTACGGCACCCTCACGGCGCTGACCAACCAGTACGCGGCGATGCCGTCGCTGCACTTCGGCTGGTCGCTGTGGTGCGGGCTGGTCATCGCGATCGTGGCCCCGAGGCGGTGGATGAAGGCGCTGGGCCTGCTGCATCCGCTCTTCACGGTGTCGTCCATCGTGGCGACCGGCAACCACTGGGTGCTGGACGCGGTCGGCGGAGCCGCGGTGGTCTGCGCCGGCTTCGGTCTGTCGTACCTGTTCATGGGCCCGCGGGCCGGGTCCGTCCCGTCGGCGGCGGCGTCGGCGGCGCGGGCCGAGACGGCGGACGGACCGGGCGGGGAGCCGCGGTCCTCGCAGTCGGCCTCGGGCTCGGCGTCCGCCTCGGGCTCGGCGTCCGCCTCGGGCGGCGACCCGTCGTCCACCGGGGAGGAGCCGAAGGAGCGGACCCGGAGCGGGTGATCACCGCCGCGCCGGGGGCAACGGCTCGTCCGCGGGGCGGGCCAGCCGTTCCTGGAGACGCGCGTGGCGGAACTGGTAGACGGGGCCCGTAGCCCGCAGCAGATTGCGCCGGCGGGCGTCCTCCAGGAAGTGCACCAGCCGGACGGGCGTGCCCTCCTCGTGGTGCAGCTGGACGGCGGTGAGGGCGGTGGCGACGGCCAGGTTGCCCGCCAGGCACGAGGTGGCGCCGGTCCACACGAAGGCCGTCAGCGCGAACATCGCTCCCCGCATCGGGGACCACGTCCACATCAGGATCGGCCCGATGAACAGCGCGAGGGCGAAGCCGGTCAGCAGTCCCAGGAAGAGGCGCAGCCCGATGTGGTGCCGCCACACCTGGAGGGGCCCCACCGACCGCGTGTCCACCACCGCCGGCCGGGCGTAGCTCTCGCGCACCCCGTCGTAGCGGCGTCCCGCGCCCAGCGAGAGGACGGGAGCGCCGGAGACGATCCCGTACCCGCGGCCCGCGACCAGTACCTCGCTGAAGCCGAGGGGCAGTGTGACCAGATACCAGAGCCACCAGGGCGGAGCGGGGCCGCTCAGAAGCGGTACCAGCAGGACGAGCAGGGTGCCCACGAACAGCCACTGCCCGACGCCGGACAGGACCGTCCCCCTGGTGAAGATGTCGCGCCGGCCCGCGCTCGACAAGGGCTGCGGAGCGCTGAGTTCCGCGACTCTGGAGGAGATCTCGCAGGCGCCGCCCGCCGCCGCGAGCACCCCGAGCACGACGACGACGGGGCTCGGGTAGAGGCTCCAGGCCATGAGCACGCCCGGGGTCCCGCACACCACCGTGCACAGCGCCCACACGGCGATCAGCCGGGGCCGGTGGCCGGTCCAGCCGGGCAGGTGCCACCAGCGCAGGTCGCGCGTGCCCTCGCGGGTGAGCCGGACGGCGACGTAGCGCAGCGTGCGCTCGGCCGTCCGGACGGAGTAGCGGGGACGGCGCCGGCCGGGGCGGCGGGTGTAGGCGGCGGCGACCGCGTGGTCGAGGAGGTGGTTCTCGACGGCGGCGGGCGTGGGGAAGCGCGCGGTGTCGAGGAGTTCGTCGACGGGGTCGTCGTCGCCGTAGACGTCACGCAGCAGGGCGATGGCGAGCGGGCCCGCGAGCGCGGCGGTGAGCGGACCGGCCGCACGGGTCTCACCCCGCTCCCCGGTCCGGGGGGCCGCGCCGCCCGCCTCGGTGAGGAGGTGCCCGGTGAGCGCGCGCCAGGCGGGGGGCGCGGGGGAGGGCAGGCGGTCCAGGAGGTGTGCGGCGGCGTCGGCGGGGCGCACCGGCTGGATCTCCACCGCGAGGGCGCCTCCCAACCGGGCCTTCTTCGCGGTGAGCACGGCCTCCCTGGCGCGGGACACCAGTACCAGCCGGAAGGGCGCCGCCTCCAGGGCGGAGACCATCGCCGCGCGCAGTCTGCCGGTGACCTCGTCGAGGCCGTCGAGGAAGAGGGAGACACGGCCCTGTTCGAGCAGCCGCCGGGCACGGGAGCGGCCGCCCCTGCCGTGGAAGAGGGTGTAGGCGCGGGTCAGCCGGTCGACGGCCCAGTCGGTGGCGGTGTCCTCGCCGGGGTCCCATCCTTCGAGGGAGAGCAGCACGGGCACCGGGACGCGGGCCCGGTCGGCGGGCGTCGTCCGGGCGGCGCGATGGGTGAGCGCCTCCAGGAGCAGCAGCACGGCGGCGGCGGTCTTCCCGGCGGCGGGCGGTCCGACGACCAGCAGCCGCCCCGAGGCCAACCCGCCGTACACCGCGTGCAGTTCGGGCAGTGCGCCGCCGTCGCGGAGCCGACCGCGGGTGGCGGGCGCGAGGCCCGGCAGCGGGGCGAACCGCGCGCGGCCCGCCCCTTCGGCGGTGGCCCCGCCGACCCGTCCCGCCACCTTGCGCTCGCTCAGCCGCCATCGCACGGGCAGCGGGGCGGGCTCGAGCAGTCGCCGCAGCCCGGCCTCCTCCTGCCACTGGGCCCCCACGACCCGGGCGAGTTCGTCGGCGACGGCGTCGAGCGGGTCCGCGGCGCCGGTGGCGAGGGGTGCGGCGTGGGTGATGTGGTGGTGATGGACGTGCTGGGTGTTGTGGTCCCCGGCCTGGAAGGCGGTGGGCCCGTGGAAGGAGTTCCCCGAGACGGAGTGCCCGCCGGCGGAGGCGGACTCCTCACCGTCCGGGTCCGGATCACTGCCCGTATCGCCGCCCGGCCTCCTGCCCGGACCGGTCATCCACCTGATCCGAAGTGATTCTCCTGCCGGTTGTGGTCGCCGGTCTGGACGGCGGTGGGCCCATGGAAGGAGTTGCCGCCGACGGCCCCGCGGGCCGTCCCGTTCGAGGCGTCGAACTCCCTTGTGAGATCGATGAGTTGCTCGGCCAACCGGGCCCGGTCCGGCTCCCCGAGGGCTTCGATCACCGAGGCGAACTCGCCCTGCCACAGCACCGCGTGCACCGCCCGCACCCGCTGCCGCTCACTCTCGTCGACGGCGTCCAGGGCGGCGGCGGTGCGATCGAGCCGCGCGAGCGCCTCCCGTTCGGCGTCGGCGTCCCCCCGTCCGACGAGCCGGGCGCACCGCACCCGGAACCAGGCCCAGCCGTCCGCCCCCGCCGCCTGCACGACGGCCATCCCCCCGCCCGCCGCGGCCGCGGTCAGCGCTTCGCTCAGCATGTCCGGTCCCCTCCCCGAGGCCGCCCCGGCCCGCTCCTGCACGCTCAGGACAAACCGCATGGTACAGACGGCAGTTGGGGGGAGGAGAGGCTTCCGATCGCCAGGAGGGAGAATGGGAAGCCGGGGGCACGGGGGACACGGGGGAGAAGAGACGCGATGGGCGACACCGCGCGAGCGAGGGTGGTGCGTCTGAGGTCGGTGCGACTGCGGTTGATGCGACTGACGGCGCTCCACTGGCTGACCCTGTCGGTCCTGTCCTGCGGAGCCCTGTTCGTCGTCTGGCTGTGGGGAGTCTGGTCCGGCGGCCTCGACGTCGCGGAGACCTGCACGCTCCTGAGGGGCCAGAAGTACGACGAGGCCTACCGCGCGGAGCACTGGCGTGAGCCCTCGCAGATCTTCCCGCTGCACAACAGGTGCAACGCGTCGTACGACCTGGTCCCGGCCTGGATCAACCCCGCGCTGGTCCTCCTCGCGCTGCTCGCCTCGGTCTCCCTGGTCCTCGGCGTGACGCGGCTGGTCCTCGCCCTCTCACGAACGGTCGGCCGTCTGCGCGCCCGGCTTCGCGAGCGTGAGGCCGCCCGCTCAGGCGACGGTCCGACTCCGCCGCTCTGAGGCGCCCGCGGAGGGCGGGACCACCAGGCCCCGCAGCCGGCGTTCGGCCGGTCGCTCGACACACCGGTAGGCGAGGGCGGCGAAGGCCTGGCTGACGACCAGCACCCCCGCCCAGAAGACGAGCGTCCCGCCCCCGGGCGCGGGCTTGCCCCACGCGAACACCGCGACCCGGATCACGATCTCGTGCAGGAGGTACCAGGCGAACGACCAGTGCCCCAGCCTGATCATCCAGGTACCGCCGAGACCGGTACGCCGGCCGTCGAGATCGGCGCGGGCGGCGGCGCAGATGAGGGCGGCGAAGAGGGGCGCGGAGAACAACTGCGAGGCGGAGTACGGGCTGTACCAGACGGCGTCCGGCACCGCGTCGGACCACGGGATCAGCGCCAGGTGCCAGGCCACGACGAGCCCGACCGCCACCGGCAGCGACACCGGGGGCCGCCAGCCGCGCTTGAGCGCCAGCCCGGCCACCACACCCAGCACGAACTGGAGCGAGCGGGTCAGGGGCAGGTAGTCGAGCGCCCAGGTACGGGTGGTGGGCGACGCCCCGGCCAGCGCGGGCCACACCAGCAGTGCGGCACCGCACACGCCGACCGCCGTCCACGCCCACACCCGGTACCGCCGCCCGGCGAGCACGGCCAGCAGCGCGGGAAAGGCGACATAGAAGAAGGCCTCGTCACTGAGCGACCAGGCGGCCGGATTGCCGCCCGTGAAGACGACCGGCTGCGGGAACCACGCGTGCACGAGCAGCAGGTTCGCGGCGACCGCCTCGAGGGAGACGGCCCGGTCCATCAGGACCGACCACACCGCGACGGACGCCCCGACACCCACGGCGAGCATCGGCCAGATCCGGGCGAACCGCCGCCACAGGAACACGCGGACGGAGACCCCCGCACCGTCGTACGTCCAGGCGAGCACGACCCCGGACAACACGAAGAAGAACGTCACCCCACTGCGCCCGTACCAGACGGCGTCACTGACCCCGGGCACGGTCCCCACCTGCCGGGACAGGTGATACAGCACGACAAGCAACGCGGCCCAGAACCGAAGCCCGGTGAGCGAGGGCAGACGGTCGCGAGCGGGGGCCGGGGTGGAGGTCAAGACAAGTCCCTAACAGCCGAAAGCCGCGACCTTAACACCGCGCCAGACTCAGGCCGGTACTCGGGTCCGCGACCCGCACGCGGGGATATCCTCCGGCGTATCGCCACAGGGGGGGCTGCCCGGCGGCACACGCCCACGCGTCGACCTCGTCGACCGAGGCCGGGGGGAAAGCGATCCGCGCCTGTGCAGGGGAGAGACACGAAGGGGTGGGCATGCGGCGCTGGGAGAGGGCGTTGCCGGCGGTCGAACGGCGACTGGGGACGGGGGAGCCGCCTACTCGGCTGGAGGTGGCGGTCGCCCGGCATCCCGTACGCACCGGTGCGGTCTGCGGGGGAGTGCTGTGGGTGGCGATCGTCTGGGCCTTGTCCGGGTTCGGCGATGCCGGCGTTTGGCTCCAGACAGGTCCGGTCGGCGCCGGGGTGGGGTTCTTGACGTGGGGCGCGTGTCGCCTCGCACGCCGGCAGCAGACCTGTGACGAGAGAACCGGCAGGGCCGAGGAAGCCCGACGGGTGGCGGCCCGGAAGCGAGAGGCTCCCCTGTCGCCGGGTGTGGCCGTACTGCTGTCGCTCGGGTGGTGGGTGGTGTCGTCCGCCGTGTTCTGGGTGGTGGGCCCTCTTCTGGACATTCCGCGGACCCTGCCGTGGGCCGCGACGTACGGGGCCTTGCTGACGACGGTGAGCGTGACCGGTGCGTGGCTCAGGAGAAGGCGCCCCGGAGATTCGGGGTGAGTGACCGGACGGTGCCCCCGGTGGGCCCGATCCTCGCTGTCGGGCCCGCCGGGGTCGAGACGTTCCTTGCCCGGACCGGAGGTCGTGTCACAGCCGTTGGATGATCGTGCCCGTGGCCAGTGCGCCGCCCGCGCACATGGTGATCAGGGCGAACTCCTTGTCCCTGCGTTCCAGTTCGTGCAGGGCCGTCGTGATCAGGCGGGCGCCCGTCGCGCCGACGGGGTGGCCCAGGGCTATCGCTCCGCCGTTGACGTTGACCTTCGACAGGTCCTGGTCGAAGACCTTCGTCCAGCTCAGCACCACCGACGCGAACGCCTCGTTGATCTCGACCAGGTCGATGTCCTTCAGGGACATGCCCGCCTTGCCCAGGACGGCCTTCGTGGCGTCGATCGGGCCGTCGAGGTGGAAGTGCGGGTCCGCGCCCACCAGGGCCTGGGCGACGATGCGCGCCCTCGGCTTCAGCTTCAGGGCGCGGGCCATCCGTTTCGACGCCCACATGATGGCCGCCGCGCCGTCGCTGATCTGGGACGAGTTGCCGGCCGTGTGGATCGCCGTCGGCATCACCGGCTTCAGGCGGGACAGGGCTTCGAGGGAGGTGTCCCGCAGGCCCTCGTCGCGGTCGACCAGGCGCCACATGCCCTGTCCTGCCGCCTGTTCCTCCTCCGTGGTCGGGACCTGGACGGCGAAGGTCTCGCGCTTGAAGCGTTCCTCCGACCACGCCGTCGCCGCCCGGTCCTGGGAGAGAAGGCCCAGGGCGTCCACGTCCGACCGGCTCAACCCCCGGTTGCGGGCGATGCGTTCCGCCGCCTCGAACTGGTTCGGGAGGTCCACGTTCCACTCGTCCGGGAACGGCTTGCCGGGGCCGTGCTTCGAGCCCGAGCCGAGCGGGACGCGGGACATCGCCTCCACGCCGCAGCTGATGCCGACGTCGATGACGCCCGCCGCGATCATGTTCGCCGCCATATGGCTCGCCTGCTGCGAGGAACCGCACTGGCAGTCGACCGTTGTCGCGGCGGTCTCGTACGGGAGGCCCATCGTCAGCCATGCTGTCCTTGCCGGGTTCATGGACTGTTCGCCGGCGTGGGTCACCGTGCCGCCGACGATCTGCTCGACCGCGTCGGCGGGGATGCCGGTGCGGCCGAGTAGCTCGCGGTAGGTCTCGCCCAGGAGATAGGCGGGGTGCAGGTTGGCGAGCGCGCCGCCGCGCTTGCCGATGGGGGTGCGGACTGCTTCCACGATCACGGGTTCGGCGGCCATGGGTGCGGATCCCTTCGGAACTAGTACGTGTTCTAGTTCTCTGCTGTGTGCAGTCTGCTGACGTGATGTGCGTCACCGCAAGGGTCTTGCAGCCTCGAGGGTCCTGAACTACCTTCACGGCAATCTGTTTCTGATGAACCGTCAGATCGCGTCGCCCGATGGCTGGAGCCGCCGATGCCCTGTCCAGCGCTTCCCGACGGGTTCGACTTCACCGACCCCGACCTGCTGCAACACCACGTTCCGATGGCGGAGTTCGCCGAGCTGCGCGTCGCCGAACCGGTCCGCTGGATCCCCCAGACGGGCAACGTCGCCGGATTCCAGGACGAGGGGTACTGGGCGGTGACCCGCCACGCGGACGTGAAGTACGTGTCCACCCACCCCGAGATCTTCTCCTCCTACCTCAACACCGCGATCATCCGGTTCAACGAGCACATCGAGCGGGACTCGATCGACGCCCAGCGGCTCATCCTGCTGAACATGGACCCGCCGGAGCACACGCGCGTGCGGCAGATCGTGCAGCGCGGGTTCACACCCCGGGCCATCCGGGCGCTGGAGGAGCGGCTGCGCGAGCGGGCCACGGCGATCGTCGACCGGGCCCGCGCGCAGGACGGTTCCTTCGACTTCGTGACGTCCATCGCCTCCGAGCTGCCCCTCCAGGCCATCGCCGAGCTGATCGGCGTACCGCAGGAGGACCGCTCCAGGATCTTCGACTGGTCGAACAAGATGATCGGGTACGACGATCCCGAGTTCGCCATCACGGCGGAGGTGGGACAGCAGTCCGCCGCCGAGATCCTCGCGTACGCCATGAACATGGCCGCCGAGCGCAAGCAGTGCCCGGCGCGGGACATCGTCTCCACGCTGGTGGCCGCCGAGAACGAGGGCAACCTCAACTCCGACGAGTTCGGGTTCTTCGTGCTGATGCTCGCCGTGGCCGGCAACGAGACGACCCGCAACGCCACGACCCACGGCATGCACGCCTTCCTCACCCACCCCGACCAGTGGGAGCTGTACAAGCGCGAGCGGCCCGGTACCGCCGCCGAGGAGATCGTCCGCTGGGCCACGCCCGTCGTCGCCTTCCAGCGGACCGCCACCCAGGACACCGAACTCGGCGGGAAGACGATCAGGAAGGGGGACCGGGTCGGCATCTTCTACGCCTCCGCCAACCGCGACCCCGAGGTGTTCGAACGGCCCGACGAGTTCGACGTCACCCGGGATCCGAATCCGCACCTCGGGTTCGGCGGCGGCGGACCGCACTTCTGTCTCGGCAAGTCACTCGCCGTGCTCGAGATCAACCTCATCTTCAACGCCATCGCCGACGCCCTGCCCGGCCTGAGGCTGGTGGACGATCCCCGGCGGCTGCGGTCCGCCTGGATCAACGGGGTGAAGGAGTTGCGGGTCAGCGCACGGTGACGTCCGCGCCGGGGGCCGTCCGCCTCCCGGCGGGCCCGTGACGGGAGCCGTCTCACTCCCGGCCGGACGTGATCAGTGCCAGGATTCCCACGGCCACCGTCGCCACCAGCAGCGGGACGGCGATGCCGTGGTGCAGTACCAGCCAGGCACCGAGGGCCGCGCCGACGACCATCGCGACCACCGACGCCGTACGGCGCGGGGAGCGCGTGCCCGCGCCGCCGCCCGCCCGGGAGTCGGAGGCCAGGCCGGTGAGGGTCATCGTCAGGACGGTGGTGGTGAGGTCGGCCACGCCGAGTCTGCGCACGGTCGCGTTGCGCAGGCCCATCGCGAAGGCGGTCAGGGCGATGACCGAGTAGACGGTGACGGGGGCGTGGTCGGGGGCGGCGAAGGCCACGGCGGCCGAGACGCCCACCAGCGCGGCCTCCGCGCCGAGGGTCGCCCTCGTCCAGGTGCGGCGCGAGCCGGTTCCGAGGCGGCGGGAGACCCGTCCGCCCACCGCCGCGCCGGCCAGGAAGCAGCCCAGCGAGGTCGCCGTGTGCGGGACGGAGAAGCCGGGGGCGCCGGCCGCCGCGAAGCCCAGCACGACCACGTTGCCGGTCATGTTCGCGGTGAAGACGTGGCCGAGGCCCAGATAGCTGACCGCGTCGATCAGACCGCTGACCACCGTCAGTGCGAGCAGCACGGGGACCAGCGGGACGCCCCGTGAGTCGGGGTCCTTCGTGGGCTCGTCGGCTGCGTCGTGCGCGGGCTCGGTCGTCACCGGGTCAGTGGATCACGCGAAGGTGGGAAACGCCGAGGGCGGGCGCGCGCGAGGGCGCGGGCGCCGGGACGGGAACGCCGAAGGCGGCGGCCCCGGGGATCGGGGGCCGCCGCCTTCGACGGTACGGGGGCGCCTGGTGGGCGCGGGGGGTGCCGGAGGGTGTCGGCGTGGTGGGGCGGCTCAGTACCAGCCGTTGGCCTGCCAGAAGTTCCAGGCGGCGACGGGGCTGCCGTAGCGGGAGTTCATGTAGTCCAGGCCCCACTTGATCTGGGTCTTGGCGTTGCTCTTCCAGTCGGAGCCGGCGGAGGCCATCTTCGAGCCGGGCAGCGCCTGGACCAGGCCGTAGGCGCCGGAGGAGGCGTTGGTGGCGCTGACGTTCCAGCCGCTCTCGTGCTTGACGATGTTCGAGAAGGCCTTGTACTGCGCCGCGTTCGGGATCATCTTGTGCGCGATCGCCTGGGCCTGGGCGGCGGAGGACGTCGTCGCGGCGTGGGCGGGGGCGGCGGACAGCGCCATACCCGCGGTCGCGGCGGCCACGGCGATACCGGTGAGGGCCTTCTTGGGGGAAGCGATGCGACGGATGACGGAGACGGACACGTGGAACCTTTTCCTTCGGGGACGTTTTCGGTCGCTTGCATGCCGGAGTCACGCGGTGCGTGGCCGCACCGTGTGGTTGCGGTGGGTGGCTGCATGCCGTGGTACCGAGGCCCGTGGGCTCGTCGGCACCCTGCGACGTCATCCAGAGAAACAGGCTCGGCGGCCGTCCGCAAAGACCCCTTTTGCTAGTTGTGGCCGTATTCGGGGTTCCGGCGCCCTGTGTGAGCTGGCTCTCAATGCCCAGGTCAGAGGCCCTAATGGCATGGGCATGGCTTCCGATTTGTCCGACTAGGTCAGGTAGTAGGTGATGTGGGTCATGTGGGGTGGTTCACCGGTCAACGGGTCTCCGGGGCCCTCCGCGGGGCCTCGAATGTGACCGCGGTCTCGAAGGCGGCGCGCCGGGTGGCTCTGCGCAGCGCCCTGAGCACGGCCGGGCCGAGGGTCAGCGTCAGCAGCACCGTGACCACCGCCCGGCCCAGGTCCCAGCCCAGGGAGGTCGCCACGCAGTACGCGACGAAGCGGGCCAGGTTCGCGGGCACCGTCCCGTCCGGGTCGAACGCGACCCCCGAGGCCAGCGCGCCCATGAAGGGCCATCCGGCCATGTTCATCGCCGTGCCGTAGGCGAAGGCGGCCAGGAACCCGTAGGCCGCGAGCAGCGCGACCTCCGCACGGCCCCGCAGCCGTCCCGCGCCCGGCAGCAGACCGGCGCCCATGGTGAACCAGCCCATCGCCAGCATCTGGAACGGCATCCACGGGCCCACCCCGCCGGTGAGCAGCGCGGACGCGAACATCGTCACCGACCCGAGGACGAAGCCGAAGCCGGGGCCGAGGACCCGGCCGCTCAGCACCATCAGGAAGAACATCGGCTCGATGCCCGCCGTCCCCGCGCCGATCGGACGCAGGGCCGCACCGGTCGCCGCCAGCACGCCCAGCATCGCCACGGCCTTCGCGCCGAGCCCCGACTCCGAGATGGTCGCCGCGACCACGGCGACCAGCAGCACCAGCAGACCCGCGAAGAGCCACGGGGCGTCCTGCGCGTGGGCGTTCAGCGCCGAGGCGGGCGGGGCCAGGAAGGGCCAGCCGAACGCGATCACGCCGACCGCGCTGACCAGCGCCAGCGACGCGAGGGAGCGGGGGCCCAGCGGAACCGGGCGCCGCCTGGGTGCCGTCATCGCCGCGCCTCCCCGAGGGCGGCGAGGGCCTCGCGGACCTGGGTGACCGTGAGCCACTCCTGCGGGGCCAGGATCTTCGTCACCTGCGGGGCGAAGGAGGGGGAGGAGACCACGACCTGCGCCGTCGGGCCGTCGGCGATCACCTCGCCCTCCGCGAGCAGCACCACCCGGTGGGCCAGTTCCGCGGCCAGTTCCACGTCGTGGGTGGCCAGCACGATGGCGTGCCCGGCGGCGGCGAGGCCGCGCAGGACGGCGACCAGGCGCGCCTTCGCCGCGTAGTCCAGGCCCCGGGTCGGCTCGTCGAGGAGGAGGAGGGGCGGCCGGGCGGTGAGGACGACGGCCAGCGCGAGGGTCAGCCGCTGGCCCTCGGAGAGGTCGCGGGGGTGGATGTCGTCCGTGACGCCCGCCAGCAGTTCCGACACCAGGGCCCGGCAGGTGCCGGGGGCGGCTCCCGCGTCCCGGTCGGCGGACGCGCACTCGGCGGCCACCGTGTCGGCGTACAGCAGGTCGCGCGGCTCCTGCGGGACCAGGCCGACGCGGCGGACCAGCTCACGGGGCGGGGTGCGGTGCGGCTCCAGCCCGCCCACGCGGACCGTGCCCGCAGTGGGTTCGACGAGACCGACGAAGGTGTTGAGCAGCGTCGACTTGCCGGCGCCGTTGCGCCCCATGAGGGCGACGGTCTCGCCCGGCCCGACCGTGAGGTCCACGTCCCGCAGGGCCTGGACGCGGGCCCGCCGTACGGCGAGCGAGCGGGCCTCGACGGGGGAGGCGGGGTGCGCGGGCGCGGCGGCGGTCCGGCCTGCCCGGAAGCCGCCGAACCGCGGCCGGCGCGGCCGACGGGCATCCGGCTCCTTGGCAAGGGCCGCGGCGGGCGGCCGGTTCTCGTGCCCGGGGCCGAGTGCGGGGGTGCCCGGCTTCTGGCGGGTCCGCGCTTGCGCCGGCCCTTCCGTCAGCCGTTCGCGCAGGCCGTCGGCGCGGCGGCGGGCGTCCCGGACGGTCAGGGGGAGCGGGGTCCAGCCCGCGAGCCGGCCGAGGTCCACCACCGGCGGGAACACGGGGGACACGGCCATCATGTCCGCCGGGGTGCCCAGCAGCGGGGCCGCGCCGGGGGAGGGCAGCAGGGCGACGCGGTCGGCGTACTGGAGGACGCGCTCCAGACGGTGTTCCGCCAGCAGCACCGTCGTACCGAGGTCGTGGACGAGGCGGAGCAGCACGGCGAGGACCTCCTCGGCGGCCGCCGGGTCCAGAGCGGACGTCGGCTCGTCCAGGACGAGGACCCGCGGGTGCGGGGTGAGGACCGAGCCGATCGCGACCCGCTGCTGCTGGCCGCCGGAGAGGGTGGCGATGGGCCGGTCGCGCAGGGCGGCCAGGCCCAGCAGATCGAGGGTCTCCTCGACGCGGCGCCGCATCACCGCGGGCGGCAGGCCCAACGACTCCATGCCGTAGGCGAGTTCCTCCTCGACGGTGTCCGTCACGAAGTGCGAGAGCGGATCCTGCCCCACCGTGCCCACCACGTCGGCGAGTTCACGCGGCTTGTGGGTGCGGGTGTCACGGCCGTCGACCGTGACCCGGCCGCTCAGGGTGCCGCCGGTGAAGTGCGGGACCAGGCCGGACACCGTGCCGAGCAGCGTCGACTTGCCGACGCCCGACGGGCCCGCCAGCAGTACGAGTTCGCCCTCCGGGACGGTGAGGTCGACACCCCGGACGGTGGGTGCGGTGGCGCCGTCGTACGTCACGGAGACGTTCTCGAAGCGGATCACGACGGCTCCTTGGGATCTGCCGAATCGTCGAGCGGGCTTGCGGGGGCGAGGAACGCGGGCAGCAGGCCGAGGAGTACGGCCGCCGCGGGCAGCAGCGGGAGGGCGGGAGCGGTCAGCGGGACCACACCCGGGTGCAGGGCCGCCGGATCGGCGGACGCGGCCACGGTGAGGAGAGCGGCGACCGCGACACCGCAGGCGGCGACCAGACAGGCCCGCGGGGTCCAGCGGTCCGGACGGTAGCGGGTGCGGGGGGAGCGGCGGCCGCCGAGCCGCAGTCCGGCGAGGGCCGCCGTGACCCCCGCCAGCAGCACCGGCAGACCGTAGCCGCCGCCCGCCGCGGTCAGCAGGCCGTACGTGCCCGCGCAGACGCCGAGCAGCCCGCCGAGGGTGAGCGCGGCGGTCGTCCGGCGCACGGGGGCCGGCACGTCGGCGGTACGGCCGTAGCCCCGGGCGTCCATCGCCGCGGCGAGGGCCACGGAGCGTTCCAGCGCACCCTCCAGGACGGGCAGGCCCACCTGGAGCAGGCCGCGCAGGCCGCTGTCGGGCCGGCCGCGCAGCCGGCGGGCGGCGCGCAGCCGGTGGACGTCGGCGATCAGGTTCGGGGCGAAGGTGAGCGCCACGACCACGGCCACCCCGGTCTCGTACAGGGCGCCTGGCAGGGTTCTGAGCAGGCGGGACGGGGAGGCCAGGGCGTTGGCGGCACCCACGCACACGAGCAGGGCGGCCAGTTTCAGACCGTCGTAGAGCGCGAAGAGCACGCCCTCGGCCGTGACGGCGCCGCCGAGGCGGATGCCCTGCGCCCAGTGCGGCAGGGGGACCTCGGGGAGCGTGACGAGCACGTGCGATCCCGGGATCGGGGACCCCAGGGCGACGACGAAGACGAGGCGGACGACGAGGACGGCGAGGGCCAGCTTGAGGAACGCGGAGTAGGAGCGGGACCAGGGGGCGTCGGGACGGCACGTGGTGACGACGTACGCCGACACGGCGAGCAGGAGACCGAGGAGCAGCGGGTTGGTGGTGCGGGTGGCGGCGGTGCCGAGGCCGAGCGCCCACAGCCACCAGGCCGCCGGGTGCAGCGGGGGACGCCGTGAGCTGGGGCGGCGGTCAGCCATTCCCGCGCGATCCCCGCCGCCTGGCCTGCCACACGGCCGCCGCGGCCAGGACCGCCACGGCCGCCGCACCGGCGTACAGACCGACCGACGGCCCGCCGTCCGCACCGTCCCCCGCCTCGGGTCCGGGCTTCGCGGCGGACGCCGGCCCGTCCCCGCCCGAGGCCTGGCCCGACGTCTTTCCCGCCTCCTGCCCGGACACCTGCTCGCCGCAGCCCGTCCGCGGGTACCCCGCGATCGCGCACAGCAGGGCGTTGGTGTCGTAGCGCAGGGGTTTCGCGACGGCGGCCAGGGCCTCGGCCGTCGTCGCGTCGGGGGAGACCCGGGCGCACGCCGTGCGCGGCGACGGCGGGACCTCGCCGCCCGGGGCGTCCGCCGCCGTGCCGAAGTCGAGGACCAGGGCCACCCGCTTCGAGCCGTCCCGCGCGGGCGTCCCGGCGCAGATCGCGGCGAAGGAGGCCGCGCCGCGCGGCTGCGAGGCGTCCTGGGAGTCCGCGCTCACCGCGAACCGGAACCCCTGGACGTCACCGTCGCCGGGCCGGGCGGTGGAGGGGCCCTGCGTGGCGTACGTCCACCCGCCCGCCGACCGGTCCCAGAAGGACCAGTAGCGGTACCCGGCCGCCCGGGCGGACCCGGCCGCGCCGGTCAGGGCGAGCAGCAGGGCGGCGAGGACGAGGGCGGCGGACCGGCGCGTCACGGCTGACGCCGCTTGCGGCCGCTGATCAGGAACCCGATGCCGATGCCGGCGACGAGGAAGACACCGACCGTCCACCAGACGCCGAACGCGGAATCCGAGCTGTCCTTCTTCTCGTCGGCGGCGGTGTCGGCGCCGGTGGCCTTCGTCGCGGCCTGCGGGGCCGGACCCGTCGCGTTGAGCAGGGCGACCAGGTCGGTGCCGCCGAACCGGCGGGGATCGGCGCCCATGGCGTGCGCCGCGAAGATCAGCTGGGCGTACGCGGCGGGGCCGCTCTGCTTCGCCCAGGCGGCGGAGTTCTTCTCGAGCCAGGCGAGGGGCTTCTCGGCCTGCTCGGTCCGCCCCTGCGCGGCGAGGGCGACGACGGCGTCGGCGGTGTTGCCGTAGTCGGGCTGGTCCTCGGCGCCGGGCAGGACGGACTTCAGGTGGCCGGTGGTGCCGACCGACTCGGCGAGCCAGCCCGCGCCGTTGCGCGCGAGGGTGCCCGGGGTGCCCGCGTCGGCCGGGGCGCACGTGCCGTCCGCCGAGGTCTTGCCCGCCGTGGTCACGAACCCCTTGCCGAGGGCGCCGAGCACACCCGCCGCTGTCGCGTCCGCGTTGGCCGCGAGGGCGCCCTTCTTGTCCGGCTGGTAGGCGAACGCGCCGCCACCGGTCCGGTCGCACGGCAGGGAGAGCTTCACCAGGGCGTCGTACGGCGACTTCCCCGCCTTGCGCACCGCCGAGGGCTGCTGCCCGGCCGCCGCCAGGGCGCCCGCCACCACCGACGTCGAGTTCGTGTCGCTGGCCCCGCCGGGGGTGTAGCCCCAGCCGCCGTCGGCGTTCTGGACGGACTTCAGCCAGTCGACGGCCTTCTGCGTCGCGGCGCCGTGGCCGCCGAGCGCCGCCAGCGCCTGGACGGCGGCCGCCGTGCTGTTGGTGTCCACCATCAGCTTCGCGTCGCACGCCTTGGCGGTGTCCGCGCGGAACGCGGCGAAGGCGCCGTTCGCGCACTGCTGCCCGGTCAGCCAGGCGACGGCGTCCGCGGCCGGGGTGAAGCCCGTGGTGCGCTGCGCGAGCAGGGCCAGCGACTGGCGCCAGACGCCGTCGTAGGTCGGGTCGGCGGTGCCGTACAGCCCGCCGGGTATCGCCACCGACGGGGTGGGGGACGGGGTCGCGGCGACGGCGGGGACGGCGGCACCCAGCACGACGGTGGCGGCGGCCAGGGTCGCGGCGCTGCGGCGGATGTTCATGATCGGCGGGTGCCTCTCCCGGTCGGGAGGTCACGCGGCCGGGCAGCACGGGACATCCCGGCGGCTCGGCTCCGTGACCCGGACGGTGCCGTGCGACGGCGGGCTTGCTGACGCACGTGAGCCGGTCACGCCCGGGTAACGGACGCCCTGGCCCTGCCGGGACCGGGGTCTCCCGGGACGGGCGGAGCCGAGGCCGGGACACGGGGCGGCGCCGGAATTGCACCGGCTTTCCCCCGTACGGGCGTGATGACGACGCGGCCACTCTACCGGCAGGTAGGAAGCCCCCTGAGGGGTGGCTGTGCACCGCGGCGTCCCGGAGGGCGTCCGGCGGCGGCCGCACCGCGGTGCGTACCACGGCCGTACCGCCGTGCGCACCACGGCCGTACGGCGATGCGAGGCGCGCCCGCACGGCGTCGCCCGCCACCGGCCTCACGGCCACGCTCCGGGTCCGCGGCGGCCGGGCCGTCGCGCGTCGCGCCGCTATACCGCGACGTACCTCACCGGCTCGCCGCCCGGCAGGGCCTCCGCGCGGCCCTGTTTCACCAGGCGTCGCAGATGGGCCTCGGCCTCCGAGACCGCGATGTTGCGTGAGGGGTGGGCGATCTGCTCCCAGGGTCTGTTCCACTCCATGCGCTCGGCGAGCTGCCAGGGGGTGAGCGGGGTGGCGAGCAGGGCGAGGAGGCCCGTGAGGCGCTCCTCGTGGTGGACGAGCAACTCCCGCACCCGGCCGGGGGCGTCGGTGAAGGCGTGCTGGTGGGCCGGGAGGATCTCGGCGGGGGCGAGCCGGCCGACCCGTTCGAGGGAGTCCAGGTAGTCGCCGAGGGGATCGGTGACCGTGGCGTCGTCCGGGTCCTCGTACAGGCCGATGTGCGGGGTGATCTCCGGCAGGAGATGGTCGCCCGAGAACAGGCGGCCGTGGCCCGGCAGTCGGGAGGGATGCTCCTCCTCCAGGTGGAGGCAGACATGGCCGGGGGTGTGGCCCGGCGTCCAGATCGCGCGCACCCGGCGGCCGGGGAGGGCGAGGAGCTCGCCGGGGACGATCTCGCGGTCGGGGAGGGCCGGGGCGAGGCCGGGGAAGGGTCGGCGCAGGGCGGGCGGTCTGCGCAGCGGGGCGATGTGCTCCTCGGGCGCCCCGGCGGCGGCGAGCTTGGCGGCCATGTACGTGTACCAGCGCTCGGGGCGCGTCTCTCGGGTCCGCCGGACGATCGCCGTGTCCGCCGCGTGCATCGCCACCCACGCGCCGGAGGCCTCCCTCACCCGGCCGGACAGGCCGTGGTGGTCGGGATGGTGGTGGGTGATCACCACGCCGTGCACCTCGGCGACGGAGAGACCGCAGGCGTCCAGCCCGGCGTCCAGGGCGTCCCAGGACGCCGGATCGTCCCAGCCGGTGTCGACCAGGACCGGCCCGCGGTCGGTGTCGACGACGTACACCAGGGTGTGGCCCAGCGGGTTGTCCGGGATGGGCACCCGCAGCGAGCGGACTCCGCCGCCGTGGTCGTACGTGGTGGGTCCGTTCCGGCTGCTCTTCATCTGCCCTCCGTCACACGGCCATTGCTCACTATAGCCAGACCTGACGAGCTGTCAGATCGATCACGTGAGTCGATCGGCGCCCGGATCGGTCCGGTGCGGCGCTTTCCGGATCGTCGGAACCGATGAATTCTTATAAAGAATGGCATTCATTGATAAATTTGGTATATCGGATATATAGGTCGGCGTAGGCGAGTAAGGTCCGTGACGCCTTGTTCACGACGGCAGTTGGGGGTTCCGTGAGAAGGAGAATCGGCAGGGTCCGCAACAGGTTGGCCGTGCTCGCGGCCGTCTGCGCGCTGGCGTTCGGCGCCACCGGCGGCACGGCCCAGGCCACGGCGGGAGGGTGGCAGTACTGGGGCAACTTCTCGTGGAACGGCGTCCGTTTCCCGAGCGGCTCGCTCTATCACGAGGTCCGGGGGAGCGGACTGAGGCTGACCGGCGACGTCGCGAGCTTCGCCTCCGTCGGCAGCGTCTGCGACTTCTGGATCGACTTCGACTACTACGCGCGCGGTCAGCGCTATCTCCATGTGCAGGGCGCCGAACAGCGGCGCTGTGCCCGCAGTTACGCGACGGGATGGAGGCCGCAGGGCGGTTCCAGGATCATGAGGACCGGTCAGGGGTGCGCGACCCTCTACGCGTGGACCCCGTCACGCGTGGCGACCATCGCCCGGCAGTGCCACCACATCCAGTAGTGCCGGACCGGCCTCGGACGCAGTGGTCCGAGGTGGTCCGACAGCAGCCCCCATCGGCGGTGAATCCGCTGGTGGGGGCTGCTCCCGTGGGAGCCCTGGCTTAGTTGGCCGGGAACTGGTATCAGTTCCTGAAACACCGTCAGAAACGCAGACGAAGGCAGGCAGTGGCCATGGCCGAGCTCGTGGAACACGGACAGCTGTTCATCGGCGGGGAACTGATGGACCCCTTGGGCAAGGACGTCATCGACGTCGTCTCGCCGCACACGGAGGAGGTCATCGGGCGGGTGCCCCACGCCTCGGCGGCCGACGTGGACCGGGCGGTCGCCGTGGCGCGGCGGGCCTTCGACGAGGGGCCCTGGCCCCGGCTGTCGCTCGACGAGCGGATCGCCGTCGTCACCCGCATCAAGGACGGCATCGCGGCGCGCCACGACGAGATCGCCCGGGTGATCTCCTCCGAGAACGGCTCCCCGTACTCATGGAGCGTCCTCGCGCAGGCCCTCGGCGCGATGATGGTGTGGGACGCGGCGATCACCGTCGCGCGGGGCTTCACCTTCGAGGAGCGGCGCGACGGCGTGCTCGGCAAGCTCCTCGTGCGGCGCGAGCCCGTGGGGGTGGTCGCGGCCGTGGTCCCGTGGAACGTCCCGCAGTTCGTGGCCGCCGCCAAGCTCGCCCCCGCGCTGCTCACCGGCTGCTCGGTGGTGCTGAAGCCGTCACCGGAGTCGCCGCTCGACGCCTATCTGCTGGCCGAGATCGCGCAGGAGGCCGGGCTGCCCCAGGGCGTGCTGTCGATCCTCCCGGCCGACCGCGAGGTGAGCGAGTACCTGGTCGGGCACCCCGGCGTCGACAAGGTCTCCTTCACCGGCTCGGTCGCGGCCGGCCGGCGGGTCATGGAGGTGGCCTCGCGCAACCTGACCCGGGTGACGCTGGAGCTCGGCGGCAAGTCCGCGGCGGTCGTGCTGCCCGACGCGGACCTCGCCACCGCCGTCCCCGGGATCGTCTCGGCCGCCTTCATGAACAACGGGCAGGCCTGCGTGGCCCAGACCCGCATCCTCCTCCCGCGCTCGCGCTACGACGAGTTCGCGGACGCCTTCGCCGCGGCGGCGGCCGCCCTGGTCGTCGGCGACCCGCTGGACCCGGCGACCCAGGTCGGCCCGCTGGTGGCGCGGCGTCAGCAGCGCAGGAACCTCGACTACATCCGCATCGGGCAGGAGGAGGGCGCGAAGATCCTCACGGGCGGGGCGCGTCCGGCGGGACTGGAGCGCGGCTGGTACGTGGAGCCGACCCTCTTCGGCGACGTCGACAACTCCATGCGGATCGCCCGCGAGGAGATCTTCGGACCGGTGATCTGCCTGCTGCCCTACGGCGACGAGGCCGAGGCGCTGCGCATCGCGAACGACTCCGACTACGGCCTCAGCGGCAGCGTGTGGACGGCCGACGTCGAGCGCGGCATCGAGGTCGCCCGGCAGGTCCGCACCGGGACGTACTCGGTGAACACCTTCAGCCTGGACATGCTCGGCCCGTTCGGCGGCTACAAGAACTCCGGGCTGGGACGGGAGTTCGGGCCCGAGGGGTTCGGCGAGTACCTCGAGCACAAG
This sequence comes from Streptomyces asoensis, assembly GCF_016860545.1. Lineage (NCBI taxonomy): Bacteria > Bacillati > Actinomycetota > Actinomycetes > Kitasatosporales > Streptomycetaceae > Streptomyces > Streptomyces asoensis. The sequence goes on along the minus strand of NZ_BNEB01000001.1, from coordinate 366,580 downwards.
ATGATCCACCTGCCGGCCGGATGGGAGGGGTGAAGGGCGTGGGCACGCCCTCCGCGCCGACCGGACCGGCGCCGGACACCGGGGCGGACACCGGGGCGGGGACGGGGGACCGGTGGCGCGTCGAGGTGGACCGGTCGCTGTGCATCGGATCGGCGCAGTGCGTGCACCACGCGCCCGGCCGCTTCCGGCTCGACACCGCGCGCCAGTCGCATCCGGTCGCCCCGGACACGGACGCCAACGAGCCCGTGCTGACGGCGGCGGAGAGCTGCCCGGTGGAGGCGATCATGATCACGCTGGCGGGCAGCGGGGAGGCGGTCTTCCCACCGGAGGAGTGAGCGGGGCGCGCCGGTCCCTAGGGGCGGACGCCGGGGTCCGTGACGTCGATCAGGCGGCACACGGTCTCGATGTCGATGCGCACCTGGGCGATGGACGCGCGCCCCGACAGCCAGGTGATGAGCGCGGAGTGCCAGGTGTGCTCGATGACGCGGACCGCGGACAGCTGCTCGGGGGTGGGGTCGACCAGGCCCATCGCGTCGAGGATGATCGCCGTCGTCTGACGGGAGACCTGGTCGACCTCCGGCGAGACGCTGCGGTCGGCGAAGGTCAGGGCGCGGACCATCGCGTCGGCCAGGTGCGGCTCGCGCTGGAGCGCGCGGAAGGCGCGCATCAGGGTCTCCGCGACGCGGTCGGCCGCCCGCTCTCCCGTCGGGGGCTTCTTCCGCAGCGTGCCGTGCATGTGATCCAGCTGGTCCTGCATCGTGGCGACCAGCAGGTGCACCTTGGAGGGGAAGTAGCGGTACAGCGTGCCCAGGGCCACCTGGGAGACCTCCGCGACCTCCCGCATCTGCACCGCGTCGAAGCCACCCCGGCAGGCCAGTTGCGCGCTCGCGTGCAGGATGCGGCGGCGGCGCGCCTCCTGCCGCTCGGTGAGCGGGGAGGACGGGGGTCCCCCCGGTCGGGCGGAGCCGGGAGGAGGGGCAGGGCGCTGGGTGCTGGCTTGCGCAGACATGGGTCCCGTTCCGTGACAGTCGGTGAGGCTCCGTGGGCACACAGCGCGACGGTGCGGTCGGCCGTGGCGTGAATCACCTGATCCACTGCTCACAGCTCTCCTACCTGCCGGTAGATTCAGAGCCTCCCGAACGATCAAGTCTGAAACTTGTTCTAGATTAGCGTCCCGTCGTAGTCTCGCGGGACCATGCAGGCAGAAGGGGGCCCGGAGTGACCGCTGAGGCCAGTCAGGCGGGGTCACGGCATGACCTGGCAGCCGACGGCAGGCGACCGCTCGACATCGCGCTCCTCACCTACAAGGGGAACCCGTTCTGCGGGGGGCAGGGTGTCTACGTACGGCACCTCTCGCGTGAACTCGTCCGCCTCGGCCACCGCGTCGAGGTGATCGGCTCCCAGCCCTATCCGGTGCTGGACCCCGGCCACGACGACCGCCTCTCCCTCACCGAGCTGCCCAGCCTGGACCTCTACCGCCAGCCGGATCCCTTCCGCACGCCCGGCCGCGGCGAGTACCGCGACTGGATCGACGCCCTCGAGGTCGCCACGATGTGGACCGGCGGCTTCCCCGAGCCGCTCACGTTCTCGCTGCGGGCCCGCCGTCATCTGCGCGCGCGCAGCGGCGAGTTCGACGTCGTGCACGACAACCAGACCCTGGGCTACGGGCTGCTGGGCGACGTCGGCGCGCCCCTCGTCACCACGATCCACCACCCCATCACCGTCGACCGGCAGTTGGAGCTGGACGCCGCCGAGGGCTGGCGCCGCCGCTCCTCGGTGCGCCGCTGGTACGCCTTCACCCGCATGCAGAAGCGGGTCGCGCGCCGGCTGCCGTCCGTGCTCACCGTCTCCGGCACCTCCCGCCAGGAGATAGCCGACCATCTCGGCGTCCGCGACGACCGCATCCACGTCGTCCACATCGGCGCCGACACCGACCTTTTCTCGCCGGATCCGTCCGTGGCCGTCGTCCCCGGCCGGATCGTGACGACGTCCAGCGCGGACGTCCCGCTCAAGGGCCTGGTCTTCCTCGTCGAGGCGCTGGCCAAGGTGCGCACCGAGCACCCGGACGCCCACCTCGTCGTCGTCGGCAAGCGCCCGCAGGAGGGCCCGGTCGCCCAGGCGATGGAGCGGTACGGCCTCGAGGGCGCCGTCGAGTTCGTCAAGGGCATCTCCGACGCCGAACTGGTCGACCTGGTGCGCTCGGCGGAGGTCGCCTGCGTGCCGTCGCTCTACGAGGGCTTCTCCCTGCCGGCCGCCGAGGCGATGGCCACCGGCACCCCGCTGCTCGCCACGACCGGCGGGGCGATCCCCGAGGTGGCCGGGCGCGACGGGGAGACCTGTCTGGCCGTGCCGCCGGGCGACCCGGGCGCGCTGGCCGCGGGTCTCGGACGGCTGCTCGGCGACCCCGCGCTGCGGGCACGGCTCGGCGCCGCCGGACGGCAGCGGGTGCTGGAGCGGTTCACCTGGGCGCGAGCCGCCGAGGGGACCGTGGCCCGCTACCGCGAGGCGATCGCCGAGGCCGGCCGTCCGAGGACCCCGGGGGCTTCCGCGGCCGCCGCCGCACCCGCGCCCGACGAGTCCCTCGGGTCCGTCGACCCCGTCGGCACCGGGGCCGGTGCCGACGCCGTATCAGAAGCATCCGATCGCGAAAGCAGGGCCACGTGCTGACCGTCGACTTCTCCCGGTTCCCGCTCGCCCCGGGCGACCGGGTCCTGGACCTCGGCTGCGGGGCGGGCCGGCACGCCTTCGAGTGCTACCGGCGCGGCGCGCAGGTCGTGGCCCTGGACCAGAACGCCGAGGAGATCCGCGAGGTCGCCAAGTGGTTCGCGGCGATGAAGGAGGCCGGCGAGGCCCCCGAGGGCGCCACGGCGACCGCCATGGAGGGCGACGCGCTCGCCCTGCCCTTCCCCGACGAGTCCTTCGACGTCGTCATCATCTCCGAGGTCATGGAGCACATCCCGGACGACAAGGGCGTCCTCGCGGAGATGGTGCGGGTGCTCAGGCCCGGCGGCCGTATCGCGATCACCGTCCCGCGCTACGGCCCCGAGAAGGTCTGCTGGACCCTCTCCGACGCCTACCACGAGGTCGAGGGCGGCCACATCCGCATCTACAAGGCGGACGAACTCCTCGCGAAGATCCGTGAGGCGGGCCTGAAGCCGTACGGTACCCATCACGCCCACGCGCTGCACTCGCCGTACTGGTGGCTGAAGTGCGCGTTCGGCGTCGACAACGACAAGGCGCTGCCGGTACGGGCGTACCACAAGCTGCTGGTCTGGGACATCATGAAGAAGCCGCTGGCCACCCGGGTCGCCGAGCAGACGCTGAACCCGCTCATCGGCAAGAGCTTCGTGGCCTACGCGACCAAACCGCACCTGCCACGGCTCGCCGAAGGGGCGGACCGGCCCGCGGACACCGCACGGACCGGCAAGGCCCGCAAGTCCGAGAAGGCCGCGAAGACCGGGGCGGACGCCACGTGACCACCCCCCGGACAGAACACCTCGTCCTGCCCGGGGTCCTCACCGCCGAGCAGGCCGCCGAGACCGTCGCCGGCATCCTCGCCGTGCAGCGGGAGGACGGCGCGATCCCGTGGTTCCGGGGCCACCACCTCGACCCCTGGGACCACACCGAGGCCGCGATGGCGCTGGACGCGGCCGGTGAACACGAGGCCGCGGCGCGGGCGTACGCCTGGCTCGCCCGCCACCAGAACGACGACGGCTCGTGGTTCGCGGCGTACGCCGACGGGGCCCACGACGACGTCACCGACCGCGGGCGCGAGACCAACTTCGTCGCCTACATAGCCGTCGGCGTCTGGCACCACTACCTGTCCACCGGTGACGACACCTTCCTGGACCGCATGTGGCCGGCCGTCTACGCGGCGGTCGAGTACGTGCTGCGCCTCCAGCAGCCCGGCGGCCAGATCGGCTGGCGGCGCGACGACGACGGAACCCCCACCGCCGACGCCCTGCTCACCGGCTCCTCCTCCGTCCACCAGGCGCTGCGCTGTGCGCTGGCCATCGCCGAGCAGCGTGAAGAGGCCCAGCCCGACTGGGAGTTGGCGGCCGGCGCGCTGCGCCATGCCATCCGGAAGCACCCGGAGCGGTTCCTCGACAAGGACCGCTACTCGATGGACTGGTACTACCCGGTGCTCGGCGGCGCGTTGACCGGCACGGAGGCCAAGTCCCGTATCGAGGCCGACTGGGACCGGTTCGTCGTCCCGGGGCTCGGAGTGCGCTGCGTCGTCCCCAACCCGTGGGTGACCGGCGGCGAGTCGGCCGAACTCGCCCTCGCGCTGTGGGCGATGGGCGAGTCCGACCGGGCCGTGGAGATCCTTCAGTCGATCCAGCACCTGCGCGACGCGGAGTCGGGCCTGTACTGGACCGGGTTCGTGTTCGAGGACGAGGCGATCTGGCCCCGCGAGCTGACCACCTGGACGGCCGGGTCGCTGCTGCTCGCCGTCGCGGCCCTGGGCGGTCACGAGGCCACCTGCGTCGTGTTCGGCGGGGAGCGACTGCCCTCCGGACTGGAAACGGACTGCTGCGCCTGACCTTCGCGGGCCGGGCCGCGGGCCGGGTCGCGGGGCGCACCCTGCGATCCGTCCCGCGCCCCGGTCAGTGACGATGGACCCGGCTGGCGATGGCGTGACCGATGAACAGGTAGACGACCGCCGCCAGACCGTACCCGGCGACGACCCGCGCCCACGCCTCGTCGAAGGTGAAGAGGTCACGGGACCAGCCCGCCAGCCAGTCGGCGGCGTCATGGACGAACTGGACGAGGCTGTTGCCCGGGTTGGCGTCCAGCAGGTACATGAGGATCCACAGCCCGAGGATGACGGCCATGACGTCCGCGACGACCGCGATGACTGTTCCGGCCGAGTTGGAACCACTGCGATATCGAGACATGACAACCGGATTGCCGTTCGATCCCGAATGAAACCTGGGCCTCGTCGGCGCCCCTCCCGTCAGGAGTTGAGCTCCGCCAGCACCCGCAGGGACGTCCGGTCCGGGGCCAGCGCCAGCAGGTCCGTGACCGGGCCCTTGCGCCACAACTCCAGCCGCTCGGCGATGCGTTCGCGGGATCCGACGAGGGAGATCTCGTCGGCGAACGCGTCCGGCACCGCGAGCACGGCCTCCTCGCGCCGCCCGGCCAGGAACAGCCGCTGGATGTGCCGGGCCTCCTCCTCGTACCCCATGCGCGCCATCAGGTCGGCGTGGAAGTTGCGCGTGGCGTGGCCCATGCCGCCGATGTAGAAGCCGAGCATCGTCTTGACGCCCAGCAGTCCTTCGGAAACGTCGTCGCACACCTTGACCCGTGCCATCGGCGCCACCCGGAAGCCCTCCGGGAGCCGGCCGACCGCCGGCCCGTACGCGTCGGGCCGGCTCGGCGACCAGTACAACGGCAGCCATCCGTCGGCGATCCGCGCCGTCTGCGCCACGTTCTTCGGGCCCTCGGCGCCCAGCAGGACCGGCAGATCCGGCCGCAGGGGGTGGGTGATGGACTTCAGCGGCCTGCCCAGACCGGTACCGTCGGGGCCCCGGTGGGGAAGCGCGTGGAACCGTCCGTCCACCTGGACCGGCCCCTCCCGCCGCAGCACCTGCCGTACGACGTCCACGTACTCCCGCGTCGCGGTCAGGGGCGACGCCGGGAACGGCCGCCCGTACCAGCCCTCCACCACCTGGGGGCCCGACAGACCGAGGCCGAGCGTCATCCGGCCGCCGGAGAGATGGTCCAGGGTCAGCGCGTGCATGGCGGTCGTGGTGGGTGAGCGGGCCGCCATCTGCGCGACCGCCGTGCCCAGTTCGATCGTCGACGTGTGTGCGGCGATCCAGGTGAGGGGTGTGAAGGCGTCCGAGCCCCAGGACTCCGCGGTCCACACGGAGCGGTAGCCGAGCCGTTCCGCCTCGCGGGCGAGTTCCACGTGGTCGGGGGAGGGGCCGCGGCCCCAGTAGCCGAGCGCCAGACCGAGCCGCACGCCTGCCTCCTGACGGTACGTCAGACAACGGGGCTGCGACTGTACGACAACGGCCCCCCGCCCGGAAGGGCGAGGGGCCGCGGGTGACGTCGGGCGGCGCGGGGACTCAGCCGCGCTGGATGCCGGAGGCGTCCCGCAGGACACCGCGCCGGCCGTCCTGGGTCTGCGCGATCAGACCCTGGGAGCCCTGCTCCACGGCGAGGTACCAGGTACCCGGCGCCAGTTCGGCGATCGGCATGGGAGCGCCGTCCTCCGCGTACAGCGGACGCGGCACCGGGACGGCGAACCAGAACGGCGAGAAGTCCGCGGACGCCGGCTGCGCCGGGCCCGGCTGACCGCCGAACGGCTGCTGCCCCGGCTGGCCCTGCGGCTGACCGCCGAACGCCGGAGGCTGGGGAGCGCCCGGGTAGCCGTAACCGGCGGGCGGCTGCGCGCCGTACGGCTGCGGGGCCGCCGGCTTGGGCGCCGGGATCAGCGCGGCCTGGAGGGCGGGGACCAGCGGGGTGGCGATGGCGCCGCCGGCCAGCAGCAGCGCGGCGATCAGACCCAGGATGAGACCGGACCCCGTGTCGATCTCCGAGCTGCCGAAGGTGTCGCTGAACGCGCCCAGCGGGTCGATGATGGTCCAGAACGCCGTCCACGCGGCGAAGACCGTCAACGCCACCCCGAACTGGCCCAGTTCGATACCGGCCACCTTGCGCGGCTGCGGCAGTGCGCGGGTGACGACGATCAGGGCGGCACCGATGATTCCGCCGATGTACATGCTCATTACGAGGCCGAGGTTGTCCCAGGCGTTCGGGACGTCACTGCCGGAGCCGTCGAACGTGTCCAGGAACGACGCGATGAACAGCAATACCGCTGCTCCGATCACCACGCCGTCGCCTCGAGTGAGGGAGCGGATATTCACTTCAGGTCCTTCGTCAGTCGTCTCGTCATCGGTACACGCAAACACGTAGCGGTAGAGGCGTCGCTGTCACCATGTCGCCGTCAGGCCCGGGTGTGAAGCGCGGGGGTGGCCCCTCATCGTAGGGACGACACTATCGTCACGACGATCGGCCTGTCCGCCCGGATCCGTGCCCTGATCACTACCCGCGCAGGAAACTCACGATTCCCTCAGAGATCCCCTCCGCCGCGTCCTGACGCCAGGCGCCACTGGTCAGCAGCGCCGCGTCCTTGGTATCGCGCATGTTGCCGCACTCGATGAACACCTTGGGAACCGTTGACAGATTGAGACCGCCCAGGTCCTCACGCGTGACGAGACCGGTGCCGTCCCCGACGTAGTTGGAGGGCGAAGTGCCCGTCGCGCGGGCGAAGTCGCCCGCGATCAGCTTCCCGAGCTCCTTCGACGGCCCGACGATGGCCCGGGTGTCGGCGGCACCCGCGTGCACCGAGGCGGGCAGGATCACATGGAAGCCGCGCTGCCCGGCCCCGGCACCGTCGGCGTGGAGGGAGACGACCGCGTCGGCGTGCGCCGCGTTGCCGATCCTGGCCCGTTCGTCGACGCACGGCCCGAACGGCCGGTCCCCGTCCTGCGTCAGCTTCACCGTGGCGCCCTGCGCCTGGAGCAGCGTCCGCAGCCGGTGGGCCACGTCCAGCGTGAACCGCGCCTCGGCGTAGCCGGAGTTCGTGGACGTGCCCGTGGTGTCGCACTCCTTGCGGTTGGTGCCGATGTCCACCTGGCGGTTGATCTCGGCGGTGTGCTCGAAGTTGGTGATGTTGTGGCCGGGGTCGACGACGACGACCTTGCCCGCGAGCGGGGCGGCGCCGGGGGCGGCCGCGGTGCTCGTACCGGCGCCCGCCCCGCCGTCGCCGCTCGCGCCGTCCTTGCCGTCCCCGGGGGAGCCGAGGATGCTCGGCGCCGCACCCGTCGCCGGGCCGGCCCCCTCCGCCCCGCCGCCCCCGGACCCGCCCAGCGTCCCGTAGGCCAGCCAGCCCAGCAGGGCCCCGGGCACGAGCGCGGCGAGGGCCACGGTCAGCGGGCGGCGCAGCCTGGAGCGGCGCGGCGGCGGGGTACCGAAGGGATCGGCGGAACCGGGGTTCGAGTCTGCGTACGACACGCCTGCCACCCTAACGGCCACCCCACCGGCGCTCACGGGAACGACGTCCGGACGGATGACGGGCGCGAAGGGGCCGGTGCCGTGTCGCGGCCGCCCCTGGCTCAGGGAGCCGTGAAGTCGGCTGCGTGGTCGGTGGCCCAGGTGGTGAAGGGGCGGGCGGGGTGGCCGGTGAGTTCCTCGACGGTGCGGGTGAGGGGGGCGGGCCGGCCGTCCGCCGACTCCCACCAGGCGAGGAGGGCGTCGGCGTGGACGGGGGGAAGGTACTCGGCCGTCTCCTCCTTCCACTCCCGCGCGCCGACGTGCCGGGTGGCGATGGCACGGCCGGTGACGGCGGCGAGCCGGTCGATCTGCTCGGCGAACGTCAGCGACTCGGGGCCGGTGAGGGTGAACCGGCCGCCCCGGTGCCGGGGGTCGGTGAGCACGGCGTGGGCGGCCTCGGCGAGGTCCTTCTCGTGGAGGGGGTCGGTGTGCGCGCCGGGGAAGGGCAGGCTGATCGGCCGTCCCGCCTTCACCGGCCGGGCCCAGGAGGCGGCGTTCGATGCGAAGGAGCCCGGCCGCAGCAGGGTGGTGGTGATCGGCGAGTCGAGCAGCGCCCGCTCCACGGCCAGGTGGGAGGCGGCCAGGGCGTCGTCCTTCGGCTCGGGCCCGAGCAGGCCGAGGACACCGGAGCTGGACAGCACCACGACATGGGTGACGCCCGCCCGGTGCGCCTCGGCGGCGAACTCGGTGACGTGGTCGGGGGTCGCGTAGAGGAAGACGGAGGTGACCTCGGCGAGGGCGGCGGGGAAGGTCGCCGGGTCCGTGAGGTCCAGGGCGACCGTCTCCACGCCGGGAGGCGGCGCGAGACCGTCCGGTCTGGTGGAGCCGACCCGCAGGGGTGCGCCGTCGGCGTGCAGAAGGGCGACCAGGTGGGTGGCGACCGCGCCGCGGCCTCCGGTGATCAGGATCATGACGGTTCCTTTGGTTGGAACGACGTTCGTGACGAACGTTGTTCGTTAGCGGATCGGCTCGACGCTAGGGAACGAACGATGTTCGTGTCAAACATGTTTGTGACGATCGCCGTTCGTCGCGGCTACCCTCTCCCCGTGACCCCCGAGCCCGTCAGCCGCCGTGCGCGGCCCGCCAAGGCGCCCCTCAGCCGCGAGGCGATCGTGCGCACCGGACTGGCCGTCCTCGACCGCGACGGCCTGGACGCCCTGACCATGCGCCGCGTCGCCAAGGAACTCGACACCGGCCCGGCCTCGCTCTACGTCTATGTCGCCAACCGGGACGACCTGATGGCCGCGATGCTGGACGAGGCGCTCGCCCGGGTCCCGCTGGTGACCGAGGGCACCTGGCGGGAGCGGCTGCGCGCCCTGGTCGCGGCGAGCGTCGAGGCGATGAGCCGGCACGAGGGCCTGGCCGCGGTCGCCCTCGGCGCGATCCCCACCGGCGCCAACGCCCTGCTCGTCCTCGACCGCATGCTCGCCCTGCTCAAGGAGGGCGGCCTCGACGACGTCACCGCCGCCTGGGCCGTCGACCTGCTCCAGCTGCACACCGCCGCGGCAGCCGCCGAGCGGAGCGCGCGGATCACCCGGGGCGGTGACGAGGGCGGCGCCGTGGCGGCGGCCGACCGGCACTACGCGGCCCTGCCCGCCGACCGCTATCCGGCGATCACCGCGCTGCGGGCGGCCCTGTTCTCGCCGGGCGACCGCGACACCTGGGGCCTCGACGTGCTGCTCAACGGCCTCCTGCGGACCCCGGCGGGCTGAGGACCGCGGTCCGGCGGCCACCGCCTCCGGGGCGGGACCTTCAAGAGAAGATAAAGAAACCGTTAGTACGCCGAAGCATCGGAATAGTTGCCCATGCATACAGGTTCGGTCTCCATGTACCCCTGACGCACCGCCCCCGGAGGCCCCACCTCATGACGCACACGACGACCGACCGGCCCACCCGCGAAGCGAGCGGAGCCGTCGTCCCGGTCCTCGCCTTCGCGGGCATCGTGGTCGCGGTGATGCAGACCCTGCTCGTCCCGGTCATCAAGGACCTGCCGCAGCTGCTGGGCACCGCGCCCAGCAACGCCACCTGGGTCCTGACCTCCACCCTGCTGTCGGGGGCCGTCGCCACCCCCATCATGGGCCGCCTCGGCGACCTGTACGGCAAGCGGCGCATGCTGATAGCCAGCCTCGCGGTGATGGTGGTCGGCGCGCTGGTCAGCGCCCTCACCAGCGACCTGATCACGATGATCGCCGGCCGCACCCTCCAGGGCTTCGCGATGGGCGCCATCCCGCTGGGCATCGGCCTGATGCGCGACATGCTGCCGCGCGAGAAGCTCGGCTCGGCGATGGCCCTGATGAGCTCCTCGATCGGCGTCGGCGGCGGCCTCGCCCTGCCGCTCGCGGCCCTGATCGCCCAGCACGCCGACTGGCACGCCCTGTTCTACGGCGCCGCGGGCCTCGGCGCCCTCGCCATCGCCCTCACCCTCCTCGTCGTCCCCGAGTCCCCGGCGCGCGCCGAGGGCACCTTCGACGTGCTCGGCGCGATCGGCCTCTCCACCGGCCTCGTCCTCTTCCTGCTGCCGATCACCAAGGGCAGCGACTGGGGCTGGACCTCGGGCACCACCCTCGGCCTCTTCGCCGCAGCGGCCGCCGTCCTGCTCCTGTGGGGCGTGATGGAACTGCGGATCAAGGCCCCGCTCGTCGACCTGCGCACCACGGCCCGCCCCGCCGTCCTCTTCACCAACCTCGCCTCGATCATGGTCGGCGTCTCGTTCTACGTCGTCTCGCTGGTCCTGCCGCAGCTGCTCCAGCTCCCCGAGGCCACCGGCTACGGCCTCGGCCAGTCGATGGTCGTCGCCGGACTGCTCGTCGCGCCGCTCGGCCTGACGATGATGGTCACCGCGCCCGTCTACGCCAAGCTGTCCGCCCGGTACGGCCCCAAGTTCACCCTGATCCTCGGCATGCTGATCATCGGGATCGGCTACGGCGCCGGCCTCGGACTCATGAGCGCCGCCTGGCAGAGCCTCGTCATCGCCGTCGTCCTGGGCGCGGGCATCGGCCTCGCCTACTCCTCGCTGCCCGCGCTGATCGTCGGCGCGGTCCCGGCCTCGGAGACCGGCGCCGCCAACGGCCTCAACACCCTGATGCGGTCCATCGGCACCTCGGTGTCCAGCGCCGTCATCGGCATGGTGCTGGCCAACACGGCGAACGACGTCGGCGGAGTCGCCGTCCCGACCATGCACGGGTTCCGGGTCTCCTTCCTCATCGCCACGGGCGCCGTCGCGATCGGTCTGGTCCTCGCCCTCTTCCTGCCCAGGCAGCAGGCCGCCTCCGCCGGCCCGCAGCTGCGCGCCAGCAGCGAGGAGGAAGCCAACCTCCGGCGTGCCGAGGACGCGCTGCGCGGCTTCCGCGGCCGGGTGCTGGACGCCGACGGCGCGCCCGTCGCCCGCGCCAAGGTCACGCTCATCGACCGGCGCGGCCGCCAGGCCGGCGCGACCCTGTCCGACGAGGACGGCAGCTACGCCCTCGCCGTCCCGGCCCGGGGCGCCTACGTCGTCGCCGCCCGCGCCACCGGCCACGGCCCGCTGGCCAGCTCCGCGACCCACACGGGCGATGAGAACGCCGTCGACCTCGACCTGCCCCTCCCGGGCCACCCCGTCGACGCCTGACCGCCCCCGTCCGGGGGCCCGGCCCTCGCCCCTGCTCCCGGTTCGGCGGGAAGGCGGGGGCGCCGGCTTCTTCGGGTTCTTCTCGGCCGGGCTGTTCCGGCCCCGGCCGCACCCCCCGTCGTAGCGGCGACGGGGGGTGCGGCAGCATGGGCGGCGGCCACGACAGGCCGCCCGACCGCACCGGGTGCCCGCTCGCACCGACCGCGCGCACCCGCACGCATCACCGGAGGAACCCCATGCCCGCGGCACCCAAGCCCGAGATCCTGGCCGCGTTCGAGGCGGCGAAGGGGTTCATGCCCGCCGACGAGGGACTCGTGCTGTACGCGGCCGCCGCCGAGGCCGGTGCGCTCGGACTGCCGCTGCTGGAGATCGGCACGTACTGCGGACGCTCCACGATCCTGCTCGCGGACGCCGCCCGGCAGGCCGGGGTCAGCGCGCTCACCGTCGACCACCACCGGGGCAGCGAGGAGCAGCAGCCGGGCTGGGACTACCACGACCCGGAGACCGTCGACCCCGAGGTCGGCCTGATGGACACCCTGCCCGCCTTCCGCCGGACCCTGCACCGGGCAGGTCTGGAGGAGCACGTCGTCGCGCTGGTCGGCCGGTCGCCGAGGATCGCCGCGTTCTGGAACTCGCCCCTCGGCCTCGTCTTCGTCGACGGCGGCCACACCGACGAGCACGCCACCTCCGACTACGAGGGCTGGGCGCCGCATGTCGCCGAGGGCGGCCTCCTCGTCATCCACGACGTGTTCCCCGACCCGGTCGACGAGTTCACCGGCCAGGCCCCCTACCGCGTCTACCTGCGCGCCCTGGCCTCCGGCGCCTTCACCGAGGTCGCGCACACCGGCTCGCTGCGCGTGCTGCGGCGGACGGGCGCGGGGATCTAGGACGCCGTCGTGGCGTTCCGGCGGCGACGGCGGCGCGTCACCGCCAGGACGACGACGGCCAGGACGCCCGCGGTCCATGTCCAGGCGCTGCCGAGGAAGCGGCGGTAGGGCGCAGCGGGCGAGGCGTCGAGCGGGATGACGGCGAGGTCGTTGGCCGGGGTGCGGTCGTACGGGCCGTACGTGCGGATGGTGCCCTTCGCGCCCGGGACCCGGCGGTCGATACGGATGTGGAAGTCGATCGCGGTCGTGCCCCCCGTGTCGCCGACACGGCCCCGCACGGTCGCGGTGACCGGACGGTAGTCGGCCTGCACGGTGGTGGTGATCCCGACCCTGACGTCTCTGTCGTCGAAGTCCTGGCCCGCCGTACGGACCAGGGTGAGCGGGGGACCGGTCCCGCGCACGGGGTGGTCGGCGGGGCGGGACGGGGGCGACGACCAGGTGTAGGTCACCTCGCCTGCCGGTCTCCCGGGAGGTGTGACGGTGTAGACCAGCGGCGCGCCGGTGCGGTAGGCGGCGCCCGCCGCGGCCTTCGTGGGGAAGGTGCACCAGGCGGAGGTGGCCGCGCGGCCCGTGTAGAAGCAGTTGCTGTGCAGGGCGGTCAGCGTCACCCCCTCCGACGTCCCGACCTGGAGAGCGACGCCCTGCTCCGTGGCGAAACGGGTGTTGTCGGCCAACCGTGCCGTCAGGTTCGCGGGCTGTCCCGGTGCCAGACCGCTCACGCCCTTCTCCCGTCCGGGCGCGGAGAGCGTGGGACCGCCGACGGTCATCCGGGTGGTGCCGGTGATGGTCGCCGCGTTGTCGGCGGTCGCGGTGTACGTCACCGTCCCGCTGTCCCCCGGCTCGACGCCGTCCACCCCGAGGAGGGAGAGGGGGGTGTAGCTCTCGCCGTCGCCGTTCTGCAAGGTGCCGTACGCGCAGGTGTAGACGGCACCCTCGGCCGGGCATCCGTCGCTGTGCGCGAGCCGGGCGACGCCCTTCAGCCCCGACGCGTCCACGACGACCCGGACGTTGCGGGCCGGTTCGCCGCCCTTGCTCGCCGCGACGTGGACGGGGACGGCGAACCGGTCATTGGGGGCGGCCCCGGACCCCTGGTCGGCGTTGTACATGACGAAGGTCTCGGGAGTCTCGAACCGCAGCACGACCTGCCCGGAGCCGTCGGCCGCGGCGGGCGCCACCGCCGTGGCGAACACGGCCGCGACACTCGCCGCCAGCGCGGCCGGACGCCTGAGGACCCGTATCGGTAAGTGCATGCGGGCACTGTGCCAGCGGCGGTCCGAACCGCTACAGCCAGCCCTGCTGACGTGCCTCGCGCATGGCCTCCATGCGGTTGCGGGTGCCCGTCTTGCCGATCGCGGACGACAGGTAGTTGCGGACGGTGGACTCCGAGAGGTGCAGCCGTGCGGCGATGTCCGCGACCGTCGCGCCGTCCACCGAGGCCTTCAGGACGTCGCACTCGCGGGCGGTGAGCGGATTCGGTCCGGCGCTCAGCGCGGCCGCCGCCAGTGCCGGGTCCACGACCGTCTCGCCGGCCAGCACCCGGCGGATCGCCGCCGCCAGTTCCTCCACCGGACCGTCCTTGACGAGGAACCCGCAGGCCCCGGCCTCCATGGCGCGGCGCAGATAGCCTGGCCGGCCGAACGTGGTGAGGATCAGCACCCGGCAGCCGGGCGCCTCCTCGCGCAGTGCGGCGGCGGCGTCCAGCCCGCTCATGCCGGGGAGTTCGATGTCCAGGAGCGCCACGTCGGGGCGGTGCAGAAGGGCCGCGTCGACGATCGCGTCCCCGGTGCCCACCTGCGCGACGACCTCGATGTCCGCCTCCAGCCCCAGCAGCAGGGCCAGCGCCCCGCGCATCATGCCCTGGTCCTCGGCCAGCAGCACCCTGACGGACTTGGTGGGGCGGTGGTCACGCGGCATCTCGTCCACGGGCCCGCCCGGCGTCTCGCTCACGGCCCCAGATTAGGGCCGGCGGCCCCGGACGGCACGGCGTCGGACGGCACGGCGTCGGACGACACGGTGCCGGACGACACGGTGCCGGGCGGTGCGAGGTCGGGCGGTACGGCGCCGGACGGTACGGCGCCGGCGGCCGTGCCGGTGACGCCGTCCCCGGCGACGTCCGTGGGGGCGCAGGACAGGGGGAGTTCCAGCGGGAGTTCCAACGGGAGTTTCGCGGTGACCCGGAAGCCGCCGCGCGGGCCCGGGCCCGCCGTCAGCGTGCCGCCCGCCGCCGCGAGGCGCTCGCGCAGCCCGGTCAGCCCGGTGCCGTCCCCCGGCGCCCGGCAGGCCCCGGTGCCCGGGTCCCCGTCCCCGACCCGGCCGGCGTCACCGCCCTCGCCGCAGCCGTTGTGACCGACTGTCCCGCTGTCGCCGTTGCCGGTCCCGCCGTCGTCCGTCACCGTCAGCCGGACCCGTTCCGGGCTGCCCGACACCGTGATGCCGCACCGGCTCGCGCCGCTGTGCCGGACGACGTTGGTCACCGCCTCGCGCACCACCCAGCCGAGCAGGGCCGAGGTCTTCGGGTCCGGCGGCGGACCGGAGCGGCTCACCGAGGCCTCGACGCCCGCCGCCGTCAGGGCCGAGCGGGCCCGGTCCAGCTCGCCCGCCAGGCTGCCCTCGCGGTACCCGGTGACCGCCTCGCGGATCTCGGTCAGCGCCTGGCGGCCCACCGCCTCGATGTCGGTGACCTGGGAGAGCGCCGCGTCCATGTCGCGCGGGGCCAGCCGGCGGGCCGCCTCCGACTTCACCACGATCACCGAGAGCGTGTGTCCGAGCAGGTCGTGCAGATCGCGGGAGAAGCGCAGCCGCTCCTCCTCCACCGCCCGCCGGGCCAGCTCCTCGCGGGCGGCGCGCAGTTCCCGCACGGCCTCGGAGAGGGAGAGGATCGCGGCCGTCACCATCGTCGAGATCCAGGTGGCGTAGGCGATCGTGAGACCGCCCCAGCCGTCGCGGGCGCAGGAGACCGCGCCCGCCAGGACGGCGACGGCGGTCCCGACGGTGCGCAGCTGCGGGCCGCGCACGACCGCCCCCGTCGCGAGGCCCAGCAGGGGGAAGAAGAGCAGCCAGCTGCCGCCGTAGCCGAGGGCGAGCCCGCAGGTGACGAGCGCGAGCACCACCAGCGCGCCCCGGGTGGAGGGCGCCGAGCGGGTCTCCTTCACGAACGCGCGGAACGCCACGTAGATGTAGAGCGAGTTGAAGGTGAGCAGGCCCAGGCCGCCGATCCACGGGTTCGCCTCGCCCTGGAAGAGGTTCGAGAACGCGCCCATGCCCATCAGCAGCCACGGCAGCAGGGAGAAACCGCTGGCCGGCGGGCCCGGGTCCTCGGGCGCCCGCCCGTCCCCGCGGGCACCGCGGTAGCCGGCTCCGGGGTGCTCGTCGTCCGCAGGCCCGCTCCGTCGCCGCTTGCGTGTCGCGCGCAATGCAGAGCGCCAGGCGCCCCGGCGGCAGTCCGCCTCGCGTCGCCGGTCCTCGCGTCCGCCGGCGTGCTTCGTCGTGCGCTTCGTCGTGTGTCCCGTCATGGGTTCGTCCCCCGTCCTGCCGCAGGTGCGCCCGCGATACTGCCGTGCGGGCGTCCCCGGTCCTCGTTCCCGTCCGCCTTCGACGCTACGGCCCGGGGGCCCGAGTGCGGCAGTGCCGGATGTACGCGGCCGGGCAGTACAAATGTCACCGGCACCCGTTTCTGACATGCCGTCAGGTGTCTTCACAACTTCCGGGGCCTGGGCTATACAGGGGGTCGCCGCACTGGAACGCGTTCTAGATCCGTTCTGGCTCGGGCGGGTTCCGCGGCCCCGTGACGGCCTCGGTGCGGCCGATCGGTGCGGACGGCCGTGCCGAGGTCTCCGAACGATGCGATCGATCCCGTCGATCCGAACGATCAGGAGCTCCATGCCCATCGACGCAGCCAAGGTCCTCGCCGCCGAACCCCGGACCGGCGAGATCACCTGGGACCGCCGGGACGTCCAGCTGTACCACCTCGGCGTCGGCGCGGGCGTCCCCGCCACCGATCCCGACGAACTGCGCTACACGCTGGAGTCCCGCCTGCACGTCCTGCCGAGCTTCGCCACCGTCGCCGGCTCCGGGTCGCCCGGTGTGATCAGCGGGCTCTCCATGCCGGGCGTCGACGTCGATCTCGCCCGCGTCCTGCACGGCGGCCAGCGTCTGGAGATCCACCGCCCCCTCCCGGTGTCCGGCCGCGCGACCGCCACCGGACGCATCGCCGCCGTCTACGACAAGGGCAAGGCCGCGGTCCTGGTCATGCGGACCGAGGTGGCCGACACGGACGGGCCGCTGTGGACCAACGACGCCCAGATCTTCGTCCGCGGCGAAGGCGGCTGGGGCGGTGACCGGGGCCCCTCCGCCCGGCTCGCCCCGCCCGAGGGCGAGCCCGACAAGGTGGTCGAGCGGGGCGTACGCGAGGACCAGGCCCTCCTGTACCGCCTCTCCGGCGACTACAACCCGCTGCACGCCGACCCGGAGTTCGCCAAGCTCGCCGGGTACGACCGGCCCATCCTGCACGGCCTGTGCACCTACGGCATCACGCTCAAGGCGGTCGTCGACACGCTGCTCGACGGCGACGTGGGCCGGGTGCGCTCCTACGCCACGCGCTTCGCCGGCGTGGTGTTCCCCGGCGAGACGCTGCGCATCCGCATGTGGCGCGGGGAAGGGACGGTCCGGGTGGCCGTGAGCGCCCCCCACCGGGACGACGCGCCCGTCCTCGCCGACACGCTCGTCGAACACTCCTGAACCCCGCACCACCCGCACCACGTGCATCACCTCCAGCACCACCGCACCCAGCATCCGAGGGGACCCGAGGGGAGCCGCACCATGCGCGCAGCCGTACTGCACGAGATCGGCCAGGACAAGCTGGAGGTCCTCGACGACGTCGAGGCGGTGGGCTTCGGCCCCGGACGCGTCAGGATCCGGGTGCGGGCCACGGGCCTGTGCCACTCCGACCTGTCCGCGATGAGCGGGGTGCTGCCGCAGCCCGCGCCGTTCGTGCCCGGCCACGAGGGCGCGGGCGAGATCCTGGAGGTGGGGGAGGGCGTCACCCGGGTCAAGCCGGGCGACCGGGTCGTCGTCTGCTGGCTGCCCGCCTGCGGCGCCTGTCCCGCCTGCAAACGCGGCCAGACCGAACTGTGCCTCGCCGGGTTCATGAACGCCGGCACCCCCAACTTCCGCCGCCCCGGCGGGGACGTCTTCGGCTTCGCCGGCACCGGCACCTTCGCCGAGGAGGTCGTGGTCGACGCCGGCTGCGCGGTCCCGATCCCCGACGACGTCCCCTTCGACATCGCCGCGCTCATCGGGTGCGGGGTGACCACAGGACTCGGTGCCGCGCTCAACACGGCCGACGTGGAGGCCGGTTCGTCGGTCGCCGTCATCGGCTGCGGAGGCGTCGGCATCTCCGCCGTCCAGGGCGCGCGCCTCAAGGGCGCCGCCGAGATCGTCGCCGTCGACCCGGTCGCCTCACGCCGGGAGGCCGCGCTGAAGTTCGGCGCCACCCAGGCCGTCGCCCCCGACGAACTGGCCGCAGCCAAGCAACTCGTCACGGGCGGCGAGGGTTTCGACTACGTCTTCGAGGTCGTCGGCCGCTCCGCCACCGCCCGCACCGCCTACGACAACACCCGGCGCGGCGGCACCCTCGTCGTCGTCGGCGCGGGCGCCATGGACGACCACCTCCAGCTCAACATGTTCGAGCTGTTCTTCGACGAGAAGCGCATCCTGCCCTCGATGTACGGCGGCGGCGACGTCCTGCGCTCCTACGAGCGGACCATCGCCCTGTGGCGGGCGGGCAGGATCGACCTGTCCGGCCTGATCACGCACCGGGTGCCGCTCGCCGAGATCAACGAGGCGCTGGACCAGATGCGGACCGGCGCGGCCCTGCGCACGTGCATAGAGATCTGAGGAGGGCCGCCCGGATGACAAGGCCACTCGAAGGACTCGCCGCGATCGTCACCGGTGCCGGGCGCGGGCTCGGCCGGGCCGAGGCACTGGAACTCGCGCGGCTGGGCGCGGCCGTCGTCGTCAACGACTACGGCCGGACCGGACGGGACGGCTCGGGCGAGGCGTCCGCCGGACCCGCCGAGGACGTGGTGCGCGAGATCCGGTCGGCCGGCGGCACCGCGCTCGCCCACACCGGGGACGTCGCCGACTTCGGACAGGCCGCGGAACTCGTCGAGTCGGCGGTCCGCGCGTTCGGCAAGCTGGACATCCTGGTCAACAACGCGGGCATCCTGCGCGACCGCATGGTCTTCTCGATGGCCGAGGACGAGTGGGACGCGGTCGTGCGCGTCCACCTCAAGGGGCACTTCAACACGACCCGGTTCGCCGCCGCCCACTGGCGCGAGCGGTCCAAGGCGGCGGGCGCGCCGGTGTACGGCCGGATCGTGAACACCTCCTCGGAGGCGTACCTGGCCGGCTCGGCAGGACAGCCCAATTACGCGGCGGCCAAAGGGGGGATCGTCGGCCTGACGACCTCCACGGCGCTCGCCCTCGCCAAGTACGGGGTGACGGCCAACGCGATCTGCCCGCGCGCCCGTACCCGGATGACCCAGGACGTCTTCGCCGGGTTCGCGCAGCCGGACGACGGCGGCCTCGACCCCCTCGCGCCCGAGCACGTCGCCCCGCTGGTCGGCTACCTGGCCGCACCGGCCGCCGCCCGCGTCAACGGACAGCTGCTCGTCGTGCACGGCGGCATGGTCGCCGTCGTCGAACGGCCGCGGGTGCGCGCGCAGTTCGACAGCAAGGAGGACGTGTTCTCCTACGAGGAGCTGGCGGACGTCCTCGGCGCGCACTTCGCGGACCGCCCCGAAGGGGAGACGTTCGCGGCGGCGGAAGTGCTGGGACTGCGGCGGGGCGGCCAGGAACCGCACTGAGGCGGCGTACGCGGAAGGGGCTCCGCTCGTCCACGGACGAGCGGAGCCCCTTCGGCGGTCCTGCGGTGTACCGACCGTCAGACGGTCGCCTCGGCCCGGTTGTCGGCCCTGTTCTCGGCCGGCTTGCGGTGCCGGCCGTGCGGCGCCGCGTCACCGTCCTGGGACGAGACCGGACCACGGTGGCGGCCGGGTCCGGCCGTCTCCTGGGAGTCGGCGGACAGCGGCAGCCGCGTGCTTGTGTCGCTCATCGGAAGAATTCACCCCGTCAACATGATCTTTCTTTACAGCCGGGCGATTTTATCCGGCACATGGAGCGGGTGATCCAGGAGACCACGCCAACCGCGACTACTTCGTTACAAGTCGGCCGAGCGGCGCCTGCTGGAGGGGGACCGGGCGGGGCGCGCAGGACGCCGGACTCCCCGGTTCCGGGTGCGGAGGAGCGGGCGACGGCGGGGCCGCGGGCGGCGGCGTGAGCGGCGCCACCCCGCACGGCTCCGCCCGCGTGGCGTACGGCAGACGCAGGACGCCCTCCGCCGTCCACAGCCCACTGCCCGCCAACCAGCCATCGGGGGGCGCGAGTTGGTGCAGCCGGCGGTCGGCGGGGCGCCAGACGCCCACCCAGGTGCCCGAGGGGCCGTCGATGCGGAAGGCGACCGCGCAGGACTCCGGCACGAGCGCCTGGCCGGGCTGGCTCGCGAACGGGGTCAGGGTGAGATCCGGTGGGTGCAGCGACTCGGGGAAGCGCACCGGGAGCGTGCTGCCCAGCACCCCCCAGCCCAGGCGCGGCTCGCCCGGCGCGGGCGCGTCCGAGCTGACGAGCAGCAGCCCGCTGTCGGGGTCGGCGAGCAGCAGACGGTCGTCGCTCTCCGCGGCGATCTGGAGCAGCGGGGACACCTCGCCGCCGCGCTCCAGGTCGACCACGACCGCCTTGGTGCGGCCGCCGGTCTCCCGGTCCAGCGCGAGCATGCGGCCCGTACTGTCCAGCCAGACACCGCCCGAGCAGCGGCCCGGGATCTCGGCGAGGTGTTCCGGGCCGAAGCCGCCGCCCACGACCAGCCACACGTCCGTCGACCTCCGCCCGACGGCGAGGGCGTACGCGCGCTGTCCGCAGGGCGCGGGCGGGAGCAGGTGCAGCCGGGTTCCCGGGTCCGGGCACTCGACGGCGCCCAGCGGCAGCTCACCCGTGCCGGGTCCGGTGGGGTACAGCAGCGAGAAGGCGTGCCGCCCGTCCGCCGTCCGCCGGATCAGCACCCGGCCGTCGGCCATCGGCTGGACCTCCGTGCCGGGTTCCTCGGGCTGGTTGCCGGGCAGCGGCACGGCGTACGGCTCGGGGCCGTCCAGCGTCCACCGCTCGGGGAACCAGGAGTCCCCGTCCCGGGCGAGACGCGCACCGTACGCCCCTCCGGCCGCGATCACACACCCGGCCTCCCGCCCGGGCCGACCCCCCGTGGCGGGCCGTCCCCCGGTACGGGTGAAGTACCTCGCGACCGGCGTGCCCGGGGTGAGCGGGGCGGCCGGGGCAGGCGGCGTGACCGGGTAGCCCTCCCGCACGGTCTGGTCCGGGGCGGCCGGGTAGTGCGCGGCGACGGGCTGGTCCCCGGCGGCCGGGTGGTCCTCCCTGACGGGCTGGTCCGGGGCGGCCGGGTAGTGCTCCGCGACGGCGAACCCGCGTCCCTCGGTGCCCTCATGTGCCGCGGGGACCGAGAAGGGGCCCGGGCCCCAGCGGTCCGGTGCGGGGCGCGGCTCCGCCGGGGCAGGCCGGTCCACCGGGATGGTGGCCTCCGCCGGACCGGTGGGCTCCGCCGGGATGACGGGGTCCGTCGGGCCTGTGCGGTACCCCGGGACCGCCGCCGCAGGCAAGGGGGCGGTGCCGTCCACCGGGAACGTGCGAGCCGCCGGGACCGCCGGCTCCGGTGGAGCGGCAGGATCCGGCAAACGCCCGTGCCCCACCGGTGCGGCGCGCTCCGCCGGGGCCACGCGGGCGGTGGGGCCCGCGTGGCCCACCGGGGCGGCGCCCTCCGCCGGGGTGGCGTGGCCCACCGGGACGGGGTGGTCCGCCGGGACCGACCCCGTCGCCGGGGTGACCGGAGCCGCGTGGCCCACCGGGGCGGCGCCCTCCGTCGGGGTGGCGTGGCCCGCTGGGACTGGGTGGTCCGCAGGGACCGACCCCGTCGCCGGGGTGACCGGAGCCGCGTGGCCCACCGGGGCGGCGCCCTCCGCCGGGGTGGCGTGGCCCGCTGGGACGGGGTGGTCCGCCGGGGCCCAACCCGTCGCCGGGGCGACCGGAGCCGGGTGGTCCGCCGAGGTCACGCGGGCGGTGGGGGCCGCGTGGCCCGCCGGGACCGCCCGGGCCGCCGGGGTGGCGTGGCCCGCCGGGGCGGCGCCCTCCGTCGGGGTGGCGTGGCCCGCCGGGACGGGGTGGTCCGCCGGGACCCAACCCGTCGCCGAGGCCACCGGAGCCGGGTGGTCCGCCGAGGTCACGCGGGCGGTGGGAGCCGCGAGGTCCCCCGGGAACCCACGCCCCGCCGCCGGGGCCGCGTGGTCGGCCGGGACCGCACGGGCCGCCGCGGTCGCGTGGTCCGGTGGGGGCGTGTGGGCCGTGGGCTCCGCCGCGTACGGCGCGGGCGCGGCAGCACCGTCCCCGGAGCCCCCGCCGTCCGCCGCGGTGGGTTCCATCGCACAGGCCGGCATCGTCATCGTGCGTCACCTCCGGCGACGAAGCTAGTTTTCGTACGCGCGGACGCGGGACCGCCGAGCGGTCTTCTTCCCTCGTAAGAGTGGTGCAGAAGCGATTCTCCTGAGGGGCGCGGAAAGCGTGTGCATCCTCCTCGGGTCGTCCTCCCGTCGTCCTCCCGTCGTCCAGCCGTCGATTCGGGGACGGCCGCCCCGGCCGTCCCCGCCGCTTCGACGGCACCGGTAGGTCCTCGTGGGAGGGCCAGGTAGCCTTTCCCCGTGCCCCGTCTGTCTGAAGTCATCGCCGCGCTGGAGACCCTGTGGCCCGCCGAGCGGGCCGAGTCCTGGGACGCGGTCGGCACGGTCGTGGGCGACCCCGGGCAGGAGGTCTCCCGGGTCCTGTTCGCCGTCGATCCCGTCCAGGAGATCGTCGAGGAAGCCGTGCGGCTCGGGGCCGACCTGCTCGTCACCCACCATCCGCTGTACCTGCGCGGGACGACGACCGTCGCGGCCTCCACCTTCAAGGGCCGCGTCGTGCACACCCTCATCAAGAACGACATCGCCCTGCACGTCGCCCACACCAACGCCGACACCGCCGATCCCGGGGTGAGCGACGCCCTCGCCGGCGCGCTCGACCTGCGGGTCCTGCGGCCTCTCGTGCCGGACCCGGGCGACCCCGAGGGGCGGCGCGGCCTCGGCCGCGTCTGCGAGCTCGACCACCCGCTCACCGTCCGCGAGTTCGCCGCCCGCGCCGCCGAGCGGCTGCCCGCCACCGCGCAGGGAATCCGGGTGGCGGGGGACCCGGAGGCCCTCGTGCGGACCGTCGCCGTCAGCGGCGGTTCCGGCGACAGCCTCTTCGACCACGTCCGCGCGGCCGGCGTCGACGCCTTCCTCACCGCGGACCTGCGCCACCACCCGGCGTCGGAGTTCATCGCGGACCGCGCCCACGGCGCCCACTCACCTCTCGCGCTGCTCGACGCGGCGCACTGGGCCACCGAATGGCCCTGGTGCGAGCTGGCGGCCGCCCAGCTCGACGAGATCTCCGACCGGCGGGGATGGGGCCTCAGGGTCCATGTCTCCGCCGCGGTCACCGACCCCTGGACCGCCCACGCGGCGTCCAACACCACCTCTAGCTCAATGGGAGCCCCCAACTGAACGCCGCGCCCGCCGACCAGATCCGACTCCTCGACGTCCAGGCCCTCGACGCCCGACTCCAGCAGCTCGCGCACAAGAGGAGGTCCCTCCCCGAGCACGCCGAGATCGAGTCGCTGAACAAGGACCTCACGCAGCTGCGCGACCTCCTCGTCGCCGCGCAGACCGAGGAGAGCGACACCGCCCGCGAGCAGACCAAGGCCGAGCAGGACGTCGACCAGGTCCGCCAGCGCGCCGCCCGTGACCAGCAGCGGCTGGACTCCGGGGCCGTCACCTCCCCGAAGGACCTGGAGAACCTCCAGCGGGAGATCGTCTCCCTCGCCAAGCGCCAGGGCGACCTCGAGGACGTCGTCCTGGAGATCATGGAGCGCCGTGAGAGCGCGCAGGAGCGGGCCGCCGAGCTGACCGAGCGGGTCGGTTCCGTCCAGGGCAGGATCGACGACGCGCTCGCGCGCCGGGACGCGGCCGTCGAGGGGTTCGACGGCGAGGCCGCGACCGTCGCCAAGGAGCGCGAGGTCGTCGCGGCCAGCGTGCCCGCCGATCTGCTCAAGCTGTACGAGAAGCTGCGCGAGCAGCAGGGCGGCGTCGGCGCGGCCAAGCTCTACCAGCGCACCTGCCAGGGGTGCCGTCAGGAGCTCGCCATCACCGAGCTGGCCGAGATCCGCAAGGCGCCGTCCGACACGGTCCTGCGGTGCGAGAACTGCCGTCGCATCCTCGTGCGCACGTCCGAGTCGGGTCTGTAGCCGGCCGACCGGCCGACCGGCAGCCACAGCGGTAGCGGTAACGACAGCGGCAGCAAGGGGCGTACGTCGTGCGGGAGTTCATCGTCGAGGCCGACGGCGGGTCACGGGGCAACCCGGGTCCGGCGGGCTACGGCAGCGTGGTGATCGACGCGGCGACGGGGGAGACGCTCGCCGAGCGTGCCGAGTACATCGGCGTGGCCACCAACAACGTCGCCGAGTACCGGGGGCTGGTGGCCGGTCTGCGCGCCGCCCGGGAACTCGACCCGTCGGCGACGGTGCGGGTGCGCATGGACTCCAAGCTGGTCGTCGAGCAGATGTCGGGCCGCTGGAAGATCAAGCACCCCGACATGAAGCCGCTGGCGGCGGAGGCGGCACACGTCCTTCCGGCCGCACAGGTCACGTACGAGTGGATCCCCCGCGAGCGGAACAAGCACGCCGACCGCCTGGCGAACGAGGCGATGGACGCGGGCAAGCGGGGCGAGCAGTGGGAGGCGTCGGCCTCGCGGGCCGGGCTCGGCGCCCGCGTCCGTGAGACCCCGGCCGTCCCCGAGCCCGCCGCTCCGCCCGGCGACGCGGCGGCGGGCGCGGCCAAGGCCCGCGAGGCCCTGACCCGCTCCCGCCCGACCCCGGCCGCCTCCGCGGCCCCGACTCCCTCCGCGGCCCCGACTCCCTCCTCGGACCCGGCGACCGCCTCGGACCCGGCCCCATCGGCCACGGAGGACGCGTCGGCCGTGCCGGTCGCGCCGGTCGCCGATGCCGCCGGTGGGCGGGCGGCGGGAAGCGGTGGCGGGGAGGACGCGACAAAGACCCGCGCCGACCGCCGCGCGGTCCGCGCCGTCGCCGCCCAGGCTGCGGTCACTGTGGCGGGCCCGGCGCCTGACGCGGGCCGGGCAGCGGAAGGGGGGCCGGGCGTCACGCCGTCCGTCGGCTGGGGCGCGGCACCCGATCTCGGGGCGCCCGCCACCTTCGTCCTGCTGCGGCACGGCGAGACCCCGCTCACGCCGCAGAAGCGGTTCTCCGGCAGCGGCGGCACCGACCCCTCGCTGTCGGACGTCGGCAGGGAGCAGGCCGAGCGGGTCGCCGCCGCCTTCGCCCGCCGGGGGACCATCCAGCACATCCTCGCCTCCCCGCTCGCCCGCACCCGGGAGACCGCCGGTGCGGTCGCCGCCCGCCTCGGGCTGGAGGTCACCGTCGAGGACGGGCTGATCGAGACCGACTTCGGGGCCTGGGAGGGACTGACCTTCGGCGAGGTGCGCGAGCGCCACCCCGAGGACCTGAACGCCTGGCTGGCCGACCCCGAGGCCGAGCCGACCGGCGGCGGCGAGAGCTTCGCGGCGACCGCGACCCGGATCGCGGCCACCCGGGACAGACTGGTCGCGCGGTACGCGGGCCGCACGGTCCTGCTGGTCACCCATGTGACCCCGATCAAGACGTTCGTCCGCCTCGCCCTGGGAGCCCCGCCCGAGTCGCTGTTCCGGATGGAACTGTCGGCCGCCTCGGTGTCGGCGGTGGCCTACTACGCGGACGGCAACGCCAGCGTCCGACTGCTCAACGACACGTCCCACCTGCGGCCCTGAGGTCCGAGGCGGCCCGCGCCAGCCGCTCGACGCGGGTCCAGTCCCGGGCCGCGACCGCGTCCGCGGGGACCATCCAGCTCCCGCCCACACAGCCGACATTGGGCAGGGCCAGGTACTCCGGCGCGTTGTCGGGGCCGATCCCACCGGTCGGGCAGAAACGGGCCTGGGGGAGCGGCCCGGCCAGCGACCTGAGGTAGGCCGTACCGCCCGCGGCCTGCGCGGGGAAGAACTTCATGTCCCGCACCCCCCGCTCCAGCAGCGCGACGACCTCCGACGTGGTCGACACCCCGGGCAGGAACGGCACCCCGGACGCGCGCATCGCCGTCAGCAGGGCCTCCGTCCAGCCGGGACTCACCAGGAACCGCGCCCCGGCCTCCCCGCACGCCGTGACCTGCGCGGGCGTGATCACCGTCCCGGCCCCGACGACCGCCTCCGGGACCACCCCGGAGATCGCCCGGACCGCGTCGAGCGCGACCGGCGTCCGCAGCGTCACCTCGATCGCGGGCAGCCCGCCCGCCACCAGCGCCCGCGCCAGGGGTACGGCGTCGGCCACGTCCTCGACGACCAGCACCGGCACGACCGGGGCCAGATCCAGTACGGAGGCAGCCGAAGAGGAGGGCAGGGGTGAGGTCATGCGCCTCATCCTGCCCCCGGTGTGCACCACGCGCAAAGGGCGTTGCAAATGCTGCAATGGGCTGACGGTGGCCCGACGGCGGCCCGGTGAAGAGGCCCGGTTCAGTGCACCTCGTCCACGAGCACGTCCAGCGTCCAGGGCGTCGTTCCGGCCTTCGGCCCCGAGGGCGCCTTCTCCTCCACCACGTGGCCGAGGTCCCGCAGCGCCTCCACCAGCTCGGCGGGACCCGCCGGGGAGATCCCGGCCGTGAGCAGAGCGCGCACGATGCGGCCCTTCGTCGCCTTGTTGAAGTGGCTGACGACCTTCCGCGTCGGCGCGTGCAGCACCCGTACGCTCGCCGTCCGCCCCGCGACCTCGCCCGTCGGCTTCCACGCGGCCGCGTAGGCGGCCGACCGCAGGTCGAGGACCAGCCCCTGTCCGGCCGCCTCGGGCAGCACCGACGCCATCGGGGTGCGCCAGTACGTCGCCAGCGCCCCGAGACCAGGCAGCTTGACGCCCATCGAGCAGCGGTAGGAAGGGATGCGGTCCGTGACCCGGACGGCCCCCCAGAGACCGGAGAAGACCAGCAGCGACCTGGCCGCGCGCCGCTTGGCGGCCGCGTCGAGAGAGGCCAGCCCGAGGGCGTCGTAGAGGACTCCCGTGTAGACCTCCCCGGCGGGACGGGCCGGCGCCGTGCGCAGCTCCGTGTTCTTGGCGATCTCGCCGCGCAGTCCCTCGCTCAGCCCGAGCACCTCGCGCGCCTTGTCCTCGTCGGCCGCGCACAGCTCGACCAGCTCGTCGAGGACGGTCTCGCGGGCGGCGCCGAGTCCCGGCAGGGAGAGCGCCTGCGGCTTGAGCGGGGCGCCACGCCCGAACGACGCCTTGCCCTCGGAGGGAGGCAGCAGGACCAGCACGGTGAATCTCCTTCGATCGAGCTCTGCTCGACAGCGTACGGCGTACGGTCCGGCGCCCCCGCCGGGGCCGGAGCCGTTGCCGGGGCATGGATCCGCACCGCCGGAGCGTTGCACCTGCCGGACGGCACATGCGGGCCGGGCATCGCAGACGGACGGCACGGGCTGACGGCGCAGGACGGTCGCACGGGGGTGGGCGGATGAGTCGTGAACAGGCGTTGTGGACGAGAGCCCGGCTGGGCCGCTGCGGTCCGCCCCTGGACCTCCTCACCGCACGCTTCGACCGGCACGTCTACGCCCCGCACGCCCACGAGGAGTTCACCGTCGGCGTCTGCGTGGGCGGCTCGGAGGTCATCGCCTACCGCGGCGGTCACATCAGGACCGGTCCCGGCTCCATCGTGGTGCTCGCCCCCGGCGAGACCCACACCGGAGGCCCGGGCAACGACACCGACGGCTACGCCTACCGCGCCCTGTACGCGGGCCCCGCCCTCCTCGCCGAGGGCACCCTCGGCGGCGTACCGCACTTCCGTGAGCCGCTGATCGACGACCCCGAACTGGCCGCCGCGCTGCGCCGCACGCACACGGAACTTGCCGCCTGCCCCGACCCCCTGGAGGCCGAGTCGCGTTTCCCGTGGCTGCTGACGGCCCTGGCCCGGCGCCACTCGACGGCCCGGCCGGTGTGCGACACGGTCGCCGGCGCCGAACAGCTCACCCGCGCGGTCCGCACCCGCCTCGCCGACGAACTCCTCGCCCCGCCCTCGCTGGCCGACCTGGCGGCGGACCTGGGCCTGTCCCGCTACCAGCTCCTGCGCGCGTTCCGGACGACGACCGGGATGCCGCCGTACGCCTGGCTGGCCCAGTACCGGGTGGCCCGGGCCCGCGGGCTGCTGGAGTCGGGGCTGCGTCCGGCGGAGGTCGCCGCGCTGGTGGGCTTCGCCGACCAGGCCCACCTCACCCGCTGGTTCCGCCGCGTGCTGGGCGTGACCCCGGCGGCCTACCGCAACAGCGTTCAAGACGCCTGACCGGGACCGGCCCGACACTGCCGGTATGACTGCACGCGGCTGGTTCCTGTTCTCCCTGATGGGAGTGGTCTGGGGCATCCCCTACCTGATGATCAAAGTGGCGGTGGAGGACCTCTCCCCGTCCATGGTCGTGTTCACGCGATGTGCGCTCGGCGCGGCCCTCCTGCTGCCCTTCGCGCTGCGGCAGCGGGGTCTGGCCCGGACGGTGCGCGCCCACTGGAAGCCCATGCTCGCCTTCGCGGTCATCGAGATCATCGGCCCGTGGTTCACGCTCACGGACGCCGAACGCCACCTGTCCAGCTCGACGGCCGGCCTGCTGGTCGCGGGCGTCCCGATCGTCGGAGTGCTGGCGGCGCGCATCCTGGGCGACACGGAGGTGCTGGGCATACGGCGGACGGTGGGCCTCGCGGTGGGGCTCGCCGGGGTGGCCGTCCTGACGGTCCCGCATCTGACCGGCGGCGACGCGAGGTCCCTGGGCGAGGTGCTGCTGACGGTGATCGGCTACGCGACGGCCCCGCTGATCGCGGCCCGCCGCCTCAAGGACGTCCCCACCCTCCATCTCATCGTCCCCTGCCTGACCCTGGCGGCGCTCGTCTACGCACCGGCCGCCGCGGTGTCCTGGCCGTCGCGGATGCCCGACGCCCCGGTCCTGACGGCGCTGGCGGCCCTGGGCGTCGTCTGCACGGCGGTCGCCTTCGTGGCGTTCCTCGAACTGATCAAGGAGATCGGTCCGACCCGTTCGACGGTCATCACCTACGTCAACCCGGCGGTCGCGGTGGCGGCTGGCGCGCTGTTCCTGGACGAGCCCCTGACCGCCGCCGTCCTGGCCGCCTTCACCCTGATCCTGGCGGGCTCGGTCCTGGCGACGGCCGCGGGCCCGAAGCACGAGGCGCCCGCGCCCGGGGCCGCACCGGCCCCGGGCGTGGCCGTGCTGCCCGAGGCGGCCGGGGGCCCGAAGAGCGACGCGCGCCCGGTAACATGGTCGCCACGGCAGACGAGCCGGGCGGACGGCCGCGTGGAGTCCCTCACGGGACTTCCCGAGGAACGTCCGGGCTCCACAGGGCAAGGTGGTGGCTAACGGCCACCCGGGGTGACCCGCGGGACAGTGCCACAGAAAACAGACCGCCCGGCGCTCCGGCATCGGGTAAGGGTGAAACGGTGGTGTAAGAGACCACCAGTGCCCAGGGTGACCTGGGCAGCTAGGTAAACCCCACTTGGAGCAAGGTCAAAAGGAAACACCCCGGTGTTTCTGCGAGGACGTTCGAGGGCTGCCCGCCCGAGTCCCCGGGTAGACCGCACGAGGCCGGCGGCAACGTCGGCCCTAGATGGATGGCCGTCTCCCCGGCCGCCGCGAGGCAGCCGGGCGACAGAACCCGGCGTACAGCCCGACTCGTCTGCCGCTCTCACCGCGGTGTCCTATCGGGCATGCGGATGCGCCCTTTCAGGGTCTCCAGGAACCGGCCGTGTCCGGTCGTGCCACGTGACGATTCAGCAGCACACCGACTGCTGCCATCGCGATCACCGGAACGACTGGCAGTACCGCCAGGTACCCTCAGGCACATCGTCAATGCGGCCCGACGGGCTTCCGCTCCACTGCGGTGGAGTCTCGAAGGACACGCCCCCACCCGCACGAGTCACTTCGTGCTGCCTGGGGGAAGTCCTTGCTGTTCCGCGCGTCCGCGAAAACGGTCGCCGTCATGGCACTCGACGGTTCACTGTTCCTGCACCTCATCGACCAGTTCGTCCACATGCACGGCTACCGGCCCGGCGACTCGGAGACGCGCTCCTGGGAGCGCAGCATTCCGGTCCTGGCAGCCGCGCTCAACGACGCCGGCCTGGGCGACGTGGAGGTCATGCTGGAGTACGCGCTCCCACTGAACAGCAAGCGGGCCGACGTTGTCCTCGCCGGAGTGCACCCGGTCACCGGGGAGCCGTCGTACGTCGTGGTGGAGCTGAAGCAGTGGAGCCAGGCTCTGCCGCACGAAGACGACCCCACTCTGTGCCATGTCGACGCCTACGCGCACCCCGTGCTCAATCCGATCGAGCAGGTGCGGCGATACCGCGACTACCTGGTCGACTTCAACGGGGCGCTGGCCGAGCACGATGAGCGGATCCAGGGGGTCGCCTTTCTGCACAACGCGACCGAGTCCGGGGTGGCGGGACTACGGGAGATCGAGCGCGACGCTCGGGGACTGCTCTTCACCGGCGATCGTCGCGGTGCGTTCCTGGAGCACCTGCGTACCAGGCTGAGCGACAAGCACCCCGGTGCCGGCGCGGCCGACGAACTGCTCGCGGGCGCCACCGTGCCGTCGAAGCAACTGATGTCGGTGGCGGCCCAGGAAGTGCGGGAGCGACAGCAGTTCGTCCTCCTCGACGAGCAGCAGGTCGCCTACCGCATGGTGCTCAACGCGGTGGAGAGGGCGAAGCGTGCCGATCACAAGGAAGTCGTCATCGTCACCGGCGGCCCCGGTACCGGGAAGAGCGTGATCGCGCTTCAGCTGCTCGGCGAGTTGTACCGGAGGGGCGTGACCGCGGTTCACGCGACCGGCTCGCAGTCGTTCACCAAGACGATGCGCAAGGTGGCGGGCTCCCGTAAACGCGAAGTCCAGGACCTCTTCAAGTACTTCAACAGCTTCATGACCACCGAGAAGAACAGTCTCGACGCTCTGATCTGTGACGAGGCGCACCGCATCCGGGAGACCTCCGCCAACCGTTACACCCGCGCGGCCCTGCGAACCGGCAGGGCCCAGATCGACGAACTCATCGACGTCGCCCACGTACCGGTCTTCTTCCTCGACGAGCACCAGGTGGTACGTCCCGGTGAGATGGGCACCGAGGGTGAAATCCGTGAGGCTGCGGCCCGGCGGGGGATCGCCTGCCATGTCGTCCCCCTGGAAAGCCAGTTCCGTTGCGGAGGCAGTGACGCCTACCTGCGCTGGGTTGTCCGGCTGCTCGGCCTGGAGCCTGGCGGGGCGGTCGTGTGGGAGCCCGACGATCGCATGCGGTTGCTGGTGGCCGACAGCCCTGAAGAACTTGAGGCCTTCCTCGATGCCCGTCGTGCCGAGAAGTACGGCGCCCGGATGTCCGCCGGCTACTGCTGGCGGTGGTCGCCCGAGCCGAAACCCGGAGACCCACTGGCCCCCGACGTCGTCATCGGGGGATGGGCCCGGCCGTGGAACCTGCGCGGGGACCGGTCGGTCTCCGGAGCGCCCCCGTCCGCGCTGTGGGCCACCGACCCCGCGGGGTTCGGGCAGATCGGCTGCGTCTACACCGCGCAGGGCTTCGAGTACGACTGGTCCGGCGTCATCATCGGACCGGACATGGTCTGGCGGGGTGACCGCTGGATCACGGACCGTACCGCATCCAAGGACCCGGTCTTCAAGAAGTCGGTATCGGACACCGACGTGGACCGTCTGATCCGGAACACGTACAAGGTGCTGCTGACCCGAGGCATGGTCGGCACGATCGTCTACTCGACCGATCCCGAGACCCGGGAGAAGCTCCGGCAACTGGCCGGCCGTCCCGAGCCGCGTCCCGTCACGAACGAGGAGCCATTGCTGCGGCAGTGATCACGCGATATCCGGCCATGATCCCCGTGCTTCCAGCCGACTGCCGCGTCCTGTACGTCAGGTCGGGACGTCACTTCCTAAGATCCCAGACGTCATTGCGGCCCGACGGGCTTCCCCACCGGACACGCCCCCACCCGCACGAGTCACTCGTGCCCTGGGGGACCCCTCGTGTCCATGCTCCTGCTGAAACTGGCAGCGCGGGATCTGCTGAACCTGAACTCGAGACGCCGGATGGTGCCCCATCTCGCCGCGAGGTGGAAGCACTTCCTGCGCACGGACGCTTCGTTGAGCGAACGTTCCGCCTGGGCGGAGAGCCTGGTGCATCTCGCCGAGGATCTGGTCGCCGCCGACCGCGGGAACGTCGAGATGGTCGTCGAGTGTGCGGCCACGCTCGACGAGACGGAACGCACCGGGGACCCGCGGCTCATCGACGTCGTCCTCGTCGGCCACCATCCCGAGGAGAACGGGCTGTCCGTCCAGCTCGTCGAGCTGAAGCGATGGTCGACGGTGACCCGCGTGGAACGGGCCACCGCGGACCTGGTGCATGTCCCTGGAATGGGGCACAAGAAGCACCCCGCGCTGCAACTGCGCGAATACTACGAGGCGTTCACGAGCGTCAGAGGGCCGCTGCACGGGCTGGACTTCGAGTGCGGAGGCTTCGCCTACCTGCACAACGCCACCGACGCTTCGGTCCTCCCGCTGGTCGGTGTGGACGCGCCGACCGGTTCCTACGCCCGCGTCTACACCGGCGACCGTCGCGCCCAGCTGCTGTCGGACTTGCAGAGCAGCTTCGCCGCCGACGGAGCCGACTCGGCGGCCGAGATCCTGTTACGGGGTATGGGACTGCGCAACACACCACTGCTCGACGCCATGATCCGTTCCAGCGGTGAGGACACCGTCTTCACCCTGCGCGGCCGCCAGAAGAAGGTCGCGGACCAGATCCTCGACACGGCTGCCAAGGTTCTTCCCGATCCGGCGCAGCCCGCACTCCTCCCCGACGAGCGACGGGTCGTGTTCCTGGTCACCGGCGGCGCTGGCACGGGCAAGAGCGCCATCGGCCTCCAGCTCAAGGCAGAACTGGAGGCCGACGGCCGAACGGTGAAGTACGCGAGCGGCAGCAGAGCGTTCAACGGCGCCCTCCAGGAACACGTCGGCTACGGCGACCGCGAGTTCAAGGAGACCTTCACCTATTTCAGTAACTTCGTCACGCCACCCGACCCGCCCCTGGACGTACTCATCTGCGACGAGGCGCACCGTCTGCGTGACCGCTCCACCAACCGTTTCTGGAAGCCCGAGGACTGGGGCACGAAACCGCAGGTGGACGAACTCCTCGACGCCTCCCGCCTGACGGTGTTCTTCCTCGACGAAGGCCAGTCCGTACGTCCGCAGGAGGTCGGCACCGTCGGTCTGGTGGAGGATGCGGCACGACGCTACGAGGCCCAGCTGGTCCGTTACCGCCTGAGGGAGCAGTTCCGGTGCGGCGGCAGCGAGGCCTACATCCGCTGGGTGCGGGGTGCGCTCGGGGTGTCGGGCGCGGAGCCGGAGCCGTGGACCCCGGACGGGCTGATGCACGTCGAGGTCGTGGACAGTCCCGAGGAACTCGAGCGGATCATCCGTTCCGAGGCCGGGGCGGGAGCCTCCGCGCGCATGGTCGCCGGATACTGCTGGCCCTGGACGAAACCCCTGGGCAAGGAGAAGCGGCTCGAACCCGACGTCCGGATCGGCGACTGGCACCGGCCGTGGAATGCGGACAGCGAATCCTTCTGCGAGGACAGGACCGTCCCGCCGTCCAAGATCTGGTCCGTGCACGAGAACGGCCTTGGCCAGATCGGCTGCGTGTACACCGCGCAGGGCCTGGAGTGGGACTGGTGCGGCGTGATCATGGGCGAGGACATGGTGCGCCGGGGCGACCGCTGGGTGTTCCGCCGGGGCAAGGACCGGGTGGACAAGGAGACGGGCGTCAAGCGGGTCGCCGTTCCCGGATCGTTCGATCCCAAGGTGAAGCCGAAGAGCGTGGACGACGGTGAGTTCGCGCGCCTTGTCCGGCACGCGTACCACGTGCTGATGACCAGGGCGAGCCGGGCGACCGTGCTCTACTCCACGGACGAGGAGACCCGGGCCTACCTGAAGGGTCTCGTCGGCGATGTCGCGATCCACGGTCTGCGACCCACCTGGGAGAACCTTCCGGAGCAGGCGCGGCAACCGCATCTGCCCCGTCCCGCCCGAGGACGCCGCCGTCGCAGGAATCGCCAGATGAAGGACACCCCGCCCGGAGAGATGCGCCTTTTCTGACCCGGGCGCCGATATGTGGGGCGGCGGGCTCTCCCGGGCCCGCCACCTCGCCGGTCAGAAGACCAGGCGTGCTGCCGCGGTCAGGGCCGCCACCAACAGGTTGATGACGACTCCCACCGTGACGTCGACCAGAATCAGACGAAGCCGGTCACGACGTGCAAGCTTGTACTCAACGGGGTTCATGGGTTTCCACTCCTGAGCGTGAGCTGGGAATGGCAGGGATCGCCCTACCGGGCATCCGCAGTCACACCGCGTGCAGGACGCGGTGGAGACCACTCGTCGCTCAGCGCCGTGGACCGGCACCTGGAACACCGCCGACGTACCCTCCGGGAAGGTGCGCAGCGGGTAACCACGTTAGTGCACACACCGGTTGAGAGAGATCAATTTTGGATGTCGTGGTGGCGCGGGCCCGGCACTCCGTATGGACTTTGCTGTGTGGAGGCTGCGCATTTTTCCGCCCGTAGGCTAGGGCGAGCACGGACTCACCGACGATGACCTTCGTGCCTGGTGTCCTGCGGCCGTGATCCGAGGTCGTCGCGCAGCAGTGAAGCCGTAGCGAGGAGTAGTTCGACGTCCGTCGGTTTCGGGGCCTCCCGGTGCGTGCGCGGGTGGCACTGTTGCCGCACGCGCAGTTGCGCCCACACGGTCTTGCCCGGGGCTGCCCGGCGCGGGGTCGCACCCCAGTCGTCCGCGAGCGCGGTGACGAGGAGCAGGCCCCGGCCGGACTCGGACAGCGGGTCGGTCGCCGCGGGGTCTGCCGGAGGTCGCTTCTCGGCGCGGGAGTCGGTCACTTCGATGCGGGCGACGCCCTCGGCCAGGGTGAGGCGGAGGTGGAAGTCCCGGCCGGGTACGTGGCCGTGGCGTACGGCGTTGGCGGTGAGTTCGGCCGCGATGAGGGTGAGCGTCTCGTTGACCGGGGTCGCATAGGGGTGGCCCCAGTCGTTCACGCGGTGCGAGACGAGCCGGCGGGCGAGGCGGGCACCGCGCGGGGTCGAGGTGAAGCACATGGTGAACTCGCGTTCGGGTGCGAGGGGCTGTGGCATGTGCCCGTTCGAGGGACTTGCTGACTTCATGGGGTCAACGGTCGGGGACTCTGCGTAGCGTCGACCAGGGGTGACGCACCGACGGGCACGGGCTGTACGCGCCGGCGGTGCGCTTGTACCCGCTGTGGGGCGTGACCGGTTGCCCGGGCCCGAGTTGGCGGACCGGGTGGTCGTGCGAGAGGAGCTGCGGCGTGGACGACGAGGGTCAGCAGCCGGAGTACGAGGTCGGGACGGGCATGCTGTGCGTGTTCGGCCGGCAGTTGAAGCTGTTCCGGGACCGCGCGGGGATGGATCGCGCGAGGCTCGGGTCGCTGACCGGGTACTCCGCCTCGACGATCGCGTCGTTCGAGCAGGGGAGACGCATCCCGCCGCCGAAGTTCATCGACCAGGCCGATGAAGTGCTGGATGGGGGCGGCGTGTTGAGCGCGAGCAAGGAGGAGGTGGCTCGGGCCCAGTACCCGGCGTTCTTCCGGGACGCGGCACGGTTGGAGGCGGAGGCGGTCGAACTCCATGTGTATGCGAACCAGGCGGTGCCGGGGCTCTTGCAGACGGAGGAGTACGCACGGGCCATCTTCATGATGATGCGGCCGCCGATGGACGACGACCTGATCGAACAGCGAGTGGGCGCCCGCCTGGCTCGGCAGGAGATCTTGTCCGGCCGTGATGCGCCGCTCGTCAGCTTCGTCATGGATGAGGCAGTGTTGAGGCGTCCCATCGGAGGCAGGGGCGTCCTGCGTGGCCAGCTTGAGCACATTCTCCTGATGGGACAGCGACGGAACGTCGAGATCCAGGTGATGCCGCTCGATCGTGAGGAGAACGCGGGTATGGCCGGTCCCTTCACCTTGATCGAAACGAAGGCAGGGCAGAGGATCGCGTACGCCGAGGTACAGAACGTGAGCCGCTTGCAGACGGACCGGGACCGCGTCCGTGCGCTTGAGGCCAAGTACGGGATCATCCGGGCGCAGGCCCTGACGCCTCGTGAATCATTGGCGTACATAGAGAAGTTGCTGGGAGAGCCATGAACGCGCACGAACGTCTGCCGCATATAGACCAGTTGGCCTGGCGCAAGAGCAGCTACAGCAGTGAGGAGGGCGGCGAATGCGTTGAGGTCGCCGCCTGTCCCGGCAGGGTTCACGTCCGGGACTCGAAGGACACGACCCGCGCCGCACTCGCCGTACGTCCCACGGCCTGGACCGCGTTCGTCGAGTTCGCGGCCCACTGACAGGCGGGGTCCCGCCACGCGTGCGGCGAGGCCTCGACCGAGTTGGTTCGGCGCGGTCCTTGAAGCGTGAACCTATTGTAGGTTCCTGCCATGAAGCAGGGTAAAGAGGTCGAGAACCCCGAATCGCGTTTCTTCACGGTGCTGCGGGCGGCGGCGAAGCTTCCGGGCGTGCGGATCCACAGGGAGGCGTACCTCCGAAGTGCGCTGGCCCGCCACTGCTCCGAGGAGGACATCCGGAGGGCGACGGAGGAGACTCCCGCCGCCGCGGGCATCAGCGCCGAGATTCTCGACAAGCTGGCCAACGACTCCATCCGCTTCGAGACCGGCAAGGTCAGCGCGCTTTCCGCCGCCGCCGGGATACCCGGCATCCTCGCCCTGCCCGCCACCGTGCCTGCCGACCTGGCGCAGTACGTCGGCCACATGCTGCGTATCGCGCAGAAGCTCGCCTACCTCTACAGCTGGCCCGACCTGTTCTCCGACGAGGGCGAGGACGTCGACGACGCCACCATGGGGGTGCTCACGCTGTTCTTCGGCGTGATGTTCGGTACCCAGTCGGCGAACGCGGCCGTGGGGAAGGTCGCCGGGATGATGTCGAAGGAGGTCGCCAAGAAGCTGCCGCAGAAGGCGCTCACCCAGGGTGTCGTCTACCCGATGGTGAAAAAGATCGCGGCGTACCTCGGCGTCCAGATGACGAAGCAGTCGTTCGCGAAGACCGTCTCGAAGGCCATCCCCCTGGTCGGGGCCGCCGTTTCCGGCGGCCTCACGTTCGCGACCTACCTCCCGATGGCCAAGAGGCTGAAGAGGCACCTCGCCGGCCTCCCGCTGGCGGAGCCGTCGTACCGAGTGACGGACGACGACGACATCGTCGACGGCGAAGTCGTGGAGGACGGCGAGGCTTTCGCCGCCATGGCGCACGCCGACGACCACGGTGCGGCCACCGCGGTGGTCAAGCGGGAGGAACCTCGGTCCTGACTCCGGTTACCGCGCGCCCCGAAGGCCCGTCGGAGTTCCGGACATCCGGGGCGGGGCCAGAGGGGCGATCTCGCGGTCGAAGAAAGAGTGGAACCCCTCACCCCGCTCATAGAGCGCATCGAACCCGGCGTTCGTTTCCCGGATCAGTGAGCGGTCGGTGTACTTCTTGGCCCCGGCCGCATTTCCGTCCTCGTCGTAAATGACCTCGTACATGACCACATCGCCGAGAATCACTGCTTCCGGTACCGGGCGACTCCGCTCGATGTTCGAAATATCGTCGGCGTCGAGAATCCTGATCTCGTCGCCCACGTCCACCCGTGCGCGCAGGACGAACAACTCCCATTGCACGTAGGGCGTGATCGGGAATTCCACGATGCGGAGGCGGCGGTGCCGCACGCCCGCTCGCGCCGCCCGGCGGAGTTCCTGGGCGTAGTCCTCGCGCCGCTCCTCGGCCAGGGACAGCGCCGTCTCCCAGTCGCCGTCGGCGAATGCCTCCCAGCTCGGGAAGCCGCGCTCCTGGAAGTGCTGGCCGCGCTCCAGCTTGTTGAGGAAGCCGATCCCGCTGGTGTAGACCCGCCCCAGGTCCGCGTGGTAGGCGGGGCGGTCCAGGCGTTCGGAGAGGCCGTGGGGGAAGGAGTCAAACACTGGGGATGTCCGGCTTCGCCGCGATGAGCATGTTCCTGGGGATGACGACGAGGCACTCGTCGGACCCGATCGAGACTCCGGCGGGCAGGTTCGTGCCCAGTGACCGGGTGAGGTCCCGGCCTATGACGGCGATGTCACCGTTGGCCAGTTCCCAGATGTCCGGGCAGTCCGGAGTTCCGGTCGTGATTCCGAGTTCCTGGGGCGATTTTCCCAGACGCTGTTTGAAACCTGTGTGCGGATCCGCTTCCCATGGCCTGGCCATTTCCGTCGCCCCCTCGATCGGTCAGGATGCCTCACTGTAACGTGCAACTTGCCCGCCTGATGATGTGTCGGAACCAGGTCGCCGGGGTATTGGCGAGGATTGATTCATCCTTGTCTCATGTCGCTCAGGGCTGGAATGATATTGATCGGGAAGAAAATCATGCCAACGCCTGACGGGCGGCATTTTTCATCTGTGCGGTAGGGAAATCGGGTGAACGGAGGGGCTGCTGTGGACTCAGAAGTGACCTTGCTCGCACAGAGCGCGGGGGCCACCTTGGTCACGCTGATGGCGACCGACGCGTGGCACCGGGTGCGTGACGGGCTCGCCCAGCTCTGGCGCAGGACGCAACCCGAGCGCGCCGAGACCGTCACCGCCGAACTGGAGGCCGCGCACGAGGACGTCCTGGCCGCCGCGGCGGCGGGCGACCAGGAGACCCTGGACGAACTGCGGCTCCAGTGGCAGGGATCGGTACGGCGGCTGCTCGTCGCCCGGCCCGCCGCCGTCGAGGAACTGCGCGCGCTGCTGGACCGGCTCGATCCCGGTGGCGCGGCCGCCCGTCAGGTCACCCAGCACGCCACCGCCTCCGGGCAGGGCCGGGTCTACCAGGCCGGGCGTGACCAGCACATCACCGAGCGATGACGGGCGGGACGGACGGGCACGCCGAGGACCAGGGACGCGTCTACCAGTCGCGGGGCGACCAGCACATCAGCGAGCACCATCACTACGGCGGTGACCGCCCGGAGCACGGCGGACCGGACTCGGTGCGCCGCCCGGCGGTCGGCCGGCCGCCCGTCGCGCTGCGCGACCGCAACGAGGTGATGGAACGGCTGCGGGCGAGTGTCGAGGCGGAGCGCGGCGGCCAGGTCTACGTGCTGTACGGCATGGGCGGCTCGGGCAAGACGGCGGTCGCCTGCGCCCTGTTCCAGGAGGTCACGGGAGAACAGGGCCGACAGGGCCGGGTGGGCCTGTGGATCAACGCCTCGGACCGGGCGAGCCTGCGCGCCGGCATGCTCGCCGTCGCCGCCGACCGGGGGGCGAGCGACGGCGAACTGCTCGCCGCCCGCAACGGCCTCAGACCCGCCGCCGATCTCGTCTGGACGTATCTCGACCGTTCCGCGGAACCGTGGTTACTGGTCCTGGACAACACCGACGAGCCCGAGATCCTGCGGGACGGCGACTGGCTGCGCACCAGCCCGCGCGGCGTCGTGCTGGTGACCACCCGGCGAGCCGCGGCGCGGTGGTGGCCGGGCGCCGAGCTCCAGTACATCGGCGTACTGCCCCGGGAGGACGCCGCGCTCGTCCTGCGTGATCTCGCGCCGCACACCGGTACGACGGAGCAGGCGGCGCGGGTCGCGGACCGGCTCGGGCGGCTGCCCCTCGCCCTCACCCTGGCAGGCGGCTTCCTCTCCCACCAGGTCATCGACCCCTGGACGCTGGACGCCTACGGGGACCAGCTCGACGGAGACCAACGGGTCCAGCTGATCGACCGGGGAGCCGACGCGCTGTCCGACGCGGACCCGCGACGTCTCGTCGGCCTGACCTGGCAGCTCACCCTCGACGCGTTCGAGGCGCGCGGGCTGCCCGAAGCCGCCGCCCTGCTCAGACTGCTGGCACGGTTCGCCGCCGAGCCCCTGCCGCTGGCCCTGCTCAACCACGAGGACATCGGCGGTGTCCTTCCCCGGGCGCGTACCGAGACGGCGCTGAGGGCCCTGCTCGACCAGTCGCTGTCGGAGCTGGTCGACGTCGTCGGCGCGCGCTGCGTGCAGAGCCACGGCGTCCTGCTCGACAGCGTCTGCGCGGCGACCCCGGCCGAACTGGCGCCCGCTCTCGACGCGGTGGCCGTCCGCCTGCTCGACGCGGCCGTGCCCGGCGCACCGGACGCCGGGCCGCACGAGCCGCGACTGCGCCTGCTGGTACCCCATGTGCTGGCCCTGCTGCGGCGCGTCGGCGAGCCGTCGGCCGCCGCCGAGGCCCTGGCCGTGGCGACGCGGCTGTCCGTCGCCCTGCACCGGACCGGCGACTACCTCTCGGCGTGGGAGACCTCCCGCACCGCCGCGGACCTCGCGCGGCGCCTGCTCGGCGCGGACGACCGCACGGTCCTGGCCGCCCGTTCGAGGGCCGGGCGGGCGCTGTTCCGGCTCGGTGGGTTCCAGGAGGCCGAGGCGCTGCTCCGCGGGGTCCGTACCGCTCAGCGGGAACTCTTCGGGGCCGATGACCCCGACACCCTGGACACCTCCTACGGCCTCCAGCTGGTGCTGGCGAACCTCGGCAGACGCGAGGAGTCCGTCGCGCTGCTCCGCGCCACCGTCGCCGGACGGCGCTCGGCCCTGGGGCCCGCGCATCCGCTGACCCTGCGGGCCCGCGCCAGCCTGCTGGAGATGCTGCCCGCCGCCGACGTGGTCACCGAGGAGGGCGGCGCCCTCCTGACGCTGCCCTCGGAATGCGACCGGTCCCTCGGCCCCGACCACACCGTGACGCTGGGCGCCCGGCACAACCACGCGTGGGCGCTGTACGTCCTGGGCCGGTTCGCCGAGGCCGACAGCGAGATCCGGCGGGTCGCCGACGCGTATGTGCGGCGCTTCGGGCCGGAGTACCCGATCGTGCTCGCGGCCCGGCAGCTGTTCTCCCGTACCCGGGCCGCGCTGGGCCGGGTGGACGAGGCGATCGAGCTGATGGCCGACGTCGTCGCGCGACGGGAACGCGGCCTGGGCGCCGAGCACCCCTTCACGGTCGCGGGTCGGCGCCTGCTCGACACGTACCGTTCGGGCCGGATGACGTGACCGCGCTTTTTGGCTTCTCTTGAATTAGTAGGATCGTTTTTGTTTTGAGAATGATCGGAAAACAGCTTCGTGTGAATTCGCGGTAATCGTCTCGTCCTTCTCATGGGTATCGGCTATTGTGCCGAATCCAACGGAAGTGTCGGGGGGCGTGATGGATCCACTGGTGACGGTTGCCGCGGCGGCCTTGGTTTCCGCGATCGTGGGGGATGCCTGGGCCGCGTCGCGGGACGGGGTGCTCGATGTCTGGCGGCGGGTGCATCCCCGGCGGGTGCGGGTCATCGACGCCGCCCTCGACGAGGCGAGCGGGGAAGGGGAGCTGGTCAGGGTGCATCCGGAGGCCCCGTTTCCCGCCGGGCAGCTGGAAGAGGACTGGCAGAACCATTTCCACGCGCTGCTGCGGGACCACCCGGACGCCCGTGACGACGTGGAGCAGTTGATCCGCGAGGTGCTCGTGCCCGGTGTTTCGGAACCGGGAAAGCGTGCGGAACTGACCACTCTGCTCAATAACTCCACCGGAGTGGTCAACAATGTCAATAATGTGACCGTCACGGGAAAAGCGCAGGCCGCGGTGGCGGCTCGGGACATTCACTGGAACACGCGCGACTGAGCCATGCCGGCCGCTCCGGACACCGGAACGACATCCGGGTGAGCGGGCGCGGCGTCGTCCTGGTCGCGGGGCGCGACATCCGGCTCGGCGGGGGAGGGGCCCACCGTCTCGTCGCCTGGCCCGGGACCCGCGAATCGCTCACCCGGGACGACGCACGCGCCAAGCCCAGCCTGCTGCTCAGGGCCGATCACGGCGTGGTCGACTTCCACGGCCGTGAGGAGGAGCAGGCCGACTTCCTGCGGTGGCGCGGCGGCGGTGGCGTCCGCATCCGGCTGCTGCACGGCGGCGGGGGCCAGGGCAAGACGCGGTTCGCCGACCATCTCGCCAGGACCTGGCGGCGGGACGGCTGGGGAGTCTGGGCGGCACCCGACGCGACCTCCCGGGACGGCACCGGCGCCTTCACCGACCAGGATCTTCCCCACGGCCTCGCCGACGGCGAGGGCACCGCGCTCGAGGTGAGCAGTTCGCGCGGTGTGCTGATCGTCGTCGACTACGCCGACCGCTGGAACGCCGACGTGCTGGCCACCCTCCTGGACCTGGTCCGCAGGGTCAGGGGCGCGCCCGTCCGCATCCTGCTGCTCGCCCGGCAGACCGGCACCTGGTGGCAGACCGTCCGCAGCCGCTTCACCGCGCCACGGGTCGAATGCGACACCAGACATCTCGGGTCCCATTCCCCGCTGCCCGAACTGCGGCCGCGCGAGTTCCAATTGGCGCGCGCCTGCTTCGCCACCGCCCTCGGCCGGCCGCCGTCCGGCCTGCCCGGCACCACCACCCGGCCCGGCACCGCCACCGAGGCGGCGCGGGGTCCGCAGGCCGGGGCGCCCCGCCGTCACGACTGGCACCTGCCCGCCTACGACCTGGTCCTCACCGTCCACATGGCCGCGCTCGTCGCCGTGCTCGCCGAACTGCACGGGGACGAGGTCCCGTCGGACCCGCTGGACGTCTCGCGCTACCTGCTGGGCCGCGAACGCCTGCACTGGGAGGCGGTCGACCGCACGCGCGGCACCCCCGTCTCCCGGCGCATGGACATCGCCGTGTTCGTCGCCACGCTGACCGGCGGTCTGCCCTCGTACACCCAGGCGGAACAGGCGCTGGCGCGGCTCGGGATGTCGCAGCGGGAGATCCAGGACCTCACCGACGACCACGCCTCCTGCTACCCGCCGCCACCCGCCGCACCCGACGACGGCCCGGGCGGCGACCCCACCCTCGAACCGCTCTACCCCGACCGGCTCGGGGAGGACTTCCTCGCGCTGACCGTCCCGGGGCACCGCGTCGACTACCCCCGCTATCCGGCGGCCGGGACGTTCGTGGAACGCCTGCTCGCCCCCGACCCGGACACCGCGCAGGCACCCCCGTGGACACGGCCCGCGCTGACCACCCTCGTGGAGGTCTCCCGGCGCTGGGACCACGTCGCCCGCAAGCAGCTCTACCCCCTGCTGGAGAAGTACCCCGAACTGGCCGTCGCGGCGGGCGGCGGCGTCCTCGCCGCACTGGCCGACCTGGCCACGGACAACGAGGACCTGCTGTGGCTCGTCCGCTCCAGGATGCCCGCCGAGCGCGGCGTGGACCTGGAGGTGGGCGACGACGCGTTGTCCGAACGCCTCACGGAGTACGACGCGGGCAACGCCGGTTCGGGCCCCGAACTGGCCCGGCAGCACGAGCACCGGGCCCGGCTCAGCAGCCGCACCGGCCGACGGGAGAAGGCGCTCAGCGAGAGCGGGAGCGCCG
Organism: Streptomyces asoensis; assembly: GCF_016860545.1. NCBI lineage: Bacteria > Bacillati > Actinomycetota > Actinomycetes > Kitasatosporales > Streptomycetaceae > Streptomyces > Streptomyces asoensis. The sequence continues at coordinate 323,345 of NZ_BNEB01000001.1, read as the reverse complement.
TCGCGGTGTGGCGGCGCATGGTGGAACGCAACCCGTCCGCCCACGCGCGGGACCTGGGCCGTGCCCTGGCCACCCACGCCGCGTGCCAGGCCGCCCTGCGGCTGTCGGACGACGCCGAGCGGTCCGCGGAGGAGGCGCTGCGGGTGCTGCGGGGAGCCACCGGCGTCGTCCCCGTCCAGCCGGAACTCGCCCACGCCCTGCGCAACGCCGCGAGCATCCGGCACCGCGCGGGCAGGCCCGACGCCGTGACGGCCGCCGTCCAGTCCGCGTCGATCTTCCGCACGCTCGGCTCCGGCCGGCCCGAGCGCTACCGGCCCGAACTCGCGGTCACCCTGACCCTGTTGTGCGGGCTGCTGGTCGCCGAGGACAGGTGCGGCGAGGCGTCGGCCGCGGGCCGGGAAGCCGTGGAGATCCTGGACAGGCTCGTCAAGAGCCGCCGGGGGCTGGAGCCCGAGCTGAGCCAGGCGCTCAGCGAACTCGCCCGCGCGCAGGCCGGAGCGGGTGACCTGACCGCGGCCGTCTTCCACGGCACCCGCGCCGTCGACCTGCGCGGACGGCTGGCGCAGGACAACTTCGTGGCCTGGGGTCCCCGGCTGGCCGCCTCCCTCATGAACCTGGCCGGCTACCACGCCGACCTGGAGTCCTACGCGGACGCGGTGGCCCTGGGGAAGGAGGGGCTGCACGTGTTCGAGCGGTGCGGCGCGCAGTCGCCGCACACACACGCCGACCGGCGCACGGCGGCCGGGAACCTCACGGAGATCCTCGAACGCGCCGGACTCGACGCCGAGGCGGAGGACCTGCGGCGCCGGTACGGCGTGGACGGTCCCCCGCAGAGCCGCGAACTCCCGTCCCGCTGAACGGCGGTAGCCGCATCCCGTACCGGTTCCGCGCCGTACCGGACCCCGCCCCCCCCGGGTCGTCTCAGCGTGGGCTGCCCGGGAGGTAGCGGGTCTCGGCCGCGTGCGACGCGTAGCCGTGGTCCCACACGCAGGCCATCGTGCGGTCCTCCACCGCTCCCCGGATGCGGGCGCCCAGCTGGAGGAGGAAGGAGGTGAGCCGGGGCTGGCCGTCCGTCCAGCGGTCGGCGAACCAGCTTCCGGTGACCTCGTTCAGCAGCAGCTGCGCCGTGGGCCGGGTGCACACCACGAGACGGTCGCCCTCCCGGGACGGCACGGCGAGCCATCGCACGGGGGCTCCCTTGACGGGCAGTGGCGTGGTCTCGCCGATGTGCCGGTCCCCGGCCGGGAACACCGTCGTCCAGGTGCGGTCCCGCAGCCGCAGCACCATCCCGTCGCCCACCCCGAACGCCAGGTGGGTCCGGGTGCCGCTGTCCCCGAGCGGCGACAGCAGGCCGGTGAGGGAGACACCGACCGCCCGGTCGTCCTGGGTGCCCTCGGCCGAGACCCACCCCCGGCCCCTGGCCTCGACGCGGATCGCCTGGCCGACGTCGTTCAGCGCCAGCCGCAGGGCCGCCGCCGGGCCGGGGACGTCCGCCGCCGCCTCGTCGTGCAGCCACGGTCCCAGCACGGCCGCGTGGTTCTGGATCTGGGTCAGCAGCGCCCGGCAGGCGTGCGAGGCCGCGGACTGGGACCAGGCCCCGTCCGGGGTGCCCGCCGCGACGGCGCTCAGCAGGGTCGGGCGGCCCATGCCGACCGGAACCCTCAGCAGCACGGCGTCCCGGCGGTGCTGCTGCCGTCTGCGGTGTCCGTCCCCGCACACCGAGGCGGCCCGGACCACGAGGGCGCCCAGGTCTGCGCCGTCAAGGACGCTGTCGGTCGTGGCGTCGGGGCTGAGGGGGAGCTGCTGCGGGATGTCCGTGGCGGGCCGGTCGGCGTCCGCGACCGGTGGCAGCGTTCCCCCGTTCGTCGCGAGCCTGCGCATCTCGTCGAGTTCGGACTGCACCCAGTCCGGGTCGTCCATCGGTTCGAGCGCCTTACGGCACTCCTCCGCCTCCTTGCGGGCCCGGCGCGCGGACTCCGCCTCCTGCCGGGCCCGCTCCTCGGCCTTTCCGGCCCGCACCCGCAGCGCCTCCGTCTCCGTCAGCAGACGGGCGGCCTGCTCGTGGGCGGCGTCCGCCTCACCGCGGGCCCGTCGCGCCTCGGCGCCCGCCCGCTCCGACGTGGCCCGCGCCCCGTCCGCCTCCTCGGCCGCCGTCTCGGCCTCCCGTGCCGCGTCGGCGGCCCGCTCGAGGGCACGGTCCCGTTCCGCCAGGGCGCTGTCCCGTTCCGACCGGGCCCCTTCGAGTTCCGAGCGGGCGCCTCGGAGCTCCGACCGCGCGCTGTCCCGTTCGGCCTCGGCCCGCTGGACGGCCCTGCGGCCGTCCGTCACGGCACGCTCCAGCTCGGCGGCCCGGGCGGCCGGGAGCCGGTCACCGGGTCGCGGGCCGGGCAGGGGCCGGGCGCCGGCCCGTGCCCCGGCGCGCCGGAGCCTGAGCCCCTGCACGGCGATCACCACCGTGCACAGGACGAGCAGCACGCTGAACACCACGATCATGAAGGGTCCTCCCGCCGGCTCTCCGGCCGGCCGTCCTGAGGGCGAGGGGTGAACGCGGGCCGCCGGCCCGCGGACCCGGCGGGGCGGCCCGCCGGGCGTGCCGCACGGTCGGCGGCGCGACCCACGGCGTAGGTCTCGAACCGGTCCCACAGCTCGGCGCTTCCGCTGCCGCGGTCGGGGCCGCAGCCGCGGTCACGGACGCGTTCGCGGTCCGGTTCGGTGTCCGACGAGCGTGACGGCGTCGGCGCCGGCGTCGCGCCGTCGAGCGGGGCGAGCGGCCAGCCACGGGCGAACGCCGTGTCCCGGCAGCCCATGCGGGTGTCGTCGAACGCGGCGGTCAGCCGTCGCCGGGTCAGTTCCGGCAGGGTCTCGGCGCATGCCCGCACCAGCGCGGTGAGACCGTCGGCCAGCGCGGCCGTGCCGCAGTCGATCCGGTCGGCGCGCGCCTGTTCCACCAGCGCGGCCGTCGCGCGTCCCGGTGCCGCTTCGATCCGGGCCGCCCTCAGCGCCTGCGCCACCGCCAGGGCGTAGGTCGGGCACCGGACGTGCGGGGTGCCCAGGACGACGGGCAGCCGGCCGCTCAGCCAGCCGGCGAGGTCCGGCATGGCGACCGTGCTCCGGGGGCGTGCCGCCAGCGCCAGGTACGCCCGCCTCGGCCCGTGGGGGTACGTCCGCAGGGCGTCCGTCCACGAGCGCAGCCACGTCAGGTCGCCGTCCGGGTCCGCCGGTCCCGGCCCTCCCCGGGGTGCCGGCCCGCCCCACGGTTCCGGTCCGGGCGGCCGCGCGGGCAGTGCGGGGAGCGCGGAGACCGGGAACAGCAGCAGTACGGCGTGGCAGGCGCCCGCGAGTCGCCGTACCGCGCCCGTCGCGTCGGCGGCGCGGCCGGGCAGTCCCGCGGGTATGTCGAGCAGGTCGACCGGCACGGCCCGGTCGCCGAGGAGCAGGGGGCCGGACGCGCGGCCCCGCCGGACCACCGGTTCGGCGAACAGCGGTTCCAGGTCGGCCGGTTCACCGCCCCGGCCCTGCCCCGCCGCGACGTGCCGCGCCAGGTCCTGGATCCGCCGCCAGACCGCGGCCGTCCCCGCGACGCCCCCGAAGTCCTCGGGCTCCGGGGAGAAGCAGGGCCGTCCCGCCCGGCGGCAGGCCCGCACCCAGGCGCCCGTGGCCGGCGGCAGCTCATGGGCCGCCGCCCCCGCCGCCAGCCTGTCGAGCAGGGCGCGCTGTCCGGGACCGAGCGACAGCCGCGGCGGGCCCTCGTCCGGGGCGTGGCGCAACGGCAGCACCTCGGGCTCACCGGGTCCTGTCGTCGTGCCGCCGTCCAGGTCTCCCGCCAGCAGCGCGATCACCCCCGGGTCGGGCCCCCGGCGCAGCACCCCGATCCGCACCGGTGCCGGACCCGGGGCCCGCGCCGCGGAGAGGGCCGCCGCGTCGGCGGCGAGCTGGGGTGTCAGCCCGCCCCGCCGCCCGGCCGCGGTGCGGGAGAGCAGCAGGGCGGCGCGGGCCGGACGGTCATCGGGGCCGGCGGGCTCCGCAGGTCTCGACGCGGTCATGCGGTCGCCTCGGGCTTGATGACGACCGCTCCGATGCCGGCCCGCTCGTTGGCGTCGAACGCCGGGGCGCGCAGTACCCATTGGAGCAGCGGCGCCGACCGTCCGCCGTGACCGCCGACGTTCTTGCTCCCCGCGGTCCAGCGGAACAGCTGCGGGCGGTGCAGCTGTTCGGGGCGGAGCGAGAATTCGACGTCACCCGCCTTCGCCCCCGCGGCCATGTACGGCCAGGGCACGGCCCGCCAGCGCCACCACCAGCTGTTCTGGGCCGCGGGCGTGGAGTGCAGCAGGGATCCGATCACGCCGTCGAGATCGTGCTCGGCGCGGAAACGGTTCCTGCCGTCCCAGTTGTTGTTGACGGAACTCACCAGCATGGCGAGCTGTTTGGTCACCTGTGCGCGGAAGTACTCGCTCGTCTCCGTCGAAGTCCGGGCGGCGTGGGTGACGTTGTTCCAGCGGAAGACCAGCAGCGGGTCCAACTCGGTCAGCCGGAGCGCCTGGTGCGCCCGCAACGCCCACATGCGGCGCCGCTCGTGTCCGCCGTCGGGGCGGTGCAGGGCCGCCGCGTCGGCGATGTCGTGCGCCATGTCCGAGGGCAGGGGCCGACCGGACTCCGACGTCAGGCTGAGCCGTACGCCCGGATGGTGGCCGGGCAGCGCGGGCACGAGGACGTCCGGGTCGTCGAGGGCGTCGTCCAGCGGGGACAGGGCCGCGAGGCCGCTGTCCTGCCGCGCCAGCTCCGCCGCCCTGCGGTGCCACTCGGACCGCTGGTCCTCCGGCAGCCGCAGGAGGGCCATGTGCAGTGCCAGCCAGTGACCGGCCGCCGTGACGGGCGGCTTCGGGGGCGAGGGGTTCGCGGGCACCAGCGCGAGGACGGGCGCGTTCAGCCAGCCCCGGGTGTCCTGGCTGCTCATGAGTTCCTCGTGGAGCTCGGCCAGCGTGCCCGTCAGGCGCCCGGCGGACGAGATCCCGCCGCCGCGGACGGCCGTGGTGCGCCGGGGGCGTCCGGGGCCGTCGGGGTCGGTCTCCGCTCCGGGGCCCGCCCCTGCGCCGGGGGCCTCGCCGGGCGCCTCCGGGCCGGGCGCGGCATGCCGGGGGCCGGCCGTCGTCCCGGCCGGCCCCTCCTGCCCGCCGGCCGGCGCTCCGGTCTGCGCGGCGCCTTCCCCGCCGTCCTGCGCTTGCCGCTGCTCATGCCGCTGTTCTTGCGGTTGTTGCTGTTGCGGTTGTTGCTGCGGCGGAGGCGCCCCTCGCTCCTGTTCCCGCTCCTGCTCCTGTTCCCGCTCCTGCTCCTGTTCCCGCTCCTGCTCCTGCTCCCGGCTCCGTTCCTGTTCCCGCTGTTTGCGCCGCTGCTGGTCCGACGCGGTGCGGCGCCGTCGTGGCGGTGTCTCCCCGGCGGGCGGGTCCACCGGACCGGTGCACTTGCGCAGGTGCCAGACGAGCAGTTGCAGGGTGTGGGCGGCCTTGCTCAACGCCACTCTCGTTTCGATCGGGTCGGGGTCCAGCCGGTCGTCGTACACCGGCACCGAGGCGAGGGCGTGGCAGCCCACGAGCGCCTCGACCAGGACGTCGCGGCTGCGGGACCCCTCGGCGAGGACCGCTCCCACCGCCTCGGTGAACTCGCGCAGCAGCCGGCCGACGTCCCCGGGCACGCCTGCCTCGGTCCCGGATGTCCCGGCCATCAGTGCGCTCCCGTGAAGGGGTCCCACTCGTCGACGAAGTCGGGACGGCCCCGGTCCATCGGCCTGCTGTGGACGCGACCCGCCTCGCGTTCCACGTCCCGCAGGTTCAGCGCCGGGGCGAACGGCACCGCGCCCCGGTACACGGACAGGTGACCGCGGGCGTCGAGCGTCGCCATGTGCAGCCGCTGCTGGCCGTGGGTGGTGGCGTCCGGCACCGCCAGGACGTCGAGCCGCTTCGGGTTGCCGCCGCCGTCGTCGAGGTGGAACTCGTACTGCCCCGCGACCGGTGGCACCGGGATGACCGCGATCCGGCCCGCGACGGTGTGCTGGGTGCTGTCCGCGTCCGGGTGGAAGGACTGGTCGAAGTAGTCGTCCTCGCCGCCGGGTCCGGGTGGCGGGAACACCTCGGTGAGCCCTCCGCTCGCGTTGGTGACGCACAGCCGGCCCGGCAGCCGGCAGCGCCCGAGGTCCGGGTCGAACGAGGCGCCGTCGACGAGTTCGGCCAGTTTCAGATGGTGGCGGGTGCCGTCCACCCAGTAGTGCGGGGTCCCGTTGCACAGGAGGATCTGGAGCCTCAGCTCCTGGTCGACCTCGACGAGGTACTTCACGCCGTTCTCGCGCTGCGGTTGCCAGATCGGGTTGGACAGCTCGATGCGGTCGCGTTTCGCCGCCAGCGCCAGGTCGAAGGTGCCCCACTGGATGGAGCGTGACGCGGAGGTGATCCGGTGCAGCTCGACCAGGCGCGGCAGCAGGTTCCACTGCGGGGAGCGGATCCCCAGCGTGCCCCGCTCGTCCAGTTCCACGAACGGCTCACCGGCGCGCAACAGCACCACCGGCTTGTTCTCGGCGGCCAGGGGACCCAGGTCGCACGGCAGGCTGGAGAACAGCCCGCGCGTCTCGATGTCGAGGTCGGTCATGCGCCGGTGGCCGACCCGGTCGCCGCGGACCGTCTCGCCGACCCGGGCGTGGTTGCGCACGTTGTGCGCCCACGCGGCGCCGAGGGAGGTCGCCTGCTTGGCGAACTCGGTCTCGATGGAGAGCGCCATGGGATCCCAGCCGAACTTCAGCTGGGTTCCCGAATCGGCTCGTGACAGCACGTCGGTCACCGTGCTGCCCACGAGGCTCATGCTGCTGGTGCGGCCGGAGAGCACCACCAGGTCCAGGACGGGCGCGGGCCCGGTCTCCCGGCCCCGCTTCGCGGCCCGCTCGTTGTTCTCCCGCTCGCGTTCGAAGGTCGTCCGCACGAGATCGGCGCCCATCTCGGCGGCGCGCCTGAGGACCGGCAGCATCAGCCTCTCGAACTGGGCCACGTCCAGCGGGATGGCGGCGGACGGCGTGCGCAGCCGGCCCGGCGCTCCCTGGACGATCGTGGTCACCTCGTGCGGTTCCAGCACCACGGGGCGATCCCCCGAGGTGCCGAGCGCCTGTTTCTTCTCCTCGGCCAGGCGCCACAGCTCGTGGAACCGGTCACGCTCCTTGCTCTGCTCCTGCTCCTGAGAGGTGGCGTCCCAGGTGGTCGGCAGACAGCTGTGCAGGGTCTCCCGTACGTCCGGGTGCACGATCGTCTCCAGGTGCCGGCCCGCCTGGTCGGCCACCTGGGCCGCCAGCGAGCGCCCGGCGGGCCTGGCCTGGGGTTCCCCGCCCGTCACGGCGCCGGTGTCGTCCTCGCGCAGTTCGTCGATCAGGACCGCCTTGAGCCAGTAGAAGACCTGGAGCGTGAGCAGGTCGCCGCCCAGCTGCTCGTGGCCGGTCGAGGCGAGCAGCATCGGCTCCAGGCGGTAGCGGCGCCCGGACACGGCCCGGTCCCGGTCGGGACGTTCGGGGGTGGCGTCGGTCAGGGCCAGCTGGAGGAGCGCGATGTCCGTCGTGCCGCCCCCGATGTCGACGACCAGCATGGTGCGCTCCCACGTCGGCGGTGACACCGGCAGGGTGCGGGCGGCCCCGGTGGCCGGGTCCGGCGGCAGGGTGCGGGTCACCCGGCGCGAGCGGGCCCGCAGCGCCTCGAGACCGAGGTTCTGGTTCCCGGACAGCTCCCGCATGACGAAGAACAGTCCGGCGGCGAGGCCCTCGTCGTAGTCGGTGATCACGATGGGGGCGCCGAGTGCCGTGCCGACCAGTTCGCCGAGCCGCTGGCGGACCTCGGGCAGGGCCGTCGTCGGATAGGTGACGATCACCGTCTGAAGGGTGCTCCCCGGGTTGGACTTGTCGGCCGTGAGCCGTTCGGCCGCCTCCACCAGCCGCAGGTACAGGTGCTGTGTCAGATGGACGGGGGAGAGCTCGCTGCCGGGCGTCCCCGGCACCTGGGCGCGCATCACGAGACGCTTCAGCCCGGTGATCGCCCCGGGCCCGTCGCCCAGGTGGAACGTGCGGTTCTCCGGCAGCCGGGGCTCCTCGTCGTCGCCCTGGCTCTCGGTCTCGACCAGCGAACTGGGCGGGGCGAAGGTCGTGCGGCCGTTCTCGCCCACGAAGGGCACCGGCCGCAGTCCGTGCAGGCGCAGCGGCGGCGTCTGCGTCATCGCGGTGTACCCGTGGTGCAGCAGGGGCGTCAGCCAGGTGCGCAGCTCACGGCTGCCCCGGTAGAAGGCCTGCTCCACCTCCAGCTGGAGCGCCGACACGGCGTCCTCGTTGCCCTCGCTCACCAGGGCGAGCGCCTCGTGGCCGGTCATCACCTCCTCGGTGACGCCCCGGACGGTCAGCTTCCGGTCGAGCAGGTCCGCCGCGGCGTCCCGCCACTCCTCGGGGGCGTCCCGCAACGGCCCGCCGCCGGGGGCGCCCTGCGGGACCGCGCCGGGGGTGAGCAGCTCGGTCAGGAACCTCCCCATGGTCGCGCTCTGGGCCGGGTCGACCGAGTGCCGCTCCAGCTTGCCCGAGCTCTGTAGCGTCACCGTCGAGGCGGTGGTGCCGAAGTCGACGACCGCGAACTCGTGGAAGTGCTCGGCGGAGGGTTCGCGCAGCCGGAGGAACTCCGGCTCGGGTTCGTCCCCCGGTTCCTGCTCGGGCGGTGCGCCCGGCGGCGCGAACTCCAGCAGCAGAGCGCTGCCGACCGTGGTGCGTCCGCCGGGGCCCTGGACGTCGAACTCCCAGAAGACGTCGACGTACAGGGACTCGCCGTAGCCGCGGGGAGCGGCGTCGCGGGGGCGCGGGGTCAGATGCACGAGGACGGTCTCGATCGCCGCGTCCCGGACCAGGTCGAGGTCGCCGATGACGGGCCGTCCGTCGCCGTCGGAGGACCAGGCCACCTGGAGGGCACGGGCGAGGCCGGGCGGCAGCGCGGTGTCCGCGGCGCTGCGCACGGTGAGCCGTCCGGGCAGCTGTACGTGCAGGTAGGTGCTGCCGGGTTCGTGGTCGGGGTGCAGCGTGACGACCGGCAGCGGATAGCGGCCCTCGTGCTCGTGGAGGCGGAAGGAGGAGTGTCCGGTGGCGGTGACGTGGCCCGGCGGGGCCGCGGCGGGTTCGGGACTGCGGAACGACAGGTGCGGAGCGGCCATCAGGCATGCCTCCAGTCACGGATCAGCTCGTCGATGGGTTGGCCGCCGAGGCCCCCCGGGTGGCCGGGACCGCCGGAGCCGCCGGGACCCGGTCCACCGTGGTGCCCGGCGCCGTCCCCCTCGTCCCCGTCGTCGCCTTCTCCCTCGTCTCCCTCGTCTCCCTCGTCACGGCCGTGACCCTGCTCCGGCGCGACGGGCGGTCTGCGGGACGGACTCATGTCGTCCTCGGCGGGCAGGAACCGGGCCGCTTCCTCGTAGTGGTCGACGAGGTCGTCCACCCGGGCCGTCAGCAGGCGGTTGAGACGCGAGGTGACCTGCGAGGCCGCCGCGTCGGCCACGTACTGCCGCAGCTGCGCCAGCAGCAGGGGGTGCCGCTCCTGACTTTCCGTCATGGGGTCGAGGTCGGGGACCTGGTGGTGCCAGGGCAGCGTGTGGTCGGCCTGCGCCGGGAAGCGGGCGGCCAGGTCCTCGTCGGCCACCGGGCCGGCCCCGCGCCGCTCGGCCTGCTCCCGCACGACGAACCCGGGGTCCAGCGCGGTCCACAGGACCGACATCCGGCTCTCGACGGCGGCGGGGTCCCCGTCGTGCGCGAGGAACGCCTCCCGCAGCAGCGGCGGCGTGGCCGGCTCCTCGAACCAGGCGCGCAGCGGGGCGAAGGCGTCCGACCACGCCCGCTGCCAGCCGTCGAGCCACTCCTCCAGCTGCTCCCTGTCCTTGACCAACCGGGCCGTGACCAACGCGGTGAACTTGTCGATGTAGGCACGGGAGTCGTCGGCGGAGGAGTGGGTGACCGGGGGCGCCGCGCTCTGCCCGGGCGGCGGCTTACGGGGACGGCCGAGCGAGTCCGGGTTCTGGCTCTTGGTGACCAGCCCCTTCTTGTCGCTGCGGGCCCGGCGCAGCAGCTGCGGCCACTCCGTCCACTCGTACACCTCCCGCCTGACCTCGTCCGCGGCCGAGACCGGGCCGGGTGGCGCGGCCAGCCCGACGACCGAGGACGGCAGCGCGCCCCGGCCTTCCTCCGCGCCCGCGTCGGCCGGCTGCGCGCGCGGGGCGCCGTCGGCGGCCGGGCCGGCCAGCCCCCGCAGGTCCTGCAACTGCGTCAGCAGGGCGGTCAGCAGCAGCCGGTACTCCCGCATCCGGGCGTTCAGCTCGTCGTACTCGGCCGCGCCCGGCTCGGCACCGCACAGGTCCTGCCGCACCTGGTACTGAAGGGCGAGCAGCGCCTGCCACAGCTTGCCGCGGGAGACCTCGGCGCGCTCCAGCTTCTGCGCCACCCCGTTGGCCCGCAGCTGCCGCTCCACCAGCAGCTGGAGGGCCCGGACACCGCCGTCGCCGTCCGCCTCGCGCAGCCGGCGGGCCCAGGGTCCTTCCGGATCGGCCTCGTGGAACCGGACGGCCGTCTCCTCCCAGCGCGCCTGCGGGCCCTGGTCGAGCTTGTGCAGCGCGTCCTCGATCTCGTCCCGTGTCTTCTGGGACAGGTCGGCGTACGGCAGTCCGTAGCGCCGGATCGCCGAGACCGAGGAGGTGAGCACGACCGCGCTCTCCCGGCCCTTGACGAACTTGTCGGCGTGCACGTGGATGCCGTTGAGGGCGTCGCTGCGCTGGAGCATGTCGTTCTTGTGCAGCGCGCCGTGCGGCAGCGTGGGCACCAGCACCTTGTCGAACATGTTGGCGGCGACCAGGGCGGCCTTCGCGAGCGCCTCGGGGGTGCGCTGGTCCTGGACGAGCATCCCCCAGAAGTCCTCCACCCCGCGCCGGCCGGGCCTCCTGGCCTCCAGCACCACCAGGATGGTGTGCACCTCGGCGAGTTCGCTCCGGCTGAGGTGGGTGTCCCGCCCGTAGGAACCGGCCCCGCCGATCCCCGGGAAGTCCAGGAACTGCAAGGGGTGTTCGTCCAGCAGCCGGTGCAGGTCCCAGTGGTCGCGCGCCACGTGCACGTCGAAGACCACCCGCTCGATGAGCATGAAACTGCGGGCGAGGGCCTCCTTGTCCGTCTCCACCTGGTCCGCGCCGAAGGGCTCGATACGGGGGCGCGGGCGGGACTTCGGGACCCGCTCCTCGGTGCCGTGGTCGAGCGCGTCGCGCACCAGCCGGGAGTCGATCCGCCGGACGGTTCCCAGCAGCCCGGTCTGGCTGAGGTGGGCGTCGCGGATGCGGCACAGCTCGGTGGCCGCCGCCACGTGCGTCGCCGAGATCTGGATCGGGTCGACCAGCGGCGCGGCCGCCTCCGGGCCGGTCTGCGGCCACAGGCAGGAGATCCACTGGTCGAACGGCCCCCAGCCGCGGGGGTCGGTGAACGGGTCGTATCCGCCGAGGACATGGCCCGCGCCGAGCACCGCGTGCTCCTTGTCCATGCCCCGTGCCAGGTCGTCCAGGATGGAGCGGACGCACGACCCCAGCTGTTCCTCGCTCAGGTAGTGCACCTCGGCCACCGGACCGGCGTGCGTGACACCGGACGCCGTCGCGGCACCGCCGTCCGGGTCCGCGCCGCCGTCGGGGTCCGCCGGAGCCTGGCGCAGCCGCAGGACGGTGATGTTGCCGGTCGACTTGCGCTCCTCCACCGGCAGCAGGTCGGGGCGCCCCAGCAGGGACCCCAGGAGCAGGGACTTGCCGACGGTGAACTCGCCGACCACCCCGAAGGTGACGGGCTTCTCCACCCGGTCGTGCAGCTCCTTGAGCAGCCGCACCACGTCGGCGTACCGCTCCTGCGCCTCCGCGGTCTCGGGTATGTCCTGCCGTTGCAGCATGGCGCGCGTCTCGTCGGCGAAGCGGCGCAGATCGGCCAGGCCGGGTAGTGGGGTCAAGGGGCGTCCTCCTCGTTACGGGTCCGGGGTGCCGTCGGGCGGGCGGCGCGGGCGGGTACGGGCCCGGTGCCGCCCCGGGCCACGGGGGCGGGGGTGCGGGCGGGTGTCAGGTACGCAGGAAGAACAACTCGACGGTGGCCGTGCCCGCCGCCCGGTCCGAGCTGGTGTTGCGGTAGCTGCGGATGATGTCGGCGTCGTACGGGGGGAAGAACCCGGGCGCGATGGAGGTGAGCCGGGTGGCCACGGCGTGCGCGTAGGCGCGGCTGGCGTCGTCGGTGACGGGGCAGGTGCCGCACGAGGCCGCCGTGCCCCAGACGATCACCATGGCGGCCGTTCTGCCGGGGTAGTCCTTGATGTGCGCGGTGACCTGCTCGCGCACCGCCCGCTCGGCCGCCGCCTTCCCGGCCCTCAGCGCCACGGCGTCCGTGCGCACGTCGAACTCCTCGCTGTCCGGGTCGAGTCCCGGCTTCGCCGTCGGTGAGGCGCCGGCGGAGGCGGTGCCCGGGGAGGGGGAGGGGGCGGACGCTTCGCCCGGGCCCGGCGTGCCGTCGTCCCCGGGGGTCCACTGACCGCCCAGCACGACGAGAGCGACGACGAGCAGCAGGTCCGCGAAGAGCCAGCCGGCGCCGTGGGTCAGGGCCGGGCCGCTCCGCGGGCTCACCGCCGTTCCTCCCCGGCTCCGGCGGTCCCGACGGGGTACGCGTCCACCGGGGCGGGGCCCTCCGGGCGGGTGCGGCGCGGTCCGGCCGCCCGGGTGCCGTCCGCGACGCCGTCCAGGGAGTCGCCGGGCGCGGCGGGCGCCGTCGTCGGGCCGTCCGCGGCAGGCATGGCGGGTACCGATGCCGGTCCGTCAGAGGCGGGCGTGGTGGATGCCGCCGTCGGTCCGTCCGCGGCAGGCGTGGCGGGCGCCGGCGCCGGGCTGTCGGAGGGCGACGTGGCGGGCGCCGCCGTCGGTCCGTCCGCGGCGGGTGTGGCGGGTGTGGCGGGTGTGGCCGTCGGGCCGTCCGCGGTGGGCGTGGTGGAGCCTGTCGTCGGGCCGGCAGAGGCGGGCACGGCAGGTACGGCGGGCTCGGCGGGTGTCGTCGGAGGCACGTCCGTGGTGGGTGGTGCGGGACGGGGCCGGGCGAGCGTGTCCGTCGCGTCCCGCAGGAGACCGGCGACGTCGTGCAGGACCGAGTGGAACTCCTCGACGGCGACGCGCAGTTCACGCGCCGTGTGAGCGCTTCGGTCACCGGCTTCGCGTTCGGTGTCCTCCCGCAGCCGGCTCAGCTCCCGCAACTGCACGACATGCCCGGCCAGTTCACCGGAGACGGTCCGTACGTCCTCGCGCAGGGTCGCCGCGAGGGCCACCACCGCCTGGTCGTAGGCCCAGCCGATCCGCTCCGCGCCGTCGGCCGCCGAACTCTCCAGGGCCCGCGGCAGCCCGGTGACGGTCCTGTCCAGCCGTTCGACCGTCGCGGCGAGTTCCCTCGCCGCCGACTCCAGCGCGACGCGTGCGGCGGCGAAGGCGCCGGTCATGTCCTCCCCGCTGCGGCGCAGCAGTTCGGCGCTGCGGTGTGCCGCGGTCTCCTCCCGTCCGGCGGCGGCCTCGGCCGCGTCGGAGACCCGGCGCACCGCGTCGGCGGCCGCCGCGGAGAGTTCCTCGGCCGCGGCGCCCGCCGCCCGCCGCACGGCCCGGTCCATGCCGTCCACGACCTTGCCGGCCTCGCCGGAGAGCATCTGCGCGCCCTGGTGGGCCTCCTGCGCCGCCCGGGAGGCGCTGTCGGTGGACGAGGCCACGGACTCGGCGGCGGACCGCAGTTCCCGCACGCCCTCGCCCAGGGACAGGGCCGCGGCCCGGGTGAGCGACGACGTCCGGCTCGCCTCGGCGATCAGTTCGGCGGTCTCCTGCTGGGCCTTGCCCGCCAGTTCGCCCAGCGCGCGCAGGTTGCGCGCCGCCCCCCGGAGCTCCTCGCCGAAGCGCGGCGGGGTGGCCTGGGCCGCTTCCGCGGCGAGGGCCTGCACCTGCGCCAGCGCGCCCGAGAGCCGGGCCGCCAGGACACGGGACGCGAGGTCCTCGGCCCGCTCGTACCGTTGGCGCAGGGCGGTCGCCAGGACCAGACAGCACAGGGCGGTGACCGTGTAGGCCACCAGGAAGTCGAAGTGGAACGGCAGCGGCAGATGTCCCGCGAACCCCGACTGCCACAGGGCGAGGAACGTCTCCCCGTCGCCCGTCCCCTCGGCGCGCATGTCCTGGTAGGCCCAGGCCGCCGCGCCCAGCCCCGCCCAGGTGAGCAGCAGGGGCAGGAACACCAGGGCGCTGCCCGCTCCGGCCAGCGCGCGGGTGAACCGTGCCGCGCGGTCCCGCCGTCCGCGGCGCCCGTCCGCCGGGCCCCCGGTGGCCTCGGGGGAGGGCAGGAAGGTGTCCCGTGCTGCGTAGGCGGCGACCAGGTCCGTACCGGCCCAGCGGGCGAGGCGGTCCGGCAGGGGGAGGTCCTCGGCCAGTTCCTCCAGCGCCACCCGGTGGACGGCCACCCGGGCGTCGGTGGCCAGCGTCCGTAACTCCGCCGCCACCCGGCCCGGTTCGCGGCCGGTCGGTCCGGCCTGCGGCACTGCTCCCCTGGCCACGCAACCCCCAAGATCCGGTACTTCCCCCGTGCCCCGCCGCACCGGGCAGGGCGTACCCGGCCCGGCCACGCGTCGTACGACGCCGGGCCGAGCCGCCCCAATTCAGCCACAGCGGAATTCCGTCGCACTATCGGCTTGACACAAGATCCGCTTGTTCGAGGGGGGGCCGGGTGGGCGGCGCGCGTAGGGGATATACGCCATCAAGAAGGGAAACCACATGACTTCGCACGTATATACGACACGCGGTGAGGAGTTCGACCGCTTCGGCGCGCCGCGAGGGCGACCGCGGCGTGCGCCGTTCAGGACACGGCGGCCTCTTCGTACTGCCCCAGGTAGCGGAACCTGCCGTCGGTCACCTGGTAGTCGAACATCGCGTCGTTGTTGAAGCCCTGCCCCGCCCGGTACCGGACGGTGCGGGTGATCCCGGTGTGGGCGACCTCGCGGAGCCTGCGGGCGATCGCGCCGCGCTCCCGCACCGCCGCGCCGTCCTTCGTGCAGGCCGCCGCCAGGAACCGCACGGCGTCGTAGGCCTCCGCCGCGTACCGGCCCGGGGCGGCGCCGAACCGGCGGCGGTAGGCGGCGGCGAAGGCGCGGGCGGCGGGGCGGACCGCGGGGTCGACGAAGGAGGTCACGAAGACCCAGCCGGTCGCCGCGGCTCCCGCGGCGCTGAGGAACGCGGGACCGAAGGCCTGTTCCGTCGCCATCCGGGTGCCGGTGAAACCGGAGCCGCGCAGGGCCGTGGCGAAACCCGCGGCCCGGGCCGCGTCCCCGGTGAACACGACCGCGTCGGCGTGCGCGGACCTCACCCGTGCCGCGAGCGAGGCGTAGTCGATCCTCCCGGCGGGGACGCTGGTCAGGACCGAGTCGCGGCCGGCCCGCCGCAGTGCACGCTGGGTCAGGTCGCACAGGGTCCAGGCGATGTCGCCCTGGGCCCGGTCGTCCACCAGGAACACCTTGCGCGCGTCGGCGTGGTTGCTGAGCCAGCGGACGCACGGGGCGGCGAGAAGGCTCCGTTCGACGTGCAGCGCCGCGTGGGAGCGGAACTGGTCGTAGCCGAACGACCTGCCGTCCAGGTCGACGTCCACCGACACGGTCACCACGGGCATGGCCGCCTTGGTGTACGCGGCCTCCGCGCCGAGGAAGCACGCGTCGCCGGTGGGCCCCAGCACGGCCCGCACACCGGCGTCCCGCGTCAGACGTTGGGCCAGGGCGTCGGCCCGGGCGGGGTCGCCGCCGTCGTCGTGGGGGACCAGCCGGAAGCGGAAGGGGTGGTCCTTCTCGGCGTCGATCTGCTCGACCGCCAGCCGGGCGCCGTTCAGCTGGGCGTTGCCGTCCGCCTTCCCGGGGCCCGTCAGATCGCCGTGGAACGCCACGACCAGGTCGGGCCGCGGGCTCGCGCCCGAGGAGGGCGTCCCGGGCGTCCCGGAGCGGGTGCTCCACCACCAGGCGCCGCCCCCGCCCGCCGCCACGACGCCGGCCGTGGAGCCGAGGACCATGAACCTGCGGCGGCTGACGCCGGGCGCGGCGGGCGGAGCGGCCGTCACGGCGGTGAGCGTCACGGCGTCCGGCGACACCTGGGGTGCCGACGACCCCGGTGAAGCCGAGGATCCCGGTGCCGCGGGGTCCGCCGGTGCGGACACCTGCGTCGGCTCGACGGCGCCGAGGGTGAGCACGGCGGCGGCCCGGTCGTTGATCAGCCGGGTGACCGGCTCGGGCAGCCAGCCCGAACCCGACCCGACGGCCGGGCCGGTGTCCCGCGCCGACCCGGCCGGGCCGGTGCCCGGTGCTTCTCCCGCCTCGGCGCCCTCGTCCGCCCCCGCCTGCTCCGACGCCCGCCCCGCGAGGGCCTCGCGGAGCCGAGGGAGGGCGGGGCGGTGCGAAGGGTCCTTGTGCAGGCAGTCCTTCAGCAGCGGGGCCAGGGCGTCCGGCAGCGCGTCGGGATCGGGGTCCTCGTAGACCGTGCGCAGCAGTACGCCGGGCGCCCCGCCACCGCCGAACGGCCGCACGCCGGTCCCGGCGAACGCCAGCACGCAGCCCAGCGAGAACACATCGCTGGGCGGGCCGATCTCCCCGCCCAGCGCCCGTGCCTGCTCGGGCGACAGGAAGCCGGGCGAGCCGACGATCACGCCGCTGGAGGTCAGCGCGGTGGCCTCCGGGGCGCGGGCGATGCCGAAGTCGATGAGCCGTGGCCCGTCCGGGGCCAGCAGGATGTTGCCCGGCTTCACGTCACGGTGCACGAGACCGGCCGCGTGCACCGCTTCGAGGGCCTCGGCGAGCCGGACGCCCAGGGTCCGCACGGAGGTGAGGGCGAGCGGTCCGAAGGTGTCCACCGTCTCCGAGAGCGAGGGACCCGGCACGTACGAGGTCGCCAGCCACGGAGTCTCGGCGTCCGCGTCGGCGTCCAGCAGGGGAACCACCCAGGGGCTGTCCACCTGCCGGGCGACCGCCACCTCCCGGCGGAACCGGGCGCGGAACCCCGGCTCCTGCGCGTACGAGGAACGGACCGTCTTGACGGCGGCGATCGCTCCGCCCGGCGCGCGGGCCAGGAAGACGACGCCCATGCCGCCGACGCCCAGCCGCCGCAGCAGCCGGTAACGGCCGAGCCGGGACGGGTCGCCGGTGCGCAGCGGCTCCATCAGACGGTGAGCGGCGCGGGACCGCCGTACACGAAGCCGCCCTTCTCGACCCGCCAGAGGAAGCCGCCGGTGCCGTCGATGACCATCAGACCGGTCTTTGCCATCTGGCCGGTCTGCTCGAAGGCGAACTGCTTGGTGATGCCCTGGTACTTGCCCGTCTGTACGGCCGCGAGCAGGTTCGCGCGGGTGCGCCGCTTCGCCGGCAGTGCCGCCAGGGCCTTCAGGAGCATCCCGGTCACGTCGTAGGCCTCCGCCGCGTACCGGGGCGGCGCCTCGTCGAAGCGCGCGCGGTAGAGCGCGGCGAACGCCCGCGCCTCCGGCTTCACGGTGGCGTCGACGACCGGCGCCACCATGACCCAGCCGTCGGCGTCCTCCTGAGCGGCCGTCAGGAACCTGCTGTCGAGCAGTGCGGGGCCGGAGACGCGGGCGCCTTGGAAGGCGCGTTCGCGCAAGGTGGCGGCGATCAGTGCCGCCCGGTCGGGCAGCCCGGCGAAGAACACGGAGTCGGCGCCCGCGGAGAGCACCGCGTCCACCGCGGTGCCGAAGTCGGGGCGCAGGGCGCTGACCACTTCCGGCACCGCCGGCTGCCGCGCGTTGCTGAGCTGGGTGCTGATGGCGGTGGCCAGGGTCGTCCCGTAGTTGCCCGCCGGGCGGTCGACGACGAGTCCGACCTTGCGTGAACCGGCCGTACCACGCAGGTAGTTGCTCATGTACAGGGCGAGCACCGAATCGGGCATCCGCCCCAGCAGGAACGAGCGGAACCCCTGGAGGACGAGGTCCATGGCGCCGGCGGACACGGTGACGACCGGTACGAGCCCGGCGTCGTACTTCGCCAGGGCCGCCTGCGCGGTCGCGTCGGTGGTCGGGCCGACCACGGCGAGGACCGAGGGATCGTCCGCGAGCTGCGCGGCGAGCCGGGTCGAGGTCGCCGGGTCGCCCTTGTCGTCGACGGCCTTCACCTTCACGGTGAACGAGGCGTCCTCGCGTGCGTTGAACTGGGCTACGGCGACGCGCAGTCCGCGTTCCTGGGCCCGGCCCGTCTCCCGCTGCGGGCCGCTGAGGTCGGCGTGCAGGGCGACGGTGTGCGCGGGCCGCCGCGCGGCCGCGGTCGCGCCGCTCTTCGCGTCGTCGTCGCGCGCCGCCGCCCACCAGGCGGTGCCCGCACCCGCGGCGACCGCCACGGCCCCGCCCGCGAGCAGCAGGAAGCGGCGCCGGCCGGCGGGCCGGGCGTCCGTCGGTCCGGCCGACGGGGCCTGCCCGGCCGGGTCCGCCTCAGGTGGCGCGTCCCGCATGTCGGAGTCGGGTCCGGGGGTGTCCTGCGGTGCCGCCTCCGGTCGGGCCGGGGCGGGGGACGGGACCTGGGTGTGCTCGATGTCGGGCAGCGCGAGCGCGGCCGCCGACCGCTCGGCGATCAGGCGGGTGACCGGCTCGGGCAGCCACCCGGAGGCCTCCCGGTCCCGGGGTCCGTCCGCTGCCGACAAGCGCTCCACCAGCCCGGCGGCGTCCGGCCGTTCGGCCGGATCCTTCGCCAGGCAGGCTTCCACCACCTCGCGCAGACCGGCCGGCATCCCGTCGACGTCCGCCGGATCGTGCACGGCCCGGTACAGCAGGGCGTCGACCGCCCCGCTGCCGAACGGCGCGCGGCCGGTCGCCGCGAACGCCAGGACGCAGCCGAGGGAGAACACGTCGCTCGCCGGCCCGATGTCGTCGCCGCCGGGTCCCGAGGCCTGTTCGGGCGAGAGATAGCCGGGGGTGCCGACCACCATCCCGGTCGCGGTGAGCGCCGTGTCCTGCGGCGCCCGCGCGATACCGAAGTCGATGAGCCGCGGACCGTCGTGGGCGATCAGCACGTTGCCCGGCTTCAGATCCCGGTGGACCAGACCCGCCCGGTGCACCTCGCCCAGCGCCTCGGCCAGCCGGGCCCCGAGCAGCCGGACGCCGGGCTCCGCCAGCGGCCCGTACGCGGCGACCGCCTCGCCCAGCGACGGGCCCGGCACGTACGCCGTCGCCAGCCAGGGCGAGTCGGCGTCCGGGTCGGCGTCCACCAGGGGGACCGCCCACGGGCTGGCGACCTGCCGGGCCACCTCGACCTCGCGGCGGAACCGCTCCTTGAAGCCCGGCTCCTCGGCATACTCGGCGAGCAGGACCTTCAGGGCGACCAGGGCGCCGTTCGGGGTGCGCGCCAGATAGACGACGCCCATGCCGCCCGCGCCGAGCCGGCCGAGCAGCCGGTGGTCCGCGACCCGCGCGGGGTCGGAGGAACGCAGCGGATCCATCAGTTCTTCCCCCCGAGCTCGGTCTCCACGCGGTCGAGCATCTTGGCGACGGCCTCCGAGGCGTAGCGGCCCAGTTCGTCGTCCTTGTAACCCTTGGCGCCCATCACCGCGACCGCCACGGTGATCGTGCCGAGCCGGGCGACGAACCAGCGGTACGTCTGCGCGGTCGTCCCCGTGATGTAACTGCCTATCTCCACCACCTGGTCGTCGGCGTAGGTGTTGTTGCCCTGCCCGTAGGGGCTGGCCGCCGACATCAGGCCGGAGATCTGCTCGTCGGCGCGGACCTGCTGGACCCGGCAGCGCAGCGCCTCCTCCAAGGTGGTGGACAGCTGCTGGTCGGCGGCGCCTACCGAGGCGTGCACGGTCACCGCGGCGGTGACCTTCATCGTTCCCCTGCCGCCCGCACCGGGCACTTCGCTGTAGCGCGACAGCGAGGCGAGCACGCTCGCCGGGAGGGGCCGGCGCTGCCAGCGGCACTGCTCGTCGAGGACGGCGACGGTGCCGGCGGCGCTCTCGGCGGGCTGCTGGGCGCGGAAGCCCGAGCCCCAGTCGGCGGCCGGGAGAGCGACGGCCCGGGCCACGGCCTCGGCCCGTCCTCGCGTCCGGGGCACCTCGGCGGGGTCCGCCTCGAACGGCGTCAGTGCCGCCGTGCCACCGCCCGTCGGGCCGGCGGACGCGGGGGAGGAGGGCGAGCCCGACGCGGACGGTGCCGTCGAGCGGGCGGACGCCGTAGGGCCCGGCTCCGCCGCCTTGTCGTCCCCGGAGCCGCAGCCGGCCAGCAGCACGGCCGCCGCGGCCGCCGACGCCGCGGCCCTCAAGGGCCAAGTCGTCCTGTGTCTGCCCGCGTTGTCGTCCATTCCCGCCCCTCCGCCTCAGCGCCCCCGCTTCGCGTGCGGTGATCGTACAGAGGTACGCGAGACGCGGGCGGACGGTTCCCCGAACGCGGCCGGTCTTCGGCCGGACCCGGCCGACGGGCCGCTGCGGGTCATTCCGGCCGCCCGTCCTGATCACTCCCGCGGCGCGGACTGCGCAGGACGGTCGCCCGCCCCGCCGAGGGAGCGCTCCGCCACGTGCGTCAGACGCGCGGCGAACACGGCCGCCGCCTCCGGTGTCAGGGTCCGCAGCGCGACCAGCGCCGTGATGACCACGTCGCACAGCTCGCTCTGCACGTCCTCCCATGTGTGGCTGACGCCCTTGCGGGGGTTCTGCCCGGTCGCGCCCACGACCGCCTGCGCGACCTCGCCGACCTCCTCCGACAGCTTCAGCACCCGCAGCAGCAGACCCTCCCGGCCGCCGACCGGCTGACTGCCGTCCAGCCACTCCGTCAACGCGCCGACGGTGGCCCAGAGATCGGGACCGGAGGGGTCGACGGCGCCGACGCGGTCGCCGCAACCGGCGGATGCCGCGGAATCAGGTTGTGCGGGCTGCGCGGGCTGTACGGGCTGTGCGGGCCGGGGGTGGGGCGGAGTGCTCATGGCCGCATCGTGCCAGTGCCGGCTCGGGCCCGGCGTCGGATGGTCACTCCTCGAACAGGGCTTCCTGTTCGCCCTCCTCGCGGCGGCGCAGCCGCTTGCTGCGCATGCCGATGACCACCGCCGTGACCGCCGCCGTCGCGCCCAGGGCCGCCGGGACCATCCAGCCGCGGTCGACCGTGTGGCCGAGGGCGTGATCGAGGGACAGGCGGCCGGGACCCGTGACGGCGAGGCCCGCGGCGGCCAGCCCCAGGGAGGCCGCGTGCTCGTAGCCGCCGCTCTGGGCGAAGAAGCCGTTGGGGACGTGCACCGCGGACGCGCCCGCCATCGCCCCGGCCGCGGCGGCGCCCGCCGCGGGGGTGGCCAGGCCCAGTGCCAGCAGCGCGCCGCCGCCCGTCTCCGCCAGGCCTGCCGCCGTCGCACTGGCCTTGCCCGGGGCGTAACCGACGGACTCCATGAACTGGCCGGTGCCCTCCAGCCCGTGCCCGCCGAACCAGCCGAACAGCTTCTGCGCGCCGTGCGCCGCCAGCACCCCGCCGGTGCCCAGCCGGAGCAGCAGCAGTCCCAGATCACGACGGTCGTAACAGGTCACGGTGACTCCCTGAGCAGAGAACGGCGGGCAGGAGGGAAGAGGACAGCCCCCTCCGCGTAACCACCGTCGCACCGCTCACACCCGTCCGGCCCGTTCTGGGCGCCGTTCGGGTGGCGGGGCGCGGGCGGCGGTGTGAGCCTGACCGGTATGGCGATCCAGATCGACAGACTCAGCGACCCGGCCGTCCGCGCCTTCGTCGCCGCCGTCAACGCCCATGACGAGGAGGCCTTCCGCGGCCTGCTCACCCCCGACGCGACCATGGCGGACGACGGTTCCGACCGTGACCTCGCCGACTGGGCCGACCGGGAGATCTTCTCCTCCCGCGGCCACATGGACGTCACCAAGGAGTCCGACGGCGGACGCGCCCTCATCGCCGACTACCGCAACGACACCTGGGGCGAGATGCGCACCCGGTGGAGCTTCGTGGTCGAGGACGACGGCCGGATCTCCCGCTTCGAAACCGGCCAGGCCTGACCCGCCGCACGACGTCCGCCCCGGCCGCACGGTCGTCCGGCCCGGGCCAGGTTCCCACCGGCCACAGCCGATTGCCGACCGACCACTGCCGACCGGCAGCCTGCGACCGCCGACCCGCAACGGCGACCGGTAACGGACGGCGCAGAAGGGGCCGTTCGCCGCCGGGCAGGCGGTAACGGCCCCTCAGGCTTCAGCGCCTGGCCCCGCACGCCCCCGGGCCCGGCCCCGCAACGCCCGAAAGCCCAGGCCCCCGCAGGGCCTTCCGGTGTCGATGGGTTACCGGGAGCGGGCTGTCGCCTGTTCCGTCAGGGTGAGGCGGCCGGACTTGATGGTGGCCAGGCGCGGGGCCCGGCGGGCGATGGACGAGTCGTGGGTGACCATGACGAACGTCAGCCCGTACTCGTGCCACAGCCCTTCGAGGACTTCCATGATCTCGTCACGCATGCCCTCGTCCAGGTTGCCGGTGGGCTCGTCCGCGAGCAGCACCTTCGGCTTCTTGACCAGCGCGCGGGCGATCGCGACCCGCTGCTGCTGACCGCCGGACAGTTCCGCCGGGGCGTGCCTGAGACGCTCGCCCAGGCCGACCGAGCGCAAGGCCTCCGCCGCCCGCTCGCGCCGCTCCGCGGCCTTCACGCCGAGCGGGACGAGCGCGGTCTCGACGTTCTCCTGCGCGGTCAGCGTCGGGATGAGGTTGAACGACTGGAAGATGATGCCGATCTTTTCGGCGCGCAGCCGGGTCAGCTTCGCCTCGCTGACGCGCGCGAGGTCGACGCCGTCGAGTTCGACGCTTCCCTCGGACGGCCGGTCGAGGCCGCCGATCATCTGGAGCAGGGTCGACTTGCCGCCGCCCGTGGGGCCCTGGATGACGAGCTGGTCGCCGTCCGCGATGGTGAGGTCGATGCCGCGCAGCGCCTCGACCGTCTCCTTGCCGCGCGTGTAGCGCTTGGTGACGCCGGTGAGGTTGTACATGGGATCTCCGGGTTCTCCGTGTTCTCCGCCTGCCCCGCGAGGGGGACGACGGGGTGGGTGACGACTGGTCGGGCGCGGGTCAGGAGACGCTGCGCAGGGCGTCCGCCGGGCGCATCCGGGAGGCGCGCCAGCCGCCCATCGCGCCGGCGATCAGACCGCCGGCGACCGCCAGGCCCACCGCGAGCGCGATGGTGGTGAGGGAGACGGGAGCCGAGAGGGCGATCTCCATCGTGTTCGACGCGGACTGCCGGCCGGGACCGCCGCCGGGGCCGCCCATGCCGCCACCGCCGCCGGTGCCGCCGAGTTCGGCGGTCAGCTTCGGGCTGATCGCGGTCACCGTGTACGCGGCCGCGAGGCCGAGGCCGATACCGAGGGCGCCGCCGAGGAGACC
Organism: Streptomyces asoensis; assembly: GCF_016860545.1. Taxonomy (NCBI): domain Bacteria; kingdom Bacillati; phylum Actinomycetota; class Actinomycetes; order Kitasatosporales; family Streptomycetaceae; genus Streptomyces; species Streptomyces asoensis. Next base: position 299,917 of record NZ_BNEB01000001.1, on the reverse strand, counting down.
GTTGACCATGGACTCGCCGACGACCTGCCGGGTCACCCGGCGGCTGGGCCAGCCGAGCGCCTTCAGGGTGCCGAACTCGCGCACCCTGCGGGACACGGCCGAGGACGTGAGCAGCGCGGCCACCAGGAACGCGGCGACGAGGACGGCGACCGACAGCCACTTGCCGACGCTGGTGGCCAGGTTCGAAGCGGTGGAGAGGGAGCCGGAGACCGTCTCGGCCAGGTCGGCGGAGGTGGTGACCGTCGTGCCGGAGATGTTCTTCTGGATGGCCGCCTTGACGGTGTCGATCTGCTGGGAGTCGGTCGCCTTGACGTAGATCATGGTGACCTGGTCCGCCGCGTCCCCGAGGGTCTGCGCCTGTTTCAGCGGCAGGTAGACGTCGGTGGTGGAGTCGCTGCTGTCGGGCGTGGCGATACCGATGATCTTGTACGTGGTGCCGGAGATCTTCAGCGACGAGCCGGCCTTGTACGAGTTCTCCTTGGCGTACGCCTTGCTCACCACGGCGACCTTGGCGTTCGTCTGCGCCGAGGTGAAGGTCACGCCCGAGGTGATCTTGGAGCCGGCCAGAGGGCCGAGGTCCTGGTCGGTGACGTCGACACCGGCCACGGAGTACGAGTTGACGTCGAAGGAGGCGCCGCCGCCCTGGACCTGCGGGGCCGCGGTGGAGCCGCCGCCGTTGCCGCCCCCGGGGCCGCCCTGGCCGCCGTTGCCGCTCCCGCCGGTGGAGCTCTGCGCCTTGCCCTGGGTGAAGGATCCGTCGACCTTGGTGACGTTCAGGGTGAGGGCGCCGACCGCGGCGGCCACGCCCTTCTGGCCGGCCACCTGCGTGACGAGCGCGGCCTTCAGGGCCTGACCGCCCTGGGTCATGACCCGGTCGGAACTCTGCTCCGCGTCGTCATCGTCGTCCGCCGACGCGTCGAACTCGAATCTGGGGCCCCCGGAACTGTTGCCGGTGGGAGCCGTACGGGCTTTGGTGACGGTCATGTCGGTGCCCAGCCCGTACAGCGACTGAAGGACCTTGTCCTGCGCCTGCGTCATGCCGGCCGACACCGAGTTGACGGTGATGACCAGCGCGATTCCGAGCGCCAGCCCCAGTGCGATGACCAGGGCGGCCTTCTTGCGCCGGCCCAGTTCACGCTTGAGATAGATGCCAAACATCCCGTTCCTCTGAGGTCCTTGGCGCCCGCTGTGGGCGCGGCCACAACCTAGGGAGAAACCTTTGAGTCGTCCTGAGTAAAAGATGTGTAAGAACTGAGAATGAGAGCGCCCGGATCAGAATTCGTTGAGACAGCTGATTCCTAGGCTGCGGAGGGGCTTTTCCCAGGTGGAGAGAGTCGACTGGGGATTTCCATTCCCTTTGCTCCCCTTGTACGGTCCCGCAGTGCACGCATTCCGCCGCCCTTCCCCCGGCCCGCCGCCGCGTCCGTCCCGGCGCTCCCTGCTGGCCCTCGCGGCCGCCGCGCCCCTGACCGCCGTGCCGTTCGTCGCGGCCCCGGCCGCCGCCGCGTCCGAGGTGGCGGTCGGCGGCGCACGGCTCGTCGCCGACGGCGTCCAGGTGGACGGGGGCACCGCGCTGCCGAAGGGGCTCACCGCCCGGGCCTGGCTGCTCGCCGACCACGACAGCGGCGAGGTCCTCGCCTCCTACCGGGCGCATCTGCGGCTCGCGCCCGCCTCCACGCTGAAGATGCTGTTCGCGGACACCCTGCTGGACCGGTTCGGGCGCACCGAACGCCGTCTGGTGACCGACGCGGACCTCGCGGGCATCCCGTCGGGCTCCAGCCTCGTCGGCCTGAAGGCCGGGATCACGTACACCGTCGAGCAGTTGTGGCAGGGCGTGTTCCTGCGCTCGGGCAACGACGCCGTGCAGGTGCTCGCCCTGATGAACGGCGGGGTCGCGAGGACCGTCGCCGAGATGCAGGCGAGGGCGGTGGACCTCCAGGCGCTCGACACCCGGGTCGTCAGTCCCGACGGATACGACCACGAAGGCCAGACGTCCTCCGCCTACGATCTCGCGCTCTTCGCCCGGCACGGACTGCGCGACGCCGGCTTCCGCGCCTACTGCGCCACCAGGACCGCGCGTTTCCCGGCGGGCGGCGGGAAGACCTTCCGGATCGAGAACACCGACCGGCTGCTCTCGGGCACCTACGGGGTGACCCCGTACCCGGGCATGATCGGCGTGAAGAACGGCTTCACCAGTAACGCCGGCAACACGTTCACCGGCGCCGCGACCCGCGCGGGCCGCACCCTCCTCGTCACCGTGCTGCACCCCCGCAGCGGCCACAACGCCGTGTACGAGGAGACGGCGGCGCTGCTCGACTGGGGTTTCGCGCAGGGGAGTTCGGCGCGAGCGGTGGGAACGCTGGTGGAGGCGCTGAGCGAGGGCGGGGCCAAGGCGGGCGCGCCGGGCGGTTCGTCGGCGGGCGGGGCGCCGCACGCCGGGTCGCGGGCCGCGTCGGCGGCCGGTGGCGGTCCCGGTGGCTGGGGGGTGCTCGGCGGGGCCGCGGGTGCGGTGGCGCTGGCCGCGGGCGCGGCGTTCACGCTGCGGCGCAGGGGTCGTCGGGATGCGCCGGCGCCCGCCGCCGGTGACCGGGAGTCCGTCACCGGGCGTCCGCCGACCGACGGTTGACGGTGGGGCAGTCGTCCCACGGCGCCGGTGCGTACCTCGCGGTCCCAGCGAGGTCCACCCCCACCCGGCGCCGTGGGACGACTGCCCCTACCCCCCATGGATGTGGTCTGAGGCCGTCCGCACGGAACTGCGGTGCTGCAAGTGTGAAGTTCTTGTGCAGAAGAGTTGAGCATAGGTGCGCCATCGGCCGCAATGGTGCGGACGGTCAAAGTCCGCTTGTGCAGGTTGAGGGGTTGACCACCGGTGAACGATCCGGGAGCGGCCCGGACTCCGGGCACGGCCCCGGCTCAGCCCCGTCCCACGTACGGCATGGCCGTCGCCAGGACCGTCGCGAACTGCACGTTCGCCTCCAGCGGCAGCTCCGCCATGTGCCGTACCGTGCGCGCCACATCGGCGACGTCCATCAGCGGCTCCGGCGCGACCTCCCCGCCGGCCTGCAACGCGCCCGTCCGCATCCGCGCCGTCATCTCGGTCGCCGCGTTGCCGATGTCGATCTGCCCGACCGCGATGCCGTAGGCCCGGCCGTCCAGCGAAAGGGACTTGGTCAGACCGGTGAGGGCGTGCTTCGTCGCGGTGTAGGGCGCCGAGAGCGGGCGGGGCGTGTGCGCCGAGACGGACCCGTTGTTGATGATCCGGCCGCCCCGGGGGTCCTGCTCCTTCATCTGACGGTACGCCCCCTGTGCGCACAGGAACGCCCCGTTGAGGTTGGTGTCCACCACGTGCCGCCAGGCGTCGTAGGGCAGGTCCTCGAACGGGACGCCGCCCGGCCCGAACGTGCCCGCGTTGTTGAACAGCAGGTCCAGCCGCCCGAAATGGCCGCGCACGGCGTCGAAGAGGGCCGTCACCTCCTGCGGGCGCGAGACGTCCGTCCGTACGGCGAGAGCCGCGGCCCCGGGCACCGTCGCGGCCGTCGCCTCCAGGGTCTCCGTCCGCCGCCCCGCCAGCGCCACCGACCAGCCCGCGCGCAGCAGTTCGACGGAGACCGCCCGGCCGATGCCGGAGCCCGCGCCCGTGACGACGGCGATCCTCGTCGATCCGGGCGGCACCGAGGCCCCGTTCCCCGGGGCCTCGGTGCCGCCCGGATCGGCCGCACGCCCGGCGTGCCGTGTCTCCTGCGTGTGCCGTGCGTTCTCCGTGGGGTGGGGGTGTTCTGTGTCGCGGGGGTTCTCGGCAGTCATGGGCAGGCAGCGTACGGGAGCGGCATGTCTTCGGGTCCGGTATGCGGAACGCGCGCGTCCGCCACGCGACTGTTGTGTACGCGCCAAGCGGTCGACTCCTGCGGGTCGTCCCTGGCCACTCCAATGCATGGTGCAGCCATTCCCCAGGGGAGGACCGGAATGACACCCGCAGCACACCAGTCCCCGTACACCCCCGAACTGCGCGCCACCGCACGGCACGTGGGGCGCCGCCGGTTCCTCACCGGCACGGCGGCCGCCGCCGCGCTCGCCTTCGCCGTCAACCTGCCCGCCGCCGGCACCGCGGCCGCCGCCGAACTCGACCCGGCACGGCTCACCGCCGACCCCTTCACCCTCGGAGTCGCCTCCGGCGACCCCCGGCCGGGCTCCGTCCTCCTGTGGACCCGCCTCGCGCCCGCCCCCTACCAGGCGGACGGCGGGCTCCCCGCCCGACGCGTCACCGTCCGCTGGGAAGTGGCCCGCGACGACAGCTTCCGCCGGCCCGTCAGACGCGGCAGCACCCTCGCGCACCCGGAGTTCGGCCACAGCGTGCACGTCCAGGTCGACGGCCTCGAAGACGACCGCGTGTACTACTACCGCTTCAGGGCGGGCAGCTGGATCAGCCGCACCGGCCGCACCCGCACCGCCCCCGGGCACGGCGCCGCACCCGGCTCCCTCACGCTCGGCGTCGTCTCCTGCCAGCGCTACGACCAGGGCTACTTCACCGCCTACAAGCACCTCGCCGAGGACGACGTGGACGTCGTCCTGCACCTCGGCGACTACCTCTACGAGTACGCCGTCAGCGGTGTCGGCGGCGCCCGCGCCTACCCGGCCGGGACCGTGCCCGCCGTCTACGGCCACGAGATGGTGACCCTCGACGACTACCGGCTCAAGTACGCGCTGTACAAGTCCGACCCCGACCTGCTGGCCGCCCACGCCGCCCACCCGTTCGTCGTCACCTGGGACGACCACGAGACCGAGAACAACTACGCGGGCGCGGTGTCGGAGAACGACGACCCCGCCGCGGAGTTCCTGATCCGCCGGGCCGCCGCCTACCGCGCGTACTGGGAGAACCAGCCGCTGCGCCGCCCGCAGCTCCCCGACGGCCCCGACCTGCGCCTCTACCGGCGACTGCACTGGGGCCGGCTCGCCCAGCTCGACGTCCTCGACACCCGCCAGTACCGGTCCGACCAGGCGTACGGCGACGGCTGGCAGTTCCCGGGGCCCGAGTCCGAGAACCCGGCCCGCACCCTCACCGGGGCCGCACAGGAGCGGTGGCTGATCGACGGCTGGCACCGCTCGCGCGCCCGGTGGAACGTCGTCCCGCAGCAGGTCACCTTCGCCCGGCGCCACAACTCCACCAGCGTGCCCTCCCAGGTCTCCATGGACTCCTGGGACGGCTACCCGGCCTCCCGGAACCGGATCCTGGCCGGCGCGCAGGCCGCGGGGATCGAGAACCTGATGGTCCTCACCGGCGACGTCCACGTGCACTACGGCTTCGACATCAAGCGCGACTTCGCCGACGAGAACTCCAGGACGGTCGGCACGGAGATCGTCACCTCATCGGTCTCCAGCGGGGGCAACGGCGCCGAGAAGCCCGCCAACTGGGCCACCTTCATGGCCGCCAACCCGCACCTGCGGTTCTACAACGGCCTGCGCGGCTACGCGACCGTCTCCCTCGGCCGCGACCTCGCCCGCGCCGACTTCAAGACCGTCCCCTACGTCACCCGGCAGGGCGCCCCGCTCACCACGGCCGCCTCCTTCGTCACCGAGGTCGGCGACCAGGGACTCAAGCCCGCCTGAGCCCCTCCGGGCCACGGGGGGCCGCCGGGACCACCGGGGCCGCCCGGGTCAGGGGGCCGGCGGCCAGGCGTCGCCCCAGTCGGCGTCGCGGGCCCCCTTGTACAGGTCCCCGTGCTTCTTCGTCACCGTCGTCCGGCTCAGCCGCTCCTCGGCCTCGCACAGGTCGAGGAGCACCTGGCCCTTGCGGATCTGCGGCCGCCGCACCACGCGGGACGCGGCGGGGGAGACGGGGAAGCGGGCGGCCGCCACATAGCTGAACTTCTCGTCCTCGTACGGCAGCGAACCGCCCTTGACCTGCCGGTGCAGGGAGGAGCGGCTGACCCGCGCCGAGAAGTGGCACCAGTCCGTGCCGGGCACGATGGGACAGGCCGCGCTGTGCGGACAGGGCGCCGCGATCCCGAATCCCGCGGCGATCAGCCGGTCGCGGGCCTCGATCACCCGGGCGTAGCCGTCCGGGGTGCCCGGCTCGACGATCACCACGGCCTGCGCGGCCGCCGCGGCGGTGTCCACCAGGGCGGCCCGGTCGGACGCGGCCAGCTCGTTGAGGACGTAGGAGACGGTGACCAGGTCGGTGGGGTCCAGGGCGAGCGCCGTACCGATACGGGCACGCTGCCAGCGGGCCTCGCGCAGCGCCGGGTTCGCGGCGGCGACCTCCCGGCCGAGGGCCAGGGCGGGCTCCGCCCAGTCGAGCACCGTCACCGGGCGCGTCCCGCCCCAGGTGGAAGTCACCGCCCAGGTCGCCGCGCCGGTGCCGCCGCCGACGTCGACATGGCTGTCCGGCGACCACCGCGGCACGGCGTCCGCGAAGGCCTCCAGCGCCGACCGGACCGCCTCGAAGGTCGCCGGCATCCGGTAGGCGGCGTACGCGGCGACGTCCGCGCGGTCGCGCAGGATGGGCGCGTCGGTCGGGGTGGCGCCCCGGTAGTTCGCGATCAGCCGCTCGACGGCCTGACCGGCCTGCCGCGGCGGCAGACCGTCGAGGAGCTCCCCCAGAGCGGTACGGAGGATCTCGGCGGCGGATACGGCGTCGTTCACCCGCAGATTCTAGAACCCCCGCCCCACCACCCGGGCCGCCGTACCCGGCGCCCCTGCGGACGGCTCAGCGGACCGCCATCGCCATCCTCGTGCCCAGCAGGGCGCGGGGAGCGCTGTCCGGGGGCCGGCGTACCGGATGCACCGCGTTGGCCAGCAGCACCACGAACGTGTCCGTCGCAGGGTCCAGCACCAGCGAGGTCCCCGTGAACCCGGTGTGTCCCGCCGCGCCCTCGCCGGACAGCTCGCCCATGAACCACGGCCGGTCCACCGCGAAACCCAGCCCCGGCGGGGTGAGCAGCAGTTCCACGAAGTCGGGGCCGAGGATGCGCGCCGGACCGTACGAACCGCCCGCCAGCAGGGTGCGGCAGAACACCGCCAGGTCGTCTCCCGTGGAGAACAGGCCCGCGTGACCGGCCACCCCGCCCAGCGCCCAGGCGTTCTCGTCGTGCACGACACCCCGCAGCATCCCCCGGTCCGCCTTCGCCCAGGGCCGTCGCTGGTCCTCGGTCGCCGCCGCGCCCGGACACGGCCCGAAGTCGGTCGACGACATGCCCAGCGGACGGGTGATGCCCTCCCGCACGAGGACGTCCAGGGTGCGGCCCGTCAGCCGCTCCAGGAGCCGCTGGAGCAGCAGCATGTTCAGGTCCGAGTACACGTACGCGCCCGGTGCGCCGACCGGCGTCTGCGCGCGTAGCGCCTCCCAGCGGTCGGCGTCGTCCGCGTACTCGTACAGCGGCAGCTCGGGGCGCAGCCCGGAGGTGTGGGTCAGGAGCTGGCGGACGGTGATGTCATGGGCGGCCGCCGCGTGGAAGTCGGGCAGATAGGCGCCCACCCGCGCGTCGATGCCGAGGGTCCCGCGCTCGATCTGCTGCACCGCCGCGACCGACGTGAACAGCTTGGTGAGGGACGCCAGGTCGAACGGAGTGTCGACGGTCATCGGGATCCGCGCCCCCGCCGGGAGCTCCACCCCCGCGTCGGCCACCGGGTCGTACGCCGAGTACCGGACCGCCCAGCCCGCCGCCTCGCGCACGGCGATCACCGGGCCGCGCCCGGCGACCACCACGGCGCCCGCCGTCCAGGGCCGGTCGCCGGTGGTGAGGTCCACGACGTCGCGGACGAGGAGTCGCGTCTCCTGCGGATCGAGCCCGGCCCGTTCGGGTGTGTCGACGCGCAGCTTCGGTGCGCTCAGTTCCCTTCCTCCGCTCTCGGCGTCACTCGGGCGCGCGGACCTCCGTCCTCGGCGCCCGCCTTGGTCCAGGGACGGCACATTCCCACGAAGCAGGCCGCCGCCACCAGTGCGGCGGCCAACTGGACGACGGCCATCGGGACGGCGGTGCGCTCACCGGCGATCCCGACGAGCGGGGAGGCGATCGCGCCGATGAGGAAGGAGGACGTACCGAGGAGCGCGGAGGCGGAACCGGCGGAGTGCCGCACCCGCAGCAGGGCGAGGGTCTGCGCGTTGGGCAGGGTGACGCCCATCGCGGACATCAGGACGAACAGCGCGGCCGCCACCGGGACCAGCCCGACCTCGCCGAACACGCCCGTGGTCATCAGCAGCAGCGCGGTCGCGGCCAGCACGACCACCGCGAGGCCGACGGCCAGCACCCGGTCGAGCCGGACCCGGCCCACCAGCACCCTGCCGTTGAGCTGGCCGACCAGCACCAGCCCGACGGAGTTCGCGCCGAACAGCAGCCCGAACGTCTGCGGCGAGGCGCCGTAGATCTCCTGGACCACGAACGGCGAGGCGCTGATGTACGCGAACAGGGCGGCGAAGGCGAAGCCGCCCGTGAGGAGGTAGCCGGTGAACAGGGGGTCCGCGAGCAGCCGGCGCATCGAGTGCAGGGCCTCGCCGACCCCGCCCGCGTGCCGGTCGGCGGCGGGCAGCGTCTCCGGCAGCCTGGTCCACACGACCACGGCCAGCAGCAGCCCCACGCCCGTGAGGACCAGGAACACGCCCCGCCAGTCCGTCGCCCGCAGGACCTGCGCCCCGATCAGCGGTGCCACGACCGGCGCGACCCCGGAGATCAGCATCAGGGTGGAGAAGAACCGGGCCATCGCCACACCGTCGTACAGATCGCGTACGACGGCCCGCGCGATCACTATCCCGGCCGCGCCCGCCAGCCCCTGTACCAGCCGGCAGGCGACCAGCAGCTCGACGGTGGGCGCGAGGGCGCACAGGGCGGTCGCCACCACGTAGACGACGAGCCCGGCGAGCAGCGGGCGCCTGCGCCCCCACCGGTCGCTCATCGGGCCGACGACCAGCTGCCCCAGCGCCATGCCGGCCAGACACGCGGTCAGCGTGAGCTGCACGGTCGCGGCGGGCGCGTGCAGCGAGCGGGTCACCTCGGGCAGCGCCGGGAGGTACATGTCCATCGACAGCGGGGGCGTGGCGGTCAGACCGCCCAGCACCAGGGTGACGAGCAGCCCCGCCCGCCGCCGGGCGGGCAGACCGGGCCCCGCTCCCTCGCCCGTGCTCGCGCCCGTCGCGGCGCGGCGCACCGCACCGGCCGTGGCCCCGCCCTCCGGCATCCGGCCGCCCCTCCCTCTCCGACGTCTTCGCGACCTATGCTCTCAGCTCGAACACACTGCTGGGACGGCACGAGGGCGGGGCGGGGTATGACGACGGACACGGTGCGGTGGGGGATCCTGGCGACCGGAGGGATCGCCGCCGCGTTCACGGCGGACCTGATCGACCTGCCCGACGCGGAGGTCGTCGCGGTCGCCTCGCGTTCCGAGCCCGCCGCGAAGGCGTTCGCCGACCGGTTCGGCATACCCCGGGCGTACGGCGACTGGGCGTCGCTGGCCGCCGACGAGGACATCGATGTCGTCTACGTCGCCACCCCGCACGCCGCGCACCGCGCCGCCGCCGGACTCTGTCTCGAGGCCGGCCGCAACGTGCTGTGCGAGAAGGCGTTCACGCTGAACCTGCGCGAGGCCGAGGAACTCGTCGCGCTGGCCCGCTCCGGCGGACGCTTCCTGATGGAGGCGATGTGGATGTACTGCAACCCGGTCGTCCGCCGCCTCAAGGCCCTCGTCGACGACGGCGCGATCGGCGAGGTCCGCACCGTGCAGGCCGACTTCGGCCTGGAAGGGCCCTTCCCGCCCTCGCACCGGCTGCGGGACCCCGCCCAGGGCGGCGGCGCCCTCCTCGACCTCGGTGTCTACCCGGTGTCCTTCGCCCACCTGCTGCTCGGTGAGCCCTCGGGCGTCTCGGCCCGGGCCGTCCTGTCCCCCGAGGGCGTCGACCTCCAGACGGTCCTGGCGCTGTCCTGGGACTCCGGCGCGCTCGCGGCCCTGCACTGCTCCCTCGTGGGCGGTACGGGCACCACGGCCTCGGTGACCGGCTCGCGCGGCCGCATCGACATCCCCGCCGGCTTCTTCCACCCGGACCGTCTCGTCCTGCACCGCGCCGGGCGCGACCCCGAGGAGTTCACGGCCGACCCCGCGGACGGGCCCCGCACGACGTTCCGCCACGAGGCCCGTGAGGTGATGCGCGCGCTGCGGGCCGGTGAGACCGAGTCCCCGCTGATCCCGCTCGACGGCAGCCTCGCGGTGATGCGGACCCTCGACGCGGTCCGCGAGCGGATCGGCGTGCGCTACCCCGGGGAAGACGCGTAACGGTTCACGAGACGTCCCGTCTCACCCGCTTGGTACCGTCGCACCATGGTCACCCAGTCCGGAAAGCCGGCCCCCGACACCGCCCGCCGCAGCGAGCGGTCCCGGCGCGCCATCTACGACGCCGCCCTCGCCCTCGTCGCGGAGGCCGGCTATCCGAAGACCACGATCGAGGGCATCGCCGCCCGCGCCGGCGTCGGCAAGCAGACCATCTACCGCTGGTGGGGGTCGAAGGCCGACGTCCTGCTGGAGGCGTTCCTCGACCTCAGCGAGCAGGCGGCGCGGGACGCCGGGGCGCCGGACGGGGAGCCGTACGCCATCCCCGACACCGGCGACCTGGCCGCCGACATCAAGGCCGTGCTGCGGGCCACCGTCGACCAGCTCACCGACCCCCGGTTCGAGGCGCCCTCCCGCGCCCTGGCCGCCGAGGGCGTGGTCGACGAGCAGGTGGGCCGCGAGTTCACGGCCAAGCTGATGGAACCGTCCATCCGGCTGTACGTCGACCGGCTGCGCGCCGCCCAGGAGGCCGGCCAGGTGCGCGCCGACCTCGACCCGCGGATCGCCCTGGAGTTCTTCATCTCCCCGCTCGCCCAGCGCTGGCTCCAGTACACGGGGCCGATCTCCTACGAGTACACCGACACCCTCGTCGACTACGCCCTGCACGGCCTCGCGCCCCGGTGAGCTTGCCGCACATGCGTCACTCTGGCCCCACCCGTCCCACCTGCCCCGTTTCACGGCTACGGCCCCCCGATGCGCAGGATGGTGGGACCATGAGGCATGCTGTCCGCACCACAGCGAGGCGAGGGGACAGATGAGCGCGGAGTTCGGCGGCCGGACCGGCCTGTGGGGCAGATTCTCGCAGTGGCTGCGCGCGAGCGGCCCGGCCGAGGCCGCCGACGAGGGCGGCCGTGAGGCCCTGCTGCTGGCCGCCGCCGGAGCGGGACTCCCGCTCGCGCCCGCCGCGCACCCGGCCCCCGGTTACGGGTGCTCCTGCGACCGGGTCGGCTGTCCGACCCCCGCCCGGCACCCGGTGTCCTTCGCCTGGCAGACGCAGTCCACCACCGACCGCGGGCAGATCGAGCGCTGGGCCCGCCACCAACCGCAGGCCAACTTCATCACCGCCACCGGCATGACGCACGACGTCCTCGACGTGCCGCTGGAGGCGGGCCGCGAGGCGCTGGAGCGGCTGCTCGACGCCGGAGTCGAGGTCGGCCCGGTCGCGGAGAGCGACGACGGCCGCATGCTCTTGTTCACCCTCACCCGCGGCACCCCCGAGGACGAGGACGAGTGGTGGCCGTGCGAGCTGGACTGCCACCCGGAGACCATGGACGAGCACCCCGGCCTGCGCTGGCACTGCCGGGGCTCCTACGTCCTGGTGCCGCCGGCCCGGCTCCCGGGTGACGACGGCCGCTCCGTGCACTGGCTGCGCGGCCCCGAGCACGCGCTGCCGGACCCGCTGACCCTGCTGGAAACCCTCACCGACGCCTGCGCCCGCCACGCCGACCCCCAGCCCCACCCCCCCTGGCCCACCCGCCACTGACGGCCCCGCCCCCCTCAGGGGCGCGGGGAACTGCCCGTCTTCACGCCCCCTCGGCGCCGGTGAGCCCCTCCAGCCGGCTGAGCAGCGACACCTTCCCGCCGCCGGACCCCTTCGCCGGCGCCAGCGCCACCTCGTTGGCGACGAACTCCATCGTCAGTGACTGCTTGATCTCCCCGGTCGTCAACGCGGCCACGTTCTTGTTCGGCGTGGGCACCGCGGCCCCCGCCGCGGCCGTCTGCTTCGTGAAGTGGTGGCTGCTGAAGAACACCAGCGCCCCGCCGTCCGCGGTGCGCAGGGCCAGCGGCGCGTAGTCGCCCTCGGTCAGCGGCTGGTCGATGTACTGCGTGGCAAGTCCCGGCCGGGTGGCGTTCTTCGCCCGCGTCGCGCGCAGGGCGCTGGTGAACGCGCCGTCCGCGAAGGCGCCCTTGCCGCTCTTCAGGTACGCCGTGTAGCCCTTGCTCAGCCCGGCGGGCGCCATGGCCAGCCCGGTGGTGCGGGCCGGCACGGCCTCGGCGTGTCCGTCCGCGTCCAGGTCGAACCGCGGTACCGAGCCGGGCGCCACCAGCGTCAGGTACGTCGCCCGCCACGGCTCCGACAGCCCGCCGCGGGTGAAGGCCATCAGCCAGCGCGCGTCGCCGCCCTTGCTGCCCTTGGCGTCGGCGACGAACCAGCGCGGCCAGCCCGCCTTCTCGACGATCGTGTACTTCACGTCGGACAGCACGAGCGGCTCGTGGTCCGGGTTGCCCTTGGGGTCGGTGACGTGGCCCGCCTTCAGCCGTGCCTCGTCGATGACCCGCAGGGCGCCGGCCGTGCGGTCGGCGTCCAGGGAACTGTCGTACGCCGCGTCGGCCTTGTTGTACGCGGCGGTGAACTGCTCCACCGCCTTGACGGCCTCCGCCTTCGTGGCCGCCGGGAGCACCTCGCGCTCTCCGTGGACGACCACGCAGCCGCTCGCGGTGAGCGAGACGGCGGTGAGTGAGGCCGCTACGAGTGCGTACCGGTCACGCCTGCGGAGCCCTCGACTGCGCGGAACCCCGGTCGCCAGGCTGCGTTCCCTGCTCATCAGGTGACTTCACCTTCCCCTTCCCGGAGGCGAACCCTACCGGGGCGAGGAAGAGCGCGAGTGTCGGGACGAGGTAGAGCAGCCACACCGTGATCTGGAGGACCGTCGGATCGGGCTGGAAGTTGAACACGCCCTTGAGCAGCGTGCCGTACCAGCTGTCCGGCGGGATCGTGCCGCTGATGTCGAAGGCCAGGCTGTTCAGACCCGGGATCAGGTCGGCCTCCTGGAGGTCGTGGACGCCGTACGCCAGGACGCCCGCGGCCACCACGACGAGCATGCCCCCCGTCCAGGTGAAGAACTTCGCGAGGTTGATCCGCAGGGCCCCGCGGTAGAACAGCCAGCCCAGCAGGACGGCCGTGGCCAGGCCCAGCGCCACGCCGACCAGCGGGCGCGGGGTGCCGTCGCCGGCCGCGTGCACCGACGCCCACACGAACAGGGCGGTCTCCAGGCCCTCCCGGCCGACGGCGAGGAACGCGGTGGCGACCAGCGCGCCGGTGCCCATGGCGAGCGCCGCGTCCAGCTTGCCGTGCAGCTCGGACTTCAGGTGCCGGGCGGTGCGCCGCATCCAGAACACCATCCAGGTCACCAGACCGACGGCGAGGATCGACAGGGAGCCGCCGAGCGCCTCCTGCGCCTGGAACGTCAGTTCCTGCGAACCGAATTCGAGGACGCAGCCGAAGCCCATCGCGATGACGACCGCGATGGCGATGCCGGTCCACACCGGCTTCAGCGCGTCCCTGCGGCCCGTCTTGACCAGGTAGGCGATGAGGATGCAGACGACGAGGCTGGCCTCCAGGCCCTCGCGCAGTCCGATCAGATAGTTGGAGAACACGGCTAGGCCTCCTTGGAGAACAGCGTCCGGCCCCACCAGTCGTCCTTGTCGCGGACGCCCGGCGGGACGGCGAAGACGGCCGAACCCACGTGCTGGATGTACTCGTTGAGCGCGTCGGTCGCGAGGTTGCGCTGCACGCGGATGAATCCCTCGCGCACGTCACGCTGGTAGGCGAGGAAGAACAGGCCCGCCTCCAGACGGCCCAGACCGTCGGTGCCGTCCGTGAAGGAGTACCCGCGGCGCAGGATCGTCGTCCCGTGGTTGGAGTCGGGGTGCGCGAGCCGCACGTGCGCGTCGGGCTTCATCGCCTTCAGGAACGGCTCGTCGCGTTCCTTCGCCTTGCCCACCGGAGCACCCTCGCCCTTGTCGCGGCCGAAGATGTCCTCCTGCTCCTGGAGCGAGGTGCGGTCCCAGGTCTCGATGTGCATCCGGATCCGGCGGGCGACGAGGTAGGAGCCGCCCGTCATCCAGTCGGGACCGTCCTTCTCGCCGACCCACACGAACTTCTTCAGCCGGTCGGTCTCGGTGCCCGCGATGTTGCGGGTGCCGTCCTTGAAGCCCATCAGGTTGCGCGGGGTCTGCGCGTCCGGCGTCGTGGACGAGGTCTTGCCGAAGCCGAGCTGCGACCAGCGGATGACGACCTTGCCCATGCCGATCCGGGCCAGGTTGCGGATCGCGTGCACGGCGACCTGCGGATCGTCCGCGCAGGCCTGCACGCACAGGTCGCCGTTGCTGCGGGCCGCGTCGAGCGCGTCCCCGGCGAACGTCGGCAGGTCGACGAGGGCGTCGGGCCGCCGGCCGGCGAGGTCGAACTTCTTGAACAGGGACGGCCCGAAGCCGATCGTCAGCGTCAGCCGGGACGGCTTGAGTCCCAGGGCCTCGCCGGTGTCGTCCGGCGGCGCCTCGGCGAGACCGCCGAACGCGCCCTCGCCGACCGCCTTGCCGGCCGTCATCCGGCGGGCGGCCTCGGTCCAGGCCTTGAGGACCTGGACGAACTCGGCGCGGTCGGTGGTCGTCACGTCGAACGCGGCGAAGTGCAGCCGGTCCTGGACGGGCGTGGCGATCCCCGCCTGGTTCACGCCGTGGAAGTCGACCGCCGCGCCCGTGTCCGCGCCCGCCGGTACGACGTCGTCGCCGGTACGCGTCATCGCCACCGCGCCGCCCGCCGCCGCGGCGCCGAGCGCGAGGCCCGCCCCGCCCCAGCCGATCAGCGACCGGCGGGTGGGGCTGCTGCCCTGGGTGTCCGTCATGTCCTGGCCCTCCGGTTACTTCGCGACGGCGGCGGCGAGCTTCGACAGCGGCTCGGCGAGCGCGTTGACCGCGTCGGACAGTTCCTTGCGGCCGGCGGCGCCGACCTTGTCGTACGAGGTGAACGCGTACGACGACGTGTTCGGCCGGTACTTGTCCAGGAGCGTGTTCAGCGCGGCGAACTGCTTGTCCAGGTCGGTGACCAGGGCCGCGTCGTTCTCCTGGGCGACCGGCTTGAGCAGCTCGTACGACTTCTGGGCGCCCTCGACGTTGGCCTTGAAGTCGATGAGGTCGGTGTGCGAGTAGCGCTCCTCCTCGCCGGTGACCTTGCCGGTGGCGACCTCGTCCAGGAGTTCCTTGGCGCCGTTGGCCATGGAGGTGGGGGTGATCTCGGCCTTGCCGACCCGCTTCTGCCAGTCGGTCAGGTCGGTCGTGAGCTGCCCGGCGAGGGTCTTCTCGGTGGCGGTGATCTTCTTGTCCTGCCAGA
This sequence comes from Streptomyces asoensis, assembly GCF_016860545.1. Taxonomy (NCBI): domain Bacteria; kingdom Bacillati; phylum Actinomycetota; class Actinomycetes; order Kitasatosporales; family Streptomycetaceae; genus Streptomyces; species Streptomyces asoensis. The sequence continues at coordinate 284,493 of NZ_BNEB01000001.1, read as the reverse complement.
GGGCCTTCTCCAGCCGGTGCCAGCCGGTCCACGTCTGACCGGCCTCCAGGCCGTCGGCGCGGACGTCGACCTTCGGGTCGATGTCGCCGAAGGACTCCGCGACCGGCTCGGTGCGCTCCCAGCCGATGCGGGAGGGCGCGTAGGCCGCCTTGGCGGCCTCGAGGTTCCCGGCCTGGATCGCCTTCACGAAGGTCGCGACGAGCGGCAGCGTGGCGTCGGCCTGTTCCTGCGCGTACTCGCGGTAGGCGGCGACGGCCTTGTCCAGGCGCGGGTCGCGCTCGGCGACCGAGCCGCCGGTGACCTTGAGGTTCTGGCGGATGCCGGTGCCCTTCATACCGGGCTTGCAGGCGATCCGGTAGTCACCGGCCTTCACCTCGGCGGTGACCCGCTGCTTGGTGCCGGGGCCGATGTTCTCGCGCTCGCTGACGATCCGGTCGTCGGGGAAGAGGATGTAGACCTCGGTGACCTTGGAGCCCTTGTTCTCGATGGCGAGTTCGAGGTGCCCGGCGGAGATCTCCTTCTTGGAGGTCACGCACGTGGAGTCGGTGGCGGTCACGCCGATGACGCGGTCGCCGTCCTTCGCGTCGCTCTTCGAGGTGCAGCCGGTGACGGCGGCCAGTGCGGTCACGGCGGTGACGGCGGTGACGACGGACAGTCTGGCGGCTCGCATTCGGGCTCCCAGCGATGGCTGAATAGTGGCGTGACCCGGCTCACAGGGTTGGTGAGCCTCGCCTAACTTATCCAAGGCTTACCTGCGTAATACCCGTCCGGGCAGTGATTCACCTCTCATAGACGCCGTAAGAGCACGAGAGGATCACGGCGGCCCAAAACGGACCCCAAGGGATGGTCAAAGGAGATTCAAGGATTCCGTTTCTGGCCGGGCCGTCGTCGGTGCTTCAATTTCCCGGTGACTGATTACGACGTGCTCCGCGTCTTCTGCGCGCCGAACGGCGGCTACGGCAACGAACTGGGCGTGGTCCGCGAGGGCTCGGTGCTGCCCGACCGCCAGGACCGGCAGGACCTCGCGGCGAAACTGGGCTTCGGCGAGACCGTCTTCGTCGACGACCCCGAGCGCGGGGTCGTCGACGTCTACACGCCCACCGCACGGCTGCCCTTCGCGGACCACTCGTGCGTCGGCGTCGCCTGGCTGCTCGACGTGCCCGAACTCGTCACACCGGCCGGAACCCTGGGCACCCGCCTGGACGGGGAGTTCAACTGGATCGAGGCGCGGGCCGAGTGGGCCCCGCCGTGCACGTTCCGTCAGTACGCGAGCGCCGCCGAGGTCGACGATCTCGCCGTCCCCGCGCCCGGCGGCGAAACCGCGGCGGACCTCCCCCTGGGGGAGAGCCGGGGCACGCTCTACGCCTGGGCCTGGGAGGACGAGCCGGCCGGCCGCATCCGCGCCCGCGGCTTCCCCGCCCGTGGCGACGGCGTCGACGAGGACGAGGCGACGGGCGCGGCGGCGCTGCTGCTCACCGAGCGGCTGGGCCGCGCCCTGAACATCACCCAGGGCGCCGGCTCCCAGATCCTGACGGCCCCGCAGCCGTTCGGCTGGGTGGAGCTCGGCGGACGGGTGTTCCTGGAGCGCTGACCCCCTACGGCTGCGGCCCGTACGGGTGGTGTGGTGTGTGCGGGGAGAGGGGAGCGGGGACCTCTGGGCGTGACCACTCGGCCCCGTGAGAGGAACACCATGCGTATCCGTTCAGTCCTCGCCGCAACCGTCCTGGGTATCGCTCTCGCCGCCGCCGGCGCCACGACCGCCACCGCCGACGAGGGCCCCCGCCAGCACCACCACTTCGGCGGGGAGGAAGGCGTCTGTAGCCCGTACGTTGGCGCGGTCGACACGGTGTCGGCCGACATCTTCTGGGCCGGCAAGCACTGCGACCGGTTCTGAGACGCACGCCGGGCCCCCTCGCGACGGAGCGAGGGGGCCCGGTCCGTCCTGGCGGGCCGGCTCAGGCCGAGAGCGGGAACTCCGCGCCCAGCGCCCCGAAGACGGCCGTGTTCAGCGCAAAGGCGCGCCTGCACTCGCTCACGACCCGCTGCTTCTCCAGGTCGTCCGCGCGCACCCCGTCCAGCAGCTCCCGGTATCCGCGCTTGAACGCCGCCGGGTTGGCTATCTCCTCGAAGACGTAGAAGCGCACGCCGTCGCCCTTGCGCGCGAAGCCCCACGTCCGCTCCGCCCTGTCGCGGATGATCTGCCCGCCGGAGAGGTCGCCCAGGTAGCGCGTGTAGTGGTGGGCGACGTACCCGGCCGGCCAGCGCTCGGCGCACTCCCGCACCCGCGCCGCGTAGGCCTCGGTCGCCGGGAGGGCGGACAGGCCCGACCGCCATCCGGCGCCGCGCAGATGCGCCAGGTCCCGCTCCAGTGCGGGGAGCCGGAACAGTTCCGGCCGCACGAAGGGGCCGGCTACCGGATCCGCCGCCAGCCGCGCGGCCCCGGCCTCCAGCGCCTCGTACACGAACCACAGTTGCTCGGTGTAGCGCGCGTAGGCGTCCATGCCGAGCCTGCCGCCGAGCAGGTCGCTCATGAACGTCGAGGTCTCCGCCTCCATGTGCTGCTCGTGGGACGCGGTGCGGATGACTGTCGAGAAGGAGTCCATGCACCCGAGTCTCTGTGGTTAGGGTTACCTAAGTCAATGTTTTGTCGACGGCCTGTCGGCAACCTTTCCGACGGGGAGTCGGTAAAAACCGCCCATGGCAGCGGAAAGCCCGCCCCCGGAGGGAGCGGGCTCGGCGCGCGGACGGCTCTACGGCAGGGTGAGGATCTCCGCCCCCGTCTCGGTCACCACCAGCGTGTGCTCGAACTGGGCCGTGCGCCTTCGGTCCTTGGTCACCACGGTCCAGCCGTCGTCCCACATGTCGTACTCGTGCGTGCCGAGCGTCAGCATCGGCTCGATGGTGAACGTCATCCCGGGCCGGATGACCGTCGTCGCGTGCGGGCTGTCGTAGTGCGGGACGATCAGCCCCGAGTGGAACGACGTGTTGATCCCGTGTCCCGTGAAGTCGCGCACCACGCCGTAGCCGAACCGCTTCGCGTACGACTCGATGACCCGCCCGATGATGTTGATCTGCCGGCCGGGCCTGACCGCCTTGATCGCCCGCTCCAGGGACTCCCGGGTCCGCTCCACCAGCAGCCGCGACTCCTCGTCGACGTCCCCGACCAGGTACGTGGCGTTGTTGTCCCCGTGCACCCCGCCGATGTACGCCGTCACGTCGAGGTTGACGATGTCGCCGTCGCGCAGCACGGTCGAGTCCGGGATGCCGTGGCAGATGACCTCGTTGACGCTCGTGCACAGGGACTTCGGGAAGCCCCGGTAGCCCAGCGTCGACGGGTAGGCGCCGTGGTCGCACATGTACTCGTGCGCCACCTTGTCGAGTTCGTCGGTGGTGACCCCCGGCGAGATCAGCTTCGCGGCCTCCGCCATCGCCTGCGCGGCGATCCGGCCGGCCCGGCGCATCGCCTCGATCGTCTCGGGCGTCTGCACCTCCGGCCCGGTGTACGGCGTCGGGGCGGGCTTGCCGACGTACTCGGGGCGGCGGATGTTTCCGGGCACCGAACGGATGGGGGACAGCTCCCCCGGGACGAGCAGCGACTGGCCAGACATGCCAGTGAGTCTAACGAGCGGCCTTGGGGGAACATGTCGGTGTCGAGAGGAGCCGTCATGCCCCTGTTCAAGAAGAGCACCACCGGCAAACCGGGCGAGTGGTACTACTGCCTGGAGCACAAGAAGGTCGAGGAGGGCCCGGACTGCCCCGCCAAGGACCGCTTCGGTCCGTACCCGAACCGCGCGGAGGCCGAGCACGCGATGCAGACCGCCCGCGAGCGCAACCTTGAGTGGGAGAACGATCCCAAGTGGCACGACGCCCCGGCGGCGGGCCCCGGCGACGACTGACCGCCGGCCCGGGGGGTCACCAAGGGGGCGGGGGCGGCGCCGTCAGCCGTTCGGCCAGGTGGGAGAGCCGGTCGGCCAGCCGCCGGCGCCCGCGCGTCGGCGCCGGTGTCTCCCCGGCCGCCGCGCTCACCAGGTGCTGCACCGTGTCCAGGTCCAGCTCGGAACCGTCCGGCACGGCCAGCGACTCGTGCGCCAGAGCCGTCAGCTCGTCCTCGGCGGGGCCCAGCGCCAGGACCAGGACCCCGGTCCGGCGGGCGTCCGACACCCGCTCCAGGAGCGGCGCGTCCCCCGACGGCGACGCCACCAGCAGTGTCTCGCCCCGCCGGGCCGCCTCGATCCGGCCCAGGCCCACCGCCAGGTGCGCCGGGTCGCCCGGACGCGCGTCGTGCCGGACGAGGGTCGGGGCCAGCTCCGGCGTGCCCGACCACGCTGCCTCGTCCACCAGATGCGCCGCGAGATGCCAGGGTTCGTACGCCGCCGAGCCCGCCAGCAGCAGCCCGCCGCCGTGCGACACGACCGACGCCCGCAGCACCGCGGCGAACCTCCGCGTGGCCCCCAGCCACTCGGTCCCGGCGAGCACCTCGCGCAGCAGCGCGACCCGTACGGCGTCCATGCGGCCGCATCGTGCCGCACCCGGCCGCCGCCCGTACGGGCTTCGCCGTGCGTTCACCCGACATGACGAAGGGCCCTGCCGCACGCCCACGTAAAGTCGGCCCATGACCTCTACCGACAGTGCACAGAACGCCTCCTCGGCAGCCCCGGCGAAGGCCCCCGCCAAGGACCCGTGGGACCTCCCCGACGTCTCCGGTCTCGTCGTCGGCGTGCTCGGCGGGACCGGCCCGCAGGGCAAGGGTCTCGCCTACCGGCTGGCCAAGGCCGGTCAGAAGGTGATCATCGGGTCGCGTGCCGCCGACCGCGCGCTCGCCGCCGCCGAGGAGCTCGGGCACGGCGTCGAGGGCGCCGACAACGCCGAGACCGCGCGCCGCAGCGACATCGTGATCGTCGCCGTGCCGTGGGAGGGCCACGGCAAGACCCTGGAGTCCCTGCGCGAGGAACTGGCCGGCAAGCTGGTCGTCGACTGCGTCAACCCGCTCGGCTTCGACAAGAAGGGCGCCTACGCCCTGAAGCCGCAGGAGGGCAGCGCCGCCGAGCAGGCCGCCGCCCTGCTGCCGGACTCGCGCGTCGCCGCCGCGTTCCACCACCTCTCCGCGGTCCTCCTCCAGGACCCGGAGATCGACGAGATCGACACCGACGTCATGGTGCTCGGCGAGGAGCGGGCCGACGTCGAGATCGTGCAGGCGCTGGCCGGCCGCATCCCCGGCATGCGCGGAGTCTTCGCCGGGCGGCTGCGCAACGCCCATCAAGTGGAGTCCCTGGTCGCCAACCTGATCTCCGTCAACCGCCGCTACAAGGCGCACGCGGGCCTGCGCGTCACGGACGTCTGAGCCCATGGGGGACACTGGTCCCAGCCGGCCCCTCGGAGCCGGCCCAGCAGTGTCCCCCGACAGGAGAACCGGATCCATGCCCCCGCTGCCCCCGCCCGGCCCGACCCGGCGACTCGCCCTCTACACCCTCGTCGTCTGCGTCCTCGCCGTGGCCGCGGCCGTCGTCTCCTTCGCCCGGGGCAGCCTCCTCGGCATCGTCTGGGTGCTGCTCGCGGGCCTGTCCTCCAACATGACCTGGTACTACCTGAAGCGGGAGAAGCTGCGCAGGACCGCGGGCACCGACGTCACCGGCTGATCGCGCAGTACTCGTTCGTGCCCTCCCAGAAGCGGTACAGCGACTGACCGCAGTACGTCTCGAAGTCGCCGATCCCGAGGCCGCGCAGCACCGTGTCCACCAGGTCGAAGAACATCCCGTTGACCGACGGGACCCACAGCAGCGCGAACACGAACAGCAGGCCGAACGGCGCGAACGGCTCCACCTGCCGCTTGACGCCGTACGACAGCCACGGCTCGATCACCCCGTAGCCGTCCAGACCGGGCACCGGAAGGAAGTTCAGGATCGCCGCGGACACCTGGAGCAGGGCGAGGAAGGCGAGCGCGAACCGGAAGTCGGCCGGCACGCCGTCCAGCGCGTCCAGCCAGAACGGCGCCGTGCACACCACCGCGAACAGCACGTTCGTCAGCGGGCCGGCCGCCGAGATCAGGCTGTGCCGCCACCGGCCCCGGATCCGCGCCCGCTCGATGAAGACCGCGCCGCCCGGCAGACCGATCCCGCCCATGATCACGAACAGCACCGGCAGCACCACGCTGAGCAGCGCGTGCGTGTACTTCAGCGGGTTCAGCGTGAGGTACCCCTTCGCGCCGATCGAGATGTCACCGCTGTGCAGGGCCGTACGCGCGTGGGCGTACTCGTGCAGGCACAGGGAGACGATCCAGGCGGCCGTGACGAACAGGAACACCGCCACGCCCGGCTGCTCGGCGAACCCCGTCCAGGTCGCCCAGCCGGTGACCGCCGTGACGGCCAGGATCCCGAGGAAGACGGGACTGATCCTCCGCTCGGCACTGCGGGTGGTGGCGGTGGTCATGGGGCCCCCTGAGTTCGTACGCGCGTGTGGAACTGCCCGACCGTACCCGGCCGGGACGCAACGGGAAAACGTTCCGCGACCGGCCCCCGGTTCCTGGGGCCCGTGATCCGGGGACGTCCGGCTCGCGCCACCCCGCCGCAACCCCGTGACCGTCCCCGTCCCCTCCGGAGAGAATGGACCCCGTGCGCTACCGCATCCTCGGCACCACCCAGGCACTCCGTCCGGACGGCGTCCCCGTCTCCGTCGGCGGCGCCCGGCTGCGCGCCCTGCTGACCGTGCTGGCGTTGCGGGCGGGCCGGAGCGTACCCGCCGGGCTGCTCGTGGAGGAGGTGTGGGCCGGGGACCCGCCCGCCGACGAGCAGGGCGCGTTGCAGGCGCTGGTCGGCCGGCTGCGCCGGGCCCTCGGCCCGGACGCCGTCGACTCCGCCGAGGGCGGCTACCGGCTGGCGGCCGCCCCCGACGACGTCGACCTGCACCGTTTCGAGCGGCTGACCGCCGACGGTCTGCGCGCGCTCGCCGACGGCGATCCCGCCAAGGCGGCCGTCGTCCTCGACGACGCCCTCGCCCTGTGGCACGGCCCCGCCCTCGCCGACCTGCCCGACCGGGCCGCCGAGGCGGCCCGCCGGGAGGCCCGCCGCCTCGACGCGGTACGCGCCCGGCACACCGCCGCGATCGCGCTGGGCCAGGCCGAACGGTCGCTGCCCGAACTCACCGCCCTGTGCGACGCCCACCCGCTCGACGAGCCCCTCCAGGCGCTGCGCCTGCGCGCCCTGCGCGACGCGGGCCGTACCGCGCAGGCGCTGGCCGCCTACGACGACGTCCGGCGGCTGCTCGCGGACCGTCTCGGCACCGACCCCGGCCCCGAACTGCGGGCCCTGCACGCCGAACTGCTCGGGCAGGGCGAGCCGGCAGGCCCCGGCGAGCCGTCCGTCCGCCCGCGGCCCGCGGCCGGCGGCCGTGCGCCGGCCCCGCCCGCCCCGGCCCCGCCGCCCCTGGGCAACCTCCGGGCCCGCCTCACCTCCTTCGTCGGCCGTGAGAACGACATCGCGGCCCTCCGCGAGGACCTCGCCTCGGCCCGCCTGGTCACCCTGCTCGGGCCCGGGGGAGCCGGGAAGACCCGCCTGTCACAGGAAGCGGCCGAGGCCGTCCGGGACGCGTCACGCGCGGTCGCCGGGAGCCCGGTGCGCGACCGCGTGCCCGCCGGGACCCCGGACCTCGCCGGCGCCCGGACCGCGACGGCGCGCGACGGCGGCCTCGCACCCCCGCCGGACGGCGCCGCGGACGTCGCACGCGACGGCGTCTGGGTGGCCGAGCTCGCGCCGGTCGCCGACCCGGCCGCCGTACCCCAGGCCGTCCTCACCGCCGTCGGGGCCCGCGAGACCGTGCTCTACGGCGCCGGAGCCGAGGAGATACGGGCCGCCGAGCGCCACGACGACCCCCTGGAACGGCTCGTCGAGCACTGCGCCCGGCGCCGGATGATGATCGTCCTCGACAACTGCGAGCACGTGGTCGACGCCGCCGCCCGGCTCGTCGAGGAACTGCTGGCGCGCTGTCCGGAGGTGACCGTGCTGGCCACCAGCCGCGAGCCCCTCGGCGTGCCCGGGGAGGTGCTGCGCCCGCTGGACCCGCTGCCGGAGCCCGTCGCGCTGCGGCTGCTCGCCGACCGCGGCGCGGCCGCCCGCCCCGGCTTCCGCACCGATGCCGACGAGGAGACCGCGGCCGCCTGCGCGGAGATCTGCCGCCGTCTCGACGGCCTGCCGCTCGCCATCGAACTCGCCGCCGCCCGGCTGCGGCTGCTCACCCCGCGGCAGATCGCCGACCGGCTCGACGACCGCTTCCGCCTCCTCACCTCCGGCAGCCGCACGGTCCTGCCCCGGCAGCAGACCCTGCGGGCCGTCGTCGACTGGTCGTGGGACCTGCTCGACGAGGACGAACGCGACGTCCTGGCCCGGCTGTCGGTGTTCGCCCGCGGCTGCGACCTCGCCGCCGTCGAGGCCGTGTGCGGCCCGGCCGACCCCGCCCCCGGCACGTCCGGCGACCCGTTCGCCCCCCGTTCCGTCCTCGACTCGCTCGCCTCGCTGGTCGACAAGTCGCTCGTCGTCGCCGCCCCGGACCCCCGCGGCGACATGCGCTACCGGCTCCTGGAGACGGTCGCCGAATACGCGGGCGAACGGCTCGACGCTTCGGGCCGGCGGGCCGCCGCCGAGCGCGCGCATCTGACGTACTACCGCGAACTCGCCCGCACCACCGACCCGTTGCTGCGCGGACCCGGCCAGCGCGAGGCCATCGACCGTCTCCAGCTCGAGTACGAGAACCTGCGGACCGCGCTGGGCCGCGCCGTCGCCGCCCGGGACGAGCAGGAGTCGCTCTGCCTGGCCCTGTCCCTCGTCTGGTACTGGCAGATGCGCGACCTGCGCATCGAGGCCCGCGGCTGGTGCGTGCAGATCATGGCCCTGGGCCCCGACCCGTTCGCCGAACCCTTGCGCCCGGCCGCGCCGGTGTGGCGGTCCTGCACCGACGCCCCGCCGCCGATGACCGGAGAGATCCTCGCCGAGGCCCGGCGCGGTCTGCACCTGGCCCATCTGGCCTGCATGGACACCGAGATGGAGGCCTGGCAGACGGCGACCTCGCAGACCAAGCTGCGGATGATCGCCGACACCTACCAGCCCGGTCAGCCGCAGACCTGCCGCGCACCCGGCATGCTCTGGTTCTTCGCCGTGATCATGACGGGCACCCCGGACCGGATCCGCGCCATCATCGACGCCAGCGTCGACACCTGCCGCCGCACACCCGGCTACGAGTGGGAGCTCGCCTCCTGCCTCCAGCTGCGCGCCAACATCCTCGCCAACCGCTCCGACTGGGCCGGGAGCGCCTTCAGCGACGCGGCCGAGGCCCTGGAGATCTTCCGGCGCATGGGCGACGCCTGGGGCACCGCCGAGGCCCTCTCCGCGCGCGGCGAGGCCCATGAGCGCCTGGGCGCCTACCGCGAGGCCGCCGCCGACTACGAGGGCGCCATCGAGCAGGCCGAACGGCTCGGCGCCCGCTCGCAGTCCGCCGTCCTCACGGCGCGGCTGGGCAGCGCGCTGCTGGAGGCCGGCGAGGAGGAACGCGGCGAGCGCCTGCTGCGCGAGGTCATCGCCGGCGAGGAACGCGCGGCCCACGAGGCCACGCACATCGCCCGCCTCTTCCTCGCAGGCTGGCTGGGCGTCAGCGGCCGCTACTCCGAGGCGCGCGAGCAACTGACGCTGCTGCGACAGGAGTTCGACTTCGGGCACTTCGCGGTCTTCGACTGCTTCATCCTGGGCGCGGAATCCTGGCTCGACGCGGTCGACGGCCGGTACGGGCAGGCGCTGACCGGTATCCGGGCCGCCCTGGAACGGGCCACCGATCCGCTGACCGTCGCGATGGCCCCGCAGATGCGCTCCTTCTACCTCAGCATCGCCGCGGCCTCCGTGGCCCGCGTGGACGGCGGTGCCCGCGCCGCGGACGCCGCCCGCTGCCTGGGCGCCGCCGAGGCCCTGCTGCCCGAGCGCCACGTGCCCCAGCGGGTGGAGCGCGAGGCCCGCGACCTGGCCATGGCCTGGACGCGCGGTGCGCTCGGCGACACCGAGTTCGTCAGGGCGTACGCCGAGGGCGGCGGCCTCTCCTACGAGGAGGCCGCCGCCCTGGTGTGATCGCGCGGTGTCCGGCTCAGGCCTTCGTGCGGAACTTGTGGATGGCCACCGGGGCCATCACCGCGGTGAGTCCCACGGACCAGGCCAGGGTCACCCACAGGCCGTGCGCGACCGGACCGCCCACCATCAGGCCGCGCGCCGCGTCCGCCAGCGAGGACAGCGGGTTGTAGTCGGTGAAGTTGCGCAGCCAGCCCGGCATCGAGTCGGTCGGCGCGAAGATCGACGAGCCGAACTGGAGCGGCATCAGCACCAGGAAGCCCATGGCCTGCACCGACTGCGCGCTCTTCATCGTCACCCCGAGGGTGAGGAACACCCACATCAGCGCCGAGCCGAACACGGTGGCCAGACCCACCGCCCCGAACATCCCGGGCCAGTTGGTGATGTCGAAGCCGACCAGGACCCCCACGATCATGAGGACCGCGCAGGCGACGAGCATCCGCATCAGCTCCACCACGATCTTGGCGAACAGCACCGAGCCGCGCCCGATCGGCAGGGACCGGAAGCGGTCCATGACACCGGAGTTGAAGTCGGTGTTGAAGCCGGTGCCCACCCCCTGGGCCATGTTCATGCCCATCATGGCCAGCAGACCGGGCACGACGTACTGGACGTACGCCTGCTGCCCGCCGCCCAGCGACTGCCCGATCGAGCCGCCGAAGACGTACACGAACAGCAGGGTGAAGATCACCGGGAACAGGATCGCGTCGAACATCGACTCCGGGTCCTGCCGGATCCACAGCAGGTTGCGCCGGATGAGCGCGCCGGTGTGGCGCAGGTGGCTGCGCAGCGGGATGCGGGCGTCGGCTGCCGTGCCGATGTCGATCGTGGCCGCGCTCATACGGCGACCTCCTCGCGGGTCTCGGTGGGGCGGTCGTCCTGCGGGGCACTGGCACGGTGGCCGGTGAGGGACAGGAAGACCTCGTCCAGGCTGGGGAGTTCGGTGGTGAGGGAGGAGAGGGTGATGCCGCGCGCGGTGACCGCGCCGATCACGGCGGTCAGCTGCTCGTCGCTGAGCACCGGCACGAGCACCGAACCGCGTTCGGCGTCCACGACGCTGGTGGCGAGCCCGGTGATGCCGAGTTCGTCGAGCCAGCTCGCCAGCGGCCGCAGGTGCAGCGGATCGGCGGGCCGTACCCGCAGCGTCCGGCCGCCGACCCGGGACTTCAGCTCCTCGATGCCGCCCTTCGCGATGACCTTGCCCCGGTCCACGACGGTCAGCTCGGAGGCGAGCTGCTCGGCCTCCTCCATGTACTGCGTGGTCAGCAGCACGGTGACCCCGTCCCCGACCATCGCCTTGACCTCGGTCCACACCTCGTTGCGGGTGCGGGGGTCGAGCCCGGTGGTCGGCTCGTCCAGGAACAGCACCTGCGGCCGGCCGATCATCGAGGCGGCGAGGTCGAGGCGGCGCCGCATACCGCCCGAGTACGTCCCGGCGGGCCGCTTGGCGGCCTCGGTGAGCGAGAACCGTTCGAGGAGCTCGTCGGCCCGGGTCCTGGCCTCCTTGCGGGGCAGGTCCAGCAGCCGCCCGATCAGGTAGAGGTTCTCCCACCCGGGGAGCTTCTCGTCCACCGAGGCGTACTGGCCGGTGAGGCCGATCACCCGGCGCAGCTGCCGGGGCTGGCGTGCCACGTCGTAGCCCGCGACGGTCGCGTGCCCGCTGTCGGCGGCCAGCAGGGTGGACAGGATCCGGACGAGGGTGGTCTTCCCGGCGCCGTTCGGCCCGAGGACCCCCATCACGGTGCCCGCCCGTACATCGAGGTCGACGCCGTCCAGTGCCTTGGTCTCGCCGTAGTGCTTGACCAACCCCCGAACGGTCACAGCGCTCCGTGCGCCACTGGGGTTCTTGTCGATTCGTGTCATGCCGGAACAGTCGCAACCCCCACCGACAAACCACCGACAGGACGCCTACAGGGACCGGCGGCGACCGGCACGCGCCCGACATGTCTCCGACACGCGCCCGGCGGACCTCCGGAAAGGGAGCAGCCCGCCGACGGGGGAAGATCGGCGGGCTGCTGTGGTGCTGCGATGGCTCAGTGGACGCTGTGCTCGTCCTGCGGGAACGTTCCGCCCACGACGTCCTCGGCGAACGCCTTCGCCGCGTCGCCCATGACCTTGCGCAGGTCCGCGTACTGCTTGACGAACTTCGGCACCCGGCCTGCGGTCAGCCCGAGCATGTCGGTCCACACCAGCACCTGGGCGTCCGTCTCGGGTCCGGCGCCGATACCCACGGTCGGGATGTGCAGCACCCGGGTCACCTCGGCCGCGAGCTCCGCCGGAACCAGTTCCAGCACCACCGCGAACGCGCCGGCGTCCTGGACGGACTTCGCGTCCCGCAGCAGCTGCTGGGCCGCCTCCTCGCCGCGCCCCTGCACGCGGTACCCCATCGCGTTCACCGACTGCGGGGTCAGGCCGATGTGCGCCATCACCGGGATCCCGGACTCCACCAGCAGTTCGATCTGCCGGTGCGAGCGCTCGCCGCCCTCCAGCTTCACGGCGCCGACCCCGGCCTCCTTCACCAGCCGGGTCGCGCTGCGCAGCGCCTGGACCGGCCCCTCCTGGTAGGAGCCGAAGGGCAGGTCGCCGACGATCAGCGCACGGCTGGTGCCCCGTACGACCGCCGCCGACAGCATGGTCATCTCGTCGAGGGTGACGGGGACGGTCGTCTCGTACCCCAGGTGGCAGTTGCCCGCCGAGTCGCCCACCAGCATGACCGGGATCCCGGCCTCGTCGAACACGGACGCGGTCATCGCGTCGTAGGCGGTGAGCATGGGCCACTTCTCGCCGCGCTCCTTGGCGAGGGCGAGGTCGCGGACGGTGATACGGCGTGTGCCCTTGCCCCCGTACAGCGCCTTGCTGCCGTCGGGGGTGTTGCGGGCAGCCGAAAGCTGCGTCATTGCACCGGCTCCTAACGTCATCTCGAGGCGCCCTCACGGCGTCCCCGGACCACCACCCATGGTGGCACCTCGTGCCAGGGAGGGCCAGGGCGCCCCCTGTGGGCAAGACCTCAGTCCGGTCGGAGCCGGGTGGAGCCCCGGTCGGGCCCGGGTAAAGCCTCAGTAAGAAAACCCGCCGCGGAATCGATACGAGACGGTCTCGTATCGAAAGTGTCCTAGGCTCGACCCCATGACTACTCCTGCCGTCCCGACCGCACCGCGCATACCGGAGGCGGTGCACCGGCGTCGCTGGGCCATCCTCGGTGTCCTGATGCTGAGCCTGCTGATCGTGGTGCTCGACAACTCGATCCTGAACGTCGCGATCAAGACGATCTCGACCCCCGCGCCCACCGGCCTCGGCGCCACCCAGAGCGAGCTGGAGTGGGCGATCAACGCCTACACGCTCGTCTTCGCGGGACTGCTGTTCTCCGCCGGTCTCCTCGGTGACCGCTTCGGCCGCAAGCGGGTCCTGCTCGGCGGACTCGCCGTCTTCGGCATCGGCTCGGCGCTCGCCGCGGAATCCGGCTCGCCCGCCCAGCTCATCGCCTTCCGCGCGCTGATGGCCCTTGGCGCGGCCTTCGTGATGCCGGCGACCCTCGCCGTGCTGATGAACGTCTTCGAGCGCGAGGAGCAGCCCAAGGCGATCGGCATCTGGGCCGGCGGCGTCGGCCTCGCCATCGCCATCGGACCCATCACCGGCGGTCTCCTCCTCGACCACTTCTGGTGGGGCTCGGTCTTCCTCATCAACGTGCCGATCGTCCTGCTCGCGCTCGGGCTGATGCTGTGGCTGGTGCCCGAGTCCCGCGACCCGAACCCGGGCCGTATCGACCTGGTCGGCGTCGCCCTGTCCGTCGTCGGCCTGGTGCTGCTCGTCTACGGCATCATCAAGGGCGGCGAGCTGGCCGACTTCACCGACGCGACCGTGCTCGCGACCACCGGGGCCGGCCTGGCCGTGCTCGTGGCGTTCGTGGTGCACGAGAAGCGCAGCGACCACCCGTCCGTCGACATGGACTACTTCAAGAACAAGGTGTTCTCCGCCGCCATAGCGGTCATCGCCCTGGTGTTCTTCGCGCTCATGGGCGTCACCTTCTTCTCGGTCTTCTACACCCAGAGCGTGCGCGGCTACTCGCCGCTCCAGACCGGCCTGCTGATGCTGCCGCTGGCCGCCGCGCAGCTGATCTTCGCCCCGCGGGCCCGGCTGGTCGTCGACCGCATAGGGATCAGGGCGACGACCACGGGGGCGATGCTCGTCCTCGCCACGACTCTGGCCGCGTTCGCCACGCTGGACGCCGACACCCCGATCTGGCTCCTCGAGGTCGTCTTCTTCTTCATGGGCGCCGGCATGGCCCACGTGATGACCCCGACCAGTGTCGTCATCATGCAGGCCCTGCCCCGCGAGAAGGCCGGTTCCGCCTCCGCGCTGAGCAACACCTTCCGTCAGGTCGGCGGCGCGCTCGGCATCGCCGTCCTCGGGTCCGTGCTGTCCACGTCCTACCGCAACGGCATCGAGGGCCACCTCGGCGCGCTGCCCGCGGGCGTGCGCGACACGGCGGGCGAGTCCATCGAGGCGACCCTGGGCGTCGCCGCGAAACTCGGCGAACGGGGCCGGTCGCTGGTCGGCCCCGCCAACGACGCCTTCCTGCACGCCATGCACGTGACCGCGCTGTGCGGGGCCGTGGTGGCATTCGCGGGCGCCGTCGTGGTGGCGTTGTTCCTGCCGGGCAGGCCGAAGCCGGCGGCCGAGGACACCACGAAGGAGGAACTGGAGCGGGTGGAGCCGTAGGACGGCGGCGGGACGGCGGCCGGGAGCCGCCGTCCCGCCGGCCGGCCTCTCGGCGACAATTCCCCCAGTGCGACGAAAGGACCGACGACGTGAGCCTCGCCGACAGGGGGAGCACCGACACGGTGACCACACGGATCACCGGCACACCGCATCCCGTCCCGGAGGCCGGCGCGGAGCAGCCCGTGCGGGGGCGGCCCCGCAGCGAGGCCGTCGAACGGGCCATCATCGAGGGCACGATGAAGCTGCTGGAGGACGGCGTCCCGCTCGCCGAGATCTCCATCGAGCGCATCGCCCGCACCGCGGGTGTCGGCAAGGCCGCCATCTACCGCCGCTGGAGCGGCAAGGAGGCACTCTTCGTCGATGTGCTGCGCGCCGCCGAGCCGCAGGATCCCGAACTCCCCGGCACCTCCATGCGGGAGGACCTGATCGTGCTGCTGGAGGCGCTGCGCCGGCGGGGCCTGGCCAACCGTTCCTCGGCGATCCTGCACAACGTGCACGCCCAGATGAAGAGCAGCCCGAAGATCTGGGCGGCGTACCACAAGACCGCGATAGAACCCCGGCGCCGGATGGGCGCCGAGGTCCTGCGCAGGGGCCAGGAGAACGGCGAGCTCCGCGCCGACCTGGACCTGGAACTCCTGAACGACATGTTCGTCGGCCCCATGCTGGTGCGCGCGATCCTGCGCCCCGAGGCCGACCTCTCCGAAGAACTTCCGGAGCGCATCGTCGACGCGCTGCTCGCCGGGCTACGGCCCGTCAGTTCCCCCGGCGCACAGGCGGATGTGCGCGTTTCGTCACAGACCGGGTCACAGGGCCCGGGACCGGAACCCGCGGGACCGCCCCGGTCGTCCTCGATCCCGTACGGCCGTCACGGGACGGCGAGATCGGAGCCGATCATCCCCTAGGGTCGTACCCGGGGGACGGACGGTGTGCACGGCAGGCGGTGAGGCGACGGTATGGCGCAGCAGGCGTACATGACGGAGACGGACGGCGACGGAGGCTCGGGTCCCGAGCCCCGGAAGGTTCGGCTCCGGCGCCTGATCGGCACCCTGCTCGGCCGGATGGGCGCGGGGTGGCGCGGCGATCCGCGTATCTGGCGGCGGGGTCTGGTCCTCACCGGGTTCGCGCTGGCGTTCTCCCTGGTGATGCTGGTGCACTCGCGCATCCCCAACCGCTACGGCAACCTCGGCAGCCTCACGGAGACGTTCCTGCCGTGGATCGGCGTGTTCGTGCCGGTGCTGCTGGTGCTCGCGCTGGTGCGCAGATCCGCGATCGCGCTGATCGCCGTGATCCTCCCGGCGGTCGTCTGGCTGAACCTCTTCGGCGGGCTGCTCGGCGACAAGACGGGCAGCGGCGGCGAGCTGACCGTCGCCACCCACAACGTCAACGCCGACAACCCGGATCCCGCCGGCACCGCCCGTGACGTGGCCGCGTCCGAGGCCGACGTGCTGGCGCTGGAGGAGCTGACCGCCACGGCGGTGCCGGTGTACGAGAAGGCGCTGGCGGCGACGTACCGGTACCACTCGGTGCAGGGCACGGTCGGCCTGTGGAGCAGGTACCCGCTGAGCGGGGTGAAGCCCGTGGACATCAAGCTGGGCTGGACGCGCGCGATGCGGGCGACGGTCGCGGCGCCCGGCGGCGAGGTCGCCGTCTACGTCGCCCATCTGCCCTCGGTGCGGGTCAAGCTCCAGGCCGGGTTCACCGCCCGTCAGCGCGACAAGAGCGCCGACGCGCTGGGTGAGGCGATCGCCGGCGAGAGGCTGACCCGGGTGGTCCTGCTCGGCGACCTCAACGGCACCATGAACGACCGTTCCCTCAACGCCGTGACCTCCCAGATGCGTTCCACGCAAGGGGCGGCGGGCAGCGGCTTCGGCTTCAGCTGGCCCGCGTCGTTCCCGATGGCGCGGATCGACCAGATCATGGTGAAGGGCGTCGAGCCGGTCACCTCCTGGACGCTCCCGCAGACCGGCAGCGACCATCTGCCGGTGGCGGCGCGTGTGAAGGTCACCACACCTTAACCGGGCGGTCACCCGCCGGAATAGCGGGCCGGGGAGACTTTGTTCCGTACTTGAACATACGAAACGTATGATGAACGGAACCCGCTCTCCCTGAAAGGCAAGTCCTCCATGCCCCTGGCCCTGCTCGCCCTGGCCGTGGGTGCCTTCGGAATCGGCACCACGGAGTTCGTGATGATGGGCCTGCTGCCCGACGTCGCGGACGACCTGCATGTCTCGATCCCGACCGCCGGACACCTGGTCTCCGCGTACGCGCTCGGCGTCGTCATCGGCGCGCCGCTGCTGGCCGCCGCGACGGCCCGGATGTCCCGCCGGACCGTCCTGATCTCCCTCATGGGCCTCTTCGTCGCGGGCAACGCCCTGTCGTCCTTCGCCCCCGGCTACGACTCCCTGCTCGCCGCCCGCTTCGTCAGCGGCCTCCCGCACGGCGCCTTCTTCGGCGTGGGCGCGGTGGTGGCCACCGGCCTGGTCGCCCCCGAGCGCAAGGCCCGCTCGGTGTCGCTGATGTTCCTCGGCCTGACCGTCGCCAACATCGCGGGCGTCCCCGTCGCCACCCTCATGGGCCAGCACCTCGGCTGGCGGGCGACCTTCCTCGGCGTCAGCGCCATCGGCCTCGCGGCGATAGCCTCCCTGGCCCTGCTGATCCCGCACGACCGCGGTCAGGCGCCCGCGGCCGGGCTGCGCCGTGAACTCGCCGCCCTGCGCTCCCTGCCGGTGTGGCTCGCGCTCGGCACCACGGTGGCCGGCTTCGGCGCGCTGTTCTCCGCGTACAGCTACATCACCCCGATGCTCACGGACTCCGCGGGCTACGCCGACTCCAGCGTCACGCTGCTGCTCGCGCTGTTCGGGGTCGGCGCCACCATCGGCAACCTGCTCGGCGGCCGTCTCGCCGACCACGCGATGCGTCCCACCCTGTTCGCCGGACTGACCTCGCTCGCCCTGGTCCTGGCCCTGTTCCCGCTGCTGATGGCGACGGCCTGGGGCGGAGCGCTGGCCGTCGTCCTGCTGGGCGTCGCCGCCTTCGTGACGGGTTCGCCGCTCAACCTGATGGTGATGGAGAAGGCGGCCGCGGGCCCGTCCCTCGCCTCCTCCGCCAACCAGGCGGCCTTCAACATGGCCAACGCCGGCGGTGCCTGGATCGGCGGCCTGGCCCTCGCGGCCGGGTTCGGTACCACCTCGCCCGCGCTGGCGGGCGCGGCCCTGGCCGTCCTGGGCCTGGCCGTGGCCGGTGTCGCCGCCGCGGTCGACGCGCGCCGTGCCCCGCGGACGGGCGGCCGCGAGCGCGTCGTCGCGACCCATGTGCCGCGCGCCGCCGCGGAGGCGGCGGCCCGCCACTGAGCCCGCCCCACCGCGCCGACCCCGCACCCGCCCGACACCCGGAGGCCTCCCTCCGGGCGTCGGGCGCGGGCGTGCCGGGGGTCCGCGACGCACGACGCCCGGCCCGGACGCCTCTCGCGTCCGTGCCGGGCGTCGTCCGTCGCGCGGGCGGTCAGACGGACTCCCGCCAGCCGTTCGTGATCGGCAGGCGGCGGTCCTTGCCGAAGCCCTTCGGCGAGATCTTCGTGCCCGGCGGGTACTGGCGCCGCTTGTACTCGGCCGTGTCCACCATGCGCAGGGTCTTGACGACCAGCTCACGGTCGTAGCCCGCCGCCACGATCGCGTCCGCGCCCTGGTCCCGGTCGACGTACAGCTCGAGGATCGCGTCCAGGACCGGGTAGTCCGGGAGCGAGTCGGTGTCCACCTGGCCGGGGCGCAGTTCCGCGCTCGGCGGCTTGGTGATCGAGTTCTCGGGGATCGGCGGGGTCTGCCCCCGCTCCGCCGCGGCGCGGTTGCGCCACTCCGCCAGCCGGAAGATCCACGTCTTGTAGACGTCCTTGATGGGGCCGTACGCGCCCACCGAGTCGCCGTACAGGGTCGAGTAACCGACCGCCAGCTCCGACTTGTTGCCGGGGGCGAGGACGATGTGGCCCTCCTGGTTGGAGAGGGCCATCAGCAGCGTGCCGCGCAGGCGGGACTGGAGGTTCTCCTCGGCCAGACCCGTCAGACCGAGCGAGCCCATGTACGCGTCGAACATCGGCTCGATCGGGACCGTGCGCAGGTGCAGGCCCGTCCGGCGCGCCAGCTCCGCCGCGTCCCCCTTCGAGTGCTCGGAGGAGTACTTCGACGGCATCGACACGCCGTACACGTTCTCCGCGCCCAGCGCGTCGCACGCGAGCGCCGCGACGAGCGCCGAGTCGATACCGCCCGACAGCCCGATGAGCACCGAGCGGAAACCGTTCTTCGCGACATAGGCGCGCAGCCCCACGACCAGCGCCGAGTAGATCTCCTCGGCGTCGTCCAGCCGCTCCGCGTACCCGCCGCTCAGCTCGGGTTCGTAGGCGGGCAGCGGTTCCTCGGACAGCACCACGCGGTCGATGCGCAGACCGTCGTCCACGACGCCCGTCGGCGCGTCGGCCGGGGCGGCGGGCAGGTCCAGGTCCAGGACCACGCACCCTTCCGAGAACTGCGGCGCCCGGGCCACGACCTCGCCGTCCCGGTCGACGACGATCGAGTCGCCGTCGAACACCAGCTCGTCCTGGCCGCCCGTCATCGCGAGGTAGGCGGTGGTGCAGCCGGCCTCCTGGGCCCGCTTGCGGACCAGCTCGAGCCGGGTGTCGTCCTTGTCGCGCTCGTAGGGCGAGGCGTTGACGGAGAGCAGCAGTCCCGCCTGCGCGGAGCGCGCCGCGGGCACCCGGCCGCCGTCCTGCCAGAGGTCCTCGCAGATGGCGAGGGCCACGTCGACGCCGTGCACCCGCAGCACCGGCATGGTGTCGCCCGGCACGAAGTAGCGGAACTCGTCGAAGACGCCGTAGTTGGGCAGGTGGTGCTTGGCGAAGGACAGGACCACCTCGCCGCCGTACAGCACCGCCGCCGCGTTGCGCGGCGAGCCGGCCGGGCGGCCGAACCTCGGGCGCCCGCCCTCGGACCGGTCGAGGTAGCCGACGAGCACCGGAAGTGCGCCGAAGCCCTCGTCGGCGAGGCGGGCGGCGAGCGCGCGCAGGGCCGTGCGGGAGGCTTCCACGAAGGAGGAGCGCAGGGCCAGGTCCTCGACGGGATACCCGGTCAGCGCCATCTCCGGGAACGCCACGAGGTGCGCTCCCTGTTCGGCGGAGTGCCGGGTCCAGCGGAGGATCGTTTCGGTGTTGCCGGCGAGGTCGCCGACGCGCGAGTCGATCTGGTTCAGGGCGAGACGAAGTTGAGGCACGCGCACCAGTGTAATCGTCAATGCGACGCGATGGGGGGCGCGGGGTGCCGAACACCCCACGCCCCCCACGCCCCCCTCCGCGTACGCGGGCCCGCCGGACGCGCCCGGGAGGCGCGCGCGGGACCCGCGTACGGCGGGCTCAGCGCCTGCTGCGGTACGACTCCACGTAGCCGTTCGTGGGCGAGCCCACGCCGGTGACGTCGTCGTAGCCCTTCACGGCGGACAGCGAGCTGTCCTTGCCGAGGCTGCGGACGGACGTCAGCAGACCGCCCGTCGCGTCGTACCCGTTGGCGAAGTCGACGCGCGCGACCGCGAGTCCGGAGCCGGTCGGGTTGTCCGTGACGTCGTGGTAGACCCGCGAGCCGTACTTGGAGTAGATCGACGGGTTGGCGAAACCGATCGCCTTGCCGCCGTGCGCCTCCTGGGCCAGTGCCTGCACGGCCGCGATGACCGGAGCCGCCAGCGAGGTCCCGCCGATGCGGTACTCGCTGTACTGCTGGGTCCCGTCCGCGAAGGTCTGGGTCTGGCCGACCTTGAAGCCGGTGTTCGGGTCGGCGATCGCCGCGATGTCCGGGACGACGCGGTTGCCGGCGGCGTTGTTCGCCGTGGCGAGCGCCTTCGGGACGACACCCTTCTGGTAGTAAGGCTGCGCGACCGTCCTGCTCGTGCCGCCGCCCGCACCCGAGGTGTACGCGCCCGGGAAGTCCGTCCAGCTCTTGCCGTCGGCCGACAGCGAGGCCTTGTCGGTGCCCCAGCCGGTCTCCCACAGGTACTTGTCGTTCTTGCCGACCGCCAGCGAGGTGCCGCCGACCGCCGTCACCCACGCGGAGTTGGCCGGGGTGTCGACCTGCTTCGTACCGGTGTTGGCGACCTCGTCGCCGTTGTCGCCGGAGGAGAAGTAGAAGCCGATGCCCTCGACCGCGCCGAACTGGAAGACCTGGTCGTAGGCGGCCGCCAGGTCCGGCGTCTGGTTGGCCTCGATGTCGCCCCACGAGTTGGAGACGATGTCGGCCAGGTGGTTGTCGACGACCTTGCTGAGCGAGTCGAGCAGATCGTCGTCGTAGCAGGACGCGGCGCCCACGTACGTGACGTTCGCGGCCGGCGCGACCGCGTGCACGGCCTCGACGTCGAGGGTCTCCTCGCCGTACCAGCCCGCCGCCCCGCACTCCTCGGTCCTCGTGTAGTCCGCCGGCAGGACCTGGCGCAGCTGCCCGGTCTTCCAGGACGCGTCGCCGTGCGCCTTCGCGTAGGTGGCCGCGTCGAAGGCGATCGTCGGGGAGGCGTACGCGTCGGTGATGGCGACACGCACCCCCTTGCCCGTGAAGCCGCCCGCGCCGTACGCGGCGCGCAGCTGCTTGCCGGTGTACCCCTGCACGGCGTACGGGATCTTCTTCCCGTAGGCCGACGGCAGGGTGCTCGCCGTGTTGGAGCCGTAGTACGAGGAGAACGGCCCGGAGTTCTTGAACACCGCGTCCGGAGGCGGCAGCTGCTCCTTGGACGCGGCCTTGTGCGGCGCGTTGTCCAGACCCGTGACGGTCAGGACGGCACCGTCCAGGCTCGCCGGGGCCGAGGCCGTGCCCGACGGCGCGCGATAGGTCTTGCCGCCCTTGGCGTAGTTGTGCAGCTGCGTGCCGAACGCCTTCTCGACCGCGGCCACGTCACCGCTGACCGCCACGTAGTGCCGGCTCGTGCCGGTCACCTTCAGACCGGCCGCCGTCAGCCACGACCTGACCGCGGCCACCTGCGCCGGGGTCGCGCCGAAGCGGGCCTCGGCCTGCTCGGCGGAGAGGTACTTGCCGTACGCGGGCGAGCCGGGGTCGGACACGGACTTGGCGTACGCCGCGAGACCTGCGGCGTCCCGTCCGGCCAGGTAGACCCGGGCGGAGACCTTGGCGCTGTCCGAGGTCGATCCCTTGTCCGCCTTGGCCGTGGCCCACGCGGGCCTGGTCCCGGCCAGCGTGTCACGGGCCGGGCCGTCCGCCGCGTGCGCGGCGGGTATGCCGAGCGCCAGCGCGCCCGCGATCATGGGCAGAGTCGCCGCCATGCTCGCTCCGGCGCGCAGCGCGGCGCGATTGGATCTCATAGGACCCCCTGTATGTGGTTCGACGCGAGTAGATCACTCGACGTGCTGGCCACTCTCGCGACGAACGCTTCATGCAAGGGGAATGCGGACACCAACAAAGACCCAAGTGACCGCTTGCTGGGCTGATTTGACGGAAACGTCCGTGAAATCGAGGGAAAACCCTATGCGTTGGGCGGGCGGCCCCTGCGCCGGTCGTCACGGCGCTACGGCTTGGCCCCCCGCGCCTTCAGCATGCCCGCCATCAGGTCGATCTCCGACTGCTGCGCCTCGACCATGCCCTGCGCCAGCCGCTTCTCCACTCCGACCGTGCACTTGGCCACGCACCCCTCGGCCATGTGGATGCCGCCCTTGTGGTGGTCGGTCATGAGCCGGAGGAAGAGGATGTCGGCCTGTCTGCCGTTGAGCGTGCCGAGCTTCTTCAGTTCGGCGCCGGTGGCCATGCCGGGCATCAGGGCGCCGTCCTCGCCCCCGGCCATCGAGCCCATGCCCATCCAGGACATGGGCGCGTCGGACGACACCTTCGGCAGCCCCCACAGGTCCAGCCACCCGATCAGCATGCCGCGCTGGTTCGCCTGCGTCTGCGCGATGTCGTAGGCGAGCCGCCGCACGTCCGCGTCGGCCGTGCGGTCGCGCACGATGTACGCCATCTCCACGGCCTGCTGGTGATGGACGGCCATGTCCCGGGCGAACCCGGCGTCGGCGGAGTCGGCGGCGGGCGTCGCGTCGCCCGATCCGCCGTCCCCGGCGACGGAGTAGGTGACGGCCCCGGCGGCGACGAGCGCTGCGGCCACGGCCACCGCCACTGCGGCGTACCTCACTTGGGCAGACCGCCCGTGCAGGCCGCACCCGGCTCGGGCGTCTGCTCGCCCTGCACGAACTTCTCCAGGAACTTGTCCACGTTCGGGTCGCTCGCGCTCGTCACCGTGCGCTGGTGCGCCCACGCGGTGAGCATGATCGGGTCGGCCTGGGCGTCGTCCGGGCTCATGAGCGTGTAGGGCGTCTTCCTGACCTTGGCCGCCAGCGCGTCGACGTCCGCCTTGCTCGCCTTGCTGTTGTACGTCACCCAGACCGCGCCGTGCTCGAGCGAGTGCACCGCGTTCATGTTGTCGAGGACCCGGGTGTAGACGTCGCCGTTGCAGTTCATCCAGACCTGGTTGTGGTCCCCGCCGACGGGCGGCTCGGTCGGGTACTTCACGGTCTTGGCGACATGGGTGCGGCCGAGCTTCCCTTCCCACGTCCGTACGCCGTCCGCGCCGGTCACGAAGTGCCCCGAGGCCGCCTTGCCGTCGGCGGAGGTGTCCTTGCCGTCGTCGCCCGACTGCGACTTCACGACGAACACCCCGCCGGCGACCAGCGCGGCCACGGCGAGGGCGCTGCCGCCGATCGCGAGGATCCTGTTGCGCCGCTCACGGGCCTGGTCGGCCCGGCGCATCTCCTCTATGCGTGCCTTGCGCGCCGGGTTGCTGGTCTTGTCGGCGGAACCCATGAGACCTGTCCTTCTGGGGAAAAGGGGGCGGGACGATCGGGGCGTGCGGGTCCGCTGATCGTAATGGGGGAGACGGACAAAGTCGTAGACCGGTCACGGCCACAGAGGGCGAGGGGGAGGTGGGGACCGGTGGCGGCAGGGCGTTGGGGGCGGGCCGGGCGGATATATTGCACCCTAGATGCGTATTATCTACGCTTCCTTCCATGCGGCTGTTGCGATCCACCGACCTGGCACTGCGCGTCCTCATGCGGCTCGCGGTGGCGGGGGACACCCCGGAGGCCACCCCCACGACCCGTGACGTGGCGGCCGCGATGGAGGTGCCGTACACCCACGCGGCCAAGGTCGTGGCCGAGCTCCAGCACATGGGGCTGCTGGAGGCCCGCCGGGGCAGGGGCGGCGGCCTGGCCCTCACCGCCGGCGGCCGCACGGCGTCCGTCGGTACGGTGGTCCGCGCCTTCGAGGGCGACGGCGACGTCGTCGACTGCGAGGGCGCCACCCCCTGCCCGCTGAGGTCCGCCTGCCGCTTGCGGGGCGCCCTGCGCCGGGCCCGGGAGGCCTTCTTCGCGTCGCTGGACCCGATCACGGTCACCGACATCGTGGCCGAGCCCACGGGGCCGCTGCTGCTGGGGATCGCGCGGGCCGGCTGACCCCGCGGGCACCCCGGGCGCCGCCTTCACGCTTCCCCCCTGCCCATGTGGTTGAAGGCGCGTCGCCGGGCCGGATTGGATGGCCCGATGGAACGCATCGAAGCAGAACTGTTCACCGACGGCGGCAACAACGCCGTGGTCCGCCTGCCCGGAAGGCGGTTCCCCGGAGTGCTCGTGCAGGGCGACTCCCTGCACATCCTCCGCACCGACGTGGCCGAACTGGTGGAGGCCTGCGAACGGGGCGATCTGGGCGACGCCCGTGACGCGGCCGGCCTGCTCCTGGCAGGCCTCGACAGCCTGCTGGAGCGTTACGCCGGCGCGCTGCGCGAGCACGGGATCCCCCGGCCGTACTGACCGGCCGCCGTGCACCGGGGGCCGGCCGCGGACCACAGGGGCGGGCGGCGGCCGGAGGGCGGGCGCGCCCGTGGGGTCAGGCGCGGGCCAGCCACAGGTCCGGGCCGAACACCTCGTAGTGCACGTCCGCCGGGGCGACCCCCTTCTCGATCAGCTGCGCCCGCACCGCCCGCATGAACGGCAGCGGACCGCACAGGTACGCGCGCGTGCCCGGGGCGACGGGCACGTCGGTGAGGTCGGCCAGGCCCGTCCGGGCGTGCGCCGGGGCCTCGCGCTCGTACCAGAGATGCACGGACGCGTCCGGCAGCTTCGCCGCGTACGCCTCGTGGTCCGCGCGCAGCGCGTGGTCCGCGGGGGAGCGGTCGGCGTGCACGACGGTGACCGGCGCGTCGTGGCCGGAGGCCGCGAGGTGCGCCAGCATCGGCACGATCGGCGTGATGCCGATGCCCGCCGAGGCGAGCAGCACGGGGGCGCCCTCGACGCCGTCGAGGACCAGGTCGCCGTACGGCTCGGAGAGTTCGAGCACGGCGCCCTCGCGCACCCGCGCGTGGAGGTGGTCGGAGACCTCGCCCTCCGGGGTCGCCGGGCCCCCGCCGACCCGCTTGACGCTGATCCGGCGCACGTCCGCGCCCGGCGCACCGGAGAGGCTGTACTGCCGTATCTGGCGCGCGCCGTCGGGCAGCTGCGTGCGGACGGACACGTACTGGCCCGCGCGGAAGTCCCGTACCGGGGCGCCGTCGCGCGGACGCAGCGAGAAGGTGACGACGTCCGCGGTCTCCTCGACGCGGTCCACGACCTCCCACTCCCGCCAGGCGGCGCCGCCGCGCTCCGCGTACAGGCGGCGCTCGATCGCGATCAGCGCGTTCGCCATCAGCCAGTAGACCTCGTCCCAGGCGGCGGCGACCTCGGGGGTGACCGCCTCGCCGAGGACGCCCGCGATGGCGGCGAAGAGGTGCTCGTGGACCACCTCGTACTGCTCGGGCGTCACGCCGAGCGAGGCGTGCTTGTGGGCGATCCGGGTGAGCATCGCGTCGGGGCGGTCCTGCGGCCGGTCCCGCCGCCGTCCGTCCGCGGTGTCCCCGGTCTGCTCGACGAGGCGGGTGGCGAAGGCGGCGATGGACCCGGCCAGCGCCTGGCGCTGGGTGCCGGCGGCCTGGTTGCCGCGGTTGAACAGGTCGCGGAGGAGGTCCGGGTGCGCCGCGAAGAGCCCGGCGTAGAAGCGCTCGGTGATCTCCCCGATGGCCGCTCCCACGGCGGGGAGGGTGGCGCGGACGGTGGCTGCGGACTGTTCGGACAGCATCAGGGCTCCTCGGGGCTCACTGGGCGTTCTGCCGTCCCGCACGCTAGTAAAACTTGCATCTGAGATGCAAATTAAATGCCCGGGAGGGACGGAAGGGGTGGGGCATTACGGATGACGGTGCGAGCAGGCAAGATGGGCGGCAGAGCAGCACACCCGTCGCACGCAGGACGTACGGCGGTGCCTCTGCCGGACGCGCCGCGTTCAGGCCCGGGTCGCCGACGCGATCATGGTCGGCAACGCGTACGAAACGGTGTTGTGGTGTGATGCTCGGGTGCCCGACCGCCTCTCCGTGGGACGGGATCCAGGCGGCCTGACCAGCAAGGATGGGGAAGCGGAAGATGGACAAGCAGCAGGAGTTCGTGCTCCGGACGTTGGAGGAGCGCGACATCCGGTTCGTACGGCTGTGGTTCACGGACGTGCTGGGCTTCCTCAAGTCCGTCGCCGTGGCCCCGGCCGAGCTCGAGCAGGCGTTCGACGAGGGCATCGGTTTCGACGGCTCCGCGATCGAGGGCTTCGCCCGGGTCTACGAGTCCGACATGATCGCCAAGCCGGACCCGTCCACCTTCCAGGTCCTGCCCTGGCGCGCGGAGGCCCCCGGCACCGCCCGGATGTTCTGCGACATCCTCATGCCGGACGGCTCCCCGTCCTTCGCGGACCCGCGGTACGTCCTCAAGCGGGCCCTGGCGCGCGCCTCCGACCTGGGCTTCACCTTCTACACCCACCCCGAGATCGAGTTCTTCCTGCTGAAGAACAAGCCGACCGACGGCTCCCGCCCGACCCCGGCCGACAACTCCGGGTACTTCGACCACACCCCGCAGAACGTGGGCATGGACTTCCGCCGCCAGGCCATCACCATGCTCGAGTCGATGGGCATCTCGGTCGAGTTCTCCCACCACGAGGGCGCCCCGGGCCAGCAGGAGATCGACCTGCGCTACGCCGACGCGCTCTCCACCGCCGACAACATCATGACCTTCCGCCTGGTCATGAAGCAGGTCGCGCTGGAGCAGGGAGTCCAGGCGACCTTCATGCCCAAGCCGTTCTCCGAGCACCCCGGCAGCGGCATGCACACCCACCTCTCCCTCTTCGAGGGCGACCGCAACGCGTTCTACGAGTCGGGCGCGGAGTACCAGCTCTCCAAGGTCGGCCGGTCCTTCATCGCCGGTCTGCTCAAGCACGCCGCGGAGATCGCCGCCGTCACCAACCAGTGGGTCAACTCCTACAAGCGCATCTGGGGCGGCTCCGAGCGCACGGCCGGCGCGGGCGGCGAGGCGCCGTCGTACATCTGCTGGGGCCACAACAACCGCTCCGCGCTGGTCCGCGTGCCGATGTACAAGCCCGGCAAGACGGGCTCCGCGCGCATCGAGGTCCGCTCCCTCGACTCCGGCACCAACCCGTACCTCGCGTACGCCATGCTGCTCGCCGCCGGCCTCAAGGGCGTCGAGGAGGGCTACGAGCTCCCGCCGGGCGCCGAGGACGACGTCTGGGCCCTGTCCGACGCCGAACGCCGCGCCATGGGCATCGAGCCCCTCCCGCAGAACCTGGGCGAGGCCCTCGGCCTGATGGAACGCAGCGACCTGGTCGCCGAGACCCTCGGCGAGCACGTCTTCGACTTCTTCCTGCGCAACAAGAAGGCGGAGTGGGAGGAGTACCGCTCCGAGGTCACCGCCTTCGAGCTCCGCAAGAACCTGCCGGTGCTGTAGGGGCTGGTCGGGACACGTATTGCTGGAACGAGGTACAGGGCCGACGGCCAGGACATCGTCGGCCCTGTCTCGTTGCGATGGCGGTGGGCGTCTACGGGCCGTTGCGCGCAGGAGGGCCGGAGGATTCAGTCCTCGCCACAGGCCGAGGACTGTGAGGGGGTGGCGTTCGGCAGGGAGGCCGCGCACGCGGCGTACGCATGGTGACCTCCGGAGGGAGATCAGGAGTCGGGCCTGCCCGTGCCCGGCCCGGGTTCTCTGACCGGGTCCGGGTCGGTCCGGGCTCCGGGCAGCAGTGGAGGCCCCGCACCGCCGTTCGGTGGCAGGGCGACCGGCGCATGAGGATCTTCACCGGAGTCGGGGATGCTCTGCACCAGGGCCACCAGGTTGCCGATGGCAGGGCCCAGTTGTTCGCTGCGCCAGCGAAGCACTCCTTGCAGGCGCATCAGCGCGGAGGTGAGTTCCCCGTCCGCTGCTCTCTCCGAATTCTCGATCAGCAGTACTAAATCTTCTTGGATGTCCTGATCTCTCGGTAGCTCAGGAATTTCCGCTCGCTTTTCGCTGAGCGCGCGTGCGATGTAGATCAGCTGGTCGAGCCCCTGGTATTCACCTGCCCCTACGGCATCCCTTCCCCATACGACGTAACCGACCATCCATGCCTGAAGTGAGAAAAGCCAGTACTTCGCCTGCCTGCGCGCTTCGATCTGCTTCTCGCCGAGGAACTGGATGCCCAGCTGGCGGGCCACGCCGACACCGGCTGCCACCGCGAAGCTCGCGCCGCCGAACTCCAGGGCGTCCTGGACGGGCTGGCTGAAGCCCAGGTAGCTGGTGACGAAGGTTCCGAGGCCCGCAGCGAAAGCGTTGACGCCGTCCTGCATGAGACGGTACCGAGCCAGGCGGGCCTCGTCCGAAAGGCCGTGCTGAATCTCGTTGGCCAGGTCGACACGTACTGCTTCCTGGGCTTCCGACGTCCCTCTGGGTTCGAGGAGCAACCCCTGGACGGCGGCGGCGAACCGTGCTCCGAACAGCGCTTCCCGTCGGGGTGTGCGCTCCAGGCCGATCATGTCGAGAGCTTCGGCGCCCTTCTCGCCGGCCGCCGCCTTGGCCGCCCACAAGGCGCACCGGCTCAGGAACATGCTGTTCGTTCCGCGGCGCCACTCCGGGAAGCGCAGGCCGAGCACCACGTGCTTGCGGGTCGCACGTGCGGTGGCCCGCAGGATGCCGCGCGTCTGTTCTCCCGGGACCGCGGTGTGATCGAGTTCGTCGCAGAGGATTCGGGCGGACTGCGCAACTTCCGGCGGCGTCGGTTCATCCCTGCGCTGGTCGGGATGGATCGCCTCGACAACGGCCCTGTAGCGGATGTCCGCCAGAATCGCCCGCTGATGCAATATCCGCTGGACCGCGCGCATTCCGCGATAGGTGCTGGTCGCCGAGCGACCTGCCTCCCCTAAAGTGACCATGCATCAATTTTAGGCACCTGCCGATACGATGAAACAATCGATATTTTTGACTTTGATTGTGTTCGAAATCGGTCATAAAAGTTACGCATTCAGTCGACGGTGATCTCGGTGGTGGGCGGGCGGGGATGCTGCTCGGGATTCTCGCCGCAACAGCACGGGCAAGGGGCCGCCGGTCCACGACCGGCGGCCCCTTGCCCGTGTTCGGTGTCCGCGGGAGCGCTCCGTCGTCCTACTTGCCCCGGAGCTGGGCCAGTACCTGGTGGAGGGGTTCGGTCTCGCGTTTGCGGTACTCCTGGATGGCCCAGCCGTTGCCGTCGGGGTCCTTGAAGTACATGAAGGTCGCTCCGTCCTGCGGGGCGAACTGCTGGGGCTCCGTGACCTCCAGGCCGCGGGCCGTGAGCTCCTCGTGGGCGGCCTTCGCGTCCGTCACGCACAGCTGCATGCCGTGGTAGGTGCCGGGCCGCGGGGTGCCCGTCGGGACCTGGAGGCCGTCCACCAGGGCGATCGAGCAGCCCGAGCCCGGCGGGGTGAGCTGGACGATGCGCACCCCTTCCATGACCTCGCCGTCGAGGTCGACGTGGAAGCCGACCTTGTCGCGGTAGAACTCCTTGGCCCGGTCCACGTCGGACACCGGCAGCAGGATCACCTCTAGGGTCATGTCCATGGCTTGACTCCTTCGTCGCGGCCGTCGCTGTTCGGAGAACCCGAAGTCTCACAGAACCCGTGCTCCCGCAGGGCCCGAAGTCCCACAGAACCGGAAACCGGTCCGGGGCGCCACCGAAGGGGGCGGGTTACGCTCAGGTGCGTACGACCTTGATCCGAGGGAGGGCCGGGGATGATGGCGCCGGGGCGCAGGAGCAGCACCTTCACACGGCTGCTGCGGCACGGCTTCACCGATCCCTCCGCCGCCGAGCGGCTGCTGGACGGGCCCGAGCTGTCCCCGGTGCGCGACGACCCCTTCCTGCTGGAGGCCCTCGGCGGCACCGCCGACCCCGATCTCGCCCTGCACGGCCTCGTCCGGCTGCTGGAGGCGCAGCCGGGGCAGACCGCCCGCCAGGAACTGCTCGACACGCTGATAGCGGCCAAGCCGCTGCGCGACCGGCTGCTCGGCGTACTGGGGGCGTCCGCCGCCCTCGCCGACCACCTCGCCCGGCACCCGCGCGACTGGGAGGCGCTGGTCACGTACGAACCCCGGGACCTGCATCCCGGCGTGGAGGAGTTCGTACGGGGACTGGCCGAGGCCACGGACCCCGTGTCGCTGCGCGTCGCCTACCGGCGCTGCCTGCTGTCGATCGCCGCACGGGACGTGTGCGGGACCACCGACGTCGCGCAGACCGCTGCCGAGCTCGCCGACCTCGCGACCGCCACCCTGCGGGCCGCGCTCCGCCTCGCCGAGGCCGCCGCGCCCGAGGACGCCGCGCTGTGCCGGCTCGCCGTCATCGCGATGGGCAAGTGCGGCGGCCACGAGCTGAACTACGTCTCCGACGTCGACGTGATCTTCGTGGGGGAGGCCGCCGAGGGCGCGGACGAGGGCAAGGCGCTGCGGTCCGCGACCAGGCTCGCCTCGCACCTGATGCGGATCTGCTCCGAGACCACCGTCGAGGGCTCCATCTGGCCCGTCGACGCGAACCTGCGACCCGAGGGCCGCAACGGGCCGCTGGTGCGGACGCTCTCCAGCCATCTCGCCTACTACCAGCGGTGGGCCAAGACCTGGGAGTTCCAGGCCCTGCTGAAGGCACGGCCGGTGGCCGGCGACCTCGCGCTCGGCGCCGAGTACGTCGCCGCCGTCGACCCCCTGGTGTGGCAGGCCGCCGAGCGGGAGAACTTCGTCGTCGACGTACAGCGGATGCGGCGGCGGGTCGTCGAGAACATCCCCGTCGCCGAGGTCGAGCGGGAACTGAAGCTCGGGCCCGGGGGCCTGCGGGACGTCGAGTTCGCCGTGCAGCTGCTGCAACTGGTGCACGGCAGGGCCGACGCCTCGCTGCGCAGCGGCACCACCCTCGACGCCCTCCAGGCGCTCGCCGCGGGAGGTTACGTCGGGCGCGCCGACGCCGAGCAGCTCGACGTCGCCTACCGCTTCCTGCGGTCCATGGAGCACCGCATCCAGCTCTACCGGCTGCGCCGCACCCATCTGGTGCCCGAGGCCGACGCCGACCTGCGGCGGCTGGGCCGCTCCCTCGGCCTGCGCACCGACCCGGTCGCCGAGCTGGGCCAGGAGTGGAAGCGGCACGCCGCCGTCGTCCGGCGGCTGCACGAGAAGCTGTTCTACCGGCCGCTGCTCGACGCCGTCGCCCAACTGGCGCCCGGTGAGACCAGGTTGAGCCCGAAGGCGGCCCGGGAGCGGCTGGTCGCGCTCGGGTACGCCGATCCCGCGTCCGCGCTGCGCCACCTGGAGGCGCTGGCCTCCGGGGTCTCGCGCAAGGCGGCCATCCAGCGCACCCTGCTGCCCGTCCTGCTCGGCTGGTTCGCGGACTCCGCCGACCCGGACGCGGGCCTGCTCAACTTCCGCAAGGTGTCGGACGCCCTCGGCAAGACGCCCTGGTACCTGCGGCTGCTGAGGGACGAGGGCGCCGCGGCGGAGAACCTCGCGCGCGTGCTGTCCGCCGGGCGGCTCGCCCCCGACCTGCTGATGCGGGCACCCGAAGCGGTGGCGCTGCTCGGTGACGGGGACGCCGGCGGGCTGGAGCCGCGCGGGCGCGCGCACCTGGAGCAGGAGACGCTCGCCGCGGTGCGCCGCGCCGACGGGGCGGAGCAGGCCGTCACCGCGGCCCGCGGGGTCCGCCGGCGTGAGCTGTTCCGCACCTGCGCGGCCGACATCGTCGCCTCCTACGGGACGGAGGCGCAGCCGGTCGAAGCCGACCAGGGCGCCCTCGTGGACCTGGTGGGCGGGGCCGTCTCCGACATCACCGCCGCCACCCTGGCCGGTACCCTGCGCGCGGTGGTGCGCGACGGCTGGGGCGACTCGCTGCCCACCCGGTTCGCCGTCATCGGCATGGGCCGCTTCGGCGGCCACGAACTGGGCTACGGCTCCGACGCCGACGTGCTGTTCGTGCACGAGCCCCGGGACGGCGTCGACGAGCGGGAGGCCGGACAGGCCGCGAACAAGGTCGTCTCCGAGATGCGCCGGCTGCTCCAGATCCCGAGCGCCGACCCGCCCCTGCTCATCGACGCGGACCTGCGGCCCGAGGGCAAGTCAGGTCCTCTCGTGCGCACGTTGAAGTCGTACGAGGCCTACTACCGTCGCTGGTCGCTCGGTTGGGAGTCGCAGGCCCTGCTGCGCGCCGAAGTCGTCGCCGGTGACGAGGGGTTGGGGCGGCGGTTCATCGAGCTGATCGACCCGCTGCGGTATCCGGCGGGCGGGCTCACCGAGGACGCCGCCCGGGAGATCCGGCGGCTCAAGGCCCGTATGGAGTCGGAGCGGCTGCCCCGGGGCACCGATCCCAAGTTGCACACCAAGCTCGGACCGGGCGGTCTCTCCGACGTCGAATGGACCGTGCAGCTGGTCCAGATGCGGCACGCGGCGACGCGCCCGGGGCTGCGCACCACCCGCACCCGCGAGGCCCTCGCCGCCGCGCGCGAGGCCGGACTCATCGGCGACGAGGACGCGGCGACGCTGGACGAGGCGTGGGTGCTGGCCACCCGGGTGCGCAACGCGGTGATGCTCGTACGCGGTCGCGCCGGGGACACCTTCCCCTCCGACCCGCGCGAACTGGTCGCCGTGGGACGGTACCTGGGGTACGGGCCGGGGCGGGTCGGCGACATGCTGGACGACTACCGCCGCACCGCCCGCCGCGCCCGCGCGGTGGTGGACGAGCTGTTCTACGGCGGCTAGGGCGTGTCAGGCGGTCGGTCGGGCGGCGGAGCGGGAGGCGGGGCCGGAGGCGGCTGACGAGGCGCTCCCGTGGCGCGGGGCCGCCGGTACGGGGGTGCGGGACGCCGGGCCGCGCCGGGTCAGTCCCACGCCCACCAGCACCACCGCCATGCCCGCGACGACCCGTGCGCCGATGTGCTCGTCCAGGACCACCGCGCCCAGCGCGACCGACACGACGGGGAGCAGGTAGCCGACCGACGCCGCCGTGGTCGGTCCCTCGTCCGCTATCAGCCGGTAGTTGAGGTAGAAGGTCACGCCGGTGCCCAGGACGCCCAGGGCGAGGACGGCGAGCAGGGCGGTGACGTCGGGGCGGAAAGCCCCCGCCGTGGGCAGGGCGAGGGTGCTCCAGGCGGTGGCCGCGAGGAGCTGGGCCGCCGACATGGCCAGCGGGGTGTCCGAGGCCGTCAGGTGCCGGGCCATGTAGGCGAAGGCCACCGCGTAGCTCGCCGCCGCGCCCAGCAGGAACAGGGCGGGCCCGCTGAGGAGGCCCCCGTGGTGCCAGGGCGCGAAGATCAGGACGGTCCCGGCGAAGCCGAGGGCGAGCCCGGCCAGCCGTACCGGACGCAGCGCCCGTTCCGTGCCCAGGCCGATGCCGATGAGCAGGGACCAGAGCGGGGTGGTGGCGTTGAGGACGCCCGCGACACCCGAGTCGAGGTGCCGCTCGCCGAGCGCGAAGAGCGCGAAGGGCAGCGCGTTGCAGAAGAGGGCGGCGACGGCGAGGTGGCGCCAGGTGCCCCGGGAGCGGGGCAGGCGCTGCCCCGCCCGGCGGGCCAGCAGGAGCAGGACGGCCGTGCCCAGGGCGCAGCGGACGACGGTGATCTGGGCGGGCGTCAGGCCGTGGGTCAGGGCCAGCTTGATGAAGAGGAAGCCGGAGCCCCAGAAGAGGGCGAGCGCGGCCATGCGGAGCGTGGAGGCGAGGGGCATGCCCTCTACGGTCGCCCGCGCGATCTGTCAGGACAAGTGAAATGTTCTGGACGGTTCGTTAAGGTGGACTGCATGATGAGGAGACTTGCATGATCGATGTGCGGCGGATGCAGGTGCTGCGGGCTGTCGTGGGCAACGGGTCCGTGACGGGGGCGGCCGCCGCCCTGGGCTACACGCCGTCCGCGATCAGCCAGCAGATCGCCGCTCTGGAGAAGGAGGCCGGCGCCCCCCTGTTGGAGCGGGTCGGGCGCGGAGTGCGGCCCACGGCCGCCGGGCTCCTGCTCACCGGGTACGCGGACGCCATCGGACGGCAGCTCGCCGAGGCCGAGACCGCGCTCGCCGACCTGCTCGCCGGGCGCACCGGGCAGCTGGCGGTGCGGTACTTCGCCACCGCCGGCGCCGGTCTGGTCGCACCGGCCGTGGCGCGGCTGCGCGAGGCGCACCCCGGCGTCCGCGTCGATCTGCGGCTGACGGCCGATCCGCAGGACCCGTCGGCGGAGGTGCGGGAGGGCCGGGCCGATCTGGCGCTGCTGGTGGGAAGCGCGGAACTGCGGGGCGACGGCGTACGGCTGACCCGTCTGCTCGACGATCCCTACCTCGCCGTCCTGCCGCGCGGGCACCGGCTCGCCGGGCGGCGGAGCGTGCGGCTGGCCGAGCTGGCCGAGGAGCCCTTCGTGGGCAGCGAGTGGCCGGGGCCCTGTCTGGACGCCCAGCTCGACGCGTGCGCGGCGGCCGGGTTCCGGCCGGGGTTCGCGGTGCAGAGCGAGGACTACATGACCGCCCAGGGCTTCGTGGCCGCCGGGCTGGGCGTGAGCCTGGTGCCCCGGCTGGGGCTCGGCAGCCGGCACCCGGGGGTCGTCGTGCGGGAGGTGCGCGATCCGGTGCCGGTACGGGTCATCCAGGCGGTGACCCGCGCGACGGCGCCCGCCCAGCCCGCGCTGGACGCCTTCGTCGACGCGCTGAAGCAGGCCGCGCGGGCGAGCTGACAACGGCAGTGGCTTCGGGTGACGGCCTCGGGTAACGGCTCCGGCCCGGCGTGTCCGGCCGGGGGCGTGTCCGGCCGGGGGCGTGTCCCGCCGGGGCCCGCCGGGTCCGGCTAGGCGGTGTCCGCCGTCCGCAGGGCCCGCGCGTGGTTCATCAGGCCCGTCAGGCCCACCTCGAACGCCCGGTCGGCGCGGTCGGGGCCGACCGCCGTCAGCGCCTCGGCCAGCCGGGGGGTGGCCGTGTCCGCCGTCAGCTCCCACATCGTCTCGGGGGCCGCCAGATCCAGGGCCGAACCCAGCACCAGGTTCTCCAGGGCGACGATCAGCGGCATCACCGAACGCGGCGCGAACCCCGCGTCCAGCAGGAGCGTCACCGCCCGCTCGTACTGCTCCAGGACGCGGGGCGCGCGCACGGGTGAGGTCATCAGGAGCGGGATCGCCCTGGGGTGCGCGGCGAACGCGGCCCGGTAGGAGCGCGCCCAGGCCTCCAGGGCCGCGTCCCAGGGAGCGGCGTCCAGGGTGCTCGGGTCGATCGCGGACGCGACCCGCTCCCGCAGCAGCTCCACTATGCCGTCCCGGCCGTCCACGTGGTGGTACACCGAGCCGGTCTGCGCCCCGAGCCGCTTCGCGATCTGCGGGACGCTGAAGTCGCCCTGCTCGTCGACGAGTTGCAGGGCGGTCTCGGTGATGCGCTCGCGGTCCAGAAGCGGTGTGCGCGGCCGTCCCATGAAGGTGTTCTCCCCCCGAAGGTGCGATGAGGGCTTCCCGGATGCCCAGGAGGAGGCTACATTGCCAAAACCGAAAGCCTTTAGATTTACGGGTCCGCCAGGCGCCCCCGCCATGGGCCCGCCCCGGCAACGCCGGTCATCCCGCACGCCCGGAACCCTCCCGTCCCGACGCGCTCGAAGGGCTTCCCCATGTCCGACACCGCCCACGAGCGGAGAACGCCGCCCCCCGCGGCGACCCTCCGCCCCGGTTCCCTCGGTACCGCCGACATCGCCTTCTTCGTCGTCTCCGCCGCCGCCCCGCTCACCGTCATGGCGGGCGTCGCCCCCCTCGCGATCCTGCTCGGCGGCATCGGCGCCCCGGCCGGCTACCTCATCGCCGGCATCACGCTCACCGTCTTCGCCGTGGGCTTCACCACCATGAGCCGCCACGTGCGAAGCGGCGGAGCGTTCTACGCGTACATCACCCGCGGCCTGGGCCGCCCCGTCGGCATCGGCGCCGCGCTGCTCGCGCTGATCGGCTACAACGGCATGGAGATCGGCGTCTACGGCCTCCTCGGCTCGGCCGGCCACGACACCCTGCGGGCCCTCTTCGGCGTCGACGTCCCCTGGCTGCCGCTCGCCCTCGCGGGCCTGCTGCTCATCGGCTACGGCGGCTACCGCTCCATCGAGTTCGG
Source organism: Streptomyces asoensis (assembly GCF_016860545.1). Lineage (NCBI taxonomy): Bacteria > Bacillati > Actinomycetota > Actinomycetes > Kitasatosporales > Streptomycetaceae > Streptomyces > Streptomyces asoensis. The sequence goes on along the minus strand of NZ_BNEB01000001.1, from coordinate 248,217 downwards.
CGCCAAGGTGCTCGGCGTCCTGCTCGTCGCGGAGACCGGCATCCTGGTCCTGCTCGCGGGAGGAGTGCTGCTCAAGGGCGGCGCGCACGGCCTGTCGGGGGAGTCGTTCGCCCCCGGCCACGTGTTCGTGTCCGGCACGGCCGTCGTCCTGGCCTTCGCCTTCGCCGCCTTCACCGGATTCGAGTCGACCGTCATCTACCGGCGCGAGGCGCGCGACCCCGAGCGGACCGTACCGCGGGCCACCTACGCGGCCGTCGCGTTCCTCGGGCTCTTCTACGCCTTCATCGTGTGGATCGTCGTCCAGGCCTTCGGCGACGCGGGGGTGATCGCGGCCGCCGCCAAGGACCCCGGCGGGCTCTTCTTCTCCGCCATCACCACCTATGTCGGCGGCTGGGCGGCCGACCTGATGCACGTCTTCATCGTCACCAGCGTCCTCGCCTCCCTCCTCGCCTTCCACAACGCCATCAACCGGTACTCCCTCGCCCTCGCCGAGGAGGGCGTCCTGCCCGCCGCGCTGGGCCGCATCCACCCCCGGCACCGCTCCCCGTACGCGGCGGGCATCGCCCAGACCGTGCTCGGCGCCGCGGTCGTGCTCGCGTTCTGGGCGGCGGGCGCCGACCCGTACGGACAGCTGCTGCTGTGGGTCAACACCCCGGGCATGATCGGCCTGTTCGTGCTCCAGCTGATCGCCGCGATCGCCGTGCCCTGCTACTTCCGGCGGGTGCGGCACCAGGAGGGCGCGCTGCGCACGATCGCCGCGCCGGTCCTCGCGGCGGTCCTGCTCGCCACCGCGATAGGGCTCGTCGTCACCCACATCGACCTGTTCACCGGGGCGTCCAGCACCGTGAACGCCGTCCTGATCGCCCTCGCGCCCGCCGTGTTCGTCGTGGGTCTCGTCCTCGCGTGGTGGCTGCGCCGCGAACGCCCGCTGCTCTACGCGAACTTCGCCGCCGAGCCGGCCGACCCCGACCGACCCGTCGACCCCGACCGACCCGTCGATCCGTCCCGCGTGGACGCCCCGACCGCCGCAACGTCCACCGGGCCGGCCGCCGGACCCACCCCCGCCGCGAAGGAGTTCACCGAGTCATGACCGCCCCCGATCTGATCCTCGCCGGTGCGAAGGTCCGTACCCTCGACCCCGCCCGGCCGTACGCCACCGCCGTCGCCGTGCGCGACGGGGTGATCACGGCGGTCGGCGACGAGAGCGACGTACGCGACTGGCGCGGGCCGGGCACCGAGGTGATCCCCCTCGCGGGCGCGCACCTCGTGCCCGGACTGGTGGACGCCCACAGCCACCCCGTGTGGGGGCTGGACATGGCGACCGGCGTCGATCTGTCGGGCGTGACGGAGATTGCCGGGCTGCGCTCGGCACTCGCCGGGGCCGAGCGGACCGACGGGTGGGTGCTCGGGTACGGGCTCGACCACAACGTGTTCGGTGGCCGGCCCGTGGACCGGGCGCTGGTGGAGGACGTGCTGGGTAACACCCCGGCCTTCCTGCGGCTGTACGACGGTCACTCCGCGCTGGCCGACGGCGCCGCGCTCGCCGCGGCCGGGGTGACCGGGGCGCGGGCCTTCACCCAGCGGTCGCAGGTGGTCTGCGACGCGGACGGACGGCCCACCGGACACCTGGTCGAGCACGCCGCCATGGACCTGGTGGCACGGGTCGCGCCCCGCCCCTCCTACGCCGCCCGCCGCGAGCGGCTGGTCGGGCTGCTCACGGCGATGGCCGCCACCGGACTGACCGGGGCGCACGTCATGGACGCGGGCGACGCGGAACTGGTCGGGGCGGTCGCCCGGGAGACCGTCCTGCCGGTGCGGCTGCGGTTCGCCCCCTGGTGCATGCCGGGGGCCGGCGAGGCGGACCTCGCGGAACTGATCGCCGGACAGGGCCGCGGCGGGCGGCACTGGGTGGTCGACGGGGTCAAGTTCTTCATGGACGGGACCGTCGAGGGAGGCACCGCCTGGCTGGAGCACGCGGACTGCCACGGGCAGGGGACGGCCGCGTTCTGGCCGGACCCCCGCGCCTACGCGGCGGCCGTGCGCCGGCTGCACGCGGCCGGCGTGCGGACCGCCACCCACGCCATCGGTGACGCCGCCGTACGGCATGTGCTGGACGTGGTCGCGGGGCTCGGGGCGGGCGGACGAGGACGGCACCGGGTCGAGCACATCGAGACCGTGCCCGACGCCCTGCTGCCCCGGTTCGCCGAGCTGGGCGTGGCCGCGTCGATGCAGCCGCCGCACACGGCGTACACCCGGGCCGACGGCACCGACGAGTGGTCGCGGCGGCTCGGCGGGGCCCGCGCCGGGCGGGCCTGGCGGCTGCGGGACCTGCGCGACGCCGGCGCGACGGTGGCCCTGGGCTCGGACTGGCCCATCGCGCACTACGACGTACGGGCCGTGCTGGCCGACGCCCGCACGCCCCGGGGCGCGGCTTCGGGCCGCGCCGGTCTGACCGGGCTGGAGGCACTGGAGGGCTGCACCACGCACGCGGCCCGCGCCGCGGGGGAGGACGGGTCGGCGGGACGGATCGCCGTCGGTCACCGTGCCGACCTCACCGTCCTGGGTCTCGACCCGGTCGACGCCCCGCCGGACGAACTGGCCGAGGCGCCGGTGCGGCTCACCGTGACCGGCGGCCACGTGACCCACCACGGTCGGCCCTGAACACTCCCGGCCCCCCGGCCCCGCGGGTCCGTCAGGACTTCGCGGGGCGCGCCGGGGCGCCGTGGGGCTTCTTCGCGGGGATCCGTCTCGGCAGGGCGTAGGGGAGGGCGCCGTACCAGAGGCGGGCGACGGCGAAACCGAAGGCGAGGCACAGGAGGCCGCCGACGGCGTCGAGCCAGAAGTGGTTGGCCGTCGCGACGATGACCACCAGGGTCGCCGCCGGGTAGAGCAGGCCCAGGATCCGCACCCAGGGCAGCCGGGCCAGCGCGAAGACGGTCAGGCCGCACCACAGGGACCAGCCGATGTGCATGGACGGCATCGCCGCGTACTGGTTCGACATGTGCTTGAGGTCGCCGGACGCCATCGAGCCCCACGTCTGGTGGACCATCACCGTGTCGACGAAGCCGCCGCCCGGCATCAGCCTCGGCGGCGCGAGCGGATACAGGTAGTAGCCGACCAGGGCGACGGCCGTGGTCGCGAAGAGCACCAGCCGCGTCGCCGCGTACCGGCCCGGATGACGGCGGTACAGCCAGACCAGCACGGTCAGCGTGACGACGAAGTGCAGGGTGGCGTAGTAGTAGTTCATCCCGACGATCAGCCAGGTCACCGAGTTGACCGCGTGGTTGACGGACTTCTCCACCGCGAGTCCCAGGCTGTGCTCGGCGCGCCAGATCCAGTCCGTGTTGCGCAGCGCCTCGGCCCGCTGTTCGGGGACCGCGTTGCGCACCAGCGAGTACGTCCAGTAACTCACCGCGATGAGAAGGATCTCGAACCAGAGACGGGGGCGCCGGGGGGCGCGCAGCCGGCCGAACCGGCGCTGTCGGGGTGCGGCCGTGACGGGCTGCGGAAGGGCCTGCTCACGGCCTTCCAGTGGCGTCACAGTCGATTCACCCATGGACATAAAGTCTGCCAGAAAAGACCTCTGGCCCCGATCATCCCCCGGTCGGGTCCGGCCCGCACTTCCTACGGCAGCGGTACCCCCGCGTCTACTGCGGGCGTACCGGGAGTCACCGCGGTGTCCGCGCCCTACGGACGATTGCGGTCCCCGGGCGCGGAGGCGGTCGAGCCGCGCACCACCAGCTCCGGCATGAACACGAACTCGCTGTGGGGCGCCGGGGTCCCGCCGATCTCCTCCAGGAGCGTGCGGACGGCGGCCTGGCCCATCGCGGGGACCGGCTTGCGGACGGTGGTGAGCGGCGGGTCCGTGAAGGCGATCAGGGGCGAGTCGTCGAAACCGACGACCGAGACGTCCTGCGGCACCTCGAGACCCCGCTGACGGGCCGCGCGTATCGCGCCCAGCGCCATCATGTCGCTGGCGCAGACGATCGCCGTGCAGCCGCGGTCGATCAGGGCGTTGGTCGCGGCCTGACCGCCCTCCAGCGTGTACAGGGAGTGCTGGACCAGCTCGGTCTCGATCGTCTCGGGGCCGAGGTGCAGTTGCTCCTGGACCGCCCTGACGAACCCCTCGATCTTGCGCTGGACCGGCACGAACCGCTTGGGGCCGAGGGCCAGGCCGACCCGGGTGTGGCCGAGCGAGACGAGGTGGGTGACGGCGAGCGTCATGGCCGCCCGGTCGTCCGGCGAGATGAACGGGGCCTGCACCTTCGGCGAGAACCCGTCCACCAGCACGAAGGGGACGCCCTGGGCGCGCAGCTGCTCGTAGCGCTGCATGTCGGCCGTGGTGTCCGCGTGCAGTCCCGAGACGTAGATGATGCCGGCGACGCCGCGGTCGACCAGCATCTCGGTCAGCTCGTCCTCGGTGGAACCGCCCGGGGTCTGGGTGGCGAGGACCGGGGTGTAGCCCTGGCGGGTCAGCGCCTGTCCGATGACCTGGGCCAGGGCCGGGAATATCGGGTTCTCCAGCTCCGGCGTGATGAGGCCGACCAGGCCCGCGCTGCGCTGGCGCAGACGGACCGGGCGCTCGTACCCGAGGACGTCCAGCGCGGCGAGCACGGACTGACGGGTGGTGGCGGCGACACCGGGCTTGCCGTTGAGAACGCGGCTGACGGTCGCTTCGCTCACCCCCGCCTGCGCAGCGATGTCGGCAAGCCGTGTGGTCACAGGGGTGGACTGTACCGGTCGGCCGCTGACTTGCACACCGACCGGACGCCGTGGGCGACCTGGTGAACGGCGCGCGGGCTGCTGCGTCATCGCACTCCCTCGTGAAAGTGATGGCAAGAGCTTGCAGAGTCTTGCACAGTGCCCCCGTGTCCCGCTATGAGGCCTGTCCACCGCGACAACTACGGTCCCGTGGCGGTCGAGGGGAGGTCACGCAGGGGTCACGCGCGGATAACTTCGGAGATGTCTTGCACTTTTTTGCTGCAAGGTCTTTCGTGCCGCTTACAACGCTGTTACGTTCACGTCGCCCGACGGCAGCAACGGCGCGGTCGGAGTCGGCAGGACAGCGGACGGGACCGCTTCCTGTAGCTAAACGGGCTCTCACCCTCAAGGAGAAACTCATGCGGCGTGGCATAGCGGCCACCGCGCTCGTGGCGTCCCTCGCCCTCGCGGCGACGGCCTGCGGCGGGGACGACAGCGGCAGCGACAACTCGTCCGGGCCGGTCACCATCACCTGGTGGGACACCTCCAACGCCACCAATGAGGCGCCGACGTACCAGGCCCTGGTCAAGCAGTTCGAGGCCGCCAACAAGGACATCAAGGTCAAGTACGTCAACGTGCCCTTCGACCAGGCGCAGAACAAGTTCGACACGGCGGCCGGCGCCTCCGGTGCCCCGGACGTGCTGCGCTCCGAGGTCGGCTGGACGCCCGCCTTCGCCAAGAAGGGCTACTTCCTGCCCCTGGACGGCACCGAGGCCCTCAAGGACCAGTCCGCCTTCAAGCCGAACCTGATCGAGCAGGCCAAGTACGAGGGCAAGACGTACGGCGTGCCGATCGTCACCGACACCCTCGCCCTGGTCTACAACAAGGCCCTCTTCGCCAAGGCCGGCATCACCGAGGCCCCCAAGACCTGGGACGACCTGAAGACCGCCGCGGCCACCATCAAGGCCAAGACCGGCGTCGACGGCTACTGGGGCTCCACCCAGGCCTACTACGCCCAGTCCTTCCTCTACGGCGAGGGCACCGACACCGTCGACGCCGACGCCAAGAAGATCACCGTCAACTCGGCGGCCGCGAAGAAGGCGTACGGCACCTGGCTCGGTCTCTTCGACGGCAAGGGCCTGCACAAGGCGGACACCACCGCCGACGCCTACGCCCACATCCAGGACGCCTTCGTCAACGGCAAGGTCGCCGCGATCGTCCAGGGCCCGTGGGAGATCACGAACTTCTACAAGGGCAGCGCCTTCGCCGACAAGGCCAACCTCGGCATCGCCACCGTCCCGGCCGGCTCCGCCGGCAAGGCGGGCGCCCCGACCGGCGGCCACAACCTCTCGGTCTACGCGGGCTCCGACAAGGCCCACCAGGCCGCGTCCCTGAAGTTCCTCAACTTCATGACGTCCGCGTCGAGCCAGGCGACCGTCGCCCAGAAGAACTCCACGCTGCCGACCCGCGACGACGCCTACACCGCCGCCGTCAAGGCCGACCCGGGCATCGCCGGCTACCAGACGGTGCTGTCCGCCGCCCAGCCGCGCCCGGCGCTGCCGGAGTACAGCTCCCTGTGGGGTCCGCTCGACACCGAACTGCCCAAGATCGCGGGCGGCAAGGAGAGCCTCGACAAGGGCCTGAGCAACGCCGAGCTCGCCATCGCCAAGCTGGTGCCGGACTTCAGCAAGTGAGTCCGCGTGGCCGCCGGATCCCGCACCTCACGAGGGGGAGGGACCCGGCGGCCACCGGCCTGTCAGCCCGTGAGCAGTACCCCTCCGCCGACGATCCAGCGTGAAGACCCAGAAGGTGTCGAACCATGACAGTCGCCATCGACCGCGCGACCGGCAAGCGCCGCGGTGACCGTGAGCCGAGGCCCGGGCCGGCCGGGCGCCTGAGGCGCGGCTACCAGAAGCACTGGTACGCGTACGCCATGATCGCCCCGGTGGCGGTCGTCCTCGGCGTGCTCGTGCTGTACCCGCTGGTGTACGGCCTGTACCTGACGCTGACGGACGCCAACAGCCTGAACACGGCGCGCACGATCGGCGTCAACCACATCGACGCCACCTACAAGTTCATCGGCCTCGACAACTACGCCGACATCCTGTGGGGCCCGACGGCCTACGACCGCTTCTGGTCGCACTTCATCTGGACGATCGTGTGGACGGCGGCCTGTGTCGCCCTGCACTACGGCATCGGACTCGGCCTCGCGCTGCTGCTCAACCAGAAGCTGCGCGGACGGACCCTGTACCGGCTGATCCTGGTGCTGCCGTGGGCGGTGCCCACCTTCGTCACGGTCTTCGGCTGGCGGTTCATGCTCGCCGACGGCGGCATCATCAACTCCGCCCTGGACTTCCTGCACCTGCCCTCGCCGCTGTGGCTCGAGGACACCTTCTGGCAGCGGTTCGCCGCGATCATGGTCAACACCTGGTGCGGTGTGCCGTTCATGATGATCTCGCTGCTCGGCGGCCTCCAGGCCATCGACGCCTCCCTCTACGAGGCCGCCGAGATGGACGGCGCCAGCGCCTGGCAGCGGTTCCGCTACGTCACCCTGCCGGGCCTGAGGTCCGTCAGCTCGACCGTGGTCCTGCTCGGCATCATCTGGACCTTCAACCAGTTCGCCGTCATCTTCCTGCTGTTCGGCAACACCGCGCCCGACGCGCAGATCCTCGTCACCTGGGCGTACTACCTCGGCTTCGGACAGCAGCCGCGTGACTTCGCCCAGTCCGCGGCCTACGGCATCCTGCTGCTGGCCATCCTGATCGTCTTCACCTCGTTCTACCGCCGCTGGCTGAACCGCAACGAGCAGCAGCTCGCGATCTGAGGCAGGAGTTCCCATGAGTACCACCACGACCGAGACCTCCGCCGCCGTACCCGAGCAGCGCTCCGCGAAGACGCCCCGCCGGGCCCGCCGCCGCGGCGAGAACAGCCTCGCCGGCTCCCTCGCCTCCCACGGCATCCTGAGCGTCGCGAGCGTCATCGCGCTCTTCCCGATCGGCTGGCTGGTCTACCTGTCCCTCGGCCCGGACAAGGACGACTATCTGCACCCGGCCGGCATCTGGAACAAGATGACGTTCGACAACTACACGTTCGTCCTCGAGCACACCAAGTTCTTCGACTGGCTGAAGAGCTCGCTCATCGTCACGCTCGGCACCACGGCCATCGGCGTGCTGATCGCCGCCACCACCGGCTACGCCGTCTCCCGCATGCGCTTCCCCGGCTACAAGAAGTTCATGTGGGTCCTGCTCGTCACCCAGATGTTCCCGGTCGCGGTGCTGATGGTGCCGATGTACCAGATCCTCTCGGACCTGAAGCTCATCGACAACTACTTCGGTCTGGTCCTCGTCTACTGCACGACGGTCATCCCGTACAGCGCCTGGCTGCTCAAGGGGTACTTCGACACCATCCCCTTCGAGATCGACGAGGCGGGACGGGTGGACGGGCTCACCCCGTTCGGCACCTTCTTCCGGCTGATCCTGCCGCTCGCCAAGCCCGGTCTCGCGGTGGCCGCCTTCTACAACTTCCTCACCGCGTTCAGCGAGGTCGCGTTCGCGTCGACGTTCATGCTCAGCGACGACAAGTACACCCTGGCCGTGGGTCTCCAGTCCTTCGTCAGCGAGCACGACGCCCAGCGCAACCTGATGGCCGCCACCGCCGTGCTGATCGCGATACCCGCCGCCGTGTTCTTCTACCTCGTGCAGAAGAACCTGGTGACCGGTCTCACCGCGGGCGGCACCAAGGGGTGACGCTCCGCCGGCGGACCGCATGACGCCACCGGACCTGCCCGGTCCTTTGTGAACCCGGGGCGGTCGCGATCACCATCCGACCCCGCTGTGATCGCGACCGCCTCGTCATCCGTCGTCGTACCCCTGACCAAACGACTCCTCCCCCCACCCTCGGCTGCGCTCGAGCGGGGGGACCCCCATAGCATCAAGGAAGCCATGAGCCAGCAGCCCTCCGCAGCCCCGGCCCCCACCCCCACCTCGGCCGTCGTCACCGTCGCCAAGCGCCGTGACTGGTGGCGGGACGCGGTGATCTACCAGGTGTACCCGCGCAGCTTCGCCGACAGCAACGGCGACGGCATGGGTGACCTGGAAGGCGTACGCTCCCGTCTCCCGTACCTGCGCGACCTCGGTGTGGACGCCGTGTGGCTCAGCCCCTTCTACGCCTCCCCGCAGGCCGACGCCGGCTACGACGTCGCCGACTACCGCGCTGTCGACCCCATGTTCGGCAACCTGCTGGACGCCGACGCGCTCATCCGCGACGCCCGTGAAGCGGGTCTGCGGATCATCGTCGACCTGGTCCCGAACCACTCCTCCGACCAGCACGAGTGGTTCAAGCGGGCCCTGCGCGAGGGCCCCGGCTCGTCGCTGCGCGACCGCTACCACTTCCGCCCCGGCAAGGGCGCGGACGGCGAACTCCCGCCGAACGACTGGGAGTCCATCTTCGGCGGCCCCGCCTGGACCCGGGTCACGGAGCCGGACGGCACCCCCGGCGAGTGGTACCTGCACCTCTTCGCGCCCGAGCAGCCCGACTTCAACTGGGAGCACCCGGCGGTCGGCGACGAGTTCCGCTCCGTCCTGCGCTTCTGGCTGGACATGGGCGTCGACGGCTTCCGCATCGACGTGGCCCACGGCCTGGTCAAGGCGGCGGGTCTGCCGGACCTCGGCTCCCACGACCAGCTGAAACTGCTGGGCAACGATGTCATGCCGTTCTTCGACCAGGACGGCGTCCACGAGATCTACCGCCAGTGGCGCCTGATCCTCGACGAGTACTCCGGCGAGCGCATCTTCGTCGCCGAGGCGTGGACCCCGACCGTCGAGCGCACCGCGAACTACGTCCGCCCCGACGAACTCCACCAGGCCTTCAACTTCCAGTACCTGGCCACCGAGTGGGACGCGGAGCAGCTGCGCGAGGTCGTCGACCGCACCCTGGAGGCGATGCGCCCCGTCGGCGCCCCCGCCACCTGGGTGCTCTCCAACCACGACGTCACGCGGCACGCCACCCGCTTCGCCAACCCGCCGGGCCTGGGCACCCAGATCCGTACGGCGGGCGACCGCGAGGTCGGCCTGCGGCGGGCGCGGGCGGCGACCCTGCTGATGCTCGCGCTCCCCGGCTCGGCCTACGTCTACCAGGGCGAGGAGCTCGGCCTCCCGGACGTCGTCGACCTGGCCGACGAGGTGCGCCAGGACCCGGCGTACTTCCGCGGCGCGGGCCAGGACGGGTTCCGCGACGGCTGCCGCGTCCCGATCCCGTGGACGCGCGAGGGCTCCTCGTACGGCTTCGGCGACGGCGGCAGCTGGCTGCCCCAGCCCGCCGGCTGGGGCGAGCTGAGCGTGGAGGCACAGGAAGGCGTGCCGGGTTCGACGCTGGAGCTGTACCGCTCGGCCCTCGGCATCCGCCGCGCTCGGCCCGAGCTGGGCGCGGGCGACTCGGTGGAGTGGCTGAAGGCGCCGGCCGGCGTCCTGGCCTTCCGCCGCGGGGAGTTCGTGTGCGTGACGAACACGACGGCGGAGCCGGTCACGACCCCGGCGTACGGACGCGTGCTGCTCGCGAGCGGTGAGGTCGACGCGACCGCCGCCGGCGAGGCGAAGCTCCCGGCGGACACGACGGCCTGGTTCACCGCCGTCTGACGGACCGCCCGCACCCCGCCGCCCCGGGCTCGCGCGTCCGGGGCGGCTACCGTCGCGGCGGCGTCCCGGGCCGGTGTTCGCCGGGCGGCGCGCCGTGGTGGGCGCGGTAGGCGCGGGTGAAGTCGGAGGCCCGCGGGAAGCCCCAGCGGGCCCCGATGACGTGGATCGGCGTGGCGCGCAGCGCGGGGTCCGCGAGGTCGCGCCGGGCGGCCTCCATCCGGCGGGCGCGGATCCAGGCGGCGACCGTCTCCCCGGATTCCCCGGGCGTCTGCTCCTGGAAGACCCGGTGCAGATAGCTGAGCGAGATGTGGTGCGCGGCGGCGATCGCGGGCGGGGTCAGCTCCGGGTCGTGCAGGTTGCGCCGGATGAAGTCCCGGACCGCTGCCCCGGTGACCCGCCGGCGGCTCTCCTGGGGGAGGACCCCCTCGTCGTCGAGCGCCTGGGCGAACAGGGCCGACACCAGGTCGAGCACGACCGTCCCCAGGCGCGGCGCGTCGCACGGCCGCAGGGTGTCGGCCTGCCGGTCCAGGCCGAGGAGGTAATCCGTGAGCAGGGCTCCGAGGCCCTCGCGTCCCGGCAGCCCCCTTCCCAGCACCTCCCGCACCCGGCGCGACGGCAGCGGAAGCAGCGCCCTGGGAAAGTCCACGCCCACCCCGCGCACGACCCCGCCTTCCGCGGGGACCGCCGACCGCAGGTCGTACGGCCTCGCGCTGTCGGCCAGATGCACGTCACCGGGCCCGAACGTGGCCTCGCGCCCGGCGTGTTCGAGGGTGAGCCCGCCGTCGAGCAGCAGGGACAGGTGGTAGACGCCGGGATCGCCGGCGTGGGCCGTCCTCGGGCCGCGGCGAAAGCGCGTCGGCAGGAACGACAGCGGGGTGACGGTCACCGGCCCCAGCTCCATCACCCGCAACTCGGCCCAGAAGTCCCCCGCGTGGGCGCTGGCCATGTCGCTCGAGCGGGTCCTGCCGAGGATCTCCCGCCAGAAGTCGAACCTGTCCGGCGAGGGGACGTCCTCGCTGCGGAACACGGTCCCGATCATCGCGCCCCATCTCCGACGCCGTCACGGCTGCTCTCGGCGTCATCCTCGCACGCGGCGCCGGACGCGCGGCGCCCTGCCCGGCGCCGGGGAAGTTCTTGCATCAACTTCACGCCGACTGCTGCCTTTTCACGCGGCGGCCCCCTAACATCTCCGTCACCGCAAGATTGCTGACTTGTTTCAGCAAGAGCCTTCAACGGAGAAGGACTTCCCCACATGGCAATCAGCAGACCCCTTTCGGGCGCCCTCGCCCTGGCTGCCGCGGCCGCCGTCATGGCCCCCACCACCGCGTCCGCCACCCCGCCCGGCACCAAGGACGTCACCGCCGTCCTCTTCGAGTGGAACTTCGCCTCGGTCGCCAAGGAGTGCACGAACACCCTCGGTCCGGCCGGCTACGGCTACGTGCAGGTGTCCCCGCCCGCCGAGCACATACAGGGCTCGCAGTGGTGGACCTCCTACCAGCCGGTGAGCTACCGCATCGCCGGCCGGCTGGGCGACCGCACGGCCTTCCGGTCCATGGTGGACACCTGCCACGCGGCCGGCGTGAAGGTCGTCGTGGACACCGTCGTCAACCACATGTCCGCGGGCAGCGGCACGGGCACCGGCGGCTCGTCGTACACGAAGTACGACTACCCGGGCCTGTACTCCTCCTACGACTTCGACGACTGCACGTCCCAGGTCTCCAACTACAGCGACCGCTGGAACGTGCAGCACTGCGAGCTCGTCGGCCTCGCCGACCTCGACACCGGCGAGGAGTACGTCCGCAAGACCATCGCCGGGTACATGAACGACCTGCTCGGCCTGGGCGTCGACGGCTTCCGCATCGACGCGGCCAAGCACATCGACACCGCCGACCTCGCCAACATCAAGTCGCGGCTGACGAACCCGGGCGCGTACTGGAAGCAGGAGGTCATCTACGGCAGCGGGGAGGCCGTCCAGCCCACCGAGTACACCGGCAACGGCGACGTCCAGGAGTTCCGCTACGCCTACGACCTCAAGCGCGTCTTCAACAACGAGAACCTCGCCTACCTGAAGAACTACGGCGAGGGCTGGGGCTACCTGAGCAGCTCGGTCGCGGGTGTCTTCGTCGACAACCACGACACCGAGCGCAACGGCTCGACGCTCAACTACAAGGACGGGGCGAACTACACCCTCGCCAACGTCTTCATGCTCGCCTTTCCGTACGGCGCCCCCGACATCAACTCCGGCTACGAGTGGTCGAACGCGGACGCCGGTCCGCCCAACGGCGGCGCTGTCAACGCCTGCTGGCAGGACGGCTGGAAGTGTCAGCACGCCTGGCCGGAGATCAAGTCGATGGTCGGCTTCCGCAACGCCACCCGGGGGCAAGGGCTTTCGAACTGGTGGGACAACGGCAACGACGCCATCGCCTTCGGCCGGGGCAGCAAGGGCTTCGTGGCCATCAACCACGAGACCTCCGCGCTGAGCCGGACCTTCAGCACCTCCCTGGCGGCGGGCACCTACTGCAACGTCCAGAACAACACGAGCATCACGGTCAACGGCTCGGGCCAGTTCACGGCGACGCTGGGCGCCAATACGGCCCTCGCGATCTACGCGGGCAAGTCCAGCTGCTGAAACCCCTTTCCGCACGTTGCAAGACTCTTGCTGTAAACCTTGCGTGAGCGATACGGTCACGCGGGCGTTCGGCATCGTGGCCGAAACGCGCGCGGGGTCGGACCCGAGTACGCCGTAATCGCTAGGAGTTCACGACTGTGGACCTGATACCGAGAGGGCAGGCGGGCCGCTTCGGCCGCCCCAGGCTGCGCGCAGCCGTCCTCGCCGCCGCACTGGCCGTATCGCTCGCGCAACCCCTCGTGGCGCGGGCCCAGACCCCGCCCGCACCGCCGTCGGACGCGAAGCTCGCCGCCGAGCCGTCCCGGCACGACTCCACCCGTGACCAGTTCTACTTCGTCATGCCGGACCGTTTCGCCAACGGCGACACGTCCAACGACGAGGGCGGCCTGACCGGATCGCGGCTGTCGACCGGCTACGACCCCACCGACAAGGGCTTCTACCAGGGCGGCGACCTCAAGGGCCTGACGAAGCGGCTCGACTACATCAAGGGCCTCGGCACCACCGCCATCTGGATGGCGCCGATCTTCAAGAACCAGCCCGTCCAGGGCACCGGCAAGGACGCCTCGGCCGCCTACCACGGCTACTGGATCACCGACTTCACCAAGGTCGACCCGCACTTCGGCACCAACAAGGACCTGGAGACCCTGATCTCCAAGGCCCACGCCAAGGGCATGAAGGTCTTCTTCGACGTCATCACCAACCACACCGCCGACGTCGTCGACTACGAGGAGAAGTCCTACGACTACCTCTCCAAGGGCGCCTTCCCCTACCTGACCAAGGACGGCCGGCCCTTCGACGACGCGGACTACGCGGACGGCACCCGGAAGTTCCCGTCGGTGGACGCCGACTCCTTCCCCCGCACGCCGACCGTTCCGGCGGCGAAGAAGGGCGTCAAGGTCCCGTCGTGGCTCAACGACACGACCATGTACTCCAACCGCGGTGACTCCACCTACGCCGGCGAGTCCACCACCTACGGCGACTTCTCCGGCCTCGACGACCTGTGGACCGAGCGTCCCGAGGTCGTCAGCGGCATGGAGAAGATCTACGAGCGCTGGGTCCGCGACTTCGGCATCGACGGCTTCCGCATCGACACCGTCAAGCACGTGAACATGGAGTTCTGGACGCAGTGGGCGACCGCCCTCGACGCGTACGCGGCCGAGCACGGGCGCAAGAACTTCTTCATGTTCGGCGAGGTCTACTCGGCCGACACCTCGATCACCTCGCCGTACGTCACCCAGGGCCGGCTCGACGCCACGCTCGACTTCCCCTTCCAGGACGCGGCCCGCTCGTACGCCTCCCAGGGCGGCAGCGCGCGGAAGCTCTCCGCCCTGTACGCGGACGACTACAAGTACACGACCGACAAGGCCAACGCCTACGAGCAGGTCACCTTCCTCGGCAACCACGACATGGGCCGCATCGGGTACTTCCTGAACCAGGACAACCCCGAGGCGAGCGACGCCGAGCTGCTGAAGAAGGACAGGCTCGCCAACGAGCTGATGTTCCTCGGCCGCGGCAACCCCGTCGTCTACTACGGCGACGAGCAGGGCTTCACCGGCTCCGGCGGCGACAAGGACGCCCGCCAGCCGATGTTCGCCTCCAGGATCGCGGACTACCTCGACGACGACGAGATCGGCACCGACCGCACGGCCGCGAGCGACGCCTACGACACGAACGCGCCGCTGTACAGGACCATCAGCACCCTGTCCAAGCTCCGCAAGGACAACCCGGCCCTCGCCGACGGCGTCCAGACGGAGCGCTACGCCGCCGACGGCGCGGGCGTGTACGCCTTCTCCCGCACGGACGCCAAGACCGGCACCGAGTACGTCGTCGCCGTGAACAACGCCGGCGAGGCGAAGTCGGCCACCTTCGCGACCGGGTCGGCGGACATGACCTTCCGGGCCGTGTACGGAACGTCGGCCTCGGCGAAGAGCGACGGCGACAAGAAGGTCACCGTCACCGTCCCGGCCGGCTCGGCGATCGTCCTCAAGGCCGCGGGCAGGCCCGCCGTCCCCGCGGCCGAGCCCACACTGACCCTGAAGGCCCCCGCCGCGGGCGCCACCGGCACCGTCGAACTGTCGGCGGACGTCACCGGCGGACAGCTCGACCGGGTCGTCTTCGCCGCCCAGACGGGCAACGGCAAGTGGCGCACCCTCGGCACCGCCGACCACGCGCCGTACAAGGTCACCCAGGTCATCGGCAAGGACGTCCCCGCCGGAACCGCCCTGCGCTACAAGGCCGTCGTCGTCGACCCGGCAGGCCGCACCGCGAGCGCGACGGCCGGGTCCACCACCGGCAGCGCCCCCGCCGCCGAGGTCCCCACCGCCTCCTCGCGCGACTACGCGATCGTCCACTACAAGCGCACCGACGGCGACTACACCGACTGGCGCCTGTACGCCTGGGGCGACATCGCCGAAGGCGAGGCCACCACCTGGCCCGCCGGACACGACTTCGTCGGCCGGGACGCCTACGGCGCCTTCGCCTACGTGAAGCTGAAGCCCGGAGCCTCCGGCGTCGGCTTCCTCGTCATCGACAAGGACGGCAACAAGGACGTCGCGAGCGACCGCACGATCGACGTCACGAAGACCGGCGAGGTCTGGGTCGAGCAGGGCAAGGACACCGTCCTCACCGAGCGGCCCGACCTGCCCGCCCAGGACAAGACCAAGGCGGTCGTCCACTACCACCGCGCCGACGGCGACTACACCGGCTGGGGCCTGCATGTGTGGACCGGGGCCGCGACGCCCACGGACTGGACCAAGCCCCTGGAGCCGGTGCGCACCGACGCCTACGGAGCCGTCTACGAGGTGCCGCTCGCCGAGGGCGCGACCAGCCTCAGCTACATCATCCACAAGGGCGACGACAAGGACCTGCCCACCGACCAGTCGCTGGACCTGGCGGCGAACGGCCACGAGGTCTGGCTGCTGAACGGCCAGGAGAAGTACCTGCTGCCGCAGCCCGAGGGCAGCGCGGCAGCGCTCGACCTGACCACCTCCAAGGCGATCTGGATCGACCGCTACACCGTCGCCTGGAACGGCTCCGACGCCGCCGTCTCCACCCAGCTCCTCTCGTCCCACGACGGCTCGATCGCCGTCAAGGACGGCGGGCTGACCAGCGACGACGAGCGCTGGCTGCGGCTGGGGAAGACCACCCTCACCGACGCCCAGAAGGCGAAGTACCCCCACCTGAAGGCGTACACCGCCTGGAGCGTCGACCCGCGCGACCGCGACCGGGTGCGCTCCGCGCTCGGCGGCCAGCTCGTCGCCTCGCAGCGGGCCGCGAACGGCGCCGTGCTCGCGGCGACCGGCGTGCAGATCGCCGGAGCCCTCGACGACCTGTACGACGCGACGAAGGCACACCTCGGGCCGGTCTTCCGCAACGGTGTCCCCACCCTCTCGGTGTGGGCCCCCACCGCCCAGTCGGTCGCCCTCGACCTCGACGGCTCCACCGTCGCCATGAAACGCGACTCCGCCACCGGCGTCTGGTCCGTCACCGGAAAGAAGTCCTGGACGGGCAAGCCCTACCGCTACGTCGTGAAGGTGTGGGCGCCCACCGTCCACAAGATCGTCACCAACAAGGTCACCGACCCCTACTCCCTCGCCCTGACCACCGACTCCGAGCGCAGCCTCGTCGTCGACCTCGGCGCCAGGTCGCTCGCCCCCTCCGGCTGGTCTGCGCTCAAGAAGCCCAAGGCCGTGCCGCTGAAGGACGCGCAGATCCAGGAACTGCACGTCCGGGACTTCTCGGTCGCGGACACCACCGTCCCCGCGAAGGACCGGGGCACCTACCTCGCCTTCACCGACAAGAACAGCGACGGCTCCCGGCACCTGCGGGAACTGGCGCGGTCCGGCACCTCGTACGTGCACCTGCTGCCCGTGTTCGACCTCGCCACCGTCCCCGAGAAGAAGGCCGACCGGCAGAGCACCGACTGCGACCTGGCCTCCTACGCCGCCGACTCCGGCAAACAGCAGGAGTGCGTGGCGAAGACCGCCGCCAAGGACGCCTACAACTGGGGCTACGACCCGTACCACTACACGGTCCCGGAGGGCTCCTACGCCACCGACCCGGACGGCACGGCCCGCACCGTGCAGTTCCGCAAGATGGTCAAGTCGCTGAACGAGGACGGCCTCCGGGTCGTCATGGACGTGGTCTACAACCACACCGCCGCCGGCGGCCAGGCCGACACCAGCGTCCTCGACAAGGTCGTCCCCGGCTACTACCAGCGGCTCCTCGCCGACGGCAGCATCGCCAACTCCACCTGCTGCTCCAACACGGCGACCGAGAACGCCATGATGGGCAAGCTGGTCGTCGACTCGGTCGTCACCTGGGCCAAGGAGTACAAGGTCGACGGCTTCCGCTTCGACCTCATGGGACACCAGCCCAAGGCCAACATCCTCGCGGTCAGGAAGGCCCTCGACGGCCTCACCGTCGCCAAGGACGGCGTCGACGGCAAGAAGATCATCATGTACGGCGAGGGCTGGAACTTCGGCGAGGTCGCCGACGACGCCCGCTTCGTCCAGGCCACCCAGAAGAACATGGCCGGGACGGGCGTCGCGACCTTCTCCGACCGGGCCCGTGACGCCGTCCGCGGCGGCGGCCCCTTCGACTCCGACCCCGGCGTCCAGGGCTTCGGCTCGGGCCTGTACACCGACCCCAACTCCTCCACCGCCAACGGCACCCCGGCCGAGCAGAAGGCCCGCCTGCTGCACTACCAGGACCTCGTCAAGGTCGGCCTGACCGGCAACCTGGCCGCCTACCGCTTCACCGACACCGACGGCAAGGAGGTCAAGGGCTCAGAGGTCGACTACAACGGGCAGCCCGCGGGCTACGCGGCCGCGCCCGGCGACGCGCTCGCCTACGCCGACGCGCACGACAACGAGTCGCTGTACGACGCCCTGACGTACAAGCTGCCCGCGGACACCGGCGCCGCCGACCGGGCCCGGATGCAGGTCCTGGCGATGGCGACGGCCACTCTCTCGCAGGGCCCGTCCCTCTCCCAGGCCGGCACCGACCTGCTGCGCTCCAAGTCCCTGGACCGCAACTCCTTCGACAGCGGCGACTGGTTCAACGCGATCCACTGGAACTGCGCCGCAGGCAACGGCTTCGGACGGGGACTCCCGCCGGCCGCCGACAACGCCTCCAAGTGGTCGTACGCCAAGCCCCTGCTGGGCACGGTCACGGTGGGCTGCCCGCAGATCACCGCCGCCTCCGCCGCCTACCAGGACCTGCTGAGGATCCGCACCACACGGCCGGAGTTCTCCCTCGGGACGGCCGCACAGGTGCAGTCGGCACTCTCCTTCCCGCTGTCCGGCAAGGACGAGACACCCGGCGTGATCACCATGGAACTCGGCGACCTGGTCGTCGTGTTCAACGCGACACCGGCCGCACGGCAGCAGACGGTCGGCGCGCTCGCCGGGACCGGATACCGGCTCCACCCCGTCCAGGCGGCGGGCGCGGACGCCGTCGTCAGGTCCGCCTCGTACGAGAAGGCGTCCGGCACGTTCACCGTGCCGGCCCGCACCGTCGCGGTGTTCTCCCGCACGGCCCCCTAGCGGGAAGCCCGGGGCAGCCGTCCCGAGCGCCCTGGACAGGGGCACCACCTGGACAGGGGCACTACCTTGGTGGAGCAGACCTTGCATCCGGTCTGCTCCACCGGGGAGCCCGAGGGTCGGCAGATGAACGTCAACGGCACACGGACCGACACGACCGTGCTCGTCGTGGACCGTACGGCGGCCGGGCGGTTCGCCCTGGGCGTCGTGCTGCGCCGTGCCGGTCACCAGGTCGTCGCGGTCGGCAGCGGCCACGAGGCCCTCGTCGAACTCGACGTACGGCGCCGCAAGGGCACCCTGCCCGACGTGGCCCTCGTCGACGTCGAACTGCCGGACATGAGCGGCTTCGAACTGTGCCGCCGCCTCAAGGCCCGGCCGCACATGGCCGGACTGCCCGTCGTGCACTTCTCGGCCGGTGAGGTGGCCCCCGGCGACCGCGGCGAAGGACTCGAAGCGGGCGGCGAGGCCCACCTCGCGATGCCCGCCGAACCCGAGGAGATCGACGCGGTGGTCCGCGCGGCGGTACGCGCCGCACGGCTGCGGGCCGACGACCAGGCGGTCGCCCGGCGGCTGTCGCTGCTGTCCGAGGCGATCGTGGGCATCCAGGCGGCACGCTCCCCGCAGGAACTGGCCGAGGCCGCCGCCGAAGGCACCGCCCGGCTCACCGGCTCGCCCGCCGCCGTCTTCGTCCTCGGCCCGGACGACGTGCTGCACCGGGGCACCTCCAGGAACCGCACCTCGCTCGCGCTGCCCGACCAGGGCGCCCACCAGGCCGTCGTCGCCCTGCTGAGACGGCTCGCCCACGGCCAGGCCGGCGTACGGATCACCTCGGTGCCCGCGCCGCTGTGGCCCGCCGGGTTCTTCCGGCCCGGTGTGCCGCACGACGCCCGGTTGGTACTGATCCCCACCCAGGACGGCACGTCCGCGGTCTGTCTGGCCACCCCCACCCGCGGGGTGCGCCGGGTGGACCCGGAGACCGAGTCGCTGCTGGCCCGGCTCGCCCAGGCCACCGCGCTCGCCGCGGAACCACTGCTCATGTACCAGGTCGAGCGGCATGTCGCGCTCACCCTCCAGCACAGCTTCCTGCCCCGGCCGCACCGGCTGCCCGAACTGCCCGGCGTCGACGTCGCCGTCCGTTACGTGCCCGCCTCCCGGGAGACCGAGATCGGCGGCGACTTCTACGCGGCCCTGCGCACCGGCGAAGGGGTGCTGGTCGCCGTCGGCGACGTCGTCGGGCACTCGCTCGACGCGGCCACCGTCATGGTCGAGATCCGGCACGCGCTGCGCGCCTACTGCGTCGACGAGAGCGATCCGGCGGTCCTCGCCGAGCGCCTCGACCGGATGCTCCGGCTCTACCACCCGGGAGTGACGGCGACGGTCTGCCTGGTCCTCATCGACCCCGGCACCGGACGCACCCGCATCGCCAACGCCGGGCACATCCCGCCGCTGATCGTGCGGGACACCGGCGGCGCCGAGTACGCCAAGGCGGCCGGCCCGCTGCTCGGCCCCGGCCTGCCCCACCCGCCGCCCACCGAACTGTTCCTCGAACCGGGCGACCGGCTCCTGCTGGTCACCGACGGCCTGATCGAGACCCGGGGCACCGACCTCGCCGTGTCGATGGAGCACCTGAGGGCGGCCGCCATCGGCGCGATGCCGGGTCTGGACGCCCTGTGCGACACGCTCCTCACCAGCTTCGGCCACGAGCGGGAGGACGACATCGCGATGCTGGCCCTGCGGCTGACGAACTAGGGTGAGCCCTGTCCGCCCCGCCCCGGAACAGGAGTGTCCATGCCGCAGATCACCGTCGACTACTCGAGCACGATGGAGTCCGCCTTCGACCGCACCGGGTTCGCGCGGGCCCTGCACGCCTCGGTCGTCGAGATCGCGGCCGCCAAGCCCGAGGCCTGCAAGTCCCTCTTCCGCCCGGCCGGGTTCACCGCGTTCGGCCACGACGACCCCGAGGAGCGCGGGCACGCGATCGTCCACGTCACGCTCGGCCTGCTGGCCGGCCGCACCGACGAGACGAAGACGAAGCTGACCGAGGCCGTCCTCGGGCTGCTGCGCGAGCACGTGAAGCAGGACGGTTTCGTGCTGCACGCCTCGGCCGAGGTGCGCGACCTCGACCCGTCGTACCGCAAGTACGAGAGCTAGCGGACACGGGAGCGCGCGGTCGCGCGGCGGCCGCGCGTCTCAGGAGGCGAGGGCGATGAGCCGGGTGACCAGGTCGCCGAAGGGGCCGTCGGCCGGCTCGCCGCCGAGCACCGGACGCAGCAGCGCCCGCAGTTCCTCGTCGTGGGCCGCGCTGACCGCCGTCAGCGCGGCGAAGTCGTGCACGAGCTGGACCTCGAGCTCCTCGCGGGGGATGCGCCGCCCGTCCAGCCAGATCAGCGCGGTCGACTCGGCGAGCGAGATCCAGGAGCGGACGGTGAGTTCCAGTCGCGCGGGGGCTTCCGTGACCCCCAGGTGCGACAGGATCTGTTCGTAGGCCTCCTGGCGCACGGAGTCGACGAGGGCGTTGGTGGTCGACGAGCCGACCGCCGGGCCGCCGCGCATGAGGGCGGAGAAGCCGGGACCGTGCGCGTCCACGAAGTCGAAGTAGCGGTGCATCACGCGCAGCAGCCGGGCGCCCAGGGGACCTTCGCGCGGTTCGGCGAACCGGCCCGCCAGGTCTTCCGAGGCCCGCTTCAACGCGGCCTCGTACAGGCTGAGTTTGCCGGGGAAGTAGTGGTAGACGAGGGGGCGCGAGATACCCGCCGCGGCGGCTATCTCGTCGATGGAGACCTCGTCGGGCGAGCGCTGGGCGAACAGTTCGAGGGCGACGCCGATCAACTGCTGCCGGCGCTCCTCGACTCCCATTCTGCGACGGACCCCGGTTGTCATGCGAACACCTTACCGATCGGATCCGGCCCCGAACGGACCGGACCGGTCGGCACGTTCACCCCGTCCATCACTTATCCGGTCACTTGTCCCGCCGCATGTCGGTCATCGATGCCCGCCGGCGCGTCAGCGCAGTCCGGTGATCGTCCGTCCGTCGCGGAGCCGGCCCTCCAGCTCGGCCTGCCTGCCCTGTCGGGTCGGCAGCGCGAGCAGGTTGCCCTGTCCGGAGCCGGTCACCCCGCCCTTCGCCCTGACGGACGTCGTCGCCCGGTCACCGGCGGCGAGGAGGTACCAGGCCCCGCCCTTCGACTTCCACAGGACCCCGGCCAGGACGTGCGGATCACGCGGCCCGCACGCCGGGACGTCCCCGGCCTTGGCCACGGCCGTCCCGAACAGCCCGCCGGGCGTGTGGAACTGGGCCAGCACCCGGCTCCCGTCACCGCTCCAGGTGTCCGCCCGGGTGCACGCCCAGGCCGCCGTCCCGCTCCCGTCGGGCAGTGGCTGGCGGGTGTAACCCCAGGCGTTGACCGT
Source organism: Streptomyces asoensis (assembly GCF_016860545.1). NCBI lineage: Bacteria > Bacillati > Actinomycetota > Actinomycetes > Kitasatosporales > Streptomycetaceae > Streptomyces > Streptomyces asoensis. The sequence continues at coordinate 226,303 of NZ_BNEB01000001.1, read as the reverse complement.
CCGCACGCCCTGGGCGCGCGCGTCGGCCAGCGAGCACGCGAACGGCGCCCAGGTCCGCAGGGCCTGCGCGCCGCTCGCCTCCCGGGGCGCGGCCGGGCGCCCCTCGGTGAGCCGGGCCGGCACCAGCTCGCCCAGGTCGCTGAGGAGATGGGTGCCCAAGGCGTCGGTCAGCTGGAGCACGTTCCACGTCGTGCACGTGCCGGTCTGGGTGGCCGGGCTGGCCAGCGGAGAGGTGATCCCGTCGGTCAGCGTCAGGTCCATCGACCCGGCGCCCGGCTTCGACAGGTCCCGCTCACCGGCCTTCGTCACCCAGGGCGCCGTCAGATAGCGGACGTTGCCGTCGGCCCGCCCCAGGACCAGCGCGCCCGCCTCGGCGCCGGTCGCGCCGTCGACCCGCGCGAAGTCCAGGGCCGCCCCGGCCGTGCCGTCCTTCGGCTCGGCGTAGCGGGCGATGCGCAGGCCGTCGTGGAGAAGCACCACGCGCGCGTTGTCGACCTCGCCCGCGTAGAGGAGCTGCGGCGGCCCCGCGGGACCGCCGGAGGGGGTCCCGGGGGTGGCGGAGACCCGCACGTTCCCGCCGGGCCGGGCCCACACGGCGAGGGCCCGGCGCAGCAGGGCGGTGTCACCGGTGAGCGGGCCGCGCGCGGGCCAGACGGAGAAGTCGGTGCGCGCGGAGGTCTTCCAGGCGGCGGGGGAGATCTTCACCAGCCGCCCGGGGTCGAGAGCGGCCTCGGCGGCCGGATTCTGCGCGTACACCGGGGCCGCGGCGCCGTCGGGGCCCCAGCCCCCGCCGGGCAGGGCGACCAGCGCGCCGCACACCGCGAGCGCGGCCGCGGCGGCGAGCGCGGCCCTGGTGTGCTGGCGGCGGCGCATGAGATCGGTGGGCCTGGCCTGGAGCGAGCAGGCGTCGAACTCGGGGGAGTCGAGCAGCGCGTACTGCGCGGCGGACACCCCCGCGGCCTCGCGCAGGGCCGCCGTCACGCCGGCGCCCTTGACGCCGGACCCGGTCAGCACCTCACGGACGTCGGCGTCGGAGAGCTGCTCCAGGCCACGCAGCACACAGGCGGCCCGGCCCGGGCCGGACAGGGCGGCCAGCCGCTGCTCCAGGGCGAGTTCGTCGGCGCCGCCCGGCCGGGGGGACAGGCGCAGCCCCCACACCTGGGGCAGCGGCGGCGGCAGCAGCCCGCGCCGGGCCCGGGACCGCAGCGGCAGTCCGGCCTCCAGCGCGGCGCGCACCACCTGGAGCCGCACGTACGCGTACCCGGCATCGCCCCCGGGGCCGTCACCCGCCCCGGCGCGCCGCCCCCGGGCGGAGGAGCCGCCGTGCTGGGCCGGGATGACGGGCGTCGAGGCGCGGCCGCGGGGCAGGGCGCGCTGGACGAGGGCGTGGGCGGTCAGGACCCGCCGGCCGCGGCCGGGGCCGGCGGGCAGCACCAGATAGGCGAGCCGGACGAGCCGCGGATAGTGCTCGACGAGCGCGGCCTCGGCCTGCTCGACGTGGACGGTCCGGTCGGCCGAGGATCCGGGTGCGGGGCGCGGGGCGACATCCTGTGACTGCACGTCCAGCAGAACGAGCGGAACGGGGGATGGTCACCCCGGGTGGCCCGGTCGTGACGGCGCGTCGCCGCACGATCGGCCCGGGCCGCTGGTAGCGCGCCGCGCGAACGTCCGTCTCGCACTGCTGTCCCCGTCGTACCCCCGGTAGGTTGAGCGCACCGCGCGCGGGAGCCGTATCCAGGACGAGGCTCTCGCAGGGAGGAACAGATGAAGGTGACCCGACCGATGCTCGCGGCGGCCGCCGCCGCGGCGGCGCTGGTGCTGACGGGATGCGGCTCCCCGGGCTCCGGGAAGGCCGAGGTGAGCGTTCCGGTGACGGCGACCGGCAGCCTGGAGCACCTGGCCGCCGAGGTGAAGTGCACGCCCGACATGCAGACGGACGCCGACGAACTCCGCCAGGCCCTCTGCAAGAACGCCGACGGGAAGTTCATCCTGCTGACCTTCGCCACCGACCGCGGCCAGCGCGAATGGATCAACGGCGCCAAGGACTACGGCGGTCACTACCTGGTCGGCCGCAAGTGGGTGGCCGTGGGCGAGGAGACCACCACGGTGACGGCGCTGCGCAAGACGCTCGGCGGTGACATCGAGGAGGGCACGGACCACTCCGCGCACGTGTCGGGCGACTCGTCGGCGAGCGCCACGCACTCCGGTCACTGACCCGGGGTTCCCGGCCAACCGGCCGGGAACCCCCTTTTTTTTGTGCCGGTCGGCTTTCGTTGCCGCTCGGTTCCCGGCACGCGAGAAGGCCGGCGGCGAGGATTCCTCGCCGCCGGCCTTCTCGGTCGGCCTTACCGGTGGTCCCGCTCAGCGGGTCACTTGCACTTCTTGCCGGTGTTGATGCAGTTGACCATCTTGTTCATCAGGTTCGTGGAGAAGAAGTTGATGAAGTCGTTGTGGTCGGTGATCGGCTTGTGCAGGTTCTCCGGGAAGGTGTCGACCGCGTACGGGTTCACGACCGTCCCGTTCTGGAGCTTCGGGGCCGGGACGTTGTAGACCAGACGGACCTGGAGCTGGGGGATCGCCTTGAAGCCGTTGGCGCAGGTGCCGTTGCCCTGGACGAACGCCACGTGCGTGCGGTGGTTGGCGCTGTCGATGTTCTTGCCGTCCCAGCAGCTCTGGAAGTTGGTCGTGCGCACCACCTGGCTGCCCTGGGGGCAGATCGGGTACTGCGTCTCCAGCTGCACCTTGTTCTCGAAGCCGGTGCAGCTCCAGTTCACGTTGGCGTTGCCGTTGCCGTTGACGAAGGCCTTGGCGTCTCCGGTGATGATGCGCAGGGCGGTCGGCATCGCGACGACCTTGCCGCGCTTGTTGCCGACGAACTTGATCTGCGCCTGGGCGGGCTGAAGGATCTTGCCGACGTTGCCTTCCTTGCCACCGCCGTCGTTGTTCTGGTCGAAGTCCTGGCTGCCGTCCTGGACACGCAGCACCGGCCAGAAGTACGAGGACTTGTCGCCCTGGTTCTGGCAGCTGGTGCCGGCCGACAGCAGCTTCTGGTCGCTCGCGAAGGCGTCGTTGTTCTGGTTGCCGACGTAGTCGTGCAGGTGGTGGGCGCCGTTGGCGACACCGGGGGCCACGATCACGTTGTCCGTGTTGTGGTTGTCGTTGCCGTTGGTGCCGCAGTTCGAGGTGAACGTGCCGCGCGAACCGCTGTTGCCGTTCGCGGCGAGACCGTTCGCCCCCACGCCCAGCTGCGCGTTGGCCTGGACCTTGGTTATGTCCACGAAGTCCGCGGCGGTCGGGCCGTTGCCGCCCTGGCCGTTCTGTCCCTGGCCGTTGCCGCCGTTGTTCTGGCCGCCGTTCTGCTGACCGCCGTTGTTCTGGCCGCCGTTGTTCTGACCGCCCTGCTGCTGGCCGCCGTTCTGCTGACCGCCGTTCTGCTGCTGGCCGCCGTTGTTCTGGCCGCCCTGCTGCTGGCCGCCGTTCTGCTGCTGACCGTTGCCCGCCTGGCCGGCGTTGGTGTTCGCCCCCTGCGTGGTGCAGGCCGCCAGCTGGCTCAGCGAGTTGTCGAACTGGCCGCCGGACCGCTGGATGTTGATGCGGATCCGGTCGATCGTGGCCGCCCGCTTCTCCTTGAGGGGGCCGGTGATCGCGTTCTGGACGAAGCTCGAGTCGTTCGCCTGGGCCTGGCGCGTCGACGCGAGCCGGGAGTAGGCCTCGGTGATCTGCTTGTCGAGGTTGGCCAGCTCGGTCGCGACGCCCTGCTTGGCGCCGTTGGGCACGTTGTTCAGCTTCTGCCCCACATCCGGGCAGGAGATGGTGGCGACCTGCGCGGCCGCGTTGGCGGCCTTGGTCTGGTTCTGGCCCGAGTTCGACTCGTGCGCCGAAGCGTAGAAGTTCGCCCAGATCAGCCCGCCCCCGCCGAGCGCTAGGGCCGCCGATGCTGCCACGGCCTTCGTGGCCATCGACGAACGGCGTTTACGTATGTTGCGTCCCATGGAACTCCTCTGACTTCCTTGCGGGGCAGCATCGAGGCGCCCGACAGGAGTGAAGCTGAAGCTGCTCCCTCCTTTACGCACCACGCCTCACAGGTGTTCAGCCCGCTCGGAAATTGATGAGAGCTCCCCGCGACCAAACAACCCCAAAGCCCTCACACAGCACAGCAGTTGGCGCGCTCACCGATCACGGTCCAGATAGGCCAGCACCGCCAGCACCCTGCGGTTGTCGTCGTCGGAGACCTCCAAACCCAGCTTCACGAAAATATTCGCGGTGTGTTTGGCGACCGCCCGCTCGGTGACGACCAGTTTGCCCGCGATCGCCGCGTTCGACCGGCCCTGCGCCATCAGCTCCATCACCTCCCGCTCGCGCGGGGTGAGCCGGTCCACGGGCCCCCGGCCGTCACCCGAACGCCGGGCCAGCAGCTGCTGGATCACCTGAGGGTCCATCGCCGTACCGCCGGCCGCGACCCGCCGTACGGCGTCCACGAACTGCTCCGCGTCGAACACCCGGTCCTTGAGCAGATAGCCGATCCCGCCGGTGCCGTCCGCGAGCAGTTCGCGCGCGTACAGCTGCTCGACGTGCTGGGAGAGGACGAGCACCGGCAGCCCGGGTCTCCTGCCGCGGGCACGCAGCGCGCACTGGAGGCCCTCGTCGGTGTGCGTGGGCGGGAGCCGGACGTCGACCACGGCGACGTCCGGCTCCAGTTCGGTGAGGGCCCGCTCCAGTTCGGGCCCGCTCTCGACCGCCGCGGCGATCTCGAAGTCGTAGGCCTCCAGCAGCCGGACGAGACCGTCCCGCAGCAGGAAGAGGTCCTCGGCTAGGACAACACGCAAGGGATCTCCATGGTCACCATGGTGGGACCGCCGGCGGGGGAGCTGACGGCCAGGACGCCGTCGAATGTACCCAGTCGCCGTTCGACCCCGGCCAGGCCCGAACCGGCCCCCGCGACCGCCCCGCCCCCGCCGTTGTCGGTGACCGAGATCCGCAGGCGGTCCGCCTCGTGGTGGAGGTCCACCCAGATCCGGTCGGCGCCGGAGTGCTTGACCGCGTTGGTGAGCATCTCGCTCACCGCGAAGTAGGCCGCCGACTCCACCGGGGCCTGAAGACGGCCGCCGCCCAGCTCGACGTTCACCTCGGTGGTCACCGGCAGGCGCAGCGCCAGCGCCCGCACGGCGTCGCCGAGTCCCCGCTCGGCCAGCACCGGCGGGTGGATCCCGCGCACCAGGTCGCGCAGCTCGGACAGTGCCTCGGCGGACGACCGGCGGGCCTGCGCCAGCAGCTCCTTGGCCTTCTCCGGGTTCTTGTCGACGAGCATCTCGACGGTGCCCAGGTCCATGCCCATGGCCACCAGCCGGGCCTGCGCGCCGTCGTGCAGATCCCGCTCGATGCGCCGCAGCTCGGCCGCCGAGGTGTCCACGGCGTCCCGCCGGGTCTCGGTCAGCACCCGTACGCGTTCGGCTAGTTCGGTCCGGCCGGGCGCCAGTACGGCACGGGTGAGCCGGAAGTGGGCGAGCAGCAGGCGCGGGGTGAGCCGGTAGGCGGCGGCCAGGAGGACCACGGCGGTCGCCGCCGCCCCGAGCGCGGACGGCTGACCGGTGACCGGCACGAAGCCGTACCAGTAGGTCCCGCCGTCCGCGAGCACCCGCCACAGCCCGCCGGCGACCGCGAACCCCTCCAGCGGGTAGAGGAACAGCACGGCGGGCAGCAGCGCGCTCACGAACCCGGCCGTCATGTCCACCTGGAGCCAGCGCAGGTCCCGCCAGGTCGCGGGGTCGCGCAGCAGCGCGTACGTCCGCTTCCAGGGGTTGGCGGTCTCCGGGAGCGGCCGGTACGCGGACGGGATGCGCACCCCGCCCCACTTCTCGGCGAGCGCCCGCCGCCGGTCGGCCCACAGGCGCACCCCCCGGACCACGTACGGCGTGGTGAGGGCCCCGACCCCGATCGGTATCAGGGCCATGGACACGAGGGAGAGGCAGAATCCGAGGACGCTCAGCGGCAGTGACACGACGGCCAGCGCGAGCCCCCGCCCGGCCGCGAGCACCATCGCGCGTGCCCTCGAACCGGCTTCGCCGCTCTTCGTGTTGGTGTTCATGCCGTCAGTCTGGCCGAGCCCCGGACCGCCGGTCACTGGGGTGACGCCCCGGTCAGGGGGTGGTGCCAGGTACACCGGCGGCCGCCGCGAGCACCCGCGCCTCGACGTCCGGGTCCAGGCCCTTGCGGGTACGGTCCGGTCGCTGGGGCGCCGTACCCCCGATGGACCCGAGCCAGCTCCAGGTGTCGGCGACGGTCTCCTCGACCGGACGGCAGGACAGCCCCGAGGCCATCGCCGCGGAGACGTCGGCCGCGTGCAGCGCGTCGTGCAGGTCGCTGCCCGGCGGCACCCACACGGGCAGCTCGGTCCACGGCTCGATGCCCGCCTCCAGGACGATCTCCGGCGCGGTCCAGCGCAGTTCGGCGTCCGAGCCGGTTGCGCGCGCACAGGCCTCCAGCAGCGCGCCCATCGTGGTGTGCCCCTGCGGGCTCATCAGGTTGTACGGTCCGCTCAGCTCCCGCTCGGCCGCGCCGAGGATCCACTCGGCCAGGTCGCGGACGTCCACGTACTGGAGGGGCAGGTCGCGCGGCCCCGGGGCGAGGACGGGGCCTCCGCGGGCGATCCGGGTCAGCCACCAGGGCAGCCGGCCGACGTTCTCGTACGGGCCGAGGATCAGCCCGGCCCGTACGAGGACGCAGTCCCGCGCGCCGAACGCGTCGAGGACGGCCAGTTCGGCGCCGCGCTTGTCCCGGGCGTAGTCGGTCTGCCCGGCGTCCGGATCGGCCCCCTCGACGACGGGGGCGTCCTCGGTGTAACCGGCGGGCGGGGCCCAGGTGTACACCGAGCAGCTCGACACGTACACGTACCGGCGGACGCGGCCCCGCAGCAGCCGCGCCGTGTCCCGCACCGCACGGGGCGCCGCCGACCAGGTGTCGACGACGGCGTCCCACTCGCCCTCGGCCAGGGCGTCGAGCCCGCCGGGCGCGGTGCGGTCGCCGTTCAGCACCCGGGTGCCGGGGGCGGGTGCGTGCCGCCCCCGGTGGAACACCGTCACGTCCCAGCCGCGCCCGAGGGCCGCCTCGACGACGGCCCGTCCCGCGAACTCCGTACCGCCCAGCACCAGAAGTCTCATACCGGTGACTGTGCCCGGTCCGGGCGCGGCGGGGAACCGCGCTCTGCCGTCGGCAGAGGGAACGGGTCCGGCGGCGGGGCGCGGCCGGGCGGATCAGGCGCTCGTCGGCGGGGTGTACTTGTAGCCGACCCGGCGCACCGTCTGGATCGCCTGGCGGTGCTGCGCGCCCAGCTTGCGGCGCAGCCGGGCGATGTGGACGTCGACCGTGCGGCCGTCGCCGACGTGTCCGTAGCCCCAGACCGTGGTGACGAGCTGGTCGCGGGTGTGCACCCGGTTCGGGTGGGCCACGAGGTGGGCGAGCAGCTCGAACTCCAGGTAGGTGAGGTCGAGTCGACGCCCGTCGACGGCCGCGGTGCGCTGCACGGCGTCGACCCGCACGAGCGGGCGCCCGGCGCCCTGTTCCCCGGCTCCGGCGGTCTCCGCGGCCTCGTCGGCCGCCGGCCGGTCCGGCACCGCCACCGGCAGGAACGGCGGCTGCTGGTCGGCCGGGACGAGCACCAGGTACCCGATCATCGGGGGCTGGCCCGGCAGGGTGGGCAGGGTGTGCGGGGGAGCGGGCAGCCAGGTCGCGCCCGGCGGCAGGAAGTCGGCGACGTCGACGACCTCGTCCCGGTCGACGGCACGCAGTCGGTGGCGGGCCGGGCCGGTCGAGGGGCCGAGGCCGGGGGCGGAGGAGAGAGAACGAGTGGTCGCCATGAGAGGTCAGCTCTTTCGCGCGAGGAGTTCGTCGGGGAGGTCGACGGCCGCGATTCGTGGTCGGGCTCGTCGAGGACGTACGTCGTGCGCGCTGGCCGAAGGCCGGGGTGTACGGCTTTAGAGGGCCTGCGCGTTCCTCGCGCGGCAACACACCCGGTCGAAGTCATGGTGCTGACGGGAAGGCCAGAAGGGCTCGAGGTCGTGACGACCCGTCGCGGTGCACTTCTGGAAGCCGGTCATGGCCCCATTGAAGCAGACAGCTGCCCGCAACAGCAGTCTCCTCTCACAGCTTGGACGCTTCCTGGCGTGAAGTCGACGTCGTGCCGGGCCGGGTGCGCCGGGGCGGCGCGGGCACGCGGAAGGGGCGCCCCCCCGGTGACGGAGGGCGCCCCTTGCCGGACGGACCGGGGATCAGACCTGGCCGGCCTTCTCCAGTGCCGAGCAGCAGGTGTCGACGATCAGGCGGGTCACCAGGTACGGGTCGACGTTGGCGTTCGGACGGCGGTCCTCGATGTAGCCCTTGCCGTCCTTCTCGACCTGCCACGGGATACGGACCGAGGCGCCGCGGTTGGAGACCCCGTAGGAGTACTCGTTCCACGGGGCGGTCTCGTGCAGCCCCGTCAGACGGTCGTCGATGCCGGCGCCGTAGTGCTTCACGTGGTCGAGCGGCTTGGAGCCCTCACCGAGCGACTCGCACGCGGTGATGATGGCGTCGTAGCCCTCGCGCATCGCCTTGGTGGAGAAGTTGGTGTGCGCGCCGGCGCCGTTCCAGTCGCCCTTGACCGGCTTCGGGTCGAGGGTGGCGGAGATGCCGAAGTCCTCGGCCGTGCGGTAGAGCAGCCAGCGGGCCACCCACAGGTGGTCGGAGACCTCCAGCGGGGAGACCGGACCGACCTGGAACTCCCACTGGCCGGGCATGACCTCGGCGTTGATGCCGGAGATCGCGAGGCCGGCGGCCAGGCAGTTCTCCAGGTGCGCCTCGACGACCTCACGGCCGAAGATCTCGTCCGCGCCGACACCGCAGTAGTAGCCGCCCTGCGGGGCGGGGAAGCCGCCCTTGGGGAAGCCGAGCGGGTAGCCGTCCTGGAAGAACGTGTACTCCTGCTCGATGCCGAAGATCGGCTCCTGGGCGGCGAAGCGTCCGGCGACCTCGGCGAGCGCGGCACGCGTGTTGGACTCGTGCGGCGTCATGTCGATGTCGAGGACCTCGCACAGGACGAGGATGTCGTCGCCGCCGCGGATCGGGTCGGGGCAGGTGAACACCGGCTTGAGGACACGGTCCGAGGAGTGCCCCTCGGCCTGGTTCGTGGAGGACCCGTCGAAGCCCCAGATCGGCAGCGCGTCCAGACCGGCGGGCTCACCCGTGATGATCTTGGTCTTGGAGCGGAGCTTGGCGGTCGGCTGGGTGCCGTCGATCCAGATGTACTCAGCCTTGAAGGTCACGGGCCACTTCCTTCGGGGTGTGTCTGACGCACGTGCGGGTGCTGCGGCGCTGCGGCACTGGGGCGCCGCCTGTTTGCCCGGAGCTTGTCAACAGGCGATTTCCCGGTCATTGCTCGAATGTGAACCCCGTGTTACCTGGCGGTTCTGTGGTCCGGCTCACGGTGTGAGGGCCGGTGAGGACCGGCGAGGCGCACGGCGCGCCGGTGGTCGGCGGCTCGTGCACGGGGGCGCGGTTGCGGGCCCGGACGGAGTCGGTCCCGCCGCTCGTGGCCGCGAGCGGCGGGACCGATGACCCGGTGAGGTGGTGCCGGGGCCGTCCGGCTCCGTGCGGAGCCGGACGGCCGGTGCTCACCCCACCTTCTCGATCAGCGCGCGGCGGATCAGGAACTTGCCGGGCTCACGGACCTGTTCGAAGGCCGCGTTGTTGAGCAGCGCGCAGCTGCCGGAGACCGAGGTCACCTCGACGGTCGTGGACTTGTTGTTGTCCAGGTTGGTGACCCTCAGCTTCGTACCCGCCGGGAACTGGTTGCTCGACGCGGCCGGGGCACCGCCCTCGCCAGACAGCGTGACCGTCGAGCCGTTGCAGACCTGCCGGCCCGAGGCGGCACCGCCGCCGTTTCCCGTGTTGCCGGTGTTCCCGGCGTTGCCCGCGTTCCCGGCCGGCGCGGTCGCGGCCGGTGCGGAGGCGGCGGGCGCGGAGGCAGCCTGCGAGGGCTGGGTCGCCTGGGAGCCCTGAGCCGACTCCCCAACGACGCAGCCGGACGCCTGCTGCTGGACCTTGATCTGCGCGATGACCGCCTCGCGGTTGGCGATCCGGGCCGCGGACTGTGCGTCCGGGGCGGTCTTCTGGCCCTCGATGAACTTCTCGTTGTTGCCGAGGGCGGTGGCCAGCCCCGCACAGACCGTCGAGTCCCCGGCGGACAGCGTCCTGGCGTTCTGCGGGTCCTGCGAGGCGTTCGAGGTGGCCGCCATGGCGAAGGCGCCGGCGCCCGCCACCGCCGCGGCGCTGACGAGCAGCGCGATCTTCTTCTTGGTGCCGAGAGTTCTCCTGCGCGACATGCGCGCCTCCTGAGGGCTAGGGGAGCGTACGCCGCTATGTACGAGATACCGAACGAAGCTGCTCAGGAGTCACCGGGGTCAATCGAAGTGGTGTGCGTCACACCGCCGTTGTCACCGGCGTGACGCGGCGTCGCGTACGGCCTCGTCCGTGCGGGCCACCAGTGCGGTCCCGTCGTCCGCGGTGATGATGGGGCGCTGGATGAGCCGGGGATGCGTGGCCAGTGCCGTGATCCAGCGGTCGCGGGTGTCCGCGTCCCGCGCCCACTCCTTCAGGCCCAGTTCGCCGGCCGCGGGCTCCTGGGTGCGGGTGATGTCCCAGGGTTCCAGGTCCAGGCGTTCGAGTACGGCCCTGATCTCGCCCTCGTCGGGCACGTCCTCCAGGTAGCGGCGGACGGTGTAGTCGGCACCCTCGGCGTCGAGGAGCGTGAGGGCGCTGCGGCACTTGGAACAGGCGGGGTTGATCCAGATCTCCATGCCCCGCACCGTAGCGGTCCGGGACGGCGAAAGCCCTTGTGATCAGGGGCGATTGTCAGTGGTGGGCAGTAGAATAGAAGCAGTGTTCGAGGGTTCGCCGGAGGTTCCGGGCCGGGCCCCGACCGCGACAGGAGGATGCCTGTGCCCGCTGCCGCACTGAAGCCGAAGCCGTTGCCGACCCAGTCCACCGCGAAGCGCTCCGTCCAGCTCGACCTGCCGTACGTACCCGTCGAGAAGCGGCCGTTGCCGCCCGGACGACCGCGCGAGTGGTACGTCACGCACAACCGTCGCCTCAAGGCCATGCGCCTGGCGATAGCCCTGCTCGACCTGGGTGTGTACATGCCCAACCAGGCCCGCAACGAGAAGATCCGCAGCACGGCGGAGCTGATCGGCGTCCACGCGCCGTCGGACACGACGTGCCACATGGTGCGGGCGCTGCTGCGCTACAGCCGCTGAAGCGGCGGCCGGGTGCCGTCCCGACCGACGGCACCCGGCACCGGCCCCGGCGGCCGGTGCCGATCCGCAGGCGGGAGCGGCGGGTTCAGGCCGACAGCAGTTTCTCCACCGGGGTCCGGAACCTCGGTTTCACGCGGGTCGGGCCCAGCCAGGCGCCCAGCCGTTCGGCCTCGGCCCCGATCGCCGCCTCGGCCTCGCCGCCCAGGGCCCCGACCCCGGCCTCCTCGGCCAGGAGCCGCCACACGATCTCGCCGTCCGCCCGCTGGGCCCAACTCCCCACCACCCGCCCGTCCCACCACACCGTCGGGCCCACGTTCCCGCTGTAGTCGAACAGGTGCGGGCGCAGCCCGGGGGCCAGGTACCAGTCCCGGCCCTGCCAGCCCATCGCCGTCGGGTCGAGAGCGGGCAACAGGGCCGCCCACGGCTCGGCGGGGGCGGCCACGGCCTCCACGTCGTCCTCGACGACGTACCCCGTCCCCTCGTCCAGGGTCACCGCCCGCGCCCCGATCGCCGCCAGGGCCCGGCGGACGTCCGTCACCCGCCAGCCGGTCCACCACTTCAGATCGGCCTCCGTGGCCGGGCCGCAGGCCCTCAGCCAGTGCCGCAACAGCTCCGACTGGGCCTGTTCCACCGGGAGTTCGGCGTGCTCGGGCGCGAGGGCCCAGCGGAACTGGCTCGACGTCCACGAGCCCAGGGGGCGCCCGCGGACCACCTTGCCCTCCACCCCCAGCACCCTCAGCAGCCGTGTGACCACGGTGTGGACGCCCTCGTACGGCTTCCCCGCCGCGTACACGAACTGCTCCCGCAGCCGCGGCTCCTGGCGGGCCAGTTCGGCGGCGGTCGCCTGACCGAGCCGGGCCAGCGCGGCCAGCGCCGACTCCTCGACCTCCTTCAGCCAGGCCGCGTCCGGCGCCCCGGCCTTCGCCATGTCCTTGAGCAGGGAGGCCCGTTCCCGCGCGGCGACCGCCAGGCCCGTCGAGGCGTGCACGACGGCCGTGGACGCCGTGGGGAACACGAAGACCGTGTGCCGCATGCCGTGCATCCGGACGAGGCTCCGGTCCGTGTAGAGCGCCCGGTCGGTCTCCGGCACCGTCCCCGCCGCGTCGGCGAGGCGGGCGCCGACCGCCAGGTACACCGTCGCCGGGTCCGAACCGTGCAGCGCGAGGAGCGCGTCGGCCACCGCCTCCGGTGTCGCGACCCGCGCGGGCGGGGCCAGCCGGTGCCGCAGCGCGAGCCGTGCCCGCCGTTCCGCCCCGCCGATGTACCGCGGTCCGTCGCCCATCCCGGCCTCCACCCGTCGTCCGTCCGGCCGGCTCCCCGCCGGCCGGCACCGCTCCCACCGCGCATCCTCCCCGACACCACTGACAACCGGTCCCGCCCGCGGGACGGCCGCCGCCTGCGCCGCCCGCGTCACCGCCCGGGGTCACCCGTTCGACGTACCCGGCATGCGGCCGGCCCCCCGCCGTTCTTCACTTCGGACAAGGGGCCGCGCAGCGCCGCGGAGATGCCGGGCAACGGGAGGCGATGTGGTGCGGAGACGACGCGCATGACCACCCCCGCCGAGCGTGCCCGGCGCGGCAGGGACGCCCGCAAGCGCGTCCCCCGTTCCGCCCACGCCGTCTGGATCCCGTCCGTCGACCGGCCCGATCCCGTCGCCGTGCTGGAACGGCAGGGCCGCGACCGGCTGCCCGAACTGCTGCCGATCAGGTACGGGCGGATGGCCGCGTCGCCCTTCGCCTTCCTGCGCGGCTCGGCCGCCGTCATGGCCGCCGACCTGGCCGCGCAGCCGCACACCGGGCTGACCGTGCAGCTGTGCGGCGACGCCCATCTGCTCAACTTCGGGCTGTACGCCGGCCCGGAGCGGGCGCTGTACTTCGACCTCGACGACTTCGACGAGACGTTCCCCGGCCCGTTCGAGTGGGACGTCAAGCGGCTCGCCGCGTCCGTCGCCGTGGCCGCCCGCGAGAACGGCCACTCCGAACCCAAGGTCCGCCGTGCCGCGCTGGAGGCCGTCGCCGCCTATCGCACGGCGGTCCGGCGCCTGTCCCGGCTCGACGAGCTCGCCGTCTGGTACGAGCGCATCGACGCCGAACGGCTCCTGCCCCTGCTGCGCTCCGCCCGGCAGCGCGGACGCGACGGCGCCAGCCTCACCCGCGCCCGCCGCCGCACCAGCCTCCAGGCGCTGCACAAACTCACGGAGGTCGTCGACGGGCGGCGCCGCATCATCCACGACCCGCCGCTGATCGAACCCGCCGGCGCCTCCGACGCGGCCGCGCTGCGGAAGATCTTCAGCGACTACCGGTCCACCCTCGCCGGGGAGCCCCGCCTCCTGCTGGACCGCTACCGCTTCGTCGACGCCGCCCGCAAGGTGGTCGGGATCGGCAGCGTCGGCACCCGCTGCTTCCTCGTGCTGCTGGCCGGGCGCGACACCGACGATCCGCTGCTCCTCCAGATCAAGGAGGCCCGCTCGTCCGTCCTGGAGGAACACCTGCCGACCGGCCCCTACGTCCATCCCGGCCACCGGGTCGTCGCCGGGCAGCGGCTGCTCCAGGCCAGCGGTGACGTCTTCCTCGGCTGGATGACCGGGCCGCAGGGCCGTGCCTTCTACTGGCGTCAGCTGCGCGATCCGAAGGGCTCCGCGGGCGACGCCGGGATGTCCCCGGGCGAGCTCGCCGCCTACGCGCGGCTGTGCGGCACCGCACTGGCGCGCGCCCACGCGCGTACCGGCGACCGGATCGCCATCGCCGGCTATCTGGGCGGCGCCGACACCTTCGAACGCGCGGTGGCCGACTTCGCCGTGACCTACGCCGACCGGACCGCCGCCGACCACGCCGCGCTCGGCACGGCGGTCGCGGCGGGCGTGGTGCGAGCGGCCCCGGGCGTCTGACCGCCCGCGGAAAAGGGGATGCACGGTGAGTGACCGTGTGCGTACGCTGAACGGGTCAACCCACCCCTCATCGCAACGCTCGGTGACCGTCCCTGCCCAGGAAGGAGGTACACCATGGGCACCGTCGTACTCTCCGGGGCCGTCGTCCTGGTGGTCCTGGGGTTCGGAAACCCGCTGTACTGGCTCGCCGCCGCCGGTGTGCTGTTCCTGTACGTGCGGTACGGACTCCACTCGTCCGCACCGACCGCGCCCGGCCCCGCCCCGACCGCGGGAGCCGCGCCGACGTCGTACAAGGCGTACCGCGACCGCCGTGACAAGCAGGCCAAGTGGGAGCGCCGCTACCGCCGCGAGCGCCCGCTGGAGTCGCGCCGCCAGGAGCGCGAGCGCGCCTAGCGGCGCCCGGGCGTCCGGAGCCCTACAGGCCGGGGGCTCCCCACACGGGGAACCAGCGGCCCAGGTCCTGCTCGATGCGCAGGTCGCCCGCGAGGGCGGCCCGCACCTGCAACTCCAGTGCGCCGTCGCGCCGCTGCCCGGGGCCGGGCAGCGGCGCGAACGGGTAGAAGGACCCCCGCTTGTACAGGTACACGAGCGCCAGTCGCCGTCCGTCCGCCGTACCCGACGGGGGCGGCGCCTCGAAGCCGACGAGGGAGCACAGCAGCTGCGGCCCGAAACCGTTGACCTCCATGGCGCTGTTCACCGCGTGCAGATCGTTGACCAGCTGCGGCAACTCGTCGGGGGCCCGCCGCGAGACCAGCCAGGAGTATCCGTAGTCGTCCCGCTCCAGCCGCACCGGGGGACCGGCGCGCCCGGTGTCCGCGTCGAGGAGGGCCTGCACCTCGCGGTGCGTCTGTTCGAAGGCCGAGCCCTCGACGGTCGCGAAGCACACGGCGCCCTGCCCGGTCGGGGTGAAGGCGGCCGCCGCCTCCAGCGTCACCGCCGCCGAGGGCAGCGCGAACAGCCGGTCCAGGTCGGGCACCACCGGCCTGGTCCTGCCGAGCAGGATGTCCAGCAGCCCCATGATCAGCCCGCCGTCCCCGGAGCGGCAGCCTCACCCAGCTCGGCGGAGATCCGCCCCAGCTGGTCGAGCCGCTGCTCCAGGCTCGGATGGGTCGAGAACAGCCCCGCCAGACCGGGCTCGGCACCCAGCGCCGGGGTGAAGTAGAAGGCGTTGAAGGCCTGCACCGTCCGCAGGTCCTCGGACGGGATGCGGGCCAGGTCGCCGGAGACCTTCGTCAGCGCGGAGGCCAGCGCGGACGGGCGGCCGGTCAGCTGGGCCGCCGCGCGGTCCGCCGCCAGCTCCCGGTACCGCGACAGCGCCCGGACGAGGAGGAAGCTGATCGCGTACACGGCCGCCGAGACGGCCATCACGGCGGCGAACACGACAGCGGCGTTCTGGTCCCTGCGGGCCCCGCCGAACACCTGCGAATAGAACGCGAACCGCACCACCAGCCCCGCGATCACGCCCAGGAACGAGGCGACGGTGATCACCGCCACGTCCTTGTGGGCCACGTGCGACAGCTCGTGCGCGAGCACACCCTCCAGCTCGGCCGGTTCGAGCCGGCGCAGCAGCCCCGTCGTCACGCACACCACCGCGTGGTCGGGACTGCGCCCCGTCGCGAACGCGTTCGGCATGCCCATCTCCGAGACGGCCACCACCGGCTTCGGCATGTCCGCGATCGCGCACAGCCGGTCGACCACGGCGTGCAGCTCGGGATACTCCTCGCGCTCCACCACCCGGCCGCGCATCGCGAACAGCGCCACCCGGTCGGAGAACCAGTACTGGGCGCCCAGCACCGCCACCAGGACGACGACGACCAGCACCCACGACTTCAGCAACACGACCAGCGCGGCCACGAACGCCACGTACAACAGCCCGAGCAGGAACAGCGTGACCGTCATCCGCACGGTCAACCGCCGGTCGCTCCGGAAACGGCTCTGCATCTGCCATCACCCCGCAGTCAGGCACTCGTCCCACTGCCAGTGTGCACCGCCGCATCCCCATGAACGGGTGCCGAACGGACCTAGGCGGAGCAAAAGGTCCCCGCCACGGCGGCCGGGTCCGGGCGCCGGAACCGCGGGTGTCCTAGTACGGCGCCCGGAACCGCGCGTACCCCAGCACGACGATCACCACGGCCACGCAGCCCAGCACCAGCGCCGTCGACATCCACGACGACCGGAGTGACGTCCCCCGGTCCGGGGCGGCGCGGAAGGGGACCGGCCCGGGAGGGTTCTCCTTCCAGCGCGCGGCCAGCATCCGCGCCCGCGCCGAGGGCTCCTTGTGGGCCGCGTCGTCCGCCCACCGCAGGTCGAACTCCCGCTCCTCGTCTTCCTGTCCGGGCATCCCCGTTTTCCCCCCGCCGCCTCCGCAGAGGCCTTCCGTCGAACACCAGTGCCGAAAACCATACGACGACGCCCCCGCCCTGAGAAACAGGAACGGGGGCGTCACCACGACCCTCACCCACCCACAGGGCCTGCCGGCCCGGGGTCGGTCACACGTCGAAGTACAGCTCGAACTCGTGCGGGTGCGGGCGCAGCTGGAGCGGGGCGATCTCGTGGGTGCGCTTGTAGTCGATCCACGTCTCGATCAGGTCGGGCGTGAAGACGTCACCGGCGAGCAGGAACTCGTGGTCCGCCTCGAGGCGGTCGAGGACGGCCGGGAGCGAGGTCGGGACCTGCGCGACACCCGCGTGCTCCTCGGGGGCCAGCTCGTAGAGGTCCTTGTCGATCGGCTCGGCCGGCTCGATCTTGTTCTTGATGCCGTCCAGGCCCGCGAGCAGCAGCGCGGAGAACGCCAGGTACGGGTTGCCGGAGGCGTCGGGCGCGCGGAACTCGACGCGCTTGGCCTTGGGGTTGGAGCCCGTGATCGGGATACGCATGGCGGCGGAGCGGTTGCGCTGCGAGTACACCAGGTTGACCGGCGCCTCGAAGCCCGGGACCAGGCGGTGGTAGGAGTTCACCGTCGGGTTGGTGAAGGCCAGCAGCGACGGGGCGTGCTTGAGGATGCCGCCGATGTAGTAGCGGGCCGTGTCCGACAGGCCCGCGTAGCCGGCCTCGTCGTAGAACAGCGGGGAGCCGCCGGTCCACAGCGACTGGTGGACGTGCATGCCCGAGCCGTTGTCGCCGAAGATCGGCTTCGGCATGAAGGTCGCGGTCTTGCCGTTGCGCCAGGCGACGTTCTTCACGATGTACTTGAAGAGCTGGAGGTCGTCGGCCGCGGCGAGCAGCGTGTTGAACTTGTAGTTGATCTCGGCCTGGCCGGCGGTGCCCACCTCGTGGTGCTGGCGCTCGACCTGGAGGCCGGACGCGGCCAGCTCCAGGGAGATCTCCGCACGCAGGTCGGCGAAGTGGTCGACCGGCGGGGTCGGGAAGTAGCCGCCCTTGTAGCGGACCTTGTAACCGCGGTTGTCCTCGAGCGCACCGGTGTTCCAGGCGCCGGCCTCGGAGTCGATGTGGTAGAAGGACTCGTTCGCGGACGTCTGGAAGCGCACGCTGTCGAAGACGTAGAACTCGGCCTCGGGGCCGAAGTACGCGGTGTCGGCGATACCGGTCGACGCCAGGTAGGCCTCCGCCTTCTTCGCCACGTTGCGCGGGTCACGGGAGTACTGCTCGCCCGTGATCGGGTCGTGGATGAAGAAGTTGATGTTCAGCGTCTTGTCACGGCGGAACGGGTCCACGCGCGAGGTCGACAGGTCGGCGCGCAGCGCCATGTCGGACTCGTGGATGGCCTGGAAGCCGCGGATCGAGGAGCCGTCGAAGGCGAGCTCCTCGTCCGGGTCGAACGCCTCGACGGGCAGCGTGAAGTGCTGCATGACGCCCGGCAGGTCGCAGAAGCGGACGTCGACGAACTTGACGTCCTCGTCCGCGATGAACTTCTTGGCCTCGTCGGCGTTCTGGAACATCCAGCTCCTCCTACTCCCGGCCGTCGAGCCGGGGTGGTAGTTCGTTCGTGCGGCCAGTGCGGTGGCACACGCTGTCGTCGACCCTAAGGACGGGTGGTTTCTCGGGCGTGACCCATTTGTTTCGCACAAGTTAACCGGAGCCTGCCCGGTCTACCCCACCTGTCCGTATCGCGAAACGGGCGCAGTACCTTGGACGGGTGGACAACAGGGATGCAATCGGCTCGTGGCTCTCGGGGCCCCGCGCGGCCGCCGAGAACGCCGGAGTGGACTTCGGATACCGGGGTGAGCAGCTCGGCCTGCCGGAGGAGGGACCGGGCTCGATCGCCCGCCCCGGTCGGCGGCTCGGTGCGCTGGCGGTGGACTGGGGGCTCGGCGTCTTGATCGCATACAGCTTGATCACCGACGGCTACCGGCCCGCCACCGGCAACTGGGCCCTGCTCGTCTTCCTGGTGATGAGCCTGCTGACCGTCGGCACGGTCGGCTTCACCCCGGGCAAGCGTCTGTTCGGCCTGCGGGTGGTCTCCGTCGAGACCGGCGCCGTCAGCCCGCTGCGCTCCGCGGTGCGCACGGTGCTGCTGTGCCTGGCGGTGCCGGCCCTGGTCTGGGACCGCGACGGCCGCGGCCTGCACGACCGGCTGGCCCGGACGGTCGAAGTCCGCATCTGAGCACCGTCCACCCGCACAGGCCCTGACGGTCCGCCCGTGCTGGCCTTGGCGCCCTGCCCGCGCCGCCCTGCCCGCGGCGGCGCCGTCAGTCCCCCCGCCCGCGCCCGCCCCGGCGGCCGTCCCGCCCGGTGGGGTGCCCCGCCCGTGCGGGGCGCCGTCACCCTGCGGCCTGCGGTCGGGTCCGTACGACGGCGAAGGGGCGCCCGGAGTGATCCGGGCGCCCCTTCGGGACGTGAGGGGGAAGGACGGCTCAGCGGGCCTTGCCGCCGCCGCCCTTCGGCAGGCGCATGCCCTTCGGCATCGGGCCCTTGGGCAGCGGCATGTTGCTCATCAGGTCGCCCATGGCGCGCAGCCGGTCGTTGGTGGCGGTCACCTGCGGGCCCGCCAGCACCCGCGGGTACTTGAGCAGAGTGGTGCGCAGCTTCTTCAGCTCGACCTGGCCCTCGCCGGTGCCGACGATCACGTCGTGCACCGGGACGTCCGCGACGATGCGGTTCATCTTCTTCTTCTCGGCGGCCAGCAGGCTCTTCACCCGGTTCGGGTTGCCCTCGGCGACCAGGACGATGCCGGCCTTGCCGACGGCGCGGTGCACCACGTCCTGGCTGCGGTTCATCGCGACCGCGGGCGTCGTGGTCCAGCCCCGGCCGATGTTGTCCAGGACGGCCGCGGCGGCGCCCGGCTGGCCCTCCATCTGACCGAAGGCGGCCCGCTCGGCCCGGCGTCCGAACACGATCGCCGTCGCGAGGAAGGCGAGGAGGAAGCCCAGGATGCCCAGGTAGACCGGGTGGCCGATCAGGAAACCGATCGCGAGAAAGACGCCGAACGTGATGAGGAAGACACCCGCGAGAACGAAACCGATCGTCTTGTCGGCCTTGCGGGTCATCTTGAACGTCAGGGCGATCTGCTTCAGTCGCCCGGGGTTAGCGGCGTCCGCCGCGCTGTCACTTCTCGCCATGCCACGAAGTCTACGTGGCCCGGGAAGTGGCTACGACGGCAGGAGGGCGGGTGTGGGGAGTGCGGGGAGGGGGGTGGGTCAGGGACGGACGGAGGTGACCGCCTCGAGGACGCGCTGCGCCTCTACCCGGTCCTTGGCGCGGCGGCGGTCCTCCAGGACGGAGGTCCAGGCGTTGCGGCGGGCGGTGCGCTGACCGCTGCTCATGAGCAGCGACTCGACGGCGCGCAGGGCGGTGCTGAAGGTCGGGATCGCGGTGGCGCGAACGGGCGCGGCCTGCATGGTGGGTGTCCCCCTCGGACGGCTTCGGGTACGGGGCTGGTGCGGAGCTGGCGGAGCTGGTGCGGAGCTTTCTGAGCTGGTTCTCGTCTCGTGGTACCAGCGTCACTGTTCGGTGTTACCAGGGCGTGACCGACCGGTCAAACACGAATGAAACCTTGATGGGCGCGGCCGAAACGCTGACGCGGCCCCGGCGTACGCCCTCATCTGCGAGGACGGCCGGAGCCGCGTCATATCGGTCACTACTGGCGAGTAGCATCTTGTGCGGGAATTCACACAGTCGGCCTGCGTCCGTACGGCGCAAGCGGGCTGACGGCGCGTCAGACGGCCTGGGAGGCGATGTACGCCCCGCGCTTCTCGACGGCCATCCGGTACAGCCGTCCCGCACGGTAGGAGGACCGTACCAGCGGGCCCGACATCACGCCGGAGAAGCCGATCTGCTCGGCTTCCTCCTTCAGCTCGACGAACTCGTGCGGCTTCACCCAGCGCTCCACCGGGTGGTGACGCACGGAGGGCCGCAGGTACTGCGTGATCGTGACGAGCTCGCAGCCGGCGTCGTGCAGCTGCCGCAGCGCCTCGCCGACCTCCTCGCGGGTCTCGCCCATGCCGAGGATCAGGTTCGACTTGGTGACGAGCCCGTAGTCGCGGGCGGCCGTGATGACGCCCAGCGAACGCTCGTAACGGAAGCCGGGCCGGATCCGCTTGAAGATCCGCGGGACGGTCTCCACGTTGTGCGCGAAGACCTCGGGCCGGGAGGAGAACACCTCCGCCAGCTGCTCCGGGACGGCGTTGAAGTCGGGGGCGAGCAGCTCCACCTTGGTGCGCCCGGCCTCCCGCTGAGCGGTCTGCGCGTGGATCTGCCGGACGGTCTCGGCGTACAGCCACGCCCCGCCGTCGGCCAGGTCGTCGCGGGCCACGCCGGTGATGGTGGCGTAGTTCAGGTCCATCGTGACCACGGACTCACCGACGCGCCGCGGCTCGTCGCGGTCCAGCGCCTCGGGCTTGCCGGTGTCGATCTGGCAGAAGTCACAGCGCCGGGTGCACTGGTCGCCGCCGATCAGGAAGGTGGCCTCGCGGTCTTCCCAGCACTCGTAGATGTTGGGACAGCCGGCTTCCTGGCACACGGTGTGCAGCCCCTCGCTCTTCACGAGGTTCTGCATCTTGGTGTACTCGGGACCCATTTTCGCCCGGGTCTTGATCCACTCGGGCTTGCGCTCGATGGGGGTCTGGCTGTTGCGGACCTCCAGGCGCAGCATCTTGCGTCCGTCGGGTGCGACTGCGGACACGTCGGCTCCCTGCCTGTCTGCTTAGACTTTCGATTCTTCGGCGTACACCAGGGTACGCCCGTGTTTTTCGGGTCCTGCTGTGAGGCCGACCTCGGAGCCGAGGGGCCCCTTCCCGTCAGGCGGTCGCCCGCTCGATCTCCCGCGGTCTGGGTTCCGCGTTCTCGAGGACGTCCCTCAGGTGCCGCTCCACCACGGGGAGCACCTCGTCGATCGTCACGTCCCGGCCCAGTTCGTTCGCCAGCGAGGCGACGCCCGCGTCCCGGATCCCGCACGGGATGATCCGGTCGAACCACTTGTTGTCCGGGTTCACGTTCAGGGCGAAGCCGTGCATGGTGACGCCCTTGGCGACCCTGATCCCGATCGCCGCGATCTTGCGGTCCTCGCGCCGCTGGCCGGCGTTGGAGGGGGCGTACTCCGGACCGTTCAGCCGCGGGTCGAACTCCTCGTCGGTGAGCCGGGGGTCGAAGTCCAGCGACAGGCCGCCGAGCGAGGGGCGCCGCTCCACCGGATCGCCGAGCACCCACACCCCGCTGCGGCCCTCGATCCGGGACGTCTCCAGGCCGAACTCCGCGCAGGTGCGGATCAGCGCGTCCTCCAGGCGGCGCACATGGGCGACGACGTCCACCGGCCGCGGCAGCTTCAGGATCGGGTAGCCGACCAGCTGCCCCGGCCCGTGCCAGGTGATCTTGCCGCCGCGGTCCACGTCGACCACCGGGGTGCCGTCGAGGGGGCGCTCGTCGTCGGCGGTGCGCCGGCCCGCCGTGTACACCGGGGGGTGTTCGAGGAGCAGCACGGTGTCCGGCACCTCGTCGGTGAACCGTGCGGCGTGCACCCGGCGTTGCTCGTCCCACGCCTCCTGGTACTCGACGGCGTCCCCGCCGAACCCCATCCGGACGAACCGCAGCTCGCTCACGGCAAGCGCCTCCCTGGAAAGTCGTCAGGCGCGAAACGCGCCCAAGCCACTGTACGTCCGCGCGCTACGCGTCAGCTCGAGGGTCAATCCTCACACGATCGGATGAATGAACGTCGGTATCTGCGACCGCTTGCTCACGCTCCGCTACATTCGCGCCGTTCACCAGGCCGAACGGGCCGCCCACGGCAGCAGGACACTTCATCCGGGCACGTCAGCAGGCCCGGCAGGCAGGAGACCGCACCGCAGATGACGGAACGACCCGCGCAGCGCACTCCCAACCGCCAGCTCGCCGCGCTCATCGCAGAAGCGGGCTTCTCCAACGCGGGACTGGCCCGTCGCGTCGATCAGCTCGGCCTCGAACACGGGCTGGACCTCAGATACGACAAGACCTCCGTCACCCGGTGGCTGCGCGGGCAGCAGCCCCGGGGCACCACCCCGGCGCTCATCGCCGAGGTCTTCACCCGGCGGCTGGGCCGCCGCCTCACCGCCCAGGACCTCGGTCTGGACGCCTGCGCCCCCGTCTACGCGGGCCTGGAGTTCGCCGGCACCCCCGAGGAGGCCATCGACATCGTCGGCGGGCTCTGGCGCAAGGACTCCGGCAGCCACGCCGAGCTGCGCAAGATCGCCTTCACCCCCGCCGGACTGGTCGTGCCCAGCCGCGACTGGCTGATCGGACGGGCCGACGACAAGGTCGCCCGTGGTGAACCGTCCGCCCGGGTGCCCGCCCAGGGCCGCCAGGTCCTGCGGCCCGCTCCCGTCCAGCAGCCGATGCCGGGCCGGCCCGCCGAGGCCCCCGCGTCCGGGCCGGGCGTCCCCGCCGCCGTGCCCCGCCAGCGCGGCGGACAGGGCGGCGGGCAGGGCGCCGAGCGGGCCCTGGGCCAGCGGGTCACCGGCGGCGACATCTCCGCCCTCCGCTCGGTCGGCGAGCTCTTCCGCACCCTCGACGACCGGTACGGCGGCGGCCACGCCCGGCAGGCCCTCGTGCGCTACCTGGAGCACGAGTGCGAGCCGATGCTGCGCGGCTCCTACGGCGAGCAGACCGGCCGCCGGCTGTTCGGCGCGGCCGCCGACCTCACCCGCCTCGCGGGCTGGACCTCCTTCGACATCGCCGCGCACGGTCTGGCCCAGCGCTACTTCGTGCAGGCCCTGCGCCTCTCCCAGGCGGCCGGCGACCGGGCCTACGGCTCCTTCGTCCTCGTCACCATGAGCCGTCAGGCCGTCTACCTGGGCCACGGCCGCGAGGCCGTACAGCTCGCGCGGGTGGCCCAGCAGGGCGTCGGCACGGGCGCACCGCCCGTCGTCCAGGCACTGCTGCACTCGGCGGAGGCGCGCGGGCACGGGGTGCTCGGCGAGGTGCGCGCCTCCACCGCGGCGCTGGTGCGCGCCGAACGGGCGCTGGAGGCGGCCAAGCCCGGCGACGAGGTGCCGCACTGGGCGCGCTTCTTCGACGAGGCTCAGCTGGCCGACGACTTCGGGCACTGCCACCGGGACCTCCAGCAGTTCCGGGCGGCCGCCCAGCACGCCGAACGGTCGCTCCAGCTGCGCCCCGCCGCGCACGCCCGCAGCCGGCTGTTCTGCCGGGTCGTGCTCGCCTCGGCGCGGCTGGGCCTCGGCGAGCTCGACCAGGCCTGTCAGCTGGCCGCCGAGGCAGCGGGCCAGGCCGTGGAGATGCGGTCGGTGCGGGCGCTGGAGTACGTCAGGGACTTCGAGCGCAGGCTGGAGCCCTACAAGGACGCAGCCCCGGCCCGCACCTACCGAGACAGAATCTCAGCCCTGAGCTGACCCGAAGAGCGCCGGACCAGATGTTCCAGCCTGTCCGGCACCTCTCGCCTTGGGGGTGCCGGACCAGATGTTTCAGCCCGTTCGGCACCTCTCGCTTTCAGGACGCCGGACCGAGCGTTTCCGGCCCGTCCGGCGTCTCGTGCTTTCAAGGCGCCGGACCAGGCGTTTCCAGCCCGTCCGGCGCTTGAGGACGAGGCCCGTCCAGGGCCGAAGCGGGGGCCTGGGGGCGGCAGCCCCCAGACGGGCACGCGGCCCCGCGCAGGCCCCCGCCCAGGACCCGCTCAGGCCGCCGCAGGCACCCTCAGGCGGCCGCCTGCTCCCGCGGAACCCTCGGCAACGGCTCGGCCGCATGCAACGGCCCCGCGGCGCCGAGATCGGAGACGATCGACGCCGCGGCCCGGTGCCCCGAGTGCAACGCCCCCTGCACGGTGCTGGTGTCCCGGTGGTCGCCGCACACGTACAGACCCGCCAGCAACCGCACCGCCCGCCGCAGGTCGTGCGGCGCCCGCATGGCCGGGACCGCCTCGGCGGTGTGGTGCACGGCCAGCGTCTCCCAGCGCGCCGTCGAGGTGCCGTACAGCCGGGCCAGGTGCGTGCGCACGGCCGTCTCGACGTCCGGCGGCGGTGTGCCGAGGACCGTGGACGAGATCAGCGCGCGTCCCGCCGGCGCGCGGCTCGGGTCGACCCGGCTGACGACCGCCGTGTGCGCGACCGGCCCGCCCCGGTCGGCGTCGAGGAGCAGCGACGCACCGGTCGCGGGCGGCTCGTCCGTGGTGTGGTGGACGACCGTCACCGGATGGAAGTCGGGCACCCGCAGCCCGGGCAGCAGCTCCGCGGCGGTGCGCGCGTCGGTGGCCACCAGTACGGCGCGGCAGCGGAACTCACCGTGCTCGGCGGTGGTCACCGAGGTCGTGGAGACCGAGGTGACCCGCACGCCGGTGTGCACGGTGCCCGGCGGCAGGGTCGCGGCGAGCAGCTCGGGCAGTACCTCGGCTCCGCCCTCCGGCAGCGAGAGCCGGCCGGCCGCGAAGGCGCGCAGCGCGAGATCCGCGCACCGGCTGGAGGTGGTGAGGTCCGGGTCGCAGAGCAGCGCGGTGAGCAGCGGCCGCAGGAAGCCGTCGACGGCGCGTGCGGGGAGCCCGCGGGCCGCGAGGGCCCGGGCCGCCGTCGACTCCGGGCGGCGCATCAGCCGCTCGGCCGGGGTGACCGCGATCCGGGTGAGCGCGGCGCCCAGCCGGGCCTGGTCCACGGCGCTGCCCAGGGGCGCGCCGGGCCGGATCCTGGCCGGCGGCGCGGGCCGGATCCCGGCGGCGGGGGAGCCGCCGGCGCGCGGCCTGGGCAGCGCGCCCGGCCGGGGAGCGCTCGCCAGGGCGCGTACGGCGTGTAATGCGCCCCTTGCGCTCCCCGCGCCCGCCTGGACGCCCGCACGGTGGTGGCGTCCGTCGCTGTGCAGCAGCACCCCCGGCGCGAACGGGCGCAGGACGAGTGCGTCCAGCCCCGGTGTCAGGGCCAGTTCGGGATACGCCGTGGACATCAGCTGTCCGATGCGGTCGAGCCGGAACCCGTCGACCTTCTCCGTCGACATGCGGCCGCCCACGCCATGGGCGGCCTCCAGGACTGCGGTCGTTACTCCTGCGCTGGCCAGCCGATGCGCGGCGGAGAGTCCGGCGACGCCGGCTCCCACCACGACGACATCTGCCTGGTACGCGGGCTCAAGCACGTGCCCCTCCTCGAGGTTGCGCGGCCGGTGGAGACGTCATGCCCCGGGCGGCCGTCCGGGATACCCGAGTTCGGGTCGAGGTTAGGGCTGCAATCGGTCAGGAGCAGTCGCGCATGAACAGGGCACGGTCGCACGGCGGTCGCATACGGTCACGTGCGGGATCACGCTGCCCGGATGGCGTCCTCGATCCCCGCAAACGCGAAGGTGAACCCCGACTCCAGCAGTCGCTTCGGCACCACCCGCGCGCTGCCCAGCACGTCCCCGGCCATCTCGCCCAGCACCGTGCGCAGCACCGGCGCCGGCACCGTGAACAGCGTCGGCCGGTGCAGCACCCGGCCCATCGCCTCGGTGATCTCACGGTTGGTCAGCGGCTCGGGCGCGGTCAGGTTGAACGGCCCCGACAGGTCGTCGCGGTCGAGCAGATGCCGGATCGCCGCCACCTCGTCGTGCAGCGCGATGTACGACCAGTACTGGCGGCCGTCCCCCATCCGCCCCCCGAGCCCGGCCGTGAACAGCGGGAACAGCTTGCCCCAGGCCCCGCCGCCGCGCGCCACGACCAGCCCGGTGCGGGTCAGGACCGTCCGCACGCCCGCCGCCCGCGCGGGGTCCGCGGCCGCCTCCCACTCCACGCACAGCTCCGGCAGGAAACCGCGCCCGGCGGGCGAGTCCTCGTCGGCGATCCGCTCGCCCGTCTCGCCGTACAGCCCCATCGCGCTGCCGTTCACGAACACCCGCGGCCGCTCGTCGAGCGAGGCGACGGCCTTCGCCAGCGCCGCCGTGCCGTGCACCCGGCTGTCGTGGATCCGCTTCTTGTACTCCTCGCTCCAGCGCCGGTCGCCGACCCCGGCCCCCGCCAGGTTGACCACGGCACCGCACCCGGCGAGCCCCGCCGTGTCCACCTGCCCCCGCTCGGGGTCCCAGCGCACCTCGTCCGCGCCCCGGGGGGCGTGCCGCACGAGGCGCACCACCTCGTGCCCGTCCGCGGTCAGGGACCGCACCAGCGCGCTGCCGATCAGACCGGAGGCGCCGGCCACCGCGATTCGCTCACGTTCCATGTGGTCATCCTGCCCCGGCCGCCGCGGAAAACCCCGGTGGGACGGCCGCCCCGTCACCTTAGGGTGACGGTCATGCCCGAACCTCTCGCGCCCCGTATCCGCGCCGCCCGGTCCGCCGACGCCGAGGCGCTGGCCCTCGTCGACCGCCTGACCTGGTCCCCGCTGCACGCGGTCATGCCCGAGCCGCAGCCGCCGTACAGCCCGTTCTTCGACGAGCGTCACGTCCCCGAGGACTACCTGGTCGCCGAGACGGACGACCGTGTCGTCGGCTACGTCCGCCTGGCCAGGCCCACCTCGCTCGCCTGCAACGCGCACGTCCGGCAGATACAGGGCCTCGCCGTCCTCGACGAGGGGCGCGGCCGGGGCGTGGGACGGGCGCTGATCCGCGCCGTGCTCGACGAGGCCCGCCGCCAGGGCGCCCGCCGCATCACCCTGCGCGTCCTCGGCCACAACACCCCGGCCCGCAAGCTCTACGAGTCCGAGGGGTTCGTCGTGGAGGGCGTGCTGCCGCAGGAGTTCCTGCTCGACGGGGAGTACGTGGACGACGTCTTCATGGGGCGCCCGCTGTAGGCGGACGGGCGCCTGCCGCGGCCGGGCGCCCCCGGCGGACCCGTGCCCCGGCTCAGGAGGTCGTCAGCCTGCCGGTGTCCACCGGCTTGGTCGCCCGGGCCGCCCGCTCGGCGTCGTCGGCGACCTCCGCCGCCGTCAGCACGTACCCCGTCTCGTCGTCGGAGGTGGAGCGGGCGAAGACGACGCCGTAGACCCGGCCCGTGGTGGTCAGCAGCGGTCCGCCCGAGTTGCCGGGGCGGACCGTGGAGCGGATCGAGTAGATCTCCCGGGTGACGATCTCGTCGTTGTAGATGTTGCGGCCGGTCGCCTTGACCCGGCTCGCGACCGTGGCTGCCTGGAGGTTCAGGTCGCCGTCCTGGGGATAGCCGGCGACGACCGCCGAGTCCCCGCGCGCGGCCTCGTCGTCGAAGGCGAGCACCGGGGCCTTCAGATGCGGCACGTAGAGGACGGCCACGTCCTTGTCCGGGTCGAAGAGGACCACCCGCGCGTCGTAGGACGGCCCCACGCCGCCGATGCGCACGGTCGGATGGTCGATGCCCGCCACCACGTGCGCGTTGGTCATCACGTGCTCGCTCGCGTAGACGAAGCCGCTGCCCTCACGGCCCTGGTCGCCCGAGGACCCCTCGATCTTCACCGTGCTCGCCTTCGCCGCCTCGGTCGCGCTCGGTGTGACGCTGTCCCCGGTGGGCTTGGCGACCGCGGCCGTCGACTCGTTCTCGAACGGGTTGAACACCTGCGGGAAGCCCGCCTGGGTCAGCGCCGACGTGGCCCGCGAGAACCAGGTGGGCGTGGTGTCCGGCATGGCGTCCTGCACCGCCCCCAGCAGCCGCGAGTCCCGTATCGACGACGTGACCACGGGGGACGAGGACGCGCCCAGCACGCTCGCCGCCACCCACGCCACGATCAGCACCGCCACCGCGTTCGCCACGGCCCCGCCGACGCCGTCGGCCACCCTGAGCGGACCGCGGTCCAGCTCCCGCCGCAGGCGCAGCGCCAGCCGCCCCGCCAGTTCGTGTCCGGCCACCGCCGGGAGCAGGACCGTGAACACCGCTGTCACCGTCGCCGCCGTGGTGCCGGGCGTCACCAGGTCCATCAGCCACGGCAGCACCCACACACCGATCACCGCGCCGCCCACGAACCCGGCCAGCGAGACACAGCCGGCCACCAGTCCGCGCCGGTAGCCCGAGCCGGCGTAGGCCAGCATCACCAGCACCAGCAGGATGTCGAGCAGGTCCACACGGCCGCCTTTCTGTCGGAACCCCCGGTCGGTGAGTACGTGCGGGAGGGGCCCAGTGATCAGCTACCCATCGATCACGCGCGTGTGACGCCGCGAACCCGGACACGCGTGCGTGCACCCCGAAAAACGTCGCGGGCCGGGACGATGGTTCCACCAGGTGGCACAGCACACATCGCGGGCGGACCGGAACGGGCCGACAGTGGGGTCATGTGTGCCCTCCGACCGGCCGCCCGCGGCGCGCGCGGAACGCGGGGACGGCGCCCGGCGCGGATACCGGGCCCCCTCCTCGTGCTCCTCGGCTGTCTGCCCGGGCTCGCCGCCGTCACCGCGCTCGGGCTGTGCGCGGGCGGCGTGGACCACGCCGCCACGGCCGCTCGGGGCGCGGGCCGCCCGCCCGCCGCCCGGCCCGCGACCGCCCACGGGGCGGTCCGACCCGCCGTCGTGCCCCGCTCCGCCTGGCTGGACGACCTCGCCCGGCACGCGCAGCCGCCGCCGCGGTACGACGACAAGGTCGTCGCCGTCTTCGTGCACCACACCGACTCGCCCAACGGCTACGCCTGCGCCGACGCGCCCCGGATCATCCGCTACCTGTACGCCGGCCAGACCGGCGCCCGGGACTGGGACGACATCGGCTACAACTTCCTGGTCGACCGCTGCGGCACGATCTACGAGGGCCGGGCGGGCGGCATCGACCGGCCGGTCACCGGCGCCCACACCCAGGGCTTCAACCACCGCACGGCCGGCATCGCCGCGCTCGGCACGTTCACCGCCGGGGTCCCGGTGCCGCAGGCCATGGTCGACGCGATCGCGGCCCTGACCGCCTGGAAACTCGGGCTGTCCGGCGTCGACCCGCGCACGCACGTGACGCTGACCTCCAGCAACAGCCGCAGCCGGTACGCCTCCGGCACCACCGCCACCCTGCCCGCCCTGGCCGGGCACCGGGACGGCTACATGACCAGTTGCCCCGGCGCCGCCCTCACCGCCCGCCTCCCGGAGATCCGCGCCAAGGCGGCCCTGCTCCAGGGCAGACAGGCCGCCGGGCGGGCCGAGGCGGCCGCACGGACTCTCACAGGAACGCCTTAGGCCGCGTTCAGGGTTCTCCCATGCCCGCCTCCTACGGTCATGAGCAAGACGAACCGACTGGAGGTGGGGATCATGAACAGCAGTCGTGCCCGGTCCACGCAGGCCACGGCGCGCGGGGGCGACCTCGGGGCCCCGCAAGGCGCGCCAGCCCCGGCCGGCGGCCTCGACGGAGCCGGCGCGGACGGCGCCGCGACCGACGGGCAGCGTCCCGGCCGGAGCCGGGGCGCGCGCAGCCCCTGGGCCGTGCTCTGCGCCGTGGCCGCGGTCGTCCTGGGCCCGGCCGCGACCACCGCGTCCGCCCTGGAGCAGGCCAACAGGGCGCCGCTGCACCACGCGGTGCGGATCGACCCGGCACCGGCGTACATCCCGGCGGACAGCACCCGCCGCAAGCCCGCGGCGTGACCCCCCGCAGACGTCACCGGACGGGGGTCACTCCTTGAAGCGCTGCCACAGCCGGGGATACCGCTCGGCCAGCGCCCCCTCGTTCTCCAGGGCGACCGGAGTGCCCTCGGGTTCGGCGGGCGCGGGCGGGATGCCCAGGTCCGGGGCGACGGTCCCGGTGAGCTGCTCGTAGGCCTCGTCGGCCGCGTAGCCGAGTTCCTCGCCGTCGCCGTCGATCTCCTCGTCGAAGTCGTCCAGCAGGTCGGCGAGCGCGTCCGGGTCGTTGTGCAGGGCGCCCTCGAAGACCTCGCGGCCCTGTCCGATCAGCCAGCACCGGAAGAAGTCGAAGACGTCGTCGCCCGCCCCGTTCAGGAGCAGCGAGGCGGCGCCCCACAGGTCCCAGCGGTAGGCGCGGTTGAAGCGGGACTCGAAGTGCCGCGAGAAGTCGAGCACGGACTCCGGGTCCAGGCGGACCAGCCGCTCGACGAGCAGATCGGCCTGCTCCTCCGGATCGCCCTCGGCGGCCTCGCGCGAGGCGTCCACCAGCTCCCAGAACTCCGTCTCGTCCATCACGCGTCCAGCATCGTGCCTCGCCGTGCGCCACGCACCCGGAGTGCCCGGGATCGCGACGGGACCTTCACTCCCCGGGAACGCCGTAGAGCGCCGTCAGCCGTGCCGCCTCCGCGGTGAACCGTTCCCGCAGCGCGGCGGGGGAGACGACCTCGGCCTCCGGTCCCAGCGCCCTGAGCTGGGTGTGCGCGACCTCCTCCGACTCCACCCGCAGGGTGAGCGTCACCCAGCCGTCCTCGTCCGGCCGCGCGGCGCACCCCAGCGCGTCCCGGGCGGCGACCGGGTCCACGGCGTGCGGCAGTGCGCGCACCCCCGCGGGAGAGAGCCGCAGGACCACCTCGGACCGCAGGATCGACCGCGCGAACCGCTCGGCCTGCGCACCCCAGAAGCCGGGCAGGTCGAAGTCCTCGTCCCTGCTGAAACGATCCTTCAATGCCTCGGCCCCGACGAACCGGTCGATGCGGTACGTCCGCAACGCCCCCGCCCCCCTCTCAGCGGCCGCCGCCTTCTCCGCGGCCGCCCCCGAGCCCTTCTCCGGGGCCGCCCCCGACGCCGTGCCGCGCACCCGGGCGCACAGGTACCAGACGCCCGCCTTGAGCACGAGCCCGTACGGCTCCAGCTCCCGCACCACCTCGCTCTCCCCGCGCCGGTAGCGCGCGCTCACGCGCCGGTCGTCCCACACCGCGTCCGCGATCAGCGGCAGCAGGGCCGGCGCGGCCGGTTCCCGGAACCAGGCGGGCGCGTCCAGATGGAACCGCTGCGCCGCCGTACGCGGGGCGTCGCGCAGCGAGGGCAGCAGGGCCGCCGACACCTTCAGCCGGGCGGCCGACGCCACGTCCTCGAGCCCCATCTCGCGCAGCGCCCCCGGCACCCCGCTCAGGAACAGCGCCTCGGCCTCACCGCGCGCCAGCCCCGTCAGCCGCGTCCGGTACCCCCCGACGAGCCGGTAGCCCCCCGCCCGCCCCCGCTCCGCGTACACCGGCACGCCCGCCTCGGACAGCGCCTGCGCGTCCCGGGTGACGGTCCGCTCCGACACCTCCAGTTCCCGGGCCAGTTCGGACGCGGTCATGGTGGGCCGGGACTGCAGGAGCAGCACCATCTTGATGAGGCGGGCAGCGCGCATGGGGACATGATGCCGGGGCCCACCGACAGCGAAGGGGGGTACGGCCGCAGCCGTACCCCCCTTCGTCGAAACGTGACCTACAGGCCGTAGCGCTCGCGCGCCTCCTTCACCGCGGTCGCCTTGACCTCGCCGCGGCGGGCGAGCTGCGCGAGCGCGGCCACGACGACCGACTCCGCGTCGACGCCGAAGTGCCGGCGGGCCGCCTCACGGGTGTCGGAGAGGCCGAAGCCGTCCGCGCCCAGCGAGGACCAGTCCTGCTCGACCCACTGCGCGATCTGGTCGGGGACCTGGCGCATGTAGTCCGAGACGGCGAGGACGGGGCCCTCGGCGCCCTGGAGGGCCTGCCGGACGTACGGCAGCCGCTCCTCGCCGCGCAGCAGGGCCGCGTCGGCCTCCAGCGCGTCGCGGCGCAGCTCGGTCCAGGAGGTGGCGGACCACACGTCCGAGGCCACACCCCACTCCTCGGCCAGCATCCGCTGCGCCTTGAGCACCCAGTGGATCGCCGTGCCGGAGCCCAGCAGCTGGATGCGCGGGGCATTGGCGGCGGCCACCTGCACGCCCGCCGACTCCGCCGTGTTGAAGCGGTACAGGCCCTTGAGGATGCCCTGGTCGACACCGGGGTCCGACGGCTTGGCCGGCTGCGGCATCGGCTCGTTGTAGACGGTGAGGTAGTAGAAGACGTTCTGGTCCTCACCGGGGGCGGCCTCGCCGTACATCCGGCGCAGACCGTCCTTGACGATCGCCGCGATCTCGTAGGCGAACGCCGGGTCGTAGCTGAGCGCGGCCGGGTTGGTCGCGGCGATGACCGGGGAGTGGCCGTCGGCGTGCTGGAGGCCCTCGCCCGTCAGGGTCGTGCGGCCGGCCGTCGCGCCGACGAGGAAGCCGCGGCCGAGCTGGTCGCCGAGCTGCCACATCTGGTCGGCCGTGCGCTGCCAGCCGAACATCGAGTAGAAGATGTAGAACGGGATCATCGCCTCGCCGTGCGTGGCGTACGCGGTGGAAGCGGCGATGAAGTCGGCCATCGAACCGGCCTCGGTGATCCCCTCGTTGAGGATCTGGCCGTTCTTGGCCTCCTTGTAGTACATCAGCTGGTCGCGGTCGACCGGCTCGTACGTCTGGCCCTTGGGGGAGTAGATCCCGAGCGACGGGAACAGGCTCTCCATGCCGAAGGTGCGCGCCTCGTCGGGGACGATCGGCACCCAGCGCCGGCCCGTCTCCTTGTCGCGGACTAGGTCCTTGACCAGCCGGACGAAGGCCATCGTAGTGGCCACGTTCTGGGAGCCGGAGCCCTTGTCGAAGGAGGCGAACGCCTTGTCGGCGGGAGCCGGCAGCGGCGCGAGCGCGTGCGTACGGCGGGCCGGGGCCGGGCCGCCGAGGGCCGCGCGCCGCTCCTGGAGGTAACGGACCTCGGGGGAGTCGGCGCCGGGGTGGCCGTAGGGGACCACGCCGTCGACGAAGTCGGCGTCCTTGATGGGCAGCTCGAGCAGGTCGCGCATCGTCTTGAACTCGTCCACCGAGAGCTTCTTCATCTGGTGGTTGGCGTTCTTCGACGCGAAGCCCTCGCCGAGGGTGTGGCCCTTGACCGTCTGGGCCAGGATGACCGTCGGGGCGCCCTTGAACTCCACGGCGGCCTTGTAGGCGGCGAACACCTTGCGCGCCTCGTGACCACCGCGGGAGAGGTGGAAGCACTCGAGGATCTTGTCGTCGCTCAGCAGCTTCGCCAGCTCGGCCAGGGCCGGGTCCTTGCCGAAGAAGTCCTCGCGGATGTAGGCGGCGCCGCGCGTCTGGTACGTCTGGACCTGGGCGTCCGGCACCTCGCGCAGCCGGCGTACCAGCGCGCCCGTGGTGTCGAGCTGGAACAGCTCGTCCCAGGCGGAGCCCCACAGCGACTTGATCACGTTCCAGCCGGCGCCGCGGAACTGGGCCTCCAGCTCCTGCACGATCTTGAAGTTCGCGCGGACCGGACCGTCGAGGCGCTGGAGGTTGCAGTTGATGACGAAGGTCAGGTTGTCCAGACCCTCGCGGGAGGCGAGGGCGAGGGCCGCCGTCGACTCGGGCTCGTCCATCTCGCCGTCACCGAGGAACGCCCACACGTGGGACGCGGAGACGTCCTTGATGCCGCGGTTGGTGAGGTAGCGGTTGAAGCGCGCCTGGTAGATGGCGGAGAGCGGGCCGAGACCCATCGACACCGTCGGGAACTCCCACAGCCAGGGCAGCCGGCGCGGGTGCGGGTACGACGGGAGGCCGTTGCCGCCCGCCTCCTGGCGGAAGTTGTCGAGGTGCTGCTCGGTCAGCCGGCCGTCGAGGAAGGCGCGGGCGTAGATGCCGGGGGAGGCGTGGCCCTGGATGTAGAGCTGGTCGCCCGACCCGTCGGCCTCCTTGCCCTTGAAGAAGTGGTTGAAGCCGGTCTCGTAGAGCCAGGCGGCGGAGGCGAAGGTGGCGATGTGGCCGCCGACGCCGTGCTTGCTGCCCCGGGTGACCATCGCGGCCGCGTTCCAGCGGTTCCACGCGGTGATCCTGCGCTCCATCTCCGGGTCACCGGGCGCGGAGGGCTCGGCGGAGGTGGGGATGGTGTTGACGTAGTCCGTCTCGAGCAGCTTGGGCAGCGCGATGCCGTTGCCCTCGGCGCGCTCCAGCGTGCGGCGCATCAGGTACGCGGCACGGTGCGGCCCGGCCGCCTTGGCGACCGCGTCCAGGGAGGCCTGCCATTCGGCGGTCTCCTCCGGGTCCCGGTCGGGGAGCTGGTCGAGCGCGCTGGGCTGGATGGCCTGGGGGTCGGTCATGTCGCCGCCTTCCTCAGTCGAAGGGGGTTCCCTGTGAGGTGTATCGGGGGGTGCCCTCGGTCTTTGGCAGGACAGGGCGTGGGGCTCTGGTGCGATGCCGTGTGTGGCTCCGCCAGCGGCCCGTCGAGGACTGTAACCCCCTGATCGATGATCGATCAAAGGGTTGAAGGGCAAAACCTCTCGATTGCGAGAAAGTAGGCACGGGGTGCCTGTCGGGCAGGCACCCGGTGCCGCGTGAAATGGGGGTTTTCGCAGGTCGGAGCCCACGTATGAGCGCGTGTACGCTCCACTGAACAACGGCGCCTACGGGCGGGGAGCGCACCCCAGGACGTGCGCCTTCACCAGCTCGGCGATCCTCGGATCCTGCCGCCGGAACGCCTGGACGAGCTCCTCGTGCTCCTCCGCGTACGACTGCTGCACGGTCCCCAGCCAGCGGATCGACAGCGCCGTGAACACCTCGATGCCGAGACCCTCCCAGGTGTGCAGCAGGACCGAGTTGCCCGCCGCCCGCACCAGCTCACGGTGGAACCCGACGGTGTGCCGCACCTGGGCCGTGCCGTCCGCGTCGCGGTCCGCCTCGTACAGCGCGGCGACATGCGGTTCGAGCGCCGAGCAGTCGTCGGCCAGGCGCTGCGCGGCCAGCTCCGCCGCGATCGCCTCCAGACCGGCCCGCACGGGGTAGCTCTCCTCCAGGTCCGCGGCCGTCAGGTTGCGCACCCGCACGCCCTTGTTCGGCGCGGACTCGATCAACCGCAGCGACTCCAGCTCGCGCAGCGCCTCCCGCACCGGCGTCTGGCTGACCTCCAGCTCGGTCGCGATCCGGCGCTCCACGATCCGCTCGCCCGGCTTCCAGCGCCCGCTGACGATCCCCTCCACGATGTGCTCGCGGATCTGTTCGCGCAGCGAGTGGACGACGGGCGCGGTCATGAAGGCTCCTTCGAGAGGGGCCGCACGGGCCTCCGGGGGCGTTTGACGTTTAGACAATACGGCCGGGGGCCCGTGGAGGAGAGGCGCACGGGGGCGCTTTTACGCAGGTGAGACGAGACTTACACGTCCACACCGGAGCCGCTCTGTAAAGACCGGTACCGGACAGGTCCCGGCCGGGAGCCGTCCGGGACCGGCGAACGGAAAGCCCCCGCCCGGAAGTCCGGACGGGGGCACCCGTGCTGAGCCGTGGGGGTCACCGGCAGGTCAGAGGCCGAGCTCGACCTCGAACTCGCCGGCCTCCAGGATCGCCTTGACCGCGGTCAGGTAACGGGCCGCGTCGGCGCCGTCGACCAGACGGTGGTCGTAGGACAGGGTCAGGTACGTCATGTCGCGGACGCCGATGACCGTGCCCTCCTCCGTCTCGATGACGGCCGGACGCTTGACCGTGGCACCGATGCCGAGGATCGCGACCTGGTTCGGCGGCACGATGATCGTGTCGAACAGCGCGCCGCGCGAGCCGGTGTTGCTGATGGTGAAGGTCGCGCCGGACAGCTCGTCCGGGGTGATCTTGTTCGCACGGACCTTGCCCGCCAGGTCGGCCGTGGCCTTGGCGATGCCGGCGATGTTCAGGTCGCCCGCGTGCTTGATGACCGGGGTCATCAGGCCCTTCTCCGAGTCCACCGCGATACCGATGCTCTCGGTGTCGAAGTAGGTGATCGTGCCCTCTTCGACGTTGATCCGGGCGTTGACGGCCGGGTGGGCCTTCAGCGCCTGGGCCGCTGCCTTCACGAAGAACGGCATCGGGGAGAGCTTGACGCCCTCGCGGGCCGCGAAGGAGTCCTTCGCCTGCGCGCGGAGCTTCATCAGCCGGGTGATGTCGACCTCGACGACCGAGGACAGCTGCGCCTGCTCGTGCAGCGCCTTGACCATGTTGTCGCCGATGACCTTGCGGATGCGGGGCATCTTGACGGTCTGGCCGCGCAGCGGGGAGGCCTCCAGCTTCGGAGCCTTCTTCGCGGCGCTCGGCGCGGCGGCGGCCGGAGCCGGAGCCGCGGCGGCGGCCTTCGCGGCCTCGGCGGCGGCGAGGACGTCCTGCTTGCGGATACGACCGCCGACACCGGTGCCCTTGACGGCGGCCAGGTCGACGCCGTTCTCGGCGGCGAGCTTGCGCACCAGCGGGGTCACGTAGGCGCCGTCGTCACCCGCGGGAGCGACGGGCGCGGGGGCGGCCGGGGCGACCGGAGCCGGAGCGGCCGGCGCGGGCGCGGGGGCCGGGGCCGCGGCGACCGGGGCGGGCGCCGGGGCGGGGGCGGGCGCAGGAGCCGGCGCGGCCGGAGCCGGGGCAGGCGCGGGGGCCGGGGCAGCGGCGGCGGGCGCCGGAGCGGCGGGGGCCGGGGCGGCGGCCGGAGCCGCGCCCGGGGCGCCGATGACGGCGAGCTTGGCGCCGACCTCGGCGGTCTCGTCCTCGCCGACCGTGATCTCGAGCAGCACACCGGCGACGGGCGCCGGGATCTCGGTGTCGACCTTGTCGGTCGAGACCTCGAGCAGCGGCTCGTCCTCGGCGACCTCCTCGCCGACCTGCTTCAGCCAGCGGGTGACGGTGCCCTCGGTGACGGACTCGCCGAGCGCGGGCAGGACGACGTCCGTGCCCTCGGCGGAACCGCCGCCGCTGGCGGCCTCGGCGGTGGGAGCGGGGGCCGGGGCCGCCTGCTCGGTGGACGGCGCGGCAGCGGCCGGCTCCGGGGCGGGCTCGGCGACCGGCTCGGCGGCCGGCGCCGGAGCGGCGGCCGGGGCGCCGGTGCCGTCGTCGATGACGGCCAGCTCGGCGCCGACCTCGACCGTCTCGTCCTCGGCGACCTTGATGGAGGCCAGGATGCCGGCGGCGGGGGAGGGGATCTCGGTGTCGACCTTGTCGGTCGACACCTCGAGCAGCGGCTCGTCGGCCTCTACGCGCTCACCCTCGGCCTTCAGCCAGCGGGTGACAGTGCCCTCGGTGACGCTCTCGCCGAGCGCCGGAAGGGTTACGGAAACCGCCATGGTTTCGGTTGCTCCTTACGAATTGCGGAAGTCTGAGTCGTCGCTTCGACGTGCTACGACCGAGGGTCAGTCGTGCGAGTGCAGCGGCTTGCCCGCGAGGGCCAGGTGAGCCTCGCCGAGCGCCTCGTTCTGCGTCGGGTGGGCGTGGACGAGCTGCGCGACCTCGGCGGGCAGCGCCTCCCAGTTGTAGATCAGCTGGGCTTCGCCGACCTGCTCGCCCATGCGGTCGCCGACCATGTGGACGCCGACCACGGCGCCGTCCTTCACCTGGACGAGCTTGATCTCGCCCGCGGTGTTCAGGATCTTGCTCTTGCCGTTGCCCGCGAGGTTGTACTTCAGAGCGACGACCTTGTCCGCGCCGTAGATCTCCTTGGCCTTGGCCTCGGTGATGCCCACGGAGGCGACCTCGGGGTGGCAGTACGTCACCCGGGGGACACCGTCGTAATCGATCGGGACGACCTTCTGGCCGGCCAGACGCTCCGCCACCAGCATGCCCTCGGCGAAGCCGACGTGCGCGAGCTGGAGCGTGGGGACCAGGTCGCCGACGGCCGAGACGGTCGGGACGTTGGTGCGCATGTACTCGTCGACCAGGACGTAGCCGCGGTCCGTCGCGATGCCCTGCTCCTCGTAGCCGAGACCGGCGGAGACGGGCCCGCGGCCCACCGCGACCAGCAGGACCTCGGCCTCGAACTCCTTGCCGTCGGCCAGCGTGACCTTGACGCCGTCGGCCGTGTACTCGGCCTTGGAGAAGAAGGTGCCGAGGTTGAACTTGATGCCGCGCTTGCGGAACGCGCGCTCGAGCAGCTTGGAGGAGTTCTCGTCCTCGACCGGGACGAGGTGCTTGAGGCCCTCGATGACCGTCACGTCGGAACCGAAGGACTTCCAGGCCGAGGCGAACTCGACGCCGATGACACCGCCGCCCAGGATGATCGCGGACTTCGGCACGCGGTCCAGGACGAGGGCGTGGTCCGAGGAGATGATCCGGTCGCCGTCGATCTCCAGGCCCGGCAGCGACTTCGGCACGGAGCCGGTCGCGAGGAGCACGTGGCGGCCCTGGACGCGCTGTCCGCCGACGTCGACGGAGGTCGGGGAGGACAGCCGGCCCTCACCCTCGATGTACGTCACCTTGCGGGAGGCGATCAGCCCCTGGAGCCCCTTGTACAGGCCGGAGATGACACCGTCCTTGTACTTGTGGACGGCGGGGACGTCGATGCCCTCGAAGGTGGCCTTGACGCCGAACTGCTCGCTCTCGCGGGCCTGGTCGGCGATCTCGCCCGCGTGCAGCAGGGCCTTGGTGGGGATGCATCCCCGGTGCAGGCAGGTGCCGCCGACCTTGTCCTTCTCGATCAGGGCGACGTCCAGTCCCAGCTGCGCCCCGCGCAGGGCCGCGGCGTAACCGCCACTGCCACCGCCGAGGATCAC
Source organism: Streptomyces asoensis (assembly GCF_016860545.1). Classification (NCBI taxonomy): domain Bacteria; kingdom Bacillati; phylum Actinomycetota; class Actinomycetes; order Kitasatosporales; family Streptomycetaceae; genus Streptomyces; species Streptomyces asoensis. The sequence continues at coordinate 187,447 of NZ_BNEB01000001.1, read as the reverse complement.
TAGGTCGAAAACGGTGCTGGCGTCGTTCGCCACGTCACGTCCTCCATGCATGTGCGCCGTGCGCCGGTCGTCGCTGACCGCCGGCGGCTGGTGTCCGGCCGCTCTTTCTTCGGCCCTGTGGTGGGGGCCCTGTCCTGCCGAGGCCCATCTTCGCACTTGCGGGAGGCGAACGAGACGCGGGGCCGGGGTGTGAGACGTCCCACGTTCAGATGAGCGCCCGAAAGGGGCGCGGGGAACTGCGCGACCAGCCCCCACGCCCCTGCGGTCGCCGTGCGACGGAAACCGACCGGGTCGTCAGGCGAACGTCATCCGAGATCGCCCGCGGCGGTCAGCTCGGCCAGCCGCACCAGCGTCCGCACGGCGGTGCCGGTGCCGCCCTTGGGCGTGTAACCGAACGGGCCGCCCTCGTTGAACGCCGGTCCGGCGATGTCGAGGTGCGCCCACGTGATCCCCTCGCCCACGAACTCCCGCAGGAAGAGACCGGCCACCAGCCCGCCGCCCATCCGCTCGCCCATGTTCGCGATGTCGGCGACGGTGGAGTCCATGCCCTTGCGCAGGTGCTCCGGCAGCGGCATCGGCCAGGCCGGCTCGCCGACCTCCTCGGCCGCCTCGTGCACCGCGGTGCGGAAGGCGTCGTCGTTCGCCATGATCCCGAAGGTCCGGCTGCCCAGCGCCAGCATCATCGCGCCGGTCAGCGTCGCGACGTCGACGATCGCGTCCGGCTTCTCCGCGGAGGCCGCCCACAGCGCGTCCGCCAGGACCAGCCGGCCCTCGGCGTCGGTGTTGAGGACCTCGACGGTCTTGCCGCTGTACATGCGCAGCACGTCGCCCGGGCGGGTGGCGGAGCCGGAGGGCATGTTCTCGGCCAGCGCGAGCCAGCCGGTGACGTTCACCTCGAGGCCGAGCCGCGCGGCGGCGACGACCGCGGCGAAGACCGCCGCCGCACCGCTCATGTCGCACTTCATCGTCTCGTTGTGGCCGGCCGGCTTCAGCGAGATGCCGCCCGAGTCGTAGGTGATGCCCTTGCCGACGAAGGCGAGGGTCTTGTCGGCCTTCGAGGAGGTGTACGACAGCTTCACCAGGCGCGGGGCGGAGGCCGAGCCCGCGCCGACGCCGAGGATGCCGCCGTAGCCGCCCTTGGTCAGGGCCTTCTCGTCGAGCACCTGCACCTTGATGCCGTGCTCCTTGGCCGCCGTCTGGGCCAGCGCCGCGAACGCCTGGGGGTCGAGGTCGTTCGGCGGCATGTTGATCAGGTCGCGGGCGCGGTTGAGCTCCTGGCCCACGGCGGCGGCCCGCAGCAGCGCGGCCTTGTGGGCGGCGTCGCGCGGCTTCCCGCCGAGCAGGGCGGCCTCGGCGAGGGGCGCCTTGCCGGCCTTGGCCCTGGCATCGTTGCCGTCGTGCTTGTAGGCGTCGAAGGAGTACGCGCCGAGCACCACGCCCTCGCCGATCGCGCCGAGGTCGGCCGCGTCGGTCACCGGCAGGGCGAAGGCGGCCTTCTTGGCGCCGGTGAGGGTGCGGGCGGCCGAACCGGCCGCCCGGCGCAGCGCCTCGGGCTCGAACCCGGCGTCCTTCGCGGGCTCCGTGCCGAGCCCCACCGCGAGCACGAGCGGCGCCTTGAAGCCGGCCGGGGCGGGCAGCTTGGTCACCTCGCCCTCGGCCCCCGAGGCGCCGAGGGTTTCCAGGACGGCGGCGAGCCTGCCGTCGTAGGCCTTGTCGACGGCTTCGGCGCCCGGGGCAACGATCGGGCCTTTCGCGCCCTTGGCGACACCGATCACGATCGCGTCGGCCCGGAGGCCGGGCGCCGCGGCGGTGCTGAGAGTGAGAGCAGTCACGGTGGTGAAATCTCGCTTCCGATGTGGAGTTGCGGTGGCCGGAATGTGTGGGTCGACCGGGCCCGACAGCGACCCTAGAACCGGGTCGGGGGTGCTGTCGTATCCGGGGGTGTGCCTCACCGGCGCGGCGGACCGGCGGGGCGGATCCCGGAACGAGCGTACGCGTGCGTGTGCGTTCGCTCATGCACGCGAGTTCACCTGTCGGTGGCGTCGTAGCCACGTGCCGATCCTCGCACCCCGGGGACCGGCCCCGGTCCCTCGGGTCCGGGTTCGGGGTGCGCCGGGGCGGCCCCCGGGACGCGGCCGGGCGCCATGGGAGATCATCGGGGGGTACGCCGACGACCGACCTGGAGCCCGCCCGGTGAGACGCCCGATCCTGCTGCTGTCCCTCCTCTCCCTGCCGCTCGCGGGCTGCGCCGCGGCACCGGAGGGACCGTCGCGCGCGACCCCGGCCGCGACGGCGGACGCGACGCCCGAAAGGGGGACGGGCGGTGACGGTCCGTCGGCCGGGAAGCGCTGGCGGCCGGGCCCCGGCACCGGCTGGCAGTGGCAGCTGAGCGGCCGTCTGGACACCTCCGTCGACGTGCCGGTGTACGACATCGACGGCTTCGACCACACCGCCGCCACGGTCGCGGCCCTGCACGACGACGGCCGCAAGGTCATCTGCTACCTCTCCACCGGCGCCTGGGAGGACTGGCGCCCCGACGCGGCGGACTTCCCCGCCGCCGTGATCGGCAAGGGCAACGGCTGGAAGGGCGAACGCTGGCTGGACATCCGCGCGTTGGACGTCCTGGAACCCCTGATGGCGGCCCGCCTCGACATGTGCCGGGCGAAGGGGTTCGACGCCGTCGAGCCGGACAACATGGACGGCTACAAGAACACCACGGGCTTTCCGCTCGGCGCCGCCGACCAGCTCCGCTACAACCGGCTCGTCGCCCGGCTCGCCCACGACAGAGGCATGTCGGTCGGCCTGAAGAACGACCTCGACCAGATCCCCGCGCTCGTCGGCGACTTCGACTTCGCGGTCAACGAACAGTGCGCCCAGTACGACGAGTGCGAGGAACTGACCCCCTTCGTCGCGGCGGGCAAGGCCGTCTTCCACGTCGAGTACGAACTGCCCACGAGCGACTTCTGCGCCGACTCCCGCCGTCTGAAGCTGAGTTCACTGCTCAAGAAGTACGAGCTGGGGGTGTGGCGCGAGGCCTGCTAGACCGGAGCGGGCGGCGCGAAGCCGCACCGGCTCCTCAGCGGCCCAGGCAGAGCACGAGCAGCGCGGTGGTCGCCGCCGTCTCCGCCACACCGCCGAACACGTCCCCGGTGACCCCGCCGAAACGGCGCGTGCAGTGCCGCAGGAGAACCTCGGCGACGGCGAGGGCGGCGAGGACCGCCAGAGCCGTACGGACGGCGCCGTAGGGCCCGAAGCCCGCTCCCGCGCCCGCCGCCGCCAGGGTGACGGCGGCGACGGCGAGCAGCGCCCCGCGCACCGGGACCACACCGGCGACCGCCGCCCCGAGCCCCTCCGGCCGGGCGGCGGGGACCCCGGCGCGCGCCGCGAGGGTCAGCGCGAGCCGGGCGGCGACCGCCGAGACGACGGCGGCCAGCGCGCCCCGGGCCCAGGAGGCGCCGTAGAGCTGGGCCAGGGCGGCGACCTGGGCGAGCAGCACCAGGACCAGCGTGAGCACGCCGAACGGGCCGATGTCGGACTGCTTCATGATCCGCAGCGCGTCCTCGGCGGGCTTGCCGCTGCCGAGACCGTCCGCGGTGTCGGCCAGCCCGTCGAGGTGCAGACCGCGGGTGAGGACGGCCGGTACGGCGGCGGAGGCGACGGCGGCGAGCGGCGGGCCCGCGCCCAGGTACAGCAGCAGCAGACCGAGAGCGGCCGAGCAGCCGCCGACGGTCAGTCCCACCACGGGGGCGCCGAGCATGCCCCCGCGCGCGGCCCCGCGGTCCCAGCGGGTCACCTGGACCGGGATCACGGTGAGGGTGCCGAAGGCGAAGCGGAGCCCGTCGAAGGGCGAGGTCGTGGACACGGCGGCACACTAGCCCGGACGCCCCGCCCGCGAGGCACCCGGGCCCGCGTCCCGCGACACTGGAGGGCATGGGCCAGTGGGTGCAGCGCAACGTCGTCGAACCGGGCAAGCTCCCGCTGCTCCTCGCGCTGACCGCGTTCGTCCTCACCTTCCTGATCACCCGGGTCGTCACCCGGCTCATCCGGGCCGGACGGGGCCCCTTCGGGAACATCAGCTCCGGCGGGGTGCACATCCACCACGTGGTGCCCGGTGTCGTCCTGACCGTGGTGGGCGGCTTCGGTGCGGTGGCGAGCGGCCGGCACGGCTTCGGGTCGGGTGCCTTCGCGGTGGTCTTCGGCATCGGTACGGGCCTGGTCCTCGACGAGTTCGCGCTGATCCTGCACCTCGACGACGTGTACTGGACGGAGGCGGGTCGCAAGAGCGTGGAGGCGGTGGTCCTCACGGCGGCGCTGGTCGGGCTGGTGCTGGTGGGCTACGCGCCGTTCGGCGTCAACGACCTGAGCCACGACGAGCTCCAGGACCGCGGCAGCGTCATCTCGACCGTCGTGATCAACTTCCTGTTCTTCCTGGCGGTCCTGAGCAAGGGCAAACCGGCCATGGCCGTGTTCAGCGTCTTCATCCCGTTCCTGGGCCTGCTGGGCCTGGTGCGGCTGGCCCGGCCCGGTTCGCCCTGGGCCCGCCGCTTCTACCGGCGACGGCCGCGGGCCCGGGCGAAGGCGGTGCTGCGGGCCTACCGGCACGACCGCCGCTGGACGGGACCGCGGCGGACGGTGGGGGACTGGCTCGGCGGCAAGACGACGGCGGAACTGGCCCGCTCCCACCCTCCCGACTGACCCCGTCCGGCCACGGCCGCCTACGGGGCGGGTTTCCGGCCGTGGCCGGGCTTCTCGCCCCGGGTGAGGCTCACGGGGGGTGTCCGGCGGGGCCGAGATCCGGGGGCGGCGGGCCGGGCCGGGCCGGGGCCGGGGTGTGGGCGCCGGGCGGCGTGGTGGCGGCGGGCGGGGTGGCGGCGGTCGCCGCCCACGGCGTCCGTCACCGCGCACAGCGCCAGCACCGCCGCGATCGCCGCCAGGTGCTCCCGGCCCGCCAGGTTGTTCTTCAGCACGACCTCGACCACTATCGCGGCGATCACCGCGGCCACCGTCGCGTACGCGCGGTAGCGCCAGCCCAGGAACACCGCGAGGCCGACCACGGCCGCCGACGGACCGGTGTCCACGATCCGGGCGTCGGCGGCGGGCAGACCGAAGGGGCTGCCGGGACCGAGGGCGATGCCCACGCGCGCGTACAGCGTGCCGGCGAGCGTGGCGGCGTAGGCGATGACGAGGGTGCGCCACCATCCCAGGCACAGCTCCGCGAGGCCCAGCACCAGCAGGATCTGGGCGAGCGCACCCCAGACCGGCAGGTCCAGCGCGGGGACGAACAGGGAGACCGGGGTGCGCAGCAGCGCGAGCCACAGGGGGTCCTCGGCCCGCACCGCCCCGATGTCCTGCACCGGCCGGTAGCCCCACGCCTGGTTCTGCACGATCTGGGCCACCGACGTCAGGCACACCGCCCCCACGGTCATCGGGACGGCCCACCAGCGCCGTTCGGACAGGCAGGCCCGCGCGGCCCCGTACAGCGGTCCCCATTCGGCGCGGGCCCAGCGGGCCACCGTCCTCACCGGTGGGTCTCCAGGTGCCCCCGGCGCCGCCGGCCGGGCAGCCCCGGCGCCTCCAGGAACCCTTCCGCCCGTGCCGAGGCGATACCGATGCGGGGCAGGTCCGCGCTCTTCTCGAAGAGCAGGAAGCGGGGCTCCCAGATGGGCCGGTACTTGGCGTTGGCGCGGTACAGCGACTCCAGCTGCCACCAGCGGGAGACGAAACCGAGCAGCGACCGCCACAGCCGCAGCACCGGCCCGGCGCCCAGCCGCGCGCCCCGTTCGAAGACGGCGCGGAAGACCGCGAAGTTCAGCGACACCTGGGTGATCCCCAGCTCCCCGGACTCCCGTGCCCGCCGGAGCAGTTCGACGACCATGAACTCCATGAGCCCGTTGTCGCAGTCGCGGTCGCGCCGCATCAGGTCGAGGGACAGCCCGTGAGGCCCCCAGGGCACGAAGGAGAGCAGGGCCCTCAGCTCCCCGTCGGCGTCGGCGCACTCCAGCATCACGCAGCGCCCGTCCTCGGGGTCCCCGAGCCGCCCCAGCGCCATGCTGAACCCGCGTTCGGTGGCCCCGTCGCGCCAGTCGTCGGCCCGTCGCAGCAGGTACGCCATCTCGTCGGCCGGGATGTCCTCGTGCCGTCGTACCCGCACGGTGTACCCGGCGCGCCGGACCCGGTTGCAGGCCTGGCGGACGGTACGCATGGCCCGCCCCTCGAGGGTGAACTCGGCGACCTCGACGAGGGCCTCGTCCCCGAGCTCCAGCGCGTCGAGACCGTGCCGCGCGTACACCGTCCCGGCCTCCTCGCCCGCTCCCATCACCGCCGGGATCCACCCGTGCGCCCGCGCCTCGGCGAGCCACGGCCCGATGGCCCCGGGCCACGCCTCCGGGTCCCCGAGCGGATCCCCGGAGGCCAGTGACACCCCGCCGACGACGCGGTAGGCGACGGCGGCCTTCCCGGTCGGCGACCAGCACACGCTCTTCTCCCGGCGCAGCGCGAAGTAGCCGAGCGAGTCGCGCTCGCCGTGCCGGTCGAGCAGCTCCCGCAGCCGTTTCTCGTCGTCCTCGGTGAGCGGGTCGACGGCCCGCCGGGAACGGAACGCGGCGTACAGGACGGCGAGGACGAGCGCGGTGCTCAGCACGTTGACGGCGACGTCCACCCAGGTGGGCGGCGCGATGCCCTGGACACGGGGGTCGTCGGCGGCGACGGACACCAGCCGCAGGGTGCCGTAGCGCCAGCGTTCCAGGAAGGTGGAGGGGACCGGGGCCCGGTCGGTGACCGTCACCAGCAGCGCGGCCAGCAGCGACGCGCCCAGCAGGCCGCCGGCGCCGACGGCCGCGGCGAGCCGTGGATTGGACCGGTCCCCCTTCGCGTAGAACTCCCGCCGGCCGGCGAGCAGCGCCACGACGAAGGCGGCGGTCAGCGCCAGCGACACCCAGTTCTGCGGATGGCGCCGGATCTCGGGGAAGGCCATGGCCGGCGCGAGCAGCGCGAGGAACGCCCCGCTCATCCCGAGGTTCAGGATCCACGCGGCCCGTTTGCGCCGCCGCATGGTGACGGCCAGGAACGCGGTGAAGACGCCGGAGGCGAAGCCCGCCGTCAGCAGGTACGGCGTGAAGAGGTTCTCCTGGTTGTGCCGTCGCACGTCCTGCCCCAGGGAAACCCACACCGCACTGAGGAAGTTGACGAACGCGACGGCGCGCAGGTACCAGACGGCGAAGGCGGCGGCGCCCCGGGTGTTGCCCATGAGCGGTGATCATATGGGTGCACTTGGGGGAAACCGCTCTTTTGGCGCCGCCTGTCCCTTGTTGCCCCTTTGGCGCACCTGCGGGTCTGCGGGTCTGCGTGCCTGCGGGTCTTCCGCGTGCCGCGCCGGGGGACCCGCCGCCTACGGTGCCTGCGACCCCTCCACGGCGTCCCCGGTCTGCTCGGCCCGCTCCGCGGGCTCCTCGTCCGGGGTCCCGGGCTCCACGTCGGGGATCCGCGGCTTCTCGGGGAGTTCGGCCGCCAGCGCGGCCGCCGCCTGGACCAGCGGGAGCGCGAGCAGGCCGCCCGCGCCCTCCCCGACCCGCACGCCCTGGTCGAGCAGTGGTTCCAGGGCCATCCGGTCGAGCGCCTTGGCCTGGCCCGGTTCACCGCTCTTGTGGGCGGCCAGCCACCAGTCCGGCGCCCGGAACGCGACCCGCTGCCCGACGAGCGCACAGGCGGCCGCCACGACCCCGTCCAGCACGACGGGCAACTTCCGCACGGCGCACTGGAGCAGAAAACCCGTCATGGCGGCGAGGTCGGCCCCGCCCACCGTCGCCAGCAGCTGCAACTGCTCACCGAGCACCGGCCTGGCCCGCCTGAGCGCGTCCCGGACGGCGGCGCACTTGCGCATCCAGGCGAGGTCGTCGATGGCCTCCCCGCCCCGCCCGGTCACCACGGACGCGTCGGTCCCGCACAGCGCGGCCACCAGGACCCCCGCGGCCGTCGTCCCCCCGACGCTGATGTCCCCGAGCACGACGAGGTCGGTGCCGGAGTCCGCCTCCTCGTCCGCGACGGCCACGCCCGCCAGGAAGGCCGCCTCGGCCTCCTCCAGGGTCAGCGCGTCCTCGATGTCGATGCGGCCGCTGCCCCGCCGTACCCGGTGCCGCGCGACGTCCGGCGGGAACGTGTCGGGTTCGCAGTCCAGCGACATGTCCACGACCCGCACGGGCACGCCGAGGCGGCGGGCGAGCACGGAGACCGGACGGCCGCCCTCGATCACCTCGCGCACCAGCTCCGTCGCGCTGCCCGCGGGCCGGGCCGAGACGCCGAGCGCGGCGATGCCGTGGTCGCCGGCGAAGAGCACCACGCGCGGCCGCTCGACCGGCCGGACGGGCGACGAACTCTGCGCCGCCGCCAGCCACTCACCCAGGTCGTCCAGACGGCCCAGCGCTCCGGGGGGCACGATCTGACGTTCCCGGCGCTCCTCCGCGTCGCGGCGCACGCCGCCGTCCGGGCGCTCGATCAGATCGGTGAAGTCGTCGAGATTAAGCGAGCTCATTCGCCGAACAGTACCGGCATCGAACGCACGGTTCCGCGCCAGATCGCCACCACCTCCGCGTGACGTCTTTGCACCCAAGATCCGTATCCCATACGTTCCGTTTTGCTGCTGAATGTCGTTCGTTCCCGATGCCATCCCGGAGCCGCTCATGCCCCCCAGGCCCGTCCACGAGCCGCGCAGAGACGACTGCCCCTGGTGCGGCTCCAGGTGCCTGCGCACCCGGCTGCGCGCACCGGACCTGCGCCACCGCCGGCCGGGCACCTTCGTCGTCGACGAGTGCCGGGACTGCGCGCACGCCTTCCAGAACCCGCGGCTGACCGCCGAGGGGCTGGCCCTGTACTCCGCCGAGGGCGACGAACGCGCCGGCCGCGCACGGCTGCGGGCGACGGCCCGCGCGATGCTGCCGTTCCCCGAGCCGGAGAGCTGGCTCGACGTGGGCACGGGGGACGCCTCCTTCCCCGCGGCGGCGAAGGAGGTGTTCACCTACACCTCGTTCGACGGGGTGGACCCCGATCCCCGGGTGGAGCGGGCGCGGGCGGCGGGCCGGCTCGAGGAGGCCCACGTGGGCGGCCTGACGGCCCCGGAGGTGCTGTCCCGGCTGCGCGGCCGCTACGACGTCGTCAGCATGCTCCACCACCTGGAGCACACCCCGGACCCCCGCAGGGAAATCGCTGCCGCGCTGACGGCCCTGCGCAGGGGCGGGCACCTCCTCCTGGAACTCCCGGACCCGGCCAGCGCGTCCGCCGCCGTGCTGGGCAAGTGGTGGCCCTCCCACGACCAGCCGCGCCATCTGCACCTGATCCCGTCGGCCAACCTCCGGGCCGAACTCGAGGCCCAGGGCTGCGAGATCGTCGTGACCGACCACCGCGGTCCGCACGTGCCCCGCGACCTGGCGGCGGCCACCTCGCTCCGCATGGACCGGAGCCGACTGCGCGGGGCGGCCGGGCCCCTCACCGCCCTGGCCGGCGCCCTCGACCACCTGCTGGCCCCGGCCCTGAGCCGCACCCCCTTCTCGAACGCCTACCGGGTCATCGCCCGGCGGACGTGACCCCCGCGCACCGCTCCCGCCGTCGCGTCGCCCGCGCGGGCGGTCGCCGTCAGGTGCCGGGGGCCGGGCCACGGAGCACCAGAGCCTGGCCGGCCACCACCAGGACCACCTCCTCGCACTCGGCTGCGACGGCCGCGTTCAGCCGCCCGAGCTCGTCGCGGTAGCGCCGCCCCGACGCCGTGGCCGGCACGATCCCCGAGCCCACCTCGTTGGAGACCAGCACGACACTGCGGCGCGACGAGCGGACGGCCGCCGCCAGTTCCGCCACCCGTGAGCGCAGGGCCCGCTCGCCGCCGTCCGCCCACTGGGCGTCGTCCCACGCCCCGACGGAGTCCATGACGTCCGTCAGCCACAGCGACAGACAGTCGATCAGCAGCGGCGCCCCGTCCTGAGCGAGCAGCGGTACGAGATCGCAGGTCTCCACCGTCTGCCAGGACCCCGGCCGCCGGTCGCGGTGCGTGGCGATCCGGGACGCCCACTCGGTGTCACCGCCCCGGCTCCCCCCGGTGGCGACGTAACGCACGTCCGGGAAGGACTCCAGACGCCGTTCGGCCTCCACCGACTTGCCCGAGCGGGCCCCGCCCAGCACCAGCGTCCGCCGCGACACGTCCGGCACGTCCTCGTACACCCCCACGATCAGCGTCGACCCGTCCGGCACCGCCCGCGCCCCGGCCGCCGCGAGCCGCCGCCGCAACTCCGCGCCGGGCGGCACGTCGTGGTCCAGATGGACGGCGACCACGTCCGTCGTCGGCCCCACGGCGCCCACCGCCCGCAGCTTGGCCAGTGCGTCCGGGCGCCCCACCAGGTCCGCGAGGACCATGTCGTAGCGCTCGGCCGTGCCCGGACCCTCCCCGAGACCGGCCGGTGCGCCACCGGGCGGCAGGTACAGCAGCCGCTGCCCGTCCGGGCCGGTCACCGCGTACCCCGTGCCGGGCGCGTCCATCGCCACCGCCCGCACCCGATGCCCCGTCAGCAGGGTCAACTCCCGCCCGTCCGGCACCCGGCCGGGCTGCGGCAGCCCGGCCGGCACCTCCACCGGGGGCCCGTCGTGCGGGTGCGTCAGCAGCACCTGGGCCACCCCGCCCAGCGAATGCCCCGCCCGCGCGGCGGCGAAGGCCGCGCCCGGCGTCAGGTCGAGGAGCAGGGCCCCGTCGACGAGCAGCGCGGTCGCCGCGCGCGCGTGCGCCCCCAGGGAGGTCGCGCACACGGCGCAGGGACAGTCGGGGCGGGGCAGTCCCGCGGGGGCACCGGTACCGAGCAGAGTCACTTCCACGGAGCTGATTTTCGCGTGTCCGACCAGGTCTTGCGCCTCCGACTAGGCTGCACAGCAGAAGCCGGACCAAGATCCGGCTTCTGCTCTGCACGTGGTCACAGCTGGGAGGCGTACATGGCGGCATGGACGTGGCGGTTCGAGAAGGCCGACGGGACGGAGGTCCAACCCGCGGTGCAGCCCGAGGAGTTCACCACGCAGGGGGACGCCGAGTCCTGGATCGGGGAAGCCTGGAAGGACCTCCTCGAAGGCGGCGCGGACCAGGTCCGGCTCTTCGAGGACTCCACCGAGATCTACGGCCCGATGAGCCTGCACGCGAACGAGGCGTAGCCCTCCGTCGGGGTGGCCCCCCAAGGCCACCCCGACCACCCCCACGGGTGAATCCTTCCGCCCCGGCGGCCCGACCGTCCCGCCCCCGCGCGAAGCCCCCGTCCGAGGCCGCCCCGGACCTCGACGCCCACCGGCCGCGCCTCACTTCGGCCGCCCACCCGCCGCGCCTCACGTCGGCCGCCACGGGCCGCTCACCACCTGCGCCAGGCCCCGCCCCTACCGGCTGCGCCCGGCCCCGGCCGCCCTGGCCCGCCACGGCCCGCCCGGTCTCCGTCCGCCACGGCCCGCCCGCCCCGGGAGGCCTTCCCCCGGGCGCGCCGCCGTGCCGTTCGGCTGTCGGCCCGCGGCTCCGCCGTCGGCATGCCGCCGGTTCACAGGGGGTTCCTGGCAAGGCGCCGTGTCCGGTCTCCGGTCGGCGCGGCCGAACCGTGCCGTCGGCACGCGGCCGCTAGCCCGCCGAGCCGCGCAGCCGACTGGCGGTGGCGTACCGGCCGAGCCGTGCGCTGTGCCCGGCCCGCGGTCGGTTGTCCTTGGCCCATGGCGCGGGGCGTCTTCGGCCCGTGGCCGGGCGCCGTCGGCCGGTGGCCGGGCGTCCGGGGTGCGGGTCCGGTGCAGGTGCTGTCGGCGGCCCCGTGGTGCCGACGGTCGGCGGGCGGGCCGCCGCCGGGCGGCTGTGTTCCCGCGCGCCGCCCCAGGCCGTCAGGCCGCGCCGCCCCGCGACGTCAGCCGCGCCTGCCGACGTGGACTCTCAGCGGCACGCGCCGACGTGGGCTCGCGGCCGCGGCCGCGTGCGCGATGCGGGCTCAGCCCTGCGTGCCGACGCGGGCTCCGGGCCGCGTGCGCCGGTGCGGGCTCAGCCCTGCGCGTCGGCGCAGGTTCCAGCGGTGCGCGCCGGTGCGGGGTCTCAGCCGCGGACTCCGCACAGGTGCAGCAGGGCCGCCACCTGGCGGTAGGGGTCGGTGCGGCCGGCCCGTTCCTCCGCGGAGAGCAGACTCTCCCGTTCCCGGGGGTCCTCCGGCAGCCGCGACCCGTCGGGTGCCGTGTCCGTGAAGACCCGCACGCCGTACCAGGCCTGGAGCGGCGCCCCGATGCCCGCGAGCGCGTCGGTCAGGGTCGCGAGCCGGTCCGCCCGCACGTCGAGACCGAGCCGGTTGCGGTAGGACACGGTGTCGAAGCCGCCGAGCGCGCCCGCCCAGTCACCGGACAGCCCCGGCCGCATGGCCAGCGCGTCCGCGTTGCGCACCAGCAGCGACAGCAGTCCGCCCGGGGCCAGCATCCGCGCGAGCCCCGCGAGCAGCGCGTCCGGCTCCTCGACGTACATCAGTACGCCGTGGCACAGCACCACGTCGAAGCTGCCGGGCAGGAAGTGCACGCCGGTGTCCCGGCCGTCGCCCTCGATGATCCGCATCCGCTCCCGGATGCCCTCGGGCTCTCCGCACAGGGCCTCGCGGGCAGCGGCGATCATCGTCGCGTCCCGTTCGAGGCCGGTCACCTGGTGCCCGAGCCGGGCCAGCCGCAGCGCCTGCGTGCCCTGGCCCATCCCGACGTCGAGCACCCGCAGCCGCTGCCCCACCGGGTAGCGCCCCACTATCTGCTCGTCGAGCTGCCGGGCCACCAGCTCCTGTCGTACGACATCACGCAGCCCGCCCAGCCTGTTCAGCCAGGCCTCGGCCGCCCCCCCGGAGAAAGCCGCTGTGCTCAGGGCCGCGCTCCACGCTTGACCTGCGGCTTGGGCAGCCGGAGCCGGCGCATCTGGAGCGAGCGCATGAGCGCGTAGGCCACCGCGCCCCGCCGGTTCTGGTCGGGGAAGCGCTCGGCGAGCCGCTTGCGCAGCCGGAAGGCCGTCACGAACGAGTCGAGCACGATCAGCACGATCACGATCAGCCACAGCAGCAGCGCGATGGTCTGGAGCGAGCCCACCCGCACCATGCTCAGCACGAGGATGACCACGGCCATGGGCAGGAAGAACTCCGCCACGTTGAACCGGGAGTCGATGAACTCGCGCGCGAACTTGCGGACCGGGCCCTTGTCGCGGACCGGCAGGTAACGCTCGTCGCCGCCGGCCAGCGCCTGGCGCTGCCTGTCCAGCTGGGCGCGGCGCTCGTTGCGCTGACGCTTGGCGGCGTCCTTGCGGGACGTCGTGGTGTGGGCGACGCTGCGGCGCTGGGTCTGGGCCTCACTGCGCTTGGGCGTGGGCCTGCCCTTCTTGGCCTGCGGGTCGCGGGGCTGCATGGAGTCGGTCACCACGGCCTTGGCGGCGGGGGCCTTCTCTTCCTTGGCACGGCTTCGGAACACAAAACCCAAGGGTAAGCGCTCGCGGGCATGGACCCCAGCCCCGAGGGGAACGATCCGGCAACACCAGTCGTCTGTAGAACAGGGACAGACCGGGACAGCTCCGGGGAAGAAGGGGCGCAGGGTGACCTATCGCTCACCCTGAAGGTCACCTACTCCCTACGCCGGAGCAAGGTCTTGGTCAGTCGTCCTTGGGGATGAGCGCATCCGTCCCCGAACAGTGCGTCAATGGATGCAGGGCCCGTACTGTGGGTTCTGTCGCAGAGCTGGAGCTGGACGTCAGAAGGGGGCGCGCGAAGCCCATGAGCGGTGTCATGAAGCGTATGGGGATGATCTTCCGCGCGAAGGCGAACAAGGCCCTTGACCGGGCCGAGGACCCGCGCGAAACCCTCGACTACTCGTACCAGAAGCAGCTGGAGCTCCTCCAGAAGGTCCGCCGCGGCGTCGCCGACGTCGCGACCTCCCGCAAGCGCCTCGAACTACAGCTGAACCAGTTGCAGTCGCAGTCCTCCAAGCTGGAGGACCAGGGCCGCAAGGCACTGGCCCTCGGCCGTGAGGACCTGGCCCGCGAGGCCCTCTCCCGCCGCGCGGCCCTCCAGCAGCAGGTCACCGACCTCGAGACGCAGCACTCCACGCTCCAGGGCGAGGAGGAGAAGCTCACCCTCGCGGCCCAGCGGCTCCAGGCCAAGGTGGACGCCTTCCGTACGAAGAAGGAGACCATCAAGGCCACCTACACCGCCGCCCAGGCGCAGACCCGCATCGGGGAGGCCTTCTCCGGCATCTCCGAGGAGATGGGCGACGTCGGCCTGGCCATCCAGCGGGCCGAGGACAAGACCGCCCAGCTCCAGGCCCGGGCGGGCGCCCTCGACGAGCTGATGGCCTCGGGCGCGCTCGACGACCCGACGGGCATCGCGAAGGACGACCTCCAGGCCGAGCTGGACCGGCTCTCCGGTGGTACGGATGTAGAGCTGGAACTTCAGCGCATGAAGGCCGAGCTCGCCGGCGGTGCCCCCCAGCAGGCCATCGAGGGCGGTACCGGTCAGTCGCACTCCCAGCAGCAGCCGCAGGACACCCCGCGCTTCGACAAGCAGTGACCCGGCGCCGGGGACCGGAGCCGAGGAGGCCACATGATCGTCAGGATCATGGGGGAGGGCCAGTGGACACTGGACGACTCCCCTCTCGTCGAACTGAACAAGCTGGACGACGAGCTGCTGGCGGAGATGGAGAGCGGTGACGAGGACGGCTTCCACCGCACCCTCGGCGCCCTCCTGGACGCCGTCCGCCGCCTCGGCCGGCCCCTGCCGGACGACGCCCTGGAACCCTCGGAACTGATCCTCCCGGCCCCGGACGCGAGCCTGGAAGAGGTCCGGGCGATGCTGAGCGACGACGGCTTGATCCCGGGCTGACCCCTCGGCGTGACGGCGGCCCCCTCCCGGGCCCCGGTCACGCCGCCGCGGCCCGTCCGGCGACCGCGGACGAGACCCCTCCGGGGCCGACACGGACCCGGGGCGGCAGCAGCCCCGGCCACGGCGAGGAAAGCGACGGCAACCATCCAGTGACCCTCCTTTCCCGGGCCGAGTGCCGGCTCAAGGCCCACCCGCTCGCCCTGGACGCGAGCATCGCCGCCGGTGTCCTGCTCTGCATGCTGGCCGGCTCCTTCGTCGACCCGCACGGCGAGCAGGGCGTCAGCTGGAGCATCCGCAGCCCCGATCCGCTCAGCCTGCTGCTGATCACCCTCTCCGCGGTCGCCCTCGTCTTCCGCCGCAGCGCCCCCATGACGGTCCTCGCCCTCACCGGCACCGCCTCCGTGATCGAGTCCGTCACCGGCGACCCCCGGGCCCCCGTCGCCATGTCCGCCGTGGTCGCCCTCTTCACCGTCGCGGCCACCACGGACCGGGCGACCACCCTGCGCGCCGGCCTGCTCACCATGACGATCCTGACCGGCGCCGCCATGCTGGCGGGCCCGCTGCCCTGGTACGCCCAGGAGAACCTGGGGATCCTCGCCTGGACCGGCATCGGCGCCACCGCCGGCGACGCGGTCCGCAGCCGCCGGGCCGTCGTCCAGGCCATCCGGGACCGCGCCGAGCGCGCGGAGCGCACCCGGGAGGAGGAGGCCCGCCGCCGGGTCGCCGAGGAGCGCCTGCGCATCGCCCGCGACCTGCACGACGTCGTCGCCCACCACATCGCCCTGGTCAACGTCCAGGCCGGGGTCGCCGCGCACGTCATGGACAAGCGGCCCGACCAGGCCAAGGAGGCGCTCGCGCACGTCCGCGAGGCCAGCCGCTCCGCGCTCAACGAGCTGCGGGCCACCGTCGGCCTGCTGCGCCAGTCCGGTGACCCCGAGGCCCCCACCGAACCCGCCCCCGGCCTGGACCGGCTCGACGAACTCGCCGACACCTTCCGCAACGCGGGCCTCCAGGTCGAGGTGGCCCGCACCGACCACGGCACCACGCTCCCCGCCGCCGTCGACCTGGCCGCCTACCGGGTCGTCCAGGAAGCCCTCACCAACGTCCGCAAGCACGCCGGAGCCGAGGCGAAGGCCGAGGTCAGCGTCGTACGGGTGGGGCCCAACATCGAGGTCACGGTCCTCGACGACGGCCACCTCGCGGAGGGCGCGCCCCCGACGGCCGGCGGCGGTCACGGACTGCTCGGCATGCGCGAGCGGGTCTCCGCCCTGCGCGGCACCCTCACCACCGGTCCCCGCTACGGGGGCGGCTTCCGCGTCCATGCGATCCTGCCGGTCAAGACCCGCACGGCCACCTCGGGGGAGAGCGCATGACCATCCGTGTCCTGCTCGCGGACGACCAGGCACTGCTGCGCAGCGCGTTCCGCGTGCTCGTCGACTCCGAGCCCGACATGGAGGTGGTCGGCGAGGCGTCCGACGGCGCGGAGGCGGTCCGGCTGGCCGGCGAGCAGCGCGCCGACGTGGTGCTCATGGACATCCGGATGCCCGGCACGGACGGTCTCGCCGCGACCCGGCTGATCAGCGCCGATCCCTCCCTCGCGCAGGTCAGGGTGGTCATCCTGACGACGTTCGAGGTGGACGACTACGTGGTGCAGTCGCTGCGGGCCGGCGCCTCCGGCTTCCTCGGCAAGGGCAGCGAGCCGGAGGAACTGCTCAGCGCCATCCGGGTCGCCGCCGGCGGTGAGGCACTCCTGTCGCCGACCGCCACCAAGGGCCTGATCGCCCGCTTCCTGGCGCAGGGCGGCGCGGGGGACGACGAGCACGACCCGGCCCGCTCCGCCCGGCTGGACGCGCTCACCGTGCGCGAGCGGGAGGTGCTCGTGCAGGTCGCCGGCGGTCACTCCAACGACGAGATCGCCGAACGCCTCGAGGTCAGTCCGCTCACGGTGAAGACGCACGTCAACCGGGCCATGGCCAAGCTCGGCGCCCGCGACCGGGCCCAGCTCGTGGTGATCGCGTACGAGTCGGGCCTGGTACGCCCGAGGGTGGAGTAGGCCCGGCCCTCCCGTACTGCGCCCGGAGTATGCGCGGCATAAGCAAATGGACCTGGAGCGTACGGATCGCCGTACCGGCATGGCCCAGGGTGAAGAGGCCGCACGTGGCGCGACCGGCACCCGCGCCCGCCCGCCCGTCGGCACCGCTTCTGCCGCTCAACGAGACGAGACCCGTACCCATGTCCTGGCTGTCCCGATTCAGCCTCGCGCAACGGGCCCTGATAGGCCTCATGTCCATCGTCGCGCTCGCCTTCGGCGCGATCGCGATCCCGCAACTGAAACAGCAGCTGCTGCCCACCATCGAACTCCCGATGGTGTCCGTCCTCGCGCCCTACCAGGGCGCCTCCCCGGACGTCGTGGAGAAGCAGGTCATCGAGCCGATCGAGGACAACCTCGAAGGGGTCGACGGCATCACCGGCGTCACCTCCACGGCCGGCGAGGGCAACGCGCTGATCACGGCGTCCTTCGACTACGGCAACGACACCAAGCAGCTCGTCGCCGACGTCCAGCAGGCCGTCAACCGGGCCCGCGTCCGACTCCCCGACGCCGTGGACCCCCAGGTCGTCGCCGGTTCCACGGACGACATGCCGACCGTCGTCCTCGCGGTCACCTCCGACAAGGACCAGCAGGCGCTCGCCGACCAGCTCGACCGGAGCGTCGTCCCGGCGCTGCGGGACATCGACGGCGTCGGCCAGGTCACCGTCACCGGCGTGCGGGACCTGAGGGTCGCCGTCACCCCGGACGACGCGAAGCTGGCGAAGGCGGGACTGACCACGCAGTCCCTCGCCCTGGCCCTCCAGGCGGGCGGCGCGACCGTCCCGGCCGGCTCCTTCGACGAGGCGGGCGGCAACCGCACGGTCCAGGTCGGCGGCGGCTACACGTCCGTCGCCCAGATCGAGGACCTGCGCATCCCGGGGCTCGCGGGCGGCAAGCCGGTCCGGCTCGGTGACGTGGCCGCGGTACGGCAGCAGGAGGCGCCGGCCGACTCCATCACCCGCACCGACGGCAGGCCGAGCCTCGCCGTGATGGTCACCATGGACCACGACGGCAGCGCGGTCGCCATCTCGGACGCCGTCGACGACAAGCTCGCCGACCTGCGGCGGGACCTCGGCGTGGGCGCCACGATCACCGTCGTCAGCGACAGCGGGCCGGCCGTCGCCAAGGCCATCGAGGGCCTGACCACGGAGGGCGGTCTCGGCCTGCTCTTCGCGGTCCTCGTCATCCTGGTCTTCCTCGCGTCGGTCCGCTCCACCCTGGTGACGGCGGTCAGCATCCCGCTCTCCGTGGTGCTCGCCCTGATCGTCCTGTGGACGCGGGACCTCTCGCTGAACATGCTGACGCTCGGCGCGCTGACCATCGCGATCGGCCGCGTCGTCGACGACTCGATCGTCGTCCTGGAGAACATCAAGCGGCACCTCGGCTACGGCGAGGAGCGGCAGTCCGCGATCCTCACCGCGGTGCGCGAGGTCGCCGGGGCGGTCACCTCCTCCACCCTCACCACGGTCGCCGTGTTCCTGCCGATCGGCCTGGTCGGCGGCATGGTGGGCGCCCTGTTCGGAGCGTTCTCCCTCACCGTGACGGCGGCCCTGCTGGCCTCGCTGCTGGTGTCGCTGACGGTCGTCCCGGTCCTGTCGTACTGGTTCCTGCGGGCCCCCCGCAACACTCCCGAGGACGCCGAGGAAGCCCGCCGCGCGGCGGAGGAGAAGGAGGCGAGGAGCCGCCTCCAGCGCTTCTACGTCCCCGTGCTGCGCTTCGCCACCCGGCGCCGTCTGACCAGCGTGGCGATCGCGGTCGTCGTCCTGATCGTCACCTTCGCCATGGCACCGCTGCTCAAGACCAACTTCTTCGACCAGGGCGAGCAGCAGGTCCTGACGGTCAAGCAGGAACTGAAGCCGGGCACCAGCCTCGCGGCGACCGACGCCCAGGCGAAGAAGGTCGAGCAGCTGCTCGCCGGCACCGAGGGAGTCAAGGACTATCAGGTCACCGTCGGCTCCTCCGGCTTCATGGCGGCCTTCGGCGGCGGCACCGGCAGCAACCAGGCCTCCTACCAGGTGATGCTGGAGGACTCCGCCTCCTACCAGGACGTCCAGGAGCGGATCGAGGACGGGCTGAAGAAGCTGACCGGCCTCGGCACGACCACCGTCGCCGCCGGTGACGGCTTCGGCAGCCAGGACCTGAGCGTCGTCGTCAAGGCGGCCGACGCGGACGTGCTGCGCACGGCCGCCGAGCAGGTCCGCAAGGCCGTGGCCGGACTCGACGACGTCACGGACGTGACCAGCGACCTCTCGCAGAGCGTGCCGCGCATCTCGGTGAAGGCCGATGCCGGGGCGGCCGCCGCCGGGTTCGACGACCAGAGCCTGGGCGCCGCGGTGGCCCAGGCGGTCAGCGGGACGACGGCCGCCAAGGCGGTCCTGGACGACACCGAGCGCGACGTCGTCATCACCTCGGCGAAGCCCGCCACCACGCTCGCCCAGCTGAAGGCGCTCTCCCTGGGCAAGGTGAAGCTCGGTGACATCGCCACCGTCGACGTGGTCGACGGCCCGGTCTCGACGACCCGCATCGACGGCAGGCGGGCGGCCACCGTCACCGCCAAGCCGACCGGTGACAACACCGGGGCGGTGAGCGCCGACCTCACCTCGAAGCTGGACGCGCTCAAGCTGCCGGCGGGCGCCACGGCCGAGATCGGCGGGGTCTCCCAGGACCAGGACGACGCGTTCAAGAACCTCGGCCTGGCGATGCTCGCGGCGATCGCGATCGTCTTCATGCTGCTGGTCGCGACCTTCCGTTCGCTGGCCCAGCCGCTGATCCTGCTGGTCTCCATCCCCTTCGCGGCGACCGGCGCCATCGGCCTGCTGATCGTCACCGGCACCCCGATGGGCGTCCCCGCGATGATCGGCATGCTGATGCTCATCGGCATCGTGGTGACCAACGCGATCGTGCTGATCGACCTCATCAACCAGTACCGCAAGCAGGGGTACGGCGTGGTCGAGGCCGTCGTCGAGGGCGGCCGGCACCGGCTGCGGCCCATCCTGATGACGGCGCTGGCGACCATCTTCGCCCTGCTCCCGATGGCCCTCGGCGTCACCGGCCAGGGCGGCTTCATCGCCCAGCCGCTGGCGGTGGTCGTGATCGGCGGCCTGATCAGCTCGACGCTGCTCACCCTGCTGCTCGTCCCGACGCTCTACGCGACGCTCGAACTGCGCAAGGAGCGCCGGGCGAAGAAGCGCGCCGCGAAGCCGCGCCCCACGCAACCCGAGAAGACCCCGCAACCGGCCGGGGTCTGACCCACCGCGCCGATCCCCTTCCCCCGGACGGGTTCCCTATCCTGTGAACTCGAACTGCTTTGCGGGGGAAGGGGACCGGGGCGTTGCCGCTGCACAAGGACGACCCGAGGACGCTCGGCGGCTACCGGATCGTGGACCGGATCGGATCCGGCGGCATGGGCGTCGTCTACCTGGGCCGGTCCCGGTCCGGGCGGGAGGCCGCCGTCAAGGTCGTGCACGCCCAGTACGCCGAGGACAAGGTCTTCCGGGCCCGCTTCCGGCAGGAGATCGAGGCCGTCCGCAGGGTGAGCGGGGCGTTCACCGCCCCGGTCGTGGACGCCGACCCGGAGGCGGTCCGGCCCTGGATGGCCACCCAGTACGTGCCGGGCCCCGCGCTCTCCGCCCGTATCCGCGGCACCGGCCCGCTGAAGGGGGCGGAGCTGCGCCGGCTCGCCCTGGGGCTCGTGGAGGCACTGCGGGACATCCACCGGGCCGGGGTCGTGCACCGCGACCTGAAGCCCGCCAACGTCCTGATGGCCGAGGACGGCCCCCGCGTCATCGACTTCGGCATCTCCCGCGCCGCCGAGAACCAGAACCTCACCGAGACCGGGCACATGATCGGCACCCCGCCCTTCATGTCCCCCGAGCAGTTCAAGGACGCCCGCTCGGTCGGCCCCGCCTCGGACGTCTTCTCCCTCGGCGCGCTGGTGGTGTTCGCCGCGACCGGCCGTGGTCCCTTCGACGCCGACAGCCCCTATCTGACGGCGTGGCGGGTGATGAACGAGGAGCCCGCGGTGGACGCGGTCGCCGAACCGCTGCGCGCGGTCCTGACCCGCTGCCTGGCCAAGGACCCCGACGACCGGCCCGGACTCGACGAACTCGCCGAGGATCTCGCGCGGGTGCTGCCCGAACCCGCGGCGGGCGAGGAGACGGTGACGCTGCGGCTGCCGCCCCCGTCCGTGAGCGAGGAACCCGGGCCGCCGGCCGCCCCGTCCCGCCCGGGCCGCCGGCTCCGCCCGCGCCGGGGACAGGTCCTGGCCGGGGTGGCGGGCCTGCTGGCCGTGGCGCTCACCGGCTACTTCCTCCTCGACCCGTTCGCGAGGAGCGAGACGTCGGGCGACTCCGGCAGCAGCGGCGCCGAGGCCTCGATGTGGGAACCGCTGCCGGCCGGCTGGAAGCCCTGGCGGACCTCGGTGTACGGGACCGCCGCGAGCGGGGTGAAGAAGCCCCTGGGCGGCGGGCCGTCGGGGTCCAGCGGCACCTCCCTGTCCTGCGCCATGGGCGAGGGCGCCCTGTACTGCGGCGGCAACGGCACCCTCCCGGTCCGGGTCGACGGCGCGACGGGCCGGCTCGCGTGGCGGGCCCACTCCCTGCCCTCCGGGGTGGCGCAGGAGGCGTACAGCAGCCAGGTCCTGGGGGTGCACGGCGGTGTGCTGCTGGTCTCCCAGACGGTCATCAACGGCTCGGGCGACGACGAGACCACGACGGCCCTCGCCCTGGACACCGCCACCGGGAAGCCGCTGTGGTCGCGCACGATGGACTCGACGAGCAGCGTCGACTCCGCCGTGCTCGGCGATCTGCTGATGGCCCCGGACGGCAACCGGGTGACCGCCCGCCCGCTGAGCGGCGACGGCTCCGCGCGCTGGACGGCGACCCTGCCGGCCGGGAACGGTTACGCCTGCCGGTTCCACCGGGTCGCCGGGCTCCCGTACGCCGGCTGCACCGACGCGGCCAACCCGGGGGAGACCACCCGTAACGTGCTGGTCGCGCTCGATCCGGCCGACGGCTCCACCCGGAAGGTGAAGCTTCCCGACGAGGACCTCGTCCCGGTCGGTGCCCTCGGCCCGGACCTCGTCTTCCTCACGTACGCCGAGCCCGACTCGGGCATCTCCGGGGAGTCGTCGTACGGCGAGGTGGTGCTGATCGACCCGGCGACCGGCGCCGCCCGCAGCAAGAAGCTGCCGGGCGACCCGCGGGGCGAACCGGCGCTGGTGGGCGGCGCGCTCTGCTTCGCCTCGTCCGCCGGGCAGCTGACCGCCCACTCGCCCACGACCGGCGCACGGCTGTGGCAGACCTCGACGACCCTCCAGCAGCCCGGCACGCCCGTCGCCGAAGGGCGGGGACAGGTGGTGTTCGCGGCCAGTGCCTCCGGACGGGTCGCCGCCCTCGACACCGGTACGGGCGCCCTGCTGTGGGAGTCCCCCGCGCGGGCCGGACAGGTCGTCGCGGCCGGATACGCCACGGCGCGCGTGTTCCTCGACCAGGGCGCCCTGGTGGTGCTCAGCCCCGACGGGACCGTCTTCACGCTGGACCCGGATCAACCCGACCAGGAACCGGTGCCGGGATGATCCGGGGCGGCGGCCTGCCGGTTACGGCAGCGCCAGCATGCGCTCCAGGGCCTGCTTGGCGAACGCCTCGGTCTCCCGGTCGACCTGGATCCGGTTGACCAGCTTGCCTTCGGCGAGGGACTCCAGGGTCCACACCAGGTGCGGGAGGTCGATCCGGTTCATCGTCGAGCAGAAGCAGACCGTCTTGTCGAGGAAGACGATCTCCTTGCCCTCGGGCGCGAAACGGTTCGCCAGCCGGCGCACGAGGTTCAGCTCCGTGCCGATGGCCCACTTCGAGCCGGCCGGGGCGGCCTCGAGGGCCTTGATGATGTACTCGGTCGAACCGACGTAGTCCGCCGCCGCCACGACCTCGTGCCGGCACTCGGGGTGCACCAGCACGTTCACCCCGGGGATCCGGGCGCGGACGTCCTCGACCGAGTCCAGGCTGAACCGGCCGTGCACCGAGCAGTGGCCGCGCCACAGGATCATCTTCGCGTCGCGCAGCTGCTCGGCGGTCAGCCCGCCGTTCGGCTTGTGCGGGTTGTACAGGACGCAGTCCTCCAGGGACATGCCCATGTCCCGCACGGCAGTGTTGCGGCCGAGGTGCTGGTCGGGCAGGAAGAGGACCTTCTCGCCCTGCTCGAACGCCCACTCCAGGGCCCGCTGGGCGTTGGACGAGGTGCAGATCGTGCCGCCGTGCCTGCCCGTGAACGCCTTGATGTCCGCGGACGAGTTCATGTACGAGACGGGCACGACCTGCTCGGCTATGCCGGCCTCGGTGAGCACGTCCCAGCACTCGGCGACCTGCTCGGCGGTGGCCATGTCGGCCATCGAGCATCCGGCGGCGAGGTCGGGGAGGACCACCTTCTGGACGTCGGACGTCAGGATGTCCGCGGACTCGGCCATGAAGTGCACACCGCAGAAGACGATGTACTCGGCCTCCGGGCGGGCGGCCGCGTCCTTGGCCAGCTTGAAGGAGTCGCCCGTGACGTCGGCGAACTGGATGACCTCGTCGCGCTGGTAGTGGTGGCCGAGCACGAAGACCTTGTCACCGAGCTTGTCCTTGGCGGCGCGGGCGCGCGCGACCAGGTCCGGGTCCGAGGGCGAGGGCAGGTCGCCGGGGCACTCGACGCCCCGCTCGCTCTTCGGGTCGGCCTCGCGGCCGAGCAGCAACAGGGCGAGCGGAGTCGGCTGTACGTCGAGCTCCGTGGTCTGGGCGGTGGTCACGACACGCACCCTTTCTACTTTTCGTCGATCTGACGCTATCTATCATAACCCGCTTCACGTCACTTTGACGATGGTCATCGTGTCGATGTGACGGGAATCCCCACCGGCCGGCCCGCGGCGCGCGGCCGCCGGTCCGCCACGGGCCGGGAGGCCGCTGTCCGCAGCACCGCGCGTGTGCGAGCATGAAAGACAGGAAGAGGAAAGAAGTGGAGACACGGATCCTCGGCCCGGAATGAATCCGGGGTCCCGGCGGTTGGAAACGTCGGCAAGCAGTCTCCGTACAACCCGGGAGAGATGTAGATGTCCGTATCGGACGAGAAGACCACTGTCAGCGACGGCATCCTCCTGTCCGACGCCGCCGCGGCGAAGGTCAAGGCCCTGCTCGACCAGGAAGGCCGTGACGACCTGGCCCTGCGTGTCGCCGTTCAGCCCGGCGGCTGCTCCGGCCTGCGCTACCAGCTCTTCTTCGACGAGCGTTCGCTCGACGGTGACGTGGTCAAGGACTTCGACGGCGTCAAGGTCGTCACCGACCGCATGAGCGCTCCGTACCTGGGCGGCGCCTCCATCGACTTCGTCGACACCATCGAGAAGCAGGGCTTCACGATCGACAACCCGAACGCGACGGGCTCCTGCGCCTGCGGTGACTCCTTCAACTAGGACAGGCCGCGGACGCTCCGTCCGCACCGCTGAACGACACGAAGGCGGCGGTCCCCTCCGAAGGGGCCGCCGCCTTCGCGTGCGCGCGGCGCGGGCCGCCGCCCGGTGTCAGCGCTGCGGCAGCCGGGCTCCCGCCTTCTCCAGCGGGATCGTGCCGCCGTCCGCCCCGACGACCTCGCGGCCGCCCAGCGGCTTGTCCAGCGTCACGGTCCGCCGGTACTCCTTGGCGATCAGGATGCAGACCTTGTCCGGCCAGGGCGTCTCGGTCACGGTGACCTTCACCTCGTCGCCGCTCGCGGTCGCCGTGGCCTTGTAGTCGGCGCACACCCCGCCGGTGAAGCTCACCGTCAGCTCGTCGCCCTCGGCGGTGTAGCCGTCCACCTGCACGTTCTTCCTGCCTCCGGAGGCGCTCGGCGCGGGGGTGGGCGTCGCGGCGGACTTCAGGTACGCGGGCTCGACGGCCGGCTGCGTCACCGTGTAGCTGTCGGCGGTCCCGGGCGCCTTCACCTCGAACAGCCAGGACGGCACGAGCACCTGCCGGCCGCCCGAGGTGTGCGGGGCGAGCCCGAGCACCGCGTCCTCGACCGTGGCCGTCCGCCCCTCCGGCGCGTCCGTGGACGAACCGCACGGGCTCTCCAGCCGGTTCTTCAGCGGTACCGGAGAGGCGCAGCCGCCGATGCCCATCCGGTGGTCGGTGCCCGGCGCGGCGTTCAGCGCGTCCAGCGCCTCCCGCGCGCTCAGCAGCGGGTAGGTGTCACCCTTCACCGGCGCTTCCAGCTGCCCGTTCCCGCCGACCACCTGGCCCTGGGCGCCGACGCTGACGCCGGTCGTCCAGCCGTAGGTGGGCAGCGCGCCGATCACCGGGTCGGCGTTCACCACCCGCTGGGTCCCCATGACCTGGCTCGCGTCGACCTCGGCGCCGCCCTGTCCGGTCGCCTTCAGCACCGGCGCCGCCGCCTTCTTCGCCACCGCCTCGCTCACCGGGGCGCCGGCCGACGGCACGGACGTCCCGGAACACTTGTCGGTGCCGGACGTGCAGTTGTCGGTGCCGGGCGCGAAGCGGGTGAACGTCCACATCCCCGGCGCCTGCCGGTTGACCCGCAGCACCGGGCCCGAGCCGTCGTTCCCGGCGCCGACCTTCCAGGCGTCGCCGTCGGCCACGGGGGTCCCCTCGACCTGGAGCGCCTCGGCGAGCCGGGCCACCTCGTCCTTCGTCACCTCGCCCTTCGCCCAGTACACGGGCGCCGAGGCGGGGCCGTCGGGGAGCGTGCCCGCGACCGTGTAGGTGACCCCGTAGGGGTTCGGCTCGCCGGGCGCGATGCCGTTCGTGCCGCTCTGGGAGGTGCCCGCGGTGCCGGAGGGGGCCGCGGAGTAGTCGTCCAGGAGGAGTGCGGCGGCCGGGTCGTCCCCGGACGGCGAACCGGCGCCGGCGCCTCCGCCGGAGCCACCGGCCGCGTTCGAGGTCAGCCAGGCGGCGCCACCGCCCACCAGCAGCACGGCGGCCGCGACGGAGGCGACGAGGGCGGGGGAGCGGCGTGGCCGCCGACCGGGCGGACGCTGCCCGCCGGCCACGGCCCCGACGACATGCTCGTCCGCGGCGACGGCCTCTTCGGAGCGGCCGGTGGGCGGGTCCTCCGCCGCCGGCCCCGCAACGCCGGCCTCCGAGCCCGGCGCCGCCGCGCGGTCCCGCGCCGGGGAGGCCTCGGCGGCCGCCGCTCCGGGAGCGCTGTCGGCCCCGACCCCGAAAGCCGCGACCTCGCGAGCGCCACCAGGCTCCGCCCCGCGGGTCCGCGCCTCGCGAGCGTCGCCAGGCTCCGCGCTGCGGGCCTCCGCCCCGGATGCCCCGGCAGGCTCCGCCTCGCGAGCGTCGCCAGGCTCCGCGCCTTGGGTGTCTGTCCCGGAAGCGTTGCCGGGCTCCGCCTCGAGGGTCCGCGCCTCGCGAGCGTCGGCAGGCTCCGCGCTTCGGATCTCCGCCCCGGGAGTCTCGGCAGGCTCCGCTCCGCGGGCACCTGCCTCGGGAGTCTCGGCGGCTTCTGCCCTGGCGGCCTTGGTCTCACGTGCCTCGGGAGTCTCCGTCGCCCTGGGAGCCCCGGTGTGGTCGGCCGGAGTGTGGTCGGCTCCGGCCTCTCGGCTCTCGGCTCCGACCTTCGTCCCTTCGGGCCCGGCGCCGCCGGACCGGGCTGCCCGGCTCTCGGTCGAGTCGCCCTCGGCCGAACGGGCTGCCCGGCCCTCGACGGAGTCGCCCTCGGGTGAGCCGTCGGCGCGCTCGGTCTCTCCGGTACCGGCCGTCACGGCCTCGGACCCGGCGCGCGGGGTCCCGGTCCCGGCCTCGGCCGGACCGGGCCCCTTCCCCGGCTCGCGCGCGGCGTCGTCGTTCTCGGGTCGCTCGGTGTTCACCGCATCGCTCCTTCGGCTGCTGCCCTGCTGTCGTACGCCCCATCCCCTTTACGGGGGACGGCGATGGGACGCGACGGGGGAGCGCACGGTTCCATCCCGAGCGCCGTACCGAAGGAAAACGAAGGAAAACGATGGAAAACGAGGTATTGCTCCGAAGGGTCCTGTTTCAGTTGCCGTACTCGGGCATCGCCTCGAGCAGCCGCGCCGACGTGGCCGGTACCGTCACCCCGTGGATGAGTGAAGGGGAGACCGGACGGGAAGCGATCTTCTCCGGAGCGGCCCAGTGCCGGGCCATCCGGGCGCCGTCACCGCGCAGCGACGCGAGGTCGCCGTCGAGGTCGGCCGGAACGGGGGCGTGGACCTTGAGGTTCGTCATAACCGAACCGTAGGCACGTCGGAGCCCGCGAAGAAAGATCTACTATCGGGTAGTTTCGGCTGCTTCAGTGGCGCGGGTCGACCGGGTAGCGTGAACTGTCAATCCCGCTCCCCACAGGAGAGTCCTCGCCGTGCGCATCGCAGTCACCGGCTCCATCGCAACCGACCACCTCATGACGTTCCCCGGCCGCTTCGCGGACCAGCTCGTCGCGGACCAGCTCCACACGGTCTCGCTCTCCTTCCTGGTCGACAACCTGGACGTGCGCCGGGGTGGTGTCGGCGCGAACATCGCGTTCGGGATGGGACAGCTGGGGAGCCGGCCCGTGCTGGTCGGCGCCGCGGGCGCGGACTTCGACGAGTACCGGGCCTGGCTGGACCGGCACGGTGTCGACACCGGGTCCGTCCGCATCTCCGAGACCCTGCACACGGCCCGCTTCGTGTGCACCACCGACGCCGACCACAACCAGATCGGCTCCTTCTACACCGGCGCGATGAGCGAGGCCCGCCTCATCGAGCTGAAGACGGTCGCCGACCGCGTGGGCGGCCTGGACCTGGTCCTGATCGGCGCCGACGACCCGGAGGCGATGCTCCGCCACACGGAGGAGTGCCGCTCCCGCTCGATCCCCTTCGCGGCCGACTTCTCCCAGCAGATCGCCCGGATGAACGGCGACGAGATCCGGATACTGCTGGAGGGCGCCACGTACCTGTTCTCCAACGAGTACGAGAAGGGCCTCATCGAGTCCAAGACGGGCTGGACGGACGAGGAGATCCTCTCCAAGGTCGGCCACCGCGTCACCACCCTGGGCTCGCGCGGCGTCCGCGTCGAGCGGGCGGGCGAGGACCCGATCGAGGTCGG
The DNA here is from genome assembly GCF_016860545.1 of Streptomyces asoensis. Classification (NCBI taxonomy): domain Bacteria; kingdom Bacillati; phylum Actinomycetota; class Actinomycetes; order Kitasatosporales; family Streptomycetaceae; genus Streptomyces; species Streptomyces asoensis. Next base: position 159,419 of record NZ_BNEB01000001.1, on the reverse strand, counting down.
CTGCCCCGAGGAGGAGGCCAAGGTCGAGCCCACGGGCGTCGGCGACGCCTTCCGCGCCGGCTTCCTGTCCGGCCTGGCCTGGGGCGTCTCGCACGAGCGCGCCGCCCAGATCGGCTGCATGCTCGCCACCCTCGTGATCGAGACGGTCGGCACCCAGGAGTACCAGCTGCGCCGCGCCCACTTCATGGACCGCTTCACCAAGGCCTACGGCGACGACGCCGCCACCGAGGTCCGCAAGCACCTGGCGTGACTCAGGAGAGCCGGCGGACCAGATAGGCCGTGCCCCGGTCCGCCGGCTCCTCACCCACGTACTCCTGCTCCCGCATCTCGCACCACGCGGGAATGTCCAGGCGGGCCGCCTCGTCGTCGGACAGCACCCGCACCGTGCCGCCGACCGGCACGTCCCCGATGACCTTCGCCAGTTCGATGACGGGGATCGGGCACCGCTTGCCCAGGGCGTCGACGACGAGCGCGTCGCCGTGCGCGTCCGCCACCGGGGCCTGCGCCGGCACGGCGGGCGCCCCGAGCTTCTCCCGCACCCCCGCGACCGCGCCGGGCAGCACGGCGAGAAACCTCTCCACGTCCTCCACGGCGGCGCCGGCCGGCAACGAGACCCGCACGTTTCCCTCACTCAGCACCCCCATCGCCCGCAGCACATGGCTGGGCGTCAGCGTGCTGCTGGTGCAGGACGACCCGGAGGAGACGGAGAACCCCTCCCGGTCCAGCTCGTGCAGCAATGCCTCTCCGTCCACGTACAGACAGGAGAAGGTGACGATCCCCGGCAGCCGCCGCTCCGGATCCCCGACCACCTCCACGTCCGGGACGACGGCCCCCACCCGGGCCCGGATCCGCGCGGTCAGCTCACGCAGCCGCACCGCCTCGGCCGCCGCCTGCGACCGCACCGCCCGCAGCGAGGCCGCCGCGGCCACGATCGCCGGGATGTTCTCGAACCCGGCCGCCCGGCCCGACTCCCGCTCGTCCGAGGGCCCCAGCGGCGCGAACCGGACCCCCTTGCGCACGGCGAGCAGACCGACACCCGCGGGCCCGCCCCACTTGTGCGCACTCGCCGTGAGCAGCGACCAGGGCCCTTCGACGCGCGCCCAGCCCAGCGACTGGGCGGCGTCCACCAGCAGCGGCACCCCGGACTCCCGGCAGAGCCCGGCCACGGCCCCCACCGGCTGCTCGGTCCCCACCTCGTGGTTGGCCGACTGGAGACAGGCGAGCGCCGTGTCCGGCCGCAGCGCGTCGGCGTACGACTCGACGGCGACCGCGCCGGTGCGGGTCACCGGCACCCGGTGCACCGTCCCGCCCTCCGCCTCGAACGCCTCGGCCGAATGGAGTACCGAGGAGTGTTCGACGGCTGACACGATCAGGTGACGTCCGACCCGTCGCCGGCCCGCCAGGGCGCCCGCGATCCCGGTGTGCACGGCCCGCGTTCCGGAAGAGGTGAAGACCAGTTCGTCCGGGCGGCAGCCCACCGCGTCGGCCGCCGCCTCCCGGGCGGCGTCGAGCAGCAGCCGGGCCCGCCGCCCCTCCTTGTAGAGGCGTGCGGGGTCGGCCCACCCGTCGTCGAGGGAGGCCGAGAGCGCCTCACGGGCGACGGGGTGCAGGGGCGCGGCGGAAGCGGCGTCGAAGTAGGACACACCTCAACCGTAGAGCGGGGGCCGGTCGTCCAGGGGCGCGGGGAACCGCGCGAACGGCCCCCACCGGCCCGGAGTCGCCACACAACCCGCATTGACGACCTATTAGGCGCCCGTCCCCACCCCTTCGGGGTGACCCGCGGCGCGTATGCCACCCTCCCCGCGAACCCCCGGAGGGCGTCGGCTAGGGTTTGGTCCGCATAAACATCCAAACCCCTGCCCGACGCAGGGCGGCGACCGACCACCGAGAAGGCAGGCCGCAGCCAACCGCGCGGGCGAGACTCTCGGGAAGGCGCTACGTGAGTCCCAACGGCTCCGACCGCTCGCCGCGGCGCCCGATGCGGCGGAAGCTGCTCCAGGCAATGACCGCGGGCCTGGTCCTGGCGACCGCCACCGGTTGCACATACAAGGACTTCCCCCGCCTTGGTATGCCCACCCCGGTCACAGAAGAGGCTCCGCGGATCCTCTCCCTGTGGCAGGGCTCGTGGGCAGCCGCGCTGGCCACCGGCGTGCTGGTGTGGGGCCTGATCCTGTGGAGTGCTTTCTTCCACCGGCGCAGCCGCACAAAGGTCGAAGTTCCTCCGCAGACCCGGTACAACATGCCGATCGAGGCGCTGTACACGGTCGTGCCGATCATCATCGTCTCGGTCCTCTTCTACTTCACGGCCCGTGACGAGTCGAAGCTGCTCAGCCTCGACAAGAAGCCCGACGTCACGGTGAACGTGGTCGGCTTCCAGTGGAGCTGGTGCTTCAACTACATCGAGAACGTCGACGGTTCCACCGGGAACGCGAAGACCGACAAGAACCTGGCCGCCATCCCGGACCGGTTCAAGACGGACTTCCCCGACAACGCCGGCGGCGTCTACACCTGCGGTACTCCCGGTGAGCGGAACCCGCAGACCAACAACCCCGGTCCGACCCTGTGGCTCCCCGAGGGCAAGACGGTCCGCTTCGTCCTCACCTCGCGGGACGTCATCCACTCCTTCTGGGTGGTGCCGTTCCTGATGAAGCAGGACGTCATCCCGGGCCACACCAACTCCTTCCAGGTGACCCCCAACCACGAGGGCACGTTCCTGGGCAAGTGCGCCGAGCTCTGCGGCGTCGACCACTCCCGGATGCTCTTCAACGTGAAGGTCGTCTCCCAGGAGCGCTACGAGCAGCACCTGAAGGACCTCGCCAAGAGTGGGCAGACCGGTTACGTTCCGGCCGGCATCGAGCAAACGAGCCCCGAGAAGAACCGGGAGTCGAACGTCCTGTGAGCATCCTCAACGAACCCCAGGGTGCCTCCGCAGCTGAGGACTCGTACGAGAACGAGCTGCCGGTCAGGCGCAAGCAGCCCGGCAACGTCGTGGTGAAGTGGCTGACGACCACCGACCACAAGACCATCGGTACGTTGTACCTGGTCACGTCGTTCGCGTTCTTCTGCATCGGTGGCGTCATGGCGTTGCTCATGCGCGCCGAGCTCGCCCGGCCGGGCCTGCAGTTCATGTCGAACGAGCAGTTCAACCAGGCGTTCACGATGCACGGCACGATCATGCTGCTGATGTTCGCGACGCCGCTGTTCGCCGGCTTCACGAACTGGATCATGCCGCTCCAGATCGGCGCCCCCGACGTCGCGTTCCCGCGGCTGAACATGTTCGCCTACTGGCTGTACCTGTTCGGCTCGCTGATCGCGGTGGCCGGCTTCCTCACCCCGCAGGGTGCGGCCGACTTCGGCTGGTTCGCCTACGCCCCGCTGTCGGACGCCGTCCGCAGCCCCGGTATCGGCGCCGACATGTGGATCATGGGTCTGGCCTTCTCCGGCTTCGGCACCATCCTCGGCTCGGTCAACTTCATCACCACGATCATCTGCATGCGCGCGCCCGGCATGACGATGTTCCGTATGCCGATCTTCACCTGGAACGTCCTGCTGACCGGTGTCCTGGTCCTGCTGGCCTTCCCGGTCCTGGCGGCCGCGCTGTTCGCCCTGGAGGCGGACCGCAAGTTCGGTGCCCATGTCTTCGACGCGGCCAACGGCGGCGCGTTGCTGTGGCAACACCTCTTCTGGTTCTTCGGCCATCCAGAGGTGTACATCATCGCCTTGCCGTTCTTCGGCATCATCTCCGAAGTGATCCCGGTGTTCTCCCGCAAGCCGATGTTCGGCTACATGGGCCTGATCGCCGCGACCATCTCGATCGCCGGTCTGTCCGTGACCGTGTGGGCGCACCACATGTACGTCACGGGTGGCGTGCTGCTGCCGTTCTTCTCCTTCATGACGTTCCTCATCGCCGTCCCGACGGGTGTGAAGTTCTTCAACTGGATCGGCACGATGTGGAAGGGCTCGCTGTCCTTCGAGACACCGATGCTGTGGGCGACCGGCTTCCTCATCACCTTCACCTTCGGTGGTCTGACCGGCGTCATCCTGGCCTCGCCGCCGATGGACTTCCACGTCTCGGACTCGTACTTCGTGGTGGCGCACTTCCACTACGTCGTCTTCGGCACCGTCGTCTTCGCGATGTTCTCCGGCTTCCACTTCTGGTGGCCGAAGTTCACCGGCAAGATGCTCGACGAGCGCCTCGGCAAGATCACCTTCTGGACGCTGTTCGTCGGCTTCCACGGCACCTTCCTGGTCCAGCACTGGCTGGGTGCCGAGGGCATGCCGCGCCGGTACGCCGACTACCTGGCGGCCGACGGCTTCACCGCCCTGAACACGATCTCCACGATCAGCTCGTTCGTGCTCGGTCTGTCCGTCCTGCCGTTCTTCTACAACGTGTGGAAGACCGCCAAGTACGGCAAGCCGGTCGGTGTCGACGACCCGTGGGGCTACGGCCGCTCCCTGGAGTGGGCGACCTCGTGCCCGCCGCCGCGCCACAACTTCCTCACCCTGCCGCGGATCCGCAGTGAATCCCCGGCGTTCGACCTGCACCACCCCGAGATCGCCGCGCTCGAGCAGCTGGAGCACGCCGGCCACGGTGCCAGTGCCATCTCGGGCAGCAAGGAGGCCGGCAAGTGAAGATCCAGGGCAAGATGTTCGTCTGGCTGAGCGTCTTCGTCCTCGTCATGGCGATCGTCTATGGCGTGTGGTCGAAGGAGCCGGCCGGTACCACGGCCCTCTTCCTGGCCTTCGGCCTGTGCATCATGATCGGCTTCTACCTGGGCTTCACCGCCCGGCGGGTCGACGCGGGCGCGCAGGACAACAAGGAGGCGGACGTCGCGGACGACGCCGGCGAACTGGGCTTCTTCAGCCCGCACAGCTGGCAGCCGCTCGCGCTCGGCATCGGTGGCGCCCTCGCCTTCCTGGGGGTCGCCGTCGGCTGGTGGCTGCTGTACTTCTCCCTCCCGATGGTTCTCATCGGCCTGTGGGGATGGGTCTTCGAGTACTACCGCGGTGAGAACCGCACCCAGTAACACGCGCTGAACACGCGCCGGGCCCGGACACTCCGTCAGGAGCGTCCGGGCTCACGCTTTTGCCGTAACCGCGGTCCGCCGTCCGTGTCACCCAGCGCGCCGCGGCCCACCCGGCTCCCTAGCGTGAAGCCATGAGCCACGAACCCCGCCCTCGCACCGTCGCGGGCTGCACCCTGCTGGTGATCGCCCTGGGCGCGGTAGCAAGCGCCTGCGGCTCGAACGACGACCCGCTCTCCTCGCGTCCCTACGACGCGACGGACCAGATCTCCTTCAACACCTCCGGCGGCGACGGGAAGAAGACCGACCCCGACAAGCCCCTGGAGGTCACCGCGGAGGACGACGACCGCATCACGGACGTCACCGCCGTGGACGGCACAGGCCGCTGGGTGGCGGGCGAACTCGCCGCCGACGGCACCCGGTGGCACAGCACCGAGCCGCTCGCCGCGAACGCCCACTACACGGTCCGCGTGAGCACGGAGGACGACGACGGGGCCCCCGGCCGCCGCGTCCTGACCTTCGACACCGGCAAGCCCACCGCCAAGAAGCGCCTCGCGGTCGAGTTCGGCCCCGACGCGGGCGAGTACGGCGTCGGCCAGCCGGTCACCGCCAAGCTGGACCAGCCGATCAAGGACCCCGCCCAGCGGGCCGTCGTCGAGCGGGCCCTCAAGGTCGACTCGACCCCTTCCGTGCAGGGCGGCTGGCACTGGGTGGACGACAAGGAGCTCCACTACCGCCCCAAGGACTACTGGCCCGCGCACGCCACCGTCCGCGTCCACAGCAACCTGGACGGCATCAAGATCAGCGACCGGCTTTGGGGCGGCCCCGCCAAGGAACTCAAGCTCACGATCGGGGACCGGGTGATCGCCGTCACGGACGCGTCCTCGCACTCCATGACGGTCTTCAAGAACAACGAGGAGATCAACCAGATCCCCGTCACCACCGGCAAGCCCGGCTTCGAGACCCGCAACGGTGTCAAGGTCGTCCTGGGCAAGGAGTACTTCGTACGGATGCGCGGCACCACCGTGGGCATCGCGGAGGGCTCCTCGGACTCCTACGACCTGCCGGTGTACTACGCCACCCGCGTCACCTGGAGCGGCGAGTACGTCCACGCCGCGCCCTGGTCCGTGGGCTCCCAGGGGTACGCCAACGTCAGCCACGGCTGCACCGGCATGAGCACGTCCAACGCGGAGTGGTTCTTCGACAACGTCCGCCAGGGCGACGTCGTCCAGGTCGTCAACAGCGACGGCAACACGATGGAGACCTTCGGCAACGGCTTCGGCGACTGGAACCTGGACTGGAAGAAGTGGACCAAGGGCAGCGCGCTGACCGGCGGGAAGCAGAAGACGGAACAGGACACCTCGAGACTGCGTCCGGCCGCGGTGTAGGACGGCTGGGGACGCGGGGCCGTCCCCACGCCCCCCGCGGGCCCCTAGGCGCTCTGCTGGAGGCTCGCGCGGCGGAGCAGGGACGCCAGGGCCGAGGCCAGCTCCACGGGCTCCACGGGCAGCGTCACGGCCGCGTCGGCGCGGCTCCAGGTCGCGAGCCAGGCGTCCTGGGGCCGGCCGATGAGGAGAAGCACCGGCGGGCACCGGAAGACCTCGTCCTTGATCTGCCGGCACAGTCCCATGCCGCCCATGGGCGCGGCCTCGCCGTCCAGGACGACGACGTCGATCCCGCCCTTGTCCAGCTCACGCACCACCGCCTGCGGCGTCGCGCACTCCACGAACTCCACCACCGGGACGTCCGGCGCGGGCCTGCGTCCGGCCGCGAGGCGTACCTGCTCGCGGGTGTTGGAGTCGTCGCTGTAGACCAGCACCGTGGCGGTCGCCTGCATGCTTCCTCCGTGACATCAGCGTCGTACGGACAGAACCGATGCCGCGGATGCTACCCGCTCCCACACGCCGTCAACACCGCTTGGAACACCACTTCGATGGGCCATACGGGCACTACACAGGGTGCGAACACTCCGAACGGCACCCCCCGGAGTGAGGGCGGGATAAGGGACCGACATAATGTCGGTCGTGGCGACAGCAACGACAGTAGATACCGGGCACGCGCACCCGTCGGTCAATCGGCCGAACCTCACCAGCGTCGGAACCATCATCTGGCTGAGCTCCGAGCTGATGTTCTTCGCGGCCCTCTTCGCGATGTACTTCACCCTGCGATCGGTGACGGGTCCAGATCACTGGAAGGAAATGGCCGAGGCCCTGAACTTCCCGTTCTCGGCCACCAACACCACGATCCTGGTGCTCTCCTCCCTCACCTGCCAGCTCGGCGTCTTCGCCGCCGAGCGCGGTGACGTGAAGAAGCTCAGGATGTGGTTCATCGTCACCTTCATCATGGGTGCGATCTTCATCGGCGGTCAGATCTACGAGTACACGGAGCTGGTGAAGAAGGACGGGCTCTCGCTCTCCTCCGACCCGTACGGCTCGGTGTTCTACCTGACCACCGGCTTCCACGGCATGCACGTGACGGGCGGCCTCATCGCCTTCCTGTTCGTTCTCGGACGCACCTACGCGGCCAAGAGGTTCACCCACGAGCAGGCGACCGCGGCCATCGTCGTGTCCTACTACTGGCACTTCGTCGATGTCGTCTGGATCGGCCTCTTCGCCACGATCTACATGATCAAGTAGCCGGGCACGCTCGCTCCCGCACATCCCAAGCATCGACGCAGAAGATCCTGACACCGGGGTAATCCGTGAAAAAGCTCTCCGCACGACGACGCCATCCGCTGGCGGCGCTCGTCGTCCTACTCCTCGCGCTGGCGGCCACCGGGGGGCTGTACGCCGCGTTCGCGCCCGCGAGCAAGGCGCAGGCAGACGACACCGCCCAGTCCCTCACCATCGACGAGGGCAAGAAGCTCTACGCCGTCGGCTGCGCAAGCTGCCACGGCACCGGTGGTCAGGGGACCTCCGACGGCCCGAGCCTGGTCGGCGTGGGTGCCGCGGCCGTCGACTTCCAGGTCGGCACCGGGCGTATGCCCGCCGCGACCTCCCAGGGCGCCCAGGTGCCGAAGAAGAAGGTCATCTACACGCAGGCCGAGATCGACCAGCTCGCCGCGTTCATCTCCTCCCTGGGCGCCGGCCCGGCCGTCCCGACCGACGCCGAGTACGGCCCGGAGGGCGCGGACATCGCCAAGGGCGGTGAGCTGTTCCGCACCAACTGCGCGCAGTGCCACAACTTCACCGGTAAGGGTGGTGCCCTCACCAAGGGCAAGTTCGCCCCGACCCTCGAGGACGTGGAACCGAAGCACATCTACGAGGCCATGCAGACCGGCCCGCAGAACATGCCTTCCTTCCCCGACACCACCCTGTCGGAGCAGAACAAGAAGGACATCATCGCGTACCTGCACGCGGTCAACAGCGACGAGACCGACAACCCCGGTGGTCTGGAGCTGGGCGGCCTCGGGCCGGTCAGTGAGGGCCTGTTCGCCTGGATCTTCGGTCTCGGTGCCCTGATCGCGGTCGCCGTCTGGGTCGCCGCTCGGACCGCAAAGGCCAAGAAGTCATGAGTAGCCAAGACATTCCAGAAGAGAACCTGCCGGCTGAGCAGTCCGCAGGACACCACGAGCACGGTCACGGTGCGGTAGGCGTCGCGGACGAGCGGAACCCGTTCGCGGACCCCGGTCTGCCGCCGCACGAGCACCGCGTCCAGGACATCGACGAGCGGGCCGCCAAGCGGTCCGAGCGTGCGGTCGCCTTCCTGTTCACGCTGTCGATGCTCGCGACCGTCGGCTTCATCGCCTCCTACGTGGCGATCCCCGCCGACAAGTCGGTCTTCGTGTTCCCGATCGGTCACCTCAGCGCGCTGAACTTCGCGCTGGGCCTGACCCTCGGCACGGCGCTGTTCACCATCGGCGCCGGCGCGGTCCACTGGGCCCGCACGCTGATGTCCGACGTGGAGGTCGCCGACGAGCGGCACCCCATCGCCGCGACCCCCGAGGTCCGCGCGAAGGTCCACGAGGACTTCAAGCAGGGCGCCAAGGAATCGGCGATGGGCCGTCGCAAGCTGATCCGCAACACGATGTTCGGCGCGATCGCCCTGGTGCCGCTGTCCGGCGTCGTGCTGCTGCGCGACCTCGGCCCGCTGCCCGAGGACAAGCTGCGCCACACGCTCTGGGCCAAGGGCAAGCTCCTCGTCAACATGAACACGAACGAGCCGCTGCGTCCCTCGGACGTGGCCGTCGGCTCGCTCACCTTCGCCAAGCCCGAGGGCCTGGAGGAGCACGACGAGGACTTCCAGAACGAGATCGCCAAGGCCGCCCTGATGATCGTCCGGCTCCAGCCGGAGAACATCAAGGACAAGCGCGAGCTCGAGTGGTCGCACGAGGGCATCGTGGCGTACTCCAAGATCTGCACCCACGTCGGTTGCCCGATCTCGCTGTACGAGCAGCAGACGCACCACGTGCTGTGCCCCTGCCACCAGTCCACCTTCGACCTCTCCGACGGTGCCCGAGTGATCTTCGGTCCCGCCGGTCACGCCCTGCCGCAGCTGCGCATCGGCGTGAACGACGAGGGCTACCTCGAGGCGCGCGGCGACTTCGAGGAGCCCGTCGGTCCTGCTTTCTGGGAGCGCGGATGAGCACCACAGAGACCACTGAGTCCCGCGAGCGCGGGAAGGCGCCGGCCGGCGAGCGGATCGCCGACTGGGCCGACGGCCGGCTGGGGATCTACTCCCTGGCCAAGGCCAACATGCGCAAGATCTTCCCCGACCACTGGTCGTTCATGCTGGGTGAGGTCTGCCTCTACAGCTTCATCATCATCATCCTCACGGGTGTGTACCTGACGCTGTTCTTCCACCCGTCGATGAACGAGGTGGAGTACCACGGCAGCTACATCCCGCTCCAGGGACAGCTGATGTCGGAGGCGTTCAGCTCCACGCTGCACATCTCCTTCGACGTCCGCGGCGGTCTGCTCATCCGGCAGATCCACCACTGGGCGGCGCTGATCTTCCTCGCCGGCATGTTCGTGCACATGATGCGCGTGTTCTTCACGGGCGCGTTCCGCAAGCCGCGTGAGATCAACTGGCTGTTCGGCTTCCTGCTGTTCGTCCTGGGCATGTTCACCGGTTTCACCGGTTACTCGCTCCCGGACGACCTGCTCTCCGGCACCGGTGTCCGCTTCACGCAGGGCGCGATCCTGTCCATGCCGATCGTCGGCACGTACATCTCGATGTTCCTGTTCGGCGGGGAGTTCCCTGGCCACGACTTCGTGGCGCGGTTCTACTCGATCCACATCCTGCTGCTGCCGGGCATCATGCTCGGTCTGGTGGTCGGCCACCTGATCCTGGTCTTCTACCACAAGCACACGCAGTTCGCGGGTCCCGGCAAGAGCAACAAGAACGTCGTCGGCATGCCGCTGCTGCCGGTCTACATGGCCAAGGCCGGAGGCTTCTTCTTCCTGGTCTTCGGTGTCATCGCGGTCATCGCGGGTCTCGCGCAGATCAACCCGATCTGGGCGATGGGCCCCTACCGGCCGGACCAGGTGTCCACCGGCGCCCAGCCCGACTGGTACATGGGCTTCGCCGAGGGCCTGATCCGCTTCATGCCGGGCTGGGAGATCAACCTCTGGGGCCACACGCTGGTCCTGGGCGTGTTCATCCCGCTGGTGCTCTTCGGTGTCGTCCTCGCGGCGCTGGCGCTCTACCCCTTCATCGAGTCGTGGGTCACGGGCGACAAGCGCGAGCACCACATCCTGGACCGCCCGCGCAACGCGCCCACGCGTACCGCCCTGGGCGTCGCCTGGGTCACGATGTACATGATCACGCTGGTGGGTGGCGGCAACGACCTGTGGGCCACGCACTTCCACCTGTCGATCAACTCGATCACCTGGTTCGTGCGGATCTTCTTCTTCGTCGGACCGGTGATCGCGTACATCCTCACCAAGCGGATCTGCCTCGGCCTCCAGCGCCGGGACCGCGACAAGGTGCTGCACGGCCGCGAGACCGGCACCATCAAGCGGCTGCCGCACGGTGAGTTCATCGAGATCCACGAGCCGCTCAGCCAGGAGCAGCTGCACACCCTCACCGCGCACGAGCAGTACCGGCCGGCCGCGATCGGCGCCGCCGTCGACGAGAACGGTGTCGAGCGCAAGGTGAAGGGCACGGAGAAGCTTCGCGCCAAGATCAGCGAGGCCTACTTCGGTGAGGACCAGCAGATTCCGAAGCCCTCCGCGGAGGAGTACAAGGAGATCACGAGCGGCCACGGCCACCACTGATCGCTGAGGCGTCGCCACGCCGCAGGAAAGGGCCCCGTCCGGTTGCCGGACGGGGCCCCTTGCCGTGCCCGCGGGCTGGATAGGGTGGGGTTCATCCGGTTCTCCGAGGGCCGGCACACCACGACACACACAGGAGCGGCTATGAGCGCTGTGACCCCCGCTGGAGGCGACACCGCGGCGGGCCGTTCCTGGCCCGAGGTGCTGAACGGCCTGCTCTACGGCCGTGACCAGGACGCGGACGCCACGTTCTGGGCGCTGGACCGGATCATGCGGGGCGAGGCGACCGACGCGCAGATCGCCGGGTTCGTGGTGGCGCTGCGGGCCAAGGGCGAGACCGTCGCGGAGATCAACGGGCTGGTCCGGGCGATGTACGAGCACGCCAACCTGATCGAGGTGCCCGGTCCCACCGTGGACATCGTCGGCACGGGCGGCGACGGCGCGAAGACGGTCAACATCTCCACGATGTCGGCGATCGTCGTGGCCGGCACGGGAGCCACGGTCGTCAAGCACGGCAACCGGGCCGCGTCCTCCGCCTCCGGCGCCTCCGACGTCCTGGAGAAGCTCGGGGTCAACCTGGAGCTGACCCCCAAGCGGGTGGCCGAGGTGGCGCACGAGGCCGGGATCACCTTCTGCTTCGCGATCAAGTTCCACCCGGCGCTGCGCCACGTGGGCGCAGCGCGCGGCCAGCTGGGCATCCGCACGGTGTTCAACGTGCTGGGCCCGCTGACCAACCCGGCCCGGGTGCGGTCCCAGGCGGTCGGGGTGGCCGACCCGCGGATGGCGCCGGTCGTCGCCGGGGTCTTCGCCGAGCGCGGCAACTCGTCGCTGGTGTTCCGCGGTGACGACGGCCTCGACGAGCTGACCACGACCGCCACGTCCCGGGTGTGGATCGTCCGGGACGGCAAGGTCACCGAGGAGAGCTTCGACCCGCGTGACGTCGGCCTCGCCCTGGTGCCCGTCGAGGCGCTGCGCGGCGGTGACCCGTCGTACAACGCGGAGGTCGCCCGTCGTCTCCTGGAGGGCGAGCAGGGCCCGGTGCGCGACGCCGTGCTGCTGAACTCGGCGGCGGCGCTGGTGGCGCTGGAGCCGGGCACCGGGACGCTGGCGGAGCAGCTGCGGGCCGCGATGGCCCGGGCGTCGGAGTCGATCGACTCGGGCGCGGCCAAGCGGGCCCTGGAGCGCTGGGTGGCCGCCAGCAACGCGTAGCCGTCGCGCCGGACGCGCCGCGCCGGCCACCGGTCGTGCGCGGCGCCTCCGTGGCGTGCGCGCGAGGTCCCGCGCCCGCCCGGTTCCCCCGCCCGCCCGGTTCCCCCGCCCGGCCGGGGCCCGGTCCCGGGCGGGCCGTCCCGCGATCCGGACACGGGTTGCGGGGCGGCGATCACGTCGCGTAGGTTCCTGTACCAGGTCATGAGTGACAGTCATGAGGCCCCGGCCGACTGTCCGGCAACCCTCCGTCCGTGGCGGGGTGCCCCGGGTGAAGACCAGGCCGTAGGCAGCGAGGTCTATGGCAAGCGCGGACCCCTCGCACTCTTTCGAGTGAGTACCGCCAGGGGTCCTGGTCGTTCGAGGGAGCCTTCCGTGAGCAAGCGAATGCGCTAGGGCGTCGAGCCCCGCCTCCGCACACCCCCTTTTCACCTTCCTCCGTGCTCGAGCCCTGTCCGCTCGCACGGCGGTTCCCCCTTGCCTCTCACGGGAGTTCGCCATGTCCGTCCCCACCGCTGCCGCCGCCCGTACCGTTTGTGCACAGCTGCCCGTTCTCGGCCGGGATGTCACCGTCCCGCTGGTGACGGGCGGCGAGGTCACCTACGCGGCGCTCGACTACGCGGCCAGCGCCCCCGCCCTCCAGCGCGTCTGGGACGACGTGGCGGCCTACGCCCCCTACTACGGCAGCGTCCACCGCGGCGCCGGCTACCTCTCCCAGCTCTCGACGGACCTCTTCGAGAACGCCCGCCGGACGGTGACCGACTTCCTCGACTGCCGCCCCGACGACCAGCTGGTCTTCACCCGCTCGACGACGGACTCCCTGAACCTGCTGGCCCGTGCCCTGCCCGCGGGCTGCCAGGTCTTCGTCTTCGAGACCGAGCACCACGCCTCGCTGCTGCCCTGGCAGGACGCCCGGGTCACCTGCCTCGACGCCCCGCGCACCCCGGAGCAGGCCGTCGAGACCCTGGAGCGGGCCCTCGCCGGCCGTGACCCGCACGGCCCGGCCCTGGTCTGCGTCACGGGCGCCTCGAACGTCACCGGCGAGCTGTGGCCGGTGCGCGAGCTGGCGGCGGCCGCGCACGCGCACGGCGCCCGGATCGTCCTGGACGCGGCCCAGCTGGCCCCGCACCACCCGGTCTCCGTACGGGACCTGGACGTCGACTGGGTCGCCTTCTCCGGCCACAAGCTGTACGCGCCCTTCGGGGCGGGCGTCCTGGCCGGCCGCGCCGACTGGCTGAGCGCGGCGGACCCCTACCTCGCGGGCGGCGGCGCCAGCCGCAAGGTCACCCGGCGCGAGGACGGGGGAGTGGAGGTGGAGTGGCACGACAGCGCCGCCCGCCACGAGGCCGGCTCCCCGAACGTGATCGGCGCCTACTCCATCGCTTCGGCCTGCAAGGCCCTCACCGAGGCCGGCTTCGACGCCCTGGTCGCCCGGGAGGAGTACCTGATCGCGAAGGTCAGGGCCGGTCTGGCCGAGGTCCCGCAGGTGAAGGTGCTGTCGCTGTTCGGCGACGACGCCCCGCGGGTCGGCGTGATCTCCTTCGTCGTCGAGGGCTGGAACAGCTCCCACTTCGCCGCCGCCCTGTCCGCCGAGTACGGCATCGGGGTGCGGGACGGGCTCTTCTGCGCGCACCCGCTGGTCCGCACGCTACTGGGCGGCGACCCGCAGACGCAGGGCGAGTGCGGGGCCCCCGAGGCCGCGCCCGGCGAGAAGTCCCTCAACGCGATCCGGGTGAGCTTCGGCGCGGGGACTCCGGACGAGCACGTGGAGCGCTTCGTGGACGCGGTGCGCGAGCTGGTCCGCGACGGCGCGCGCTGGCAGTACCGCACGCAGGACGGCCGCTGCGTCCCGGCGGTCGGCTGACCCGGCCGGACGGCGGCCCGGGTCCGGCTCCCCAAGGGGCCGGCGCCCGCGCCGCGGGGGCCTAGGAGTCCAGGCCGATGGCGAAGGCGGCTTCCAGGTCGTGCTGCGAGTAGGTGCGGAACGCCACGTGGGTGTCCGTCCCCTCGACTCCGGGGATCTTGCTGATGCTGCCCGGGATGACCTCCGCCAGGTCCTCGTGCTCCTTCACCCGCACCATGGCGATGAGGTCGTAGGTCCCGGTGACCGAGAAGACCTCGCTCACGGAGTCCAGCGAAGCGATCCGCTCCGCGATCTCGGGGATCCGGTCCACGCTGGTCTTGATGAGGACGATCGCGGTGATCACGGCTGGTTCTCTCCCTCGGGGGCCGGAGCTGGGGCGGGTTTCACTCTAGTCGCCCGCCCGTCTCCCGCCGCCGCCGTTCCCGGGCCGCCCTCGTGGCCCCTCTCCCTGCCGAACCGGGCCCACGCGTACAGCAGGCCCAGGCCGAAGCCCACGAGGTGGGCCAGGTAGGCCACGCCGGGCCCCTGGGCGGCCCGCCCGGCCGCCACCCACTGAAGGGCCGCCCAGAAGGGCAGCACGACCCACGCCGGGAAGCGCAGCGGCAGGAAGAACAGGAACGGCAGGAGGCTGGTCACCCGCGCCCGAGGGAACAGGTACACGAACGCGCCCAGGACCGCGGAGATCGCCCCGGAGGCGCCGACCAGGGACTGCGGCGAGTCCGCGTTGGCCGCGGCGTAGCCGAGCAGGGCCAGGTACCCGCAGCCCGTGTAGAAGAGCGTGAACTCCAGGCGCCCCATCCGCTCCTCGGTCATCGCCCCGAAGACGTGGAGGAAGAGCATGTTGCCCAGCAGGTGCACCCAGCTGCCGTGCACGAAGAGGGCCGTCACCGGGGTCAGGACGGCCCGGGGCGCGCCCTCGAAGAGCTGGGCCGGCACCACGCCCCAGCGCCGGAAGTAGGCCCGCTGCACGGCCGGCAGCGCGTCGCCGGAGCCGTAGAGCGGATTGAAACCCGAGGCGGGGCCGATCAGGAAGATCAGGCAGCACAGGGCGATCAGGCCGTAGGTCACCGGCGCCGGGGTCTTCCGGACCGCCGCCGCGGCCGTCCGGTTCCAGTTGCTGAGCATGGCTACAGAGCATGACGTAACGGGACGGATCACCCCGGGCCGCCTCGCCGCCGTGGACGGACGGGCGGCGAGTACCCGCCAGGCCGTAGGGTTACGAGCCACACACGCGGGGGAGCCTCCGGCCCTACCCGGCGACAGCGAGCACGACACGAGAAGGAAGCGGACTGCCACGATGACGGTTCCCCTGCCGACCGATACGACGCGGTGGCGCTGCACGCTCTGCGGCAACCTCACGCGGTTCGACGTGACGCGCTCGTCGAAGGTCGTCGAGTACGTGCATCTCGACCTCGCGGGCGAGCCGAAGGTCGAGGAGCGCGACGTGGTCGATGAGACGATCGAGTCGGTGCGGTGCCGCTGGTGCAACGCCGTGGACCAGGTGGAACTCGTGGACCGGCCGGGCGCCGGTTCCTGACGACGGAGGTCCCCCCGCTCGCGTGAGTCCGAGAGCGGGGGCCCCGCACAGTATTGGGGTGTGACGGATGGTGGAGAGCGCAGGCGGGGGGCCGGGCGACGGCGCCGCCGAGATGCTCGACCGTCCGCTGCCGGACGGCGTCCGGCGCAGGGTCGTACAGATCGTCTCCGACGGGTTCGGCGGGCTGACCGTCGGCGAACTGCCCGCCCAGTTGCGCCAGTACGCCCGATTCGCGCCGAACCGGCGGGCGAAGTTCGCGGGCAACGCGATGGCGGCCGCGCTGGAGACCGACCCGCTCTTCAGACAGCGCATCGCCGAGAAGTTCAGAGAGGCCCAGCCGGAACTGGCCGGCGCTCTCGACTCCGGCTCGCCGACCCCGGCCGCGGATCCGCACGAGGTGGCGGCCGCGGCCTATGTGCTGCGGCCCGCCGGCTGGGTGAAGCTGGTCACCGCGGCCGGCGAGGAGGCCCAGCGCGCGGACGCCGAGCGGGCCGGCGAGGAGAGCCGGGCCGAACTGGAGCGGCTGCGCGAGGAGCTGGACCGGGCGCGTGACCAGACCCGGGCGGACACCGTCTCGCTGCGCGCCGAGCTGGACGCGGCGAAGAAGGAGACCGAGTCGCTGCACCGCAAGCTGCGTTCGGCCCTCAGCGACGTCAAGCGGGGCGAGGCCGCGCTGCGCAAGGTGCGGGCCGAACTGGAGGGGCTGCGCGCCGAGGGGCAGCTCCAGGTGTCCGCCGCGGAGAGCGAGTCCCGGCGGCTGAAGGGGCGGCTCGCCGAGGTGGAGGCCACGCTGGAGGCCACCCGGCGTGCGGCGCGCGAGGGGCGCAGCGTCGAGGACATGCGGGTGCGGCTGCTGCTGGACACGGTGCTCGACGCGACCCAGGGGCTGCGCAGGGAACTGGCACTGCCGCCGGTGTCGGTGCGTCCGGCGGAGACCGTCGACGCGGTCGAGCCGGGGCGGATGACCCCCAAGGACATCGCGACGCGCGCCCTGTCGGAGAACGATCCGGCCATTCTCGACCAGTTGCTCGCGCTGCCCCAGGCCCATCTTGTCGTCGACGGCTACAACGTCACCAAGACCGGCTATCCGCAGATGCCGCTGGAGAAGCAGCGGCTGAGGCTCCTCGGGCAGCTCTCGCAGCTGGCCGCGCAGACCGGCGCCGAGGTCACCTGTGTCTTCGACGGGGCCGAACTGGCGGCTCCGGTGCTGCTCGCGCCGCCGCGCGGGGTGCGGGTGCTGTTCTCCAAGCCGGGGGTCACGGCCGACGAGCTGATCCGTCAGCTGGTGCGCGCCGAGCCGCCGGGGCGGCCGGTCATCGTCGCCTCGACCGACCGTGAGGTGGCCGACGGGATCGCCGAGGCGGGTGCCCGTCCGGTGGCTTCCGCGGTACTTCTGAAGCGACTGTCCTGAACGTCGAAGTTCCGGGCTCAATGACCGAATTGGCGGGATCGTCACGCAACGTAGCGTCAATCGAGCATGACTGCACGTGAGTTGATTGAAAAAACTGCGTTGCGTGAGGGGTTTTTTTCTCCTGAGGATTTGAACTGATCACGGCGAGGTCACTAAGGTCAGGGCTCGAATCTCCACACGGGTGATCACTCAAAAGAAGGAGCCCGTCTCCGTGGCGTCCCACCGTCGACCGAAGCAGCCGAGTCGCGCGCGCGTGACCGTGCTGACCACCGCAGCCGCCGCTGCCGTCGTGCTGAGCTCCCAGGCCGCCAACGCGGCGCCGAGCGAGAAGCTCACCAAGGACGAGGTCAAGACCAAGGTCGACAAGCTCTACGAGGAGGCCGAGCAGGCCACCGAGACGTACAACGGGGCCCAGGAGAAGCAGGAGAAGCTCCAGAAGGAGATCTCCACCATCCAGGACAACGTGGCCCGGGGCCAGGCGGACCTCAACGAGCTGCGCGACTCCATGGGTCTCGCCGCCGCCGCCCAGTACCGCACCGGGTCCATAGACTCCTCCCTCCAGCTGCTGCTCTCCTCGAACCCGGACGACTTCCTGGACAAGGCCTCGGCCGCCGACCAGTTGAGCGCCCAGCAGGTCGAGGCGCTGAAGAAGATCCAGGAGAAGCAGCGCGAACTCGCGCAGCAGCGCACCGAGGCGTCCGCCAAGCTCAAGGACCTCGCCACCACCCGTACCGAACTGGGCAAGAAGAAGAAGGAAGTCCAGGCCAAGCTCGCCGAGGCCCGCCAGCTCCTCAACACGCTGACGGCCAAGGAGAAGGCCGCTCTCTCGGCCGCCGACGCCCGCGCCAGCCGTGACGCCGGCGAGCGGGTCGACCTCGGTGACGCCCCCGCCGGCTCCGGCCGCGCGATGGCCGCCTTCCAGGCCGCGCAGAGCCAGCTCGGCAAGCCCTACCAGTACGGCGCCACCGGCACCTCCACCTACGACTGCTCGGGCCTGACCTCCTGGGCCTACGCGCAGGCCGGTGTCGGCATCTCGCGGACCTCGGAGGCGCAGGCCAACGACGGCACGCGCATCTACTCGCAGAGCCAGCTCAAGGTCGGCGACCTGGTGTTCTTCTTCAACGACCTGCACCACGTCGGCCTCTACGCCGGCAACGGCCAGATCATCCACGCCCCGCGCACCGGAACCGTCGTGCGCTACGAGTCGATGAGCACGATCGGTGGCCCGTTCATGTTCGGCGTCCGCGTCTGACGGTCCTGGTCCGCTTCAAGATCAGGACACCACGCCGCCCGAACGGGCGAATCACGACAACCGAAAGTGACCCCACGCCCCGCCGGTGACCTGCGTCAGCGGCGGGGCGTCACTGTGCGTCGCCACCGATGTCTTTGGCCGACCCCCGGTCGCGCGGCTACTGTCTGCCGCGTTTCCCTGTCATCGGTGGAAGGAGCGCGGCTTCCCGTGGGGTCCCATCGCCGCCTTGCACAGTCCGGGTTCGACCGGGGCGCGTCCAGCGCCCTGGGCGTGCTGTCCGCCGCGGCCGCCGCACTCGGCGCCGTGTCCGCCGTACCGGCCACGGCCGCTCCGCACGACGACACCCGCGCCGAGGTGGACCGTCTCTACGAGGAGGCCGAGCAGGCCACCGAGGCCTACAACTCCGCCGACGAGCGGGCCGACACCCTGCGGGAGCAGGTCGGCACCGCGCAGGACCGCATCGCGCGGCAGCAGGAGCGCGTCAACGGCCTGCGCGAGCGGCTGGGTTCACTCGCCGGCGCGCAGTACCGCTCCGGCGGCCTCGCCCCCTCCATGGCGCTGCTCTTCTCCCGCGACCCGGAGGACTACCTCGCCAAGGCGTCCGTCCTCGACCGGATCACCGCGCACCAGGCAGGCGAGCTGAAGGAACTCCAGGGCGCCCTGCGCGAACTGGCCCAGGAGCGTGCCGAGGCGGCCGGCAAGCTGGCCGAGCTGGAGAAGAGCCGTACGGCCGTGGGGCGTCACAAGCGGACCGTGGAGCAGAAGCTCGCCAAGGCGCGGCGGCTGCTCGAAGCCCTGCCGCCGGGCGACCGCGCCGCCTACGACCGGGCCTCCCGCTCGGGCCGCGACGGCATGCCGGCACCGGGTTCCGGCCCGGTCTCGGGCCGTGCGGGGGCCGCCGTCGCGGCGGTGCGCTCCGCGCTCGGCAAGCCGTACGTCTGGGGCGCCAACGGGCCCGGCGGCTTCGACTGCTCGGGCCTGGTGCAGTGGTCGTACGCGCAGGCCGGGATCGCCCTGCCGCGCACCTCGCAGGCCCAGGCCCACGCCGGCCGCCGCGTCCCGCTCTCCGAGGCGCGGCCCGGCGACATCGTGACCTACCGCTCCGACGCCAGCCATGTCGGCATGTACGTGGGCAACGGGCAGGTCATCCACGCCCCCTACCCGGGCGCGCCGGTGCGCTACGACCCGGTCGGGATGATGCCGGTGTCGTCGGTCACCAGGCCCTGACCGGGGCCCGCGCGGGGTCACGGCCGTACGATCGGGACGATGGCTGGTCGAGGGCGGGCGCGCGGACCCGGGATCCGGGGGTTCTGTCTGCTGCTCGTCTGCCTGCTCGTCCCCCTCGTCGGCTGCGGCGGGCGGTCCGCCGCGGACCACGCGCGGGCCGATGTGCAGCGGGTGCTGGACCGGCGGGCGGCGGCGCTGCTCGGCCACGACCCGAGCGCCTACGCGGCCACCGGCGCGGCCGCCGATTACGAGGCCGCGCGGACCGTGCCGCTGGCCGCCTGGTCGTACCGGGTGACGGACCTGCGCCGCAGCGGCGACCGCGCCACGGCCGACGCCGAACTGAGCTATCGCGTCCAGGGCTACGACAAGGCCCCCGTGACCGCGGCCCGCACGCTGCGGCTGACCCGGGACGGGTCCGGAAGGTGGCGGGTGACCTCGGAGCGGCCCGCGGCGAAGGCGGGCGAGCAGCTGTGGGACCAGGGCCCGGTGAAGGCCGTGACGGGCGAGCACAGTCTCGTGCTGGGGGTCGGGCAGA
Organism: Streptomyces asoensis; assembly: GCF_016860545.1. Taxonomy (NCBI): domain Bacteria; kingdom Bacillati; phylum Actinomycetota; class Actinomycetes; order Kitasatosporales; family Streptomycetaceae; genus Streptomyces; species Streptomyces asoensis. Next base: position 139,148 of record NZ_BNEB01000001.1, on the reverse strand, counting down.
GCGGTGAGCGGCTGCGGTCCTTCGCGGAGCTCGCCGACGACGCCGTCCCGGAGGTGTCGGCGGCCTGGGGCACCGACTGGGCGGGGCGGGTCGTCGTCCTGGTGCCGAGGTCGCTGGAGGGCATGGCGGGGCTGCTGGGCTCGCCGGCCTCCTCCTACCGGGGGATCGCCGCCGTCACCACGGGGGAGACCGGGGGCGGCAGCAGGGCGCCCGCCGACCGGATCATCGTCAACCCGGACGCGTACGGGATGCTCGGCCGGGTCGGTCGGCAGGTGGTCCTCACGCATGAGGCCACCCATGTCGCCACGCGCGCCCACACCGGCGCGGCCACCCCGCTGTGGCTGTCGGAGGGGTACGCCGACTGGGTCGGCTACCGCGGCACCGGCCGCACCCCGGCCGAGGCCGCCCCGGAACTCCAGCACGCCGTCACCGGGGGCACCGTCCCGGCGGCCCTGCCCGGCGACGGCGACTTCGGCTTCTCGGGCGACGCCCAGCGGCTGGCCAAGGCCTACGAGGGCGGCTGGCTGGCCTGCCGGATGATCGCCGAGCGGTGGGGCGAGGTGAAGCTGGACGCGTTCTACCGTGCCGTCGGGGAGCACGAGAAGCGGCCGGGGGCGGTGGAGGGCGCGCTGCGGAGCGTGCTGGGCACCTCTCTCACGCGGTTCACGGCGGACTGGCAGGACTATCTGAGGACTCGGCTGGCCGAGTGAGCCGTCCGGCCACCGTGCGCTGCGGCGCCGGGGCTCGCGAGGGGAGTGCGGCCGCGCACGGTCGAGCGCCACAGCCGTACGGCCGCCGTGAGCGCGGCGGCCACCAGCAGGCCGTTGCGCAGGAACATCAGGGACACCCCGAGCGTGCTGCTCGCGACGACGTCCGCGAAGCGGACGGGGAACTCCACCACCGTCACGCAGGACGCCGCCAGCACCAGGACGGCGGGCAGCCCCATGACGCCGGACCGCCGGCACAGGCAGACCGCCGCGAGGCCGATCAGCCACACGAGGTACTGAGGGCTGATCACCCGGCTGGTGACGGTGAACAGCAGCACCGCCGTGAACGCCGCCTCCGGCAGGGTCCGCGCGGTGAAGCGCCCGGCCGTCAGCCGCCACAGCAGCAGCCAGCCGAAGGCGACCGCCGTGAGCCCGAGGGCCACGTCGCCCACCACCTCCACGTGCGGGCCCGTGAACTCCAGCGAGCCGTAACGCAGCAGCACCTCGCCCGGCCAGCCGGCCCGCCGGGCCACATGGAGGGCGAGGGCGCCCACCGACTCCACCTCGGTGCCCCGGTCGCGCTGGAAGGTGAGGAAGGCGAAGGCCCCGGGCGCGGCCAGGGCGAACAGCGCGGCCAGGGCCCCGGCGGTGACCACGGCCGCGGTCCAGGCACGCCGGCGCACGGCCCCCGCCAGCAGCAGCACCGGCCACACCTTCATCAGCACCGCCAGCCCGGTCAGCGCCCCCATGACCCGCGGGTGCCGGACCCCGGCGACCAGCGCGGCCACCGCGACCGCCGTCACCATCACGTCGTAGCGGGAGTAGACGGTGGGCCCGAGCAGGGGCACGCCCGCCACCCACAGCCAGGGGCCGCGCGCCGACCGGCCGGGCCGCAGAGCGGTGTTCAGCAGCAGCGTGAGGACGGCCAGGTCGGCCAGGAAGGCCAGGACGAAGAAGGCGGACGCGTAGTCGAGGAAGGGCAGCAGTCCGGGGGACAGGAGCGCGAGGGCGGCGGCGGGCGGGTACTGCCAGGTGACGTCGGAGGCGGGGAACACGCCCGTGCCCAGCACCTCGTACCAGCCCCGATAGGTGACGGACACGTCGGTGGTCACGTCCGGGCCGGGGAAGACGAACACCTTGAAGACGAAGAGCAGCAGCGCGAGCCGGGTCACGCCCCAGGTCGTCAGCAGGCAGGTCAGGTGCCGCCTCGCAGCCGTCGTGTCCATGGCGCACATGATCTCCCCGCGGGCTGTGGAGCGCGCCCGGACGCGGCTGTGAACCGTGTTTGGATAAGGTCGGCTGCGATGCACAAGACCCTGATCGTGACGAACGACTTCCCGCCCCGCCCGGGCGGTATCCAGGCGTTCCTGCACAACATGGCGCTGCGGCTCGACCCCGACCGGATCGTCGTCCACGCGTCCACCTGGAAGCGCTCGCGCGAGGGCGTCGAGGCGACGGCCGCCTTCGACGCCGAGCAGCCCTTCACCGTCGTGCGGGACTCCACCACGATGCTGCTGCCGACGCCCGGGGCGACCCGCCGGGCGGCCGGGCTGCTGCGGGAGCACGGCTGCACGTCGGTGTGGTTCGGGGCGGCCGCACCGCTAGGTCTGATGGCGCCCGCGCTGCGGCGGGCGGGCGCCGAGCGGCTGGTGGCCACCACCCACGGGCACGAGGCCGGATGGGCGCAGCTGCCCGCGGCCCGGCAGCTGCTCGCCCGGATCGGCGACAGCACCGACACGATCACCTACCTGGGCGAGTACACCCGTTCGCGGATCGCGGGCGCGCTGAGCGCCGACGCGGCCGGACGGATGACCCAGCTGCCGCCGGGCGTCGACGAGAAGACCTTCCACCCGGGCTCGGGAGGCGAGGAGGTCCGGGCGCGGCTCGGCCTGTCGGACCGGCCGGTGGTGGTGTGCGTGTCACGGCTGGTGCCGCGCAAGGGCCAGGACACGCTGATCCTCGCCATGCCCCGGATCCTGGCCGCCGAGCCGGAGGCGGTCCTGCTGATCGTCGGGGGCGGCCCGTACGAGAAGGACCTGCGCAGACTCGCCCGTGAGCGCGGGGTGGCGGACTCGGTGCGCTTCACCGGGTCGGTGCCCTGGTCGGAGCTGCCCGCCCACTACGGCGCCGGGGACGTCTTCGCGATGCCGTGCCGGACGCGGCGCGGTGGACTCGACGTGGAGGGGCTCGGGATCGTCTACCTGGAGGCGTCGGCGACCGGGCTGCCGGTCGTCGCCGGGGACTCGGGCGGGGCGCCCGACGCGGTGCTCGACGGGGAGACCGGATGGGTCGTGCGCGGCGGTTCCCCTGCCGACACCGCCGAGCGGGTCGTCGCGCTGCTCGGGGACGCCGAGCTGCGCCGCCGGATGGGGGAGCGGGGGCGGGCCTGGGTGGAGGAGAAGTGGCGCTGGGACCTGCTGGCGGAGAAGTTGAAGACGTTGCTCTAGCTTTTCCCGCCGCGCCCTAGGCGGAAGCGGATAATCCGCCGATGCTGCGCACATGACAGCAAAACTGATACAGCATCAGCTGACCGACAGTCAGCTGACAAGACGTCAAATCCTTGGTATGGCCGCCCTCCAGACGGCGGCCACGCTCGGCTTCACCCGCGTCGGCCTCCAGTCGGCCCGCGCGGCGGAGCCCGCGGCGGTCGAATCCGCCCCCGCCGTCGTCGTCGGCTCCGGCTACGGGGCCGCCGTCGCCGCCCTGCGCCTGGGCCAGGCGGGCATCCGCACCCTCGTCATCGAGATGGGCCGGCTGTGGAACACCGCCGGCGCCGACGGAAAGGTCTTCTGCAACACCGCCAGTCCCGACCAGCGGTCCATGTGGTTCCGCACCCGCACCGAGGCGCCGCTGGCCACCTTCCTGTGGCTGGACCTCGTCAACAAGGACATCGGGCTGTACCCGGGCGTCCTGGACCGCGTGCACTTCGACAACATGTCCGTCTTCGTGGGCCGCGGGGTCGGCGGCGGCTCCCTGGTCAACGGCTCCATGGCCGTCACCCCGCTCCGGTCGTACTTCGCCGAGCAGTTCCCCACCGTCGACGCGGCGGAGATGTACGCCACCTACTACCCGCGCGCCCGCGCCATGCTCGGCGTCAACAGCGTCGACCCCGCCTGGTTCGAGTCGACCGAGTGGTACAAGTTCACCCGCGTCTCCCGCAAGCACGCGCAGAACACCGGCCTGAAGACCACCTTCGTGCCCAGCGTCTACGACTTCGGCTACATGCAGCGCGAGGCCGCGGGCACCGCCACGAGATCCGCTCTCGGCCAGGAGGTCATCTACGGCAACAACCAGGGCAAGAAGAGCCTCGACAAGACGTATCTGGCGTCGGCGCTCGGCACCGGGAACGTCACCGTCCACACCATGGAGAAGGTACGCACGATCAGCCGGGCGAACGACGGCACGTACGTCCTGACCGCCGACCGGATCGACGACACGGGCAAGGTCGTCGAGACCAAGCAGTACGGCTGCACCTACCTGTTCCTCGGCGGCGGCAGCCTCGGGACCAGCGAACTCCTCGTCCGGGCCAGGGAGACCGGCACCCTGCCCGCGCTGGACGCGTCCGTCGGGGCGGGCTGGGGCACCAACGGGAACGTGATGCTCGGGCGGGCCAACCACCTGTGGGACACCGTCGGCGCCAACCAGTCGACCATGCCGGTCATGGGCATAGACGACTGGGCCAACACCGCGAACCCCGTCTTCGCGGAGATCGCCCCGCTGCCCATGGGGCTCGAGCACTGGGTCAGTCTCTATCTGGCGATCACCAAGAACCCGCAGCGGGCCTCGTTCACCTACGACAGCGCCTCGGGCGGGGTGAAGCTCGGCTGGAGCGCCGCGCAGAGCGCCGTCTCCTCGGGCATGGCCAAGAAGCTCTTCGACCGGATCAACGCGGCCAACGCCACCATCTACCGCTACGACCTGTTCGGCTCGTCCAACAAGGTCTTCGCCGACGACTTCACCTACCACCCGCTCGGCGGCTGTGTACTGGGGAAGGCGACCGACGACTACGGCCGGGTGAAGGGGTATTCGAAGCTGTACGTCACCGACGGATCACTGGTGCCCGGCAACATCGGCGTGAACCCGTTCGTCACCATCACCGCGCTCGCCGAACGCACGATGGCGCGGGTCCTCGTGGAGGACACCGCGCCATGACGCACCGTCAGCACGACGGAGAGGAGAGTTACTTGGCGTAGATCGCCTCGATCTCTCCCGCGTAGTCCTTCGCCACCACATTGCGCTTGAGCTTCAGGGACGGCGTGAGGTGGCCCGAGTCCTCCGTGAACTGGGAGGAGAGAATGCGGAACTTCCGCACCGATTCCGCCTTCGAGACCGCGGCGTTGCCGTCGTCGATCGCCGACTGGATGGCCGCCTGAAGGTCGGCGTCCTCGCGCAGCGACGCCGCGGTCGAACCCGCCGGCTTGCCGTGGTCGGAAGCCCAGCGGCCCAGGAACTCCTCGTCGATGGTGACCAGCGCGCCCACGAACGGCCGCCCGTCGCCCACCACCATGCACTCCGCGACCAGCGCGTGCGCGCGGATCCGGTCCTCGATCACGGCCGGCGCGACGTTCTTGCCGCCCGCGGTGACGATGATCTCCTTCTTGCGCCCGGTGATCCGCAGATAGCCGTCCTCGTCGAGGGTGCCGATGTCACCGGTGTGGAACCAGCCGTCGGCCAGCGCCTCCGCGGTCGCGCCCGGGTTGTTCCAGTACTCCTTGAACAGGTGCTCGCCGTGCAGGAGCACCTCCCCGTCGTCCGCGATCCGCACGACCGAACCGGGCAGCGGCTGACCGACCGTGCCGATCTTCTGGCGGTCCCAGGGGTTGAACGCGGTCGCGGCACAGGACTCCGTCAGGCCGTAGCCCTCCAGGACGGTGAAGCCGATGCCGCGGAAGAAGTGGCCGAGGCGCTCGCCCAGCGGGGCGCCGCCGGAGATCGCGTACTCACCCCTGCCGCCGAGGACCGCGCGCAGCTTGCTGTACACGAGCCGGTCGAAGACCTTGTGCTTGATCCGCAGGCCGAGGGGCGCGCCCCCCGGGAGCTCCAGCGCCTTGCTGTAGGCGATCGCGGTGTCCGCCGCCTTGTCGAAGATCGCGCCCTTGCCGTCGGCCTGCGCCTTGGCGCGCGCCGAGTTGTAGACCTTCTCGAAGACCCGCGGCACGCCCAGGATCAGCGTCGGGCGGAAGGACGCCAGCTCGTCGGTGAGGTTCTTGATGTCCGGGACGGTGCCCAGCTTGATCGGCGCCATCATCGGGGCGATCTGCACCAGCCGGCCGAAGACGTGCGCGAGCGGGAGGAAGAGCAGCACGCTGCACTCGCCCGTGCGGAACAGCGGACGCAGCCGCTCCACCACGTTCCCGCACTCGGCGAAGAAGCTGCGGTGGGTGAGCACGCAGCCCTTGGGCCGCCCGGTCGTGCCGGAGGTGTACACGATGGTCGCCGGGTCGTCCGCGCCGGCCTGCGAGCTGCGCTCCTCGACGACCTGGTCGGAGACGTCCCGGCCGAGCCGCCCGAGCTCCTCGATCCCGCCGGCCTCGATCTGCCAGACGTGCTTCAGCGCGGGCAGCGACTCGCGCACCGACTCCACGGCCGCCGCGTGGCCGTCCAGTTCGACGACGACGGCGGTCGCGCCGGAGTCGGAGAGGATCCACTGCACCTGCTCGGGGGAGCTGGTCTCGTAGACCGGGACGGTGACCGCGCCGGCGCACCAGATCGCGAAGTCGAGCAGCGTCCACTCGTAGCGGGTGCGCGACATCAGGGCGACCCGGTCGCCGGGCTCGACGCCGGAGGCGATGAGGCCCTTGGCGGCGGCGTGCACCTCGGCCAGGAAGGCCGTGGCCGTCACGTCCTGCCAGGCGCCCCCCGCCTTGCGGGCGATGACGGCGACGTCGGGATGCTGCGCGGCGTTTCTGCGGACGATGTCGGTCAGATTGCCGTCCGCAGGGACCTCGTACAAAGCCGGAAGGCTGAACTCGCGCAAGACTGCTGCTCCTCATAGGGCGCCGGCGCCACGACGTTGTGCGATGCGACGGTGCGGTCCAAGGCTCGGGCTGCACTCAGGTGTCTCGGTGGATCTCGTGGGTACCGCAGAGCCGGCGGATACCGGTGATCTCGGTGGTTGAAATCCTGAGTACGACTGGACTGCCCGGACGTTACCCGCCGGTATGCCTTTTTCGACAGGGGGGTCCGCGAGATGTTCGCTGCGTCACACAGATTGCTGTTTCCGGCTCGACAGTAGTCCACCGCTTTACTGACTGGCCAGTAACCGGTATCCGGGCCGCCACTGTTCACGTATGCCGCACACGCCTACCCTTGATCGACATGGCATCCACACCGCCCGCAAACCGACGGACACGTATCCATGTGGTCAGTGACGTGCACGGCAACGCGCGCGACCTGGCCAGGGCCGGAGAGGGCGCGGACGCGCTGATCTGCCTGGGCGACCTGGTCCTGTTCCTGGACTACGCCGACCACTCCCGCGGCATCTTCCCCGACCTCTTCGGCGTGGAGAACGCCGACCGCCTCGTCGAACTGCGCACCGCCCGCCGCTTCGAGGAGGCCCGCGAGCTGGGCGCCCGGCTGTGGAGCGGCATCGGCGGCGACCGCGCCGCGCTGATCGAGCAGGCGGTCCGCAGACAGTACGCCGAACTGTTCCCGGCGTTCCCCACCCCGACGTACGCGACCTACGGCAACGTCGACATGCCGCAGCTGTGGGCCGAGTTCGCCGGGCCCGGCACCACGGTGCTGGACGGGCAGCGGGTGGAGATCGGCGGCCGGGTCTTCGGCTTCGTGGGCGGCGGACTGCGCACCCCCATGCGCACGCCGTACGAGATCGGCGACGAGGAGTACGCGGCGAAGATCGAGGCCGTGGGCGAGGTGGACGTGCTGTGCACCCACATCCCGCCCGAGGTGCCCGAGCTGGTCTACGACACCGTGGCCCGCCGCTTCGAGCGGGGCAGCCGGGCGCTGCTGGACGCCATCCGCCGCACCCGGCCCCGCTACTCGCTGTTCGGGCACGTCCACCAGCCGCTCGCGCCCCGGATGCGCATCGGCGCGACCGAATGCGTCAACGTGGGGCACTTCGCGGGCAGCGGGAAGCCGTGGGCGCTGGAATGGTGACCCGGCGCGGTCCGGCCGGTGCGGCGACTCCGGGTGAAGGCGGCAGGTCGGGCGCGCGGTAGCCTTCACGCTGCACACACGTGCGCGGCGGCTGGCGCACGGTGTCCTCTTCTTCTCTACCTTGACCGGCCCGCATCCGGAGGAGCCACGGCGATGGCGGAACACACCAGCTCGAGCATCACGATCGAGGCGGCACCGGCCGAGGTCATGGCGGTGATCGCCGACTTCGCCCGCTACCCGGACTGGACCGGAGAGGTGAAGCAGGCCGAGGTCCTCGAGACGGACGGACAGGGCCGCGCCGAGCAGGTCCGCCTGGTCATGGACGCCGGCGCCATCAAGGACGACCAGGTCCTCGGCTACACCTGGACCGGCGCCAACGAGGTGTCCTGGACGCTGGTGAAGTCCCAGATGCTGCGCCAGCTCGACGGCTCCTACCTCCTCAAGGACGCCGGCGCGGGCGCGACCGAGGTCACCTACCAGCTGACCGTGGACGTCAAGATCCCCATGCTGGGCATGATCAAGCGCAAGGCCGAGAAGGTCATCATCGACCGTGCCCTCGCCGGTCTGAAGAAGCGCGTGGAAGCGGGCGGGACCGGCACCCAGGCCCCCGGGAAGTAGCCCGGCCGTCCGCAAGGCGCCCGGACGCTGCGGCCGGTCACCCGGAAGCCGGAGGTCGGGGGCCCGCCCCGGGCTCCGTTACGGTTCAGCCTCATGCGCACCATCCTGATCACCGGACCCGGCGGCAGCGGACGCACGACCGTCGCGGCCGCCACCGCACAGCGCGCGGCGGCGGACGGCGTCCGCACCCTCGTCCTCAGCGCCGACCGCACCGACACCCTCGGCGCGGCGCTCGGTGCGCGGACCGGGGCGCGCCCCGTCACCGTCGGCCCGTGCCTCACCGCCTGGCGCCCCGACGCCGCCGCCGGCTTCCGCGACGACCTCGCCGGGTTCCAGGACCGCGCCTCCACCGTCCTCGACCTGCTCGGCGCCTCCCGGCTCGACCCGGAGGAGGTCACCCCCCTGCCCGGCGCCGAGGAACTGACTCTGCTGCGCGCCCTGCGGGACGCCGCCCTCGCCGAGGGCGCCGCCTCGCACGAACTGCTCGTCGTCGATCTGCCGCCCGTCCCGCAGGCCCTCGCCCTGCTGGCCCTCCCGGAGGAGCTCCGCCGCTATCTGCGCCGGCTCCTCCCGCCGGAGCGGCAGGCCGCCCGCGCCCTGCGCCCCATGCTCGGCCGGCTCGCCGGGGTCCCGATGCCCGCCGAGTGGCTGTACGAGACGACCGCCCGCTGGGACATGGAACTGGCCGCCGTCTCGGCCGTCCTCGCCGACCCCGGCACCTGTGTGCGCCTGGTCGCCGAGCCCGGTCCGGCCGGCGCCGACGCCGTCCGGGACGCCCGCCTCGGCCTCGCCCTGCGCGCCCTGCCCGTCGAGTCGCTCGTCGCCAACCGGGTGCTGCCCGAGCCGGCCGACGACGGCCCCCTCGGCCGGCTCGTCACCCAGCAGCGCAAGGTCCTGGGGGAGTGGGGCGAGGCGGCCCGCCCCGTCCCGCACCTCGGACACGACCCCCGGGGCGCCGACGACCTCGCCGGGCTCGCCGTGCCCGCCGTCAACCCGGAGCCCACCCCGGTCGAGTGGCCCGTCGAGGACCGCCTCGCGGCCGACGGCGTGCTCGTCTGGCACCTCCCGCTGCCCGGCGCCATACGCGACGAGCTCGACCTCGTCCGGCGCGGCGACGAACTCGTCGTCACGGCGGGACCGTTCCGCCGCATCGTCGCGCTGCCCTCCGTCCTGCGCCGCTGCACCGTCGACGGCGCCGCCCTGCGCGACGGGGAGCTGTGCGTGCGGTTCGCGCCGGATCCCGCGCTCTGGCCGCAGACGCACTGAACGACGTTCCGCCGTTCGGGTAACGTCGTAGGGACGAGCCGTCATCAGGTCTCGTCGACCGGAGTCACCAGGAGTCCGCCATGAGCGAAGAGCGCCCCACGCCCGACGCCGCCGGGGAGCCCGCCCAGGCCGCGGGTTCCGGCGAGCGGCCCCGCGCCACCGACGCCGACGCCTGGGCCACCGCCGCAGCCGAGGACCTGGCGGCGGAGAAGGCCCGCCGCCGGGCCCAGGACGACCGGCCCCCGGGCTCGGCCGCCGAGGAGCTGCGCAGGCTCGTCGACGCCGTCGGCGACAAGCTGTCCTCGATCCAGTCCCCGCTGCTCGGGGCGGTCGCCGGACCCGCCGCGCAGCAGGTGGTCCGGCAGGTCGTGCAGCAGGCCAAGGCCGCCGTGGAGCCCGTCATCGAGCGCAACCCGGATGTCTTCGACCACCTCGCCGCGGCCGGCAGCGAGCTCCTCGCCGCCTACCGCTCCGCCGTCCAGACCCAGGAACGACGCTGGACGACCGGTACGGACGACCCGGGGACCGCGCCGGGCGACCAGGGCCGCGGCGGCGACGACACCGGTCCCGGCCAGCGCATCGACTTGGACTGAAGCCCTTCGGGGGCAGGGCCTCGGGTACGGTTGGCCGTAGCGGGGCTCGACCGGAACTGAGGGATTCATGGGACTCACCATCGGCGTCGACATCGGCGGCACGAAGATCGCGGCCGGTGTGGTCGACGAGGAAGGCAACATCCTCTCGACCCACCAGGTGCCGACCCCGGGCACGCCCGAGGGCATCGTGGACGCCATCGCCGCCGCCGTCGACGGCGCGCGCGTGGGGCACGACATCGTCGGTGTGGGCATCGGCGCCGCCGGCTACGTCAACCGGCAGCGCTCGACGGTCTACTTCGCCCCCAACATCGACTGGCGCCAGGAGCCGCTGAAGGAAGAGGTCCAGGCCCGCGTGGGCCTCCCCGTCGTGGTGGAGAACGACGCCAACGCCGCGGCGTGGGGCGAGTACAAGTTCGGCGCGGGCAAGGGCCACCGCAACGTCATCTGCATCACCCTGGGCACCGGCCTCGGCGGCGGCATCATCATCGGCAACAAGCTGCGCCGCGGCCACTTCGGCGTCGCCGCCGAGTTCGGCCACATCCGCATGGTGCCGGACGGCCTGCTGTGCGGCTGCGGCTCGCAGGGCTGCTGGGAGCAGTACGCCTCCGGCCGCGCCCTGGTGCGCTACGCCAAGCAGCGCGCCAACGCCACCCCGGAGAACGCCGAGATCCTGCTCGGCCTGGGGGACGGCAGCCCCGACGGCATCGAGGGCAAGCACATCTCCATGGCCGCCCGCCAGGGCGACCCGGTCGCCGTCGACTCCTATCGTGAGCTGGCCCGCTGGGCCGGCGCGGGCCTCGCCGACCTCGCCTCCCTCTTCGACCCCTCCGCCTTCATCGTCGGCGGCGGCCTGTCGGACGAGGGCGAGCTGGTCCTCGACCCGATCCGCAAGTCGTACAAGCGCTGGCTGGTCGGCGGGAACTGGCGTCCGGTGGCGGACGTCATCGCGGCCCAGCTGGGCAACAAGGCGGGCCTGGTGGGCGCGGCGGACCTGGCGAGAGAGCCCGACCCGATCATGTAGGAACGCCGGGCACACCGGCCGCACCGGCGGTCGGAGTACCGGACGTCGTGGCAAACACGGGGGCTGTTCGCAGCCCCCGTTCGCCTTTCCGGACGTACGGGACGCAACGGCGTATCTTGATCACCATGCCGACGACCTCGCCCCTCGCCAACTCCCGCACCGAGCCGGATGGTTCGGCCGTCGTCCGGGTCCTCAGCTACAACGTCCGCTCCCTGCGCGACGACACCGACGCCGTCGCCCGGGTCATCACGGCCTGCGCCCCCGACCTGGTCCTCGTCCAGGAGGCCCCGCTCTTCTTCCGCTGGCGCAAACAGCTCGCCCGGCTCGCGGCCGACTCCGGGCTGGTGATCCTCACCGGGGGCGGCACGGCGGCGGGGCCCGCCGTCCTGTGCTCGCTGCGGGCGACCGTCGAACGCACCGAGGACGTGCTGCTGCCCCTCACCCCGGGCCATTTCCGCCGCGGCCTGGCCACCGCCGTGGTCCGCATCGCGGGCGCCCGGCTCGGTGTGGTCGCCTGCCACCTCGGCCTGTCCGCCGCCGAGCGCCAGGAACAGGCGGGCATGCTGCTCGACCGCCTGGCCGGCCTGGGGGTGACGCACGCGGTCGCGGGCGGGGACATCAACGAGGGCCCCGGCGGACGCGCCTTCGGCCGGCTGACCTCCGTCCTCCAGGACTGCCGCGCGACGGCCCCCTGGGGCGCCGAGCACACCTTCCCGGCCAAGGACCCCGACCGCCGTATCGACGCGATCTTCGTGACCAAGGGCGTGGAGGTGCTGGGCTGCGGGGTGCCGACCGGACTGCCCGGCGTCACCGGGAGCGATCTGAGGGCGGCCACGGACCACCTTCCGGTCCTTGCCGCCCTCCGGATCCCTGCCGCGCAGGACGGGCCGTAGCCGCGCCCCGCACCGCGCCCGGCACCCCGAGTCCGAGGCTCCCCGCGCTCGCCGCCCGCCAGGGGTTCCGCCTAGACGACGGCTCCCCGCCCCGGGTCCCCGTCCTCCTCGTCGTCCGTGCGCATCCGCGTCACGAGCGTGGCGAAACCGCCGAGGAAACCGCCGATGCCGACGGTCGAGAGCCACCAGGTCATCTCCCAGCCCAGCAGGACCGCGAGCAGGAGCAGCACCGGGCCGCCGATCACGCCGAGCCAGGCGAACTTGGCCGTGGTGTCGGCGGCGGGCAGCGGCGGCGGCTCGGGCGGGACGAAGTGGCCCTCGTCGTCCCCGTCGAAGTCGTCCTCCGCGGGCTCGGGCGGGGTGTGGTCGCGGGGGCCGACACCGGGCGCGAAGGCGATCGAGCTGCCCAGCGGCCTGGCCGGTTCCTTCTCCTCGTCGGCGCCGGCGGCGGGTTCCCCGGCGGGGTCCTTCACGGGCTCCTCGGCGGCCGCGGCCGCGGGAGCCTCGTCGTTCGGTTCGACCTCGAGGAGCGCCAGGTCCTCCACCGACTTGAAGGGCTTGGCGCCCGGCGGGTCGGCGGGCTCCTCGCCGTACCCCGCGACGATCGCCGCCCACGCGGCGTCCTCGTCGAAGGGCACGCTCTGCTCCTCCGGTTCCCGGCCCTCCCGGCCCTCCCGCTCGTCCCGGTTCTCCCGGTCCTCACGGTCGGAGTCGTGCTCAGCCACCTACGGCCGTCCCTTCCTTGCCGACACTGGGCGCGATCCGGGCGATGAACGCGTAGCTCTCCTCGAAGATCCGGTCCGCATCGTGGTCCAACGTTGCCACGTGGTAGCTCTGTTCCAGCAGGATCTCGCTCACGTCGGTGGACGAGACCCGGCCGAGGATCCGGGCCGTGTCGGCGGGCGGCACGACGTGGTCCTGGGCGCTGTGCAGGAGCAGCAGCGGCTGGGTGACCTGGGGCAGCTCGCCGTCGACCAGCCGCAGGAAGGTCCGCAGGGAGTGCGCCGCGTGCAGCGGCACCCGGTCGTACCCGCTCTCCAGCACGCCCGGCTTCGCGATGTCGCTGGTGATCCCCCTGGTCGTGCGCACGAGATGGCGGGCCACCGGGAGGGCGTACGCGGAGAGGCCGTGCACCTTGTTCGCCGGGTTGACGACGATGACGCCGTCCACCCCCTCACCGTGCTTCGCGGCCAGCCGCAGGGCCAGCGCGCCGCCCATCGACAGCCCGGCCACGAACACCCGCGCGCACCGGTCGCGCAGCGCGCGCAGCTCGCGGTCCACGCCCGCGTACCAGTCGGGCCAGCCGGTCGGCGCCATGTCCTGCCAGCGCGTGCCGTGCCCGGGCAGCAGCGGGAGGGAGACCGTCAGCCCCTGCCCGGCCAGGTAGCCGGCCCAGGGGCGCAGCGACTGCGGGGAACCGGTGAAGCCGTGGCAGAGGAGCACCCCGACCTCGCCGCCCTCGTGGCGGTACGGCTCTGCTCCAGGGAGGACCGGCACCTTCGGTCTCCTGTCTTCGTGTGTTCTTCGTGGAGGGGACGTGTGCTTCACCGTACGCGACCGCACTGACACCGACCAGGGTCGTCGGATCCTTTGCGGCCACTCCGGGTTAAGGTCTGAGCTACACCAACAGGAGGCACTGGCTTGTTGTACGGCGCGATGAAGGTCGCTATCGGGGGACCGCTGAAGGTCACCTTCAGGCCCTGGGTGGAAGGCCTCGAGAACATTCCCGCCGAGGGCCCCGCGATCCTGGCGAGCAACCACCTGTCCTTCTCGGACTCGTTCTTCCTGCCCGCGGTCCTCGACCGCAAGGTCACCTTCATCGCGAAGGCGGAGTACTTCACCACGCCCGGGGTGAAGGGCCGGCTGACAGCGGCCTTCTTCAAGGGCGTCGGCCAGCTCCCGGTGGACCGCTCCGGCGGCCGCGGGGCGGGCGAGGCCGCGGTCCGCAGCGGTATCGAGGTGCTGGAGCGGGGCGAGCTGTTCGGCATCTACCCGGAGGGCACCCGGTCGCCCGACGGCCGGCTCTACCGCGGCAAACCGGGCGGCCTCGCGCGCGTGGCGCTGGCCACCGGCGCACCCGTGATCCCGGTCGCGATGATCGACACGGAGAAGATCCAGCCGCCGGGGAAGGTCCTGCCGAAGGTCATGCGGCCCGGCATCCGCATCGGCAGGCCGCTGGACTTCGGCCGCTACCAGGGCATGGAACACGACCGCTTCGTGCTGCGCGCACTGACCGACGAGGTCATGTACGAGATCATGAAGCTCTCCGGTCAGGAGTACGTCGACATGTACGCGACCGCCGCGAAGCGGCAGATCGCGGAGGCGGCGAAGGCCGACAAGGAGGCGGAGAAGGCCGCGAAGGCGGCGCTCGCGCAGGCCGAGAAGGACCAGGCGAAGAAGGACCAGGAGCAGTAGCCGCCGGATCGGCGGCGCACAGTCGGCAGGCGGGGCCCGGGGGCGGGGGACGGATGGCCAGGCGCGAGCAAGTCATGAGGATGTCGGTCGAGCTGCCGCTGTGGCGCGCGCTCGCCGGGTACCGGGTGCTCACCATGCTGTACGCGGTGGGGTTCTTCGCCACCGCCTACGACGGGTTCGCCCGGCCGTGGGTCGCCGTCGGCTACTACTGCGTGCTGTCCGTCTGGACCCTGGCCACCCTGCCCAAGGTGGCGAACGCGGCGAGCTGCACCAAGCGCTTCCTCGCCGCCGACCTCACGGTCGCGATCGCCGGCATCATGCTCACGACCGTCGCGGACAGCCACGCACGCATCCAGTCGGGCGGTCCGACGCTGCCGTCGATATGGACCGCCGGATCGGTGCTGGCGTTCGCCATCAAGGGCGGCTGGCGGTGGGCGGCGGGCGCCTCCAGCGCCGTGGCGATCGCCAATCTGGTGGAGCGCGGCACCCCGGCCCGCGACACCATCCACAACGTGGTCCTCGTCTGGGTCGCCTCCATCGCCATCGGCTACGTCGTCGAGGTCGCCCGCGCCTCGGAGCGCACCCTCGCCCGGGCGCTGGAGATCGAGGCCGCGACCAGGGAACGGGAGCGGCTCGCCCGGGACATCCACGACGGGGTGCTCCAGGTGCTGGCCATGGTGCAGCGGCGCGGCGCCGTCCTGGGCGGCGAGGCGGAGGAGCTCGGCCGGCTGGCCGGTGAGCAGGAGGTCGCGCTGCGCACCCTGGTCGCCGGCGGTCTGCTGCCCGTCTCCCGGGTGTCGCAGGACGCGGCGGACGGCGCCGTGGTGCGGCTGGTGGAGGAGACGGAGGACCAAGGTGCCCCGGTCGACCTGCGTACACTGCTCGCGCCCTACGCCGCCGCCCGCGTCAACCTCGCCGAGCCCGGCGCCCCGGTGCTGCTGCCCGGGCCCGCCGCCGGGGAACTGGCCGCGGCGGTCGGTGCGGCCCTGGACAACGTGCGCCGGCACGCGGGGGAGGACGCGCGGGCCTGGATCCTCGTCGAGGACGAACCCGGCGCGGTGATCGTCACCGTGCGGGACGACGGGCCGGGCATCCCCGAGGGCCGGCTCGCGCAGGCCGAGGGGGAGGGGCGGCTCGGGGTCGCCCAGTCGATCCGGGGCCGGCTGCGCGACCTCGGCGGCAGCGCCGAGCTGGTCTCCGTCCCGGGGCAGGGCACGGAGGTCGAACTGACGGTGCCCAAGGAGAACGACGTACGGCGGGGGAAGGCGGGAGCGCGATGAGCGGGCAGCAGGATCCGATCAAGGTGATGGTGGTCGACGACCACCCGATGTGGCGCGACGCGGTCGCCCGGGACCTGGCGGAGGCCGGCCTGGACGTGGTCGCCACCGCGGGCGACGGCGAGCAGGCCGTGCGGCGGGCCAGGGCGGCCGCGCCCGACGTGCTGGTGCTGGACCTGAACCTGCCGGCCAAGCCCGGGGTGCAGGTCTGCAAGGAGGTCGTCGCGGCCGATCCCGCGCTGCGCGTCCTGGTGCTGTCGGCCAGCGGTGAGCACGCGGACGTGCTGGAGGCCGTGAAGTCCGGCGCGACCGGCTACCTGCTGAAGTCGGCGTCCACGGAGGAACTGCTGGACGCGGTCCGCCGCACCGCCGTGGGCGACCCCGTGTTCACTCCCGGTCTGGCCGGACTGGTCCTCGGCGAGTACCGCAGGCTGGCGTCCGACCCCGGCCCGGCCACCGGCCGCGGTGACGAACCCGACGCGCCCCGGCTGACCGACCGGGAGACCGAGGTGCTGCGCCTGGTCGCCAAGGGGCTGAGCTACAAGCAGATCGCCGAGCGTCTGGTCATCTCCCACCGCACGGTCCAGAACCACGTCCAGAACACCCTGGGCAAACTCCAGCTGCACAACCGGGTGGAACTGGTCCGGTACGCCATAGAGCGCGGCCTGGACGACGAGTGAGGGTGCGGCCAACTCCTCGTTGATCCAACGGATTTGCCCCCGCCGGGGCATATCTGTGTGACCTGGATCACCATTACCGTGACCTTCGTCGGCCAACCGCGGCGAAGGGACACTTCCATGCGCGTAGGAGTACTGACCGGAGGCGGGGACTGCCCCGGCCTCAACGCCGTCATCCGGGCGATCGTCCGCAAGGGCGTCCAGGAGTACGGCCATGAGTTCGTCGGCTTCCGGGACGGCTGGCGGGGCCCCCTGGAAGGACGCTCGATCCGCCTCGACATCCCCACCGTGCGCGGCATCCTCCCCCGGGGCGGCACCATCCTCGGCTCCTCGCGGACCAACCCCCTCAAGGAGGAGGACGGCATCCGCCGGATCAAGGACACCCTCGCCCGGCAGGGGGTCGACGCCCTCGTCACCATCGGCGGCGAGGACACCCTCGGCGTCGCCGCCCGGCTGTGCGACGAGTACGGGGTGCCGTGCGTCGGCGTGCCCAAGACCATCGACAACGACCTGTCCGCCACCGACTACACCTTCGGCTTCGACACCGCCGTGGGCATCGCGACCGAGGCCATCGACCGGCTGCACACCACCGCCGAGTCCCACATGCGCGTCCTGGTCGTCGAGGTGATGGGCCGCCACGCCGGCTGGATCGCCCTGCACTCGGGCCTGGCCGGCGGCGCCAACGTGATCCTCATCCCCGAGCAGCGCTTCGACATCGAGCAGGTCTGCGCCTGGGTGACCTCCCGCTTCCGGGCGTCGTACGCCCCGATCGTGGTCGTCGCCGAGGGCGCCGTGCCCAAGGACGGTGACGTGGTACTCAAGGACGGGTCGCTGGACTCCTTCGGCCACGTCCGGCTGTCCGGCGTCGGCGAGTGGCTCGCCAAGGAGATCGAGCGGCGGACCGGCAAGGAGGCCCGTACGACGGTCCTCGGCCACGTCCAGCGCGGCGGCACACCGAGCGCCTTCGACCGCTGGCTCGCCACCCGCTTCGGCCTGCACGCCATCGACGCCGTCCACGAGGGCGACCACGGTGTCATGGTCGCCCTGCGCGGCACGGACATCGTCCGCGTACCGATCGCCGAGGCCACCGCGAGACTCAAGACGGTGAACCCCGAGCTGTACACCGAGGTGGGCGTGTTCTTCGGCTGACGGCCGCGCCGTCGTCGTCGCTAAAGGGCCGCCGCGGGCCCGGCGCACACCCGGGCCATCAGCTCGCGGACCACGGACGGCCCGTTCAGCGTCAGCACCGACTCCGGGTGGAACTGGACCCCGGCGATCGCGTTCGCGGGCCCGCCCCCGGCGCGGCCGGGCCCGCGCAGCGCGTGCACCTCGCCGTTCGGCGCCCGGCTCACCTCCACCCCGTGCGCGGCCAGCTCCCGCGCCGCCTCGTCGTCGCACCGCGCCACGAAGCTGTTGTAGAAGCCGACGGTCTCCTCCCGCCCGAACAGGTCCACCACCGTCTGCGCCCCCTGGTACGGAACCTCCTTGCGGACGATGTCCAGCCCCAGCTCCGCCGCGATCAGCTCGTGCCCGAGGCAGACCCCGAGGACACCGCCGCGGTGCTCCCGGACCACCCGCGCGGTCAGCTCCCGCAGCGACCGCATCTTCGGGTCGCCCAGGTCGGACGGGTCGCCGGGGCCCGGACCGAGCACGACAGGACCCTCGTGCGCGAGCACCTCCGCCGCCAGGCCGGGCTCGTCGTAGCGCCGCACGCTCACGTCGAGACCGATCGAGCGCAGCACGTGCGCGAGCATCGCGGTGAAGGTGTCCTCGCCGTCGACGACGAGCGCGTGCCCGGTCAGCTCCCGCGTCGGCTCCTGCATCCGCAGCCAGAACGGCGCCAGCGAGGCCCGCCGTCCGTCCAGCGCCGCCCGCACCCGCGGATCGTCCGCCAGCCGGGGCCGGGCCCCCTGCGCGCGGGGCCCGCCGGGCCGTACCCCGAGCGCCGTCAGCACGCCCGCCGCCTTCGCGTGCGTCTCCGCCACCTCGCCCGCGGGGTCCGAACCCCGGACGAGGGTGGCGCCGACCGGCACCCGCAGCCCTCCGGCCGCGTCGATGTCGGCGGTGCGGATGAGGATCGGGGAGTCGAGGGTCTGCGCGCCGCCCGCGTCCCGGCCCAGCAGGGCCAGCGCCCCGGCGTAGTAACCCCGTCCGCCCGCCTCGTGGCGCTCGATGACCCGGCAGGCGTTCTGCACCGGCGAACCGGTGACGGTCGCCGCGAACATGGTCTCGCGCAACACCTCCCGCACGTCCAGCGAGGATCTCCCGCGCAGCTCGTACTCCGTGTGCGCCAGATGCGCCATCTCCTTCAGCCGCGGTCCGACCACCACCCCGCCCATGTCGCCGACGGTGCACATCATCTTGAGTTCCTCGTCGACGACCATCGACAGCTCCTCGATCTCCTTGCCGTCGGCGAGGAAGTCCAGCAGACGCTCGGGCGTCGGGCCCTCCGCCGGATACCGGTACGTGCCGCTGATCGGGTTCATCACGACCGTGCCGCCGGACATCCGCACATGCACCTCAGGGCTGGCGCCCACCAGCGTGCGGTCCCCGGTGTGCACGACGAACGTCCAGTAGGCGCCCCGCTCGCCCTCCAGCAGCCGCCGGAAGAGGGCCAGCGCGTCGGCCCGGCCGAACCCCGCGATCCGCCCCTCGTACGTGCGCCGGATCACGAAGTTGGCGCCCTCGCCCCGCCCGATCTCGTCCCGCAGCACCCGCCCGACGATCTCCGCGTAGCGCTCGTCGGTCACGTCGAAGCCGCCGTCCTCGACGGCCACGTCATGGGCCGGGAGCTGGGCCAGGGCGTCCGCCAGGGGCAGGACGTGGGTCTCCTCGGGGATCAGCACCGCAAGCGGTGTCCCGTCGTCGGTCACGTCGAAGCCCCGCTCGCGGATCTGCCGGAAGGGCACGAGCGCCAGCCCCTCCTCGGGGAGCTCGGCGAGCCGGTCGTACGTGGCGACCGGGCCGAGCAGCACCTCCACCGTGTCCGCGTCATGGCCGGGGGCGCGCCGGCGGAGCAGGGCGAAGGGGCGGTCGTCGTGGAGCAGCCGTGCCAGGTCCATGGGTTCCTCTTCCGCCGACCCCGTCGGGGATCGGTGTCGGTATCGGTGAGGAACGGCCCCGCAAACGCCGAAGGCCGCCCCTCGGGCGGCCTTCGCGAAGTCTTGCGTACGCGCAGTCAGTGGGCCGCCGGATGAGCGGTCCACCACCAGTTCTGGGTCGAAAGCGCGAACATGGGACGCACCCTACCCCACGCCCACCTGAGCAGGAGGGCGTCTCACCTGTCGAGCCGGGCGAAAACGACTCGACACGACCCCGTAATGTGGAGGGCGTGACCGTGAACGCTAAGACCAGCGCGAGCGCTGGCAACACCTGGCGAGACCTGCCCGCGGCGCAGCAGCCCGAGTACCCCGACACCGAGGCTCTGCGCGCAGTGATCGCGGACCTCGAGTCGTATCCGCCGCTCGTCTTCGCGGGCGAGTGCGACCAGCTGCGCGCCCGGATGGCGGCCGTCGCCAAGGGAGAGGCGTTCCTCCTCCAGGGCGGCGACTGCGCCGAGGCCTTCGACGCCGTGTCCGCCGATCACATCCGCAACAAGCTCAAGACGCTGCTCCAGATGGGCGCCGTGCTGACGTACGCGGCCTCGGTGCCGGTCGTCAAGGTCGGCCGGATCGCCGGCCAGTACTCCAAGCCGCGCTCCAAGGGCACCGAGACCCGCGACGGCGTGACCCTGCCGACGTACCGCGGCGACTCCGTCAACGGCTTCGCCTTCGACGAGAAGTCCCGGGTCCCGGACCCCGAGCGGCTGAAGCGGATGTACAACGCGTCCGCCTCCACGCTCAACCTGGTGCGCGCCTTCACCACCGGTGGTTACGCCGACCTGCGCCAGGTGCACGCCTGGAACCAGGACTTCGTGAAGTCGTCCCCGTCCGGTCAGCGCTACGAGCAGCTCGCGCGCGAGATCGACCAGGCGCTGAACTTCATGCACGCCTGCGGGGCCGACCCGGAGGAGTTCAAGACGGTCGAGTTCTTCTCCTCGCACGAGGCGCTGCTGCTCGACTACGAGTCCGCCCTGACCCGGGTCGACTCCCGCACCGGGCGGCTGTACGACGTCTCGGCGCACATGGTGTGGATCGGTGAGCGCACCCGGCAGCTGGACCACGCCCACATCGAGTTCGCCTCGAAGATCCGCAACCCGATCGGCATCAAGCTCGGCCCGACGACCACGGCCGAGGAGGCGCTCCAGTACATCGACCGTCTGGACCCGGACCGTGAGCCCGGGCGGCTGACCTTCATCGTGCGCATGGGCGCCGACAAGGTCCGCGACAAGCTGCCCGAGCTGGTCGAGAAGGTCAGCGCCTCGGGCGCGACGGTGGCCTGGATCACCGACCCGATGCACGGCAACACCTACGAGGCGGCCTCGGGTCACAAGACCCGCCGGTTCGACGACGTGCTCGACGAGGTCAAGGGCTTCTTCGAGGTCCACAAGGGCCTCGGCACCCACCCGGGCGGCATCCACGTGGAGCTCACCGGCGACGACGTCACCGAGTGCGTGGGAGGCGGCGACGAGATCTTCGTCGACGACCTCCACCAGCGCTACGAGACGGCCTGCGACCCGCGTCTCAACCGGAGCCAGTCCCTGGACCTGGCCTTCCTCGTCGCGGAGATGTACCGGGACCAGTAGCCCGCGGAGCACGGCGGTGGGGCGCGGATCACATACGATCCGCGCCCCACCGGCCTTTTGCAGACTCGGAGCGCCGGGTAAGGTTAGGTTAGCCTTATTGATCTCGGCGGGAGGTGAATCCGCGTGTTCGTGTGCAGTTGCTTCGGTGTGACCGAGGCGCAGGTCCAGCAGCACGCGGCGAGCGGTGCCTGCACGCCCCGCCAGATAGCCTCCGCCTGCAAGGCGGGCACCGACTGCGGCTCCTGCGTCCGCCGCATCCAGGCGATCCTCGGGCGGGGCGCCCTGCCCCGGCGCGACCTCGCCGACCGGGGCGCGCTGGTGGCGTCCGACGCGGAGCTGCTCGAAGAAGCCGCCTGAGGGGCCACCCGGCTCCCGGCCCGGCCCGCGCGAACCCCGCGGGTGTCAGCTCTCCGGCTGCTCGATCAGCTGCGCCAGGTAGAGCGCCTCGCCGAGCTTCTCCACCAGGTCCAGCTGGGTGTCGAGGTAGTCGATGTGGTGCTCCTCGTCCGCGAGGATCGACTCGAAGATGTTCGCGGACGTGATGTCACCCTTTTCCCGCATCACCTTGATGCCGCGCTTCAGCCGGTCGATCGCCTCGACCTCGACCTGCCGGTCGGCCTCGAACATCTCCTTGACCGTCTGTCCGACGCGGACGTGGAACAGCCGCTGGTAGTTCGGCAGCCCCTCCAGGAACAGGATCCGGTCGGTGAGCACCTCGGCGTGCTTCATCTCGTCGAACGACTCGTGCCGCGTGTACTTGGCGAGCTTCGTCCAGCCGAAGTTCTCCTGCATCTTGGCGTGCAGGAAGTACTGGTTGATCGCGGTGAGCTCGCCGGTGAGCTGCTCGTTGAGGAACTCGATGACCTCGGGGTCGCCCTGCATCGCAGAGGCTCCTTCCGGACGGGGATCGGGATGAGGAATCGGGAGGTTGCCGCCGCATGATTGCACCGGTGCCGAAGATCGTCCAGTAAGTGCGTACTTAGTAAGTTAGTGCATGCTTAGTCGCACTTGCCCGATTCGGGATATGCCCGGTCATGGCTGGTCATGTGCACCGTCCGGGGTCTGTCAGGATGGAGTCATGGGGCAACCGGTGGAGCGTGGGTCTGGAGAAGAGGCGGTGTCCGAGCTTCCGCCGGGACAGCGGCTCCAGCGGGGCTGGCCGGTCACGCACTACGGCCCGGTGCCCCGGTTCCGCCCCGAGCGCTGGGAGTTCCGGGTCTTCGGCGCCACCGCCGACGGCGAGAAGCACTGCTGGAGCCACGACGAGTTCACGGCCCTCCCCTACGCCTCCGTCGTGGCCGATCTGCACTGCGTGACGAAGTTCAGCATGCTCGGCGCCGAATGGGGCGGGATCCCGGCCCGCACGATCCTGGAGAGCGCACCCCCGGCCCCGAACGTCACCCATGTGATGGTGTGGGCCGAGTACGGATTCAGCTCGAACCTGCGGCTGTCCGACTTCGCCTCCGAGCGCACGATCTTCGCCACCCACAAGGACGGCGAGCTGCTCACCGCCGAGCACGGCTTCCCGCTGCGGCTGGTCGTCCCGCACCTCTACGCCTGGAAGGGCCCCAAGTGGGTCCGCGGCGTCGAGTACATGACCGCGGACCGCCGCGGCTTCTGGGAGGAGCGCGGCTACCACAACGTCGGCGACCCCTGGAAGGAACAGCGCTACTCGTACCAGGAGGGCCCGGGGGACGGACCCGAACTCTGACGGATGCCCCGCGGCGTCAGCCGTCGCGGAGCTTCTTCAGCCGTTCCACGTCCGTCGCGTGGCCTTCCTTGCCGCCGGGCGTCTCGATGATCAGCGGTACGCCCGCGGTGGCCGGATGCGTCATCAGCGCCCGGAACGGGTCCTCGCCGATGTGCCCGGCGCCGATGTTCTCGTGCCGGTCCTTGTGGGCTCCCGCCACGTCCTTGGAGTCGTTGGCGTGGACCAGCTTCAGCCTGCCCTCGCCCACCGTGTCCACCAGCAGGTCGAGCGTCTCGTGCATCCCGGCCGGACCGGTCAGATCGTGGCCGGCCGCGAAGATGTGACAGGTGTCGAGGCAGACACCCAGCCGCGGATGGGAGTCCAGCGCCTCGAAGTACGGCCCGAAGTCCCAGGTCCGGGAGCAGAGCGACGAGCCCTGGCCCGCCGTGGACTCCAGCAGCAGGAACGGGTCGTCGTCGTGGGTCAGCTCGTCCAGCAGGGGAAGCAGGTGCTCCCGCACCTGCTTCAGCGCCACGGACCGGTCCCGGCCGCCCGTCGCGCTCCCCGTGTGGACGACCACCCCGAGCGCGCCGATCTCCCGGCCGCGACGCAGCGAGTGCCGCATCGACTCCACCGACCTCTCGGCGGTCGCCTCGGTGTGCGAGCCGAAGTTGATCAGGTACGGCGCGTGCACGTAGGCCGGGACCGAACGGGCCGCGCACGCCTGGCGGAAGGCCTCGTCCTGGCGCGGACTGCCGACGGGCGTGGCCCAGCCGCGCGGGTTGGCGACGAACACCTGGACCGCCTCGGCGCCCAGGTCGTGCGCGTAGGACATGCCCACGTCGTGCAGACCGCCGGCCACCGGGACATGGCCGCCGACGGGGTTGCGGGAGGGGAAGGGGGCTCGCGGACTCACCCGTTCAGGGTGTCATGCCCGCGGGGCCCGCCCGTCACCGGATGGTGATCGTGATCGTCGACCCCTTGGGCGCCGAGTCGCCGGCCTTCACCGACTGCTTCTTCACGGTGTCGCCGAACAGCCCGAGCAGTCCCCGGTCCTCCTTGACCTCGAACCCGGACTGCTCGAGGAGCGACTTGGCGTCGTCGACGCTCGCGCCGACCACGTCCGGCACCTCGACCAGCTCGGGCCCCTTGGACAGGGTCAGCGTCACCGTGTCGCCGTCGGCGGCCTCGCTGTCCGCCTCCGGGGTCTGCGCCGCCACCTGGCCCTTGTCGAACTCGGAGTTGACCTGACCGGCGGCGACCTTCACCTTCAGTCCGGCCTCCGCCAGCTCGGCGCGGGCGTCGGCCAGGTCCTCGCCGGTGACGTCCGGCACGTCGACCGGGCTGCCCTTGCTGACCACGATCGACACCGCGGTGCCCGCCCGGCGCTCGGTGCCGGCCGCCGGGTCGGTGCTGATCACGAAGCCCTTCAGGACGTCCTCGCTGAACGCCTTGTCGACCAGCCCCGGCTCCAGGCCGTCCTCCTTCAGCAACTGCTCGGCCTTGTCGAGCCGGGAGCCCTTCACATCGGGCACCTTCACGATCTCCGGGCCGTCGGACACCGTGAGCGTCACCGCGTCGTGCTTGCGGATCCGGGCGCCCGGCCCGGGGTCCGTCTCCATGACGGTGCCGCGCTTCACGGTGTCGCTGTTGCGGTGCTCGACCTTGCCGACCTTCAGCCCGGCGGCCTCCAGCCGTGCCCTGGCCTGCGCCTCCTTCTGCGTCAGCACCGCCGGGACCTTGGTGAACTGGCCGGAGTTGATGTACCAGACGCCGGCGCCCACACCGAGCACCAGCAGGAGCGCGGTGACGAGCGCCAGCACCCCGCGCCGGGGCCGCACGGTACGGCGCCGGGGCGGCAGCGGCGGCGGGCTGCGGAACTGCGAGGTGCGGTCGAGCGGGTCCTCGCCGCCCGCGGGGACGTCCCCGTCGACGGGCAGCGGCCGGGGCACCGTGAGCGAGCGCGGAATCACGCTCGTGCGGTCCTCGGCGATGTCGTGGCCGTCGGAGACGGCCTGCGGCGGCACCAGGTCCAGCTGCTCGTCGGTGAGCGCGGCGCGCGTCTCCAGCGTCCGGCCCAGCAGCGCGACGGCGTCATGGGCCCGGGCGCCGGGATCACGGGCGGTGGCCGACGCGACCAGCGCGTCCAGCTCGAAGGGCAGGCCGGGCACCAGGGCCGACGGCGGCGGGACGTCCTCGTGCAGGTGCTTGTAGAGCACGATCGCGGGGGAGTCCCCGTCGTGCGGCTTCTCGCCGGTGAGCATCTCGTGGAGCACCACCCCGCACGCGTACACGTCGACGCGGGGGTCGGCGACGCCGGGCTGCTCGATCTGCTCGGGGGCGAGATAGGCGACCGTGCCCAGCACGGCCCCCGTGGTGCTGGTCACGGTGTCGACGGACCGGACCAGCCCGAAGTCCGCGACCTTGACCCGACCGTCGTCCCCTATCAGGACGTTCTCGGGCTTCATGTCCCGGTGCACGAACCCGGCCCGGTGCGCGGCGCCGAGCGCCGCAAGCACGGGCTCCAGGATGTCCAGCGCGGCGCGCGGCTGGAGCGCCCCGCGCTCGCGCAGCACGTCACGCAGCGTGCACCCGGCGATGTACTCCATGGCCAGGTAGACGTACGACCCGTCGGTGCCCTGGTCGAACACCTGGACCACGTTCGGGTGGGCCAGCCGGGCGACGGACTTCGCCTCCCGGATGAACCGTTCGACGAACGCCCCGTCGGCGGCGAGCGCCGGATGCATCACCTTGAGCGCGAGCACGCGGTCCAGGCGGGTGTCCACGGCCCGGTAGACCGTGGCCATCCCGCCGACCGCGATCCGCGCCTCGACGCGATACCGGCCGTCGAGCAGCTGCCCGACCAGAGGGTCCTGAAGGGTCGTGTCCACGCAGGTGAGTGTACGAGCCGCCGCCGACAGCGCCGCCGGTTCCACCGCGATCGCAGCGCTACTGGGGCCGACCTGTGACGCAATGCACCGGCCCGGCGGCGCCCGGCTCCGTAGACCGGACGGCAGCCGCTCGCGTTCGGAGGACGGCAGTCGCCCGCGGTCAGAAGGCGGGACGCTCGGGGTCCAGCACCGCCCGGCCCTCCACGGGCGAGGACGCCTCGGCGAAGTAGCGGGGCGGGATCCGGCCGGCCAGCCGGGCCAGCCGCCCCGCCTCCACCCCGGCCCGCATCGCCGAAGCCATCCGCTCCGGATCCCGCGCCCGGGTGACCGCCGACGCCAGCATCACCCCGGCGCAGCCCAGCTCCATGGCCAGCGCCGCGTCCGACGCCGTACCGGCCCCCGCGTCCAGGATCACCGGCACCCGCGCGTGCTCGACGATCAGCCGGAAGTTGTGCGGGTTGCGGATGCCCAGGCCGGAGCCGATCGGCGAACCCAGCGGCATCACCGCCGCGCACCCCACGTCCTCCAGCTTCCTGGCCAGCACCGGATCGTCGTTGGTGTACGGCAGCACCGTGAAACCGTCGTCCACCAGGGTCTCGGCCGCCTCCAGCAGCTCGATCGGGTCCGGCAGCAGGGTGCGCTCGTCGGCGACGACCTCCAGCTTGACCAGGGAGGTGCCCAGCGCCTCCCGGGCCAGCCTGGCCGTGAGCACCGCCTCCCCTGCGGTGAAGCACCCCGCCGTGTTCGGCAGCACCCCGATGCCGAGCCGCTCCAGCACCGACAGCACGGAACCGTGCACCGAGGGGTCCACCCGCCGCATGGCGACCGTCGTCAGCTCGGTGCCGGACGCCACCAGGGCCCGTTCCAGCACCTCCAGGCTGGGCGCACCGCCCGTCCCCATGATCAGGCGCGAGGAGAGCGGCACACCGCCGAGGACGAAGGAGTCGTCCGCCATGGCTCAGCCCCCCTGGACCGCGGTGAGGACCTCCACCCGGTCGCCGTCGCCGAGCACCGTGACCGCCCACCGCGCGCGCGGGACGACGGTCTCGTTGAGCGCGGCGGCCACCCCGGAGGGCGCGGCCGTCAGGGACCGGACGACGCTGTCGAGAGCCGTGCCGGGAGCGAACTCCCGCCGCTCCCCGTTGACCGAGACGTGCACGGCGGCGCCGGTGCGGGCGTTCATACGGGCTGCTCCGAGAGTGCGGCGGCGCCGAAGCGCCGGGGGGTGAAGGGACGGGCCTCGTCGGGGAGTTCCCCGGTGGCCAGGACGTGCGCCATCGCGTCGCCCGTCACCGGTGTCAGCAGCACGCCGTTGCGGTAGTGCCCGGTGGCCAGCAGCAGTCCCGGCAGCTGCGTCGGGCCGAGCAGCGGCGCGTTGTCCGGAGTGCCGGGCCGCAGCCCCGCGCGCGTCTCGGTGAGGGGCAGTTCGGTGATGCCCGGGACCAGCTCGTGGGCGTCGCGCAGCAGCTCGTACACGCCCCCCGCCGTCACCGTGGTGTCCCAGCCCAGTTCCTCGCTGGTCGCGCCCACGACGAGCTCGCCGTTCTCCCGGGGGACCAGGTACACCTGGCTGCCGCGCACCACCGCCCGCACCGTCCGGCTCAGGAACGGCGCGTAGCGCGGCGTCACGGTAAGCCGCAGCACCTGGCCCTTCACCGGCCGCACCGGGGGCAGCACGTCCCGCGGGACCCCCGCGAGCCGCCCGCTCAGGCTGCCGCCCGCGAGCACCACCTGCCCCGCGGCCAGCGTCGCGCCGTCCCGCGTGACGACCCCCGCGGCCCTCCCGCCGGCGACGGACAGCCGCTCGGCCCGCACGCGGTGGAAGACCACCCCGGCCCGCTCGCAGGCGGCCAGCAGCGCGGCGGTCAGCCGCCGCGGGTCGATCTGGTGGTCGCCGTCCACCCGCAGTCCGCCCCGCACCCCCGGTGCGAGCAGCGGCTCCAGGCGCCGGCACTCCCGGCCGGACAGCCACTCCGACTCCAGCCCCGACCGCGCTTGCAGGGCGTGCAGTTCGCGCAGGTGGGCACGGTCGTCGGAGTCCAGGGCGACCGCGAGCGTGCCGCAGCGCCGGTAGCCGAGGTCGTGCCCGGTCAGCTCCGTCAGCTCGGCCGCGAAGTCCGGGTAGCGGCGGGCCGAGGCCAGGTTGAGCCCGAGCAGGGTCTGCTCCCCGTGGTGCAGTTCCGTGACGGCGGCCAGCATCCCGGCCGCCACCTGGGCGGCCCCGCCGCCCGGCGCCGGATCGGCCACCGCCGTGGCGAAGCCGCGCTGCGCGGCCCGCCAGGCCGTGACCAGGCCGATGATCCCGCCACCGATGACGAGGACGTCTGACGTACGTGGAGACGACATGGGCGTCCAGCCCCTCCCTTCGCCGGCATGACCCGGATCAGGTTCGTACGGTCGGAGGCCGCCAGCCTCCCTCTCAGCCCGGTGCGTCCGGGCTCCCGCGAGTGCTCTAGGTTGGCCACCCTAGCCCGTGGTCCGGCGCCTCTGTAAGGGAGCCTTCCGTCATGCCCCGCTCGTTGGACGGCCTCGTCCTCGCCCCCGTCGCCGACCAGGCGCCGGGCCAGGTCGGCACCCGCACCCGCTTCACGTACCACGAACGCGGCGGTGAGATCTGGGCCGAGTACACGGGCGGCGACGTCGTACGCGGGCATCTGGTGGGTACCCGGGAGGGGGACCGGCTCGACTTCCGGTACGTCCAGCTCAAGCACGACGGGACGACGTCCTCGGGGCACTGCGTGTCGACGGTCGTGGAGCTCGCGGACGGTCGGGTACGGCTGGAGGAGACCTGGGCGTGGGAGTCGCAGGAGGGCAGCGGCACCAGCGTTGTGGAGCAGGTCACGGCGCACGACGGCTGACTGACGATTCGTCAGCCGCCTAAGGTGATCAGGTGAGCGAGCAGAGGCAGGAACAAGGCGGCCCGTCCGGGCGGCGCGTGGTCGTCGTCGGAGCGGGCATGGCGGGTGTGCAGACCGCCGTCGCGCTGCGCGAACAGGGCTTCGACGGCACGGTGACGGTGATCGGCGCGGAGCCCCACCAGCCCTACGACCGGCCCCCGCTGTCCAAGGCCGTCCTGCTCGGCAACGCCGAGGGCTCCGCCTTCGACGTCGACTTCGATGGCCTCGGCATCGACCTGGTGCTCGGCCGCGAGGTCGACGGCCTGTGCCCCGCCGACCACGAGCTGGACACCGCGGCCGGCCCCGTCCCGTACGACGTCCTCGTGCTCGCCACCGGAGCCGAACCGGTCCGGCTGCCCGGCGCCGAGGGCGTGCCCGGAGTGCACCTGCTGCGCACCCTGGACGACGCCGAGCGACTGCGACCCGTCCTCACCCGGCAGCACGACGTCGTGGTCGTGGGCGCCGGCTGGATCGGCGCCGAGTTCGCGACGGCCGCGCGCGAGGCCGGCTGCGAGGTCACCGTCGTGGAGGCCGCCGACCGCCCGCTGGCCGGGGCGCTGCCCGCCGAGGTCGCGGCCCCGATGACCGCCTGGTACGCCGACCACGGCGTCGCGCTGCGCACCCACACGCGCGTGGAGCGCGTCGAAGCCGGCGCGGTCGTCCTGGACGACGGCTCACGCGTGCCCGCGGGCGCCGTCGTCGTCGGCATCGGCGCCCGCCCCGCGACCGCCTGGCTGGCCGGTTCCGGCATCGCGCTGGGCGCCCACGGCGAAGTCGTGGCCGACGCGCGGCTGCGGACCTCCCTGCCCGACGTGTACGCGGTCGGCGACTGCGCCTCCTTCCCCTCGGGGCGGTACGGCGAACGGCTCCTCGTCCACCACTGGGACAACGCGCTCCAGGGCCCGCGCACGGTCGCGGCGAACATCGTCGGCGCCGCCACCGGCGAACCCCCGGCCGTCTACGACCCCGTCCCGTACTTCTGGTCCGAGCAGTTCGGCCGCTTCGTCCAGTACGCGGGGCACCACGCCGACGCCGACCGGGTCCTGTGGCGCGGCGACCCGTCGGGCCCGGCCTGGACGGTCTGCTGGCTGCGCGCCGGCCGGCTGGTCGCCCTGCTGGCCGTGGGGCGCCCCCGCGACCTCGCCCAGGGCAGGCGGCTGATCGAGGCGGGCACCCCCATGGAGCCACGGCTGCTCGCGGACCCGGCGCGGCCCATGAAGGCGGCGACCGCCGGGGCCTGAACCCCTGGCCGGACCGTCCCGGCTTCCGACTGTCAGCGGCAGATGGCAGGCTTGTTCCCGTGACCGAGATTGACGCAAAGACCGATGCTCTCGTCCCCGCCTGGCTCACCGTGCCCGACATCGCGGAGATGCTCGATGTCGACGTGATCCGCGTCCGGCAGCTGGTCAAGGAGGGCCAGCTCATCGCCGTACGCCGGGGGGAGAACCGTGCGCTGCACGTCCCCGCCGCCTTCATCGACGGGGACAAGGTGGTCAAGGGCCTGGCCGGAACCCTGACCCTGCTGCGGGACGACGGCTTCACGGACGAAGAGATGCTCGAGTGGCTCTTCACCCCCGACCCGAGCCTGCCCGGCACGCCGGCGCAGGCCCTGAGCGAGAACCGCGGCACGGAGGTGAAGCGCCGCGCCCAGGCGCTCGCCGTCTGATCCGCGTACCCGAACCGACACCCGGCGTACGGGGGCCCGCGCTCCCGTACGCCACCGCCCCGGGGGGGACCTCCGCATGCCCGACACCGCCCGCGCCCGGCTGGCCGGCGCCCTGCTGTACCTCTGCACGGACGCCCGCACCCGCCAGGGCGACCTGCCGCAGTTCCTGGACGCCGTCCTCGCGGGCGGCGTCGACATCGTCCAGCTACGGGACAAGGGCATGGAGGCCGCCGAGGAACTGGAGCACCTCCAGGTCTTCGCGGACGCCTGCGCCCGGCACGGCAAGCTCCTCGCGGTCAACGACCGGGCGGACGTCGCGCACGCGGCCGCCGCCGGGGTGCTCCATCTCGGACAGGGCGACCTGCCGGTCCCCGCGGCCCGCGCGATCCTCGGCGAGGACGTCCTGATCGGCCGCTCCACCCACACGGAGGCGGAGGCTCGGGCCGCCGCCGTCCAGGAGGGCGTGGACTACTTCTGCACCGGCCCGTGCTGGCCCACCCCGACCAAGCCCGGCCGGTCCGCCCCCGGCCTCGGTCTCGTCCGGCACACGGCCGCCCTCGGCACCGACCGCCCCTGGTTCGCCATCGGCGGTATCGACCTGGGCAACCTGGACGAGGTCCTCGCGGCGGGCGCCCGCCGGGTCGTCGTCGTACGGGCGATCACGGACGCGGACGACCCGGGTGCGGCGGCGGCGGAGTTCGCCGAGCGGCTGAGCGCGGTGTGACGGGCCGCTCCCGCTGTCCAAGGGATGGACAGCAAGTCGACAATCCGGGCAAATGTCCCGCATCCGGTTGGGCGACGGCCCACCCCTGACTAACCTGCGGGTATGGCCCTAGGAACCGCATCGACCAGGACGGACCGCGCCCGTACCGTGCGCGACATCCTGGCGACCGGCAAGACGACGTACTCGTTCGAGTTCTACGCGCCGAAGACGCCCAAGGGCGAGCGGAGCCTGTGGAACGCCCTGCGCAGGGTCGAGGCGGTCGCCCCCGACTTCGTCTCGGTGACGTACGGTGCCGGCGGCTCCACCCGGGCGACCACGGTCAAGGAGACCCAGCAGATCGTCGTCGACACCACGCTCACGCCGGTCGCGCACCTCACCGCCGTGAACCACTCCGTCGCCGAGCTGCGCAACATCATCGGCCAGTACGCCGACGCCGGGATCCGCAACATGCTCGCCGTGCGCGGCGACCCGCCCGGCGACCCGATGGGCGCGTGGGTGGCCCACCCCCAGGGACTCACCTACGCCGCCGAACTCGTGCAGCTCATCAAGGAGTCGGGCGACTTCTGCGTCGGCGTCGCGGCCTTCCCCGAGATGCACCCGCGCTCCGAGGACTGGGACACCGACGTCGCGCGCTTCGTCGACAAGTGCCGGGCGGGCGCCGACTACGCCATCACGCAGATGTTCTTCGAGCCGGAGTCGTACCTGCGTCTGCGCGACCGGGTGGAGACGGCCGGCTGTGTGACTCCGGTCATCCCCGAGGTCCTGCCGGTGACAAGTGTGAAGATGCTGGAAAGCCTGCCCAAGCTCAGCAACGCCCGCTTCCCGGCGGCCCTGAAAGAGCGGATCCTCACAGCCAAAGACGATCCGGCCGCTGTACGCTCCATTGGCATCGACTTCGCCACGGAGTTCTGCGCTCGGCTGCTCGCCGAGGGAGTGCCCGGACTGCACTTCATCACGCTCAACAACTCCACGGCGACGCTGGAAATCTACGAGAACCTGGGCCTGCACCACCCGCCGCAGGCCTAGACCGGCCGCACCGATATACGACACACTGCGTAGCGGCCACTGGGAGAGGGGCGTACATGGGCTGGACGGTCCTCTACATCGCGTTTGGCTTCGTCGCGCTGTGGCTGCTCGGCGAGGTTCTGTTGCAGTACAAGGCGCGGCTGCGCTGGCGGCTGCTGGCCTTCGTCGGCTTCCTCGGTGTGGTCCTCGGCGTCCTGATCCCGTCGGTCGTCGTCATCGCGCTGGGCGCGGCCGCCTTCGCCGTCGGCCAGACCTACGTCACGCTGTCGTTCCGCCGCGGCTTCGCCGAGGGCTGGGCCTTCCGCCGCGGGGAAGCGGACACGGACGGTGACGGCGGCATCGCCACCAAGCGCCGCCGCGGCAAGGCCGAGCGCAAGGACCCCACTCTGGAGGTCTCCGGCCTGGAGACGGGCGAGTCCGGCTTCGGCTCCGACGCCGGGTACGGCGCCGACGCCCCGGTCTTCGGTCAGGGCGGCGGCGCCTTCGGCGACACGGGCGCCCTCGCGGACGAGGACTACGACCGCGACGACGTCTTCACGCCCGCCGGCCGTGCCGCCGGCCCTTCGGCAGCCGAGACCACCTCCGTCTACGAGCCGCAGCCCATGCCCGACGAAACCGGCTCCTACGGCGTGTACAGCGACACCGCCTACGCCGCGGCCACCGGCCAGGGCCAGCCGCAGGACCAGTACGCCACCGCCGCCCAGGGCGCCGACCAGAACTACGGGTACGACACCTACGCCGGCTACCACCAGCAGCAGTACGGCTACGACGCCACCGGCGAGCAGCAGTACGCCGCCTACTCCGACCCGTACATCGGCACCCAGACCTACGGCGGCGGCTCCTACGACGCCGGCTACGGCCAGCAGCAGTACGACCAGCAGGGCTACGGCCAGGAGCAGTACGGCGCAGGCGGCTACGGGGAGACCCCGGCGGGCGGCGTCTGGGTCCCGCAGCAGCGCAACACCGACGGCGAACTCCCGCCGGAACAGCAGCAGTACCCGTACCAGGGCGACGGGCAGCAGCAGGGCCACCAGGGCACCGGCTACGACGAGCAGTACCGGTTCTGACGGTCGTGTCCCCCCGGGGACA
Source organism: Streptomyces asoensis (assembly GCF_016860545.1). Lineage (NCBI taxonomy): Bacteria > Bacillati > Actinomycetota > Actinomycetes > Kitasatosporales > Streptomycetaceae > Streptomyces > Streptomyces asoensis. The sequence continues at coordinate 105,898 of NZ_BNEB01000001.1, read as the reverse complement.
GGCCCCGCCACATGCGGCCGGGGCCGCCGCGGTTCACTGCGAGCCGCGGAACTGCGGCCCCTCCACGATCAGTCCCGACACCAGCGCGCCCGACATGCCCGCGTGCGGCAGCCCACCGCCCGGGTGGGACCAGCCGCCGACCGTGAACAGCCCTTGCAGGGCGGTCGGGTTGGCCGGATGCAGCAGCCGCCCCCCGGCCGCGGCCAGCGCCGGCGCCGGAACCGATCCGCCCGCCGCGCCGGTCTCCCGCGCGATGTCGGCCGGGGTGCGCACCTCACGCCACAGGATCCGGTCGCGCAGACCGGGAACGGCGCGCTCGGCGACCGACACCAGGGCGTCCACCCGCTCCTCGGTGATCTCCGCCCCGGCGGGCACCACGGCACCGAGCGTGACGGCCTCGTGGGCGGAGTCCGGGACCAGGGCCGGGTCGCCGGGCCGCAGCACCGTCGTCGTCGGCAGCGCGGGCACCGACGGCTCCGTGCCGAAGAGGCTCGCCAACTCGCCGTCACGGTCGGGCGTGTGCACCACCGTCCGGTGCGCGGTCCCCTCGGGCCGGCCGCCGCGCAACGCGAGCAGCACCGTCACCCGGCTCGGCAGGCTCCGCTGGAGGGCCACTTCGCCGTCCGCGCGCGCGGGCAGTCCCACGCCGTCGCCGGGGGCGACCACGAACTCGGCCTCCCGGACCGTGCCGTCGGCGAGTTCCACGCCCGCGACCCGGCCGTCCTTCTCCAGGACCCGCACGACCTCGGCGCCGAAGACGAACTCCACCCGGCGGGCCACGCACCGCTCGTACACCGCGCGGGCCAGCTCCCGGATCCCGCCGCGCACGTACCACATGCCGAAGGCGTGCTCCATGTAGGGCAGGACGGCCGCGCTCGCCGGGGTGACGCGCGGGTCGAGGCCGTACGCGAGCGCGTGCCCCTCGACCAGCGCGGCGAGGCGGGGGTCACGCAGCTCCCAGGCGCCGATCTCGGCGACGGTGCCCGCCACCCGGGTGCGCAGCAGCCGCTTGTGCGGGACCGCCGGGTAGGGCTCACGGGCGGCCAGCACCGACCAGTCGGGCCACAGGGGCTCCTCCAGGAGCGGACGCCGGGTGCGGTCCCAGGCCTCCCGGGCCCGGACCAGGAAGTCGCCCCAGCGCTGTCCCGCCTGCCCGCCGAGCGACTCGTCCAGCGCCGCGACGACGCCCGCGCGTGAGGCGTTCGGCAGAGCCACCTCGGTGCCGTCCGCGAAGACGTGCCGGGCGCACGGGTCGACCTGCACCAGCTCGACCCGGTCCTCCAGCGACTCCTTGCCGGTCTTGACGAAGAGGTCGCGGTAGACGGCGGGCAGCGGCAGCAGCGCGGGGCCGGTGTCGAAGCCGAACCCGTCCCGTTCGAAGCGGCGCACCGCTCCGCCGTACGTCGCCGTCCGTTCGTACACCGTCACCCGGTGGCCCGCCACGGCCAGCCGGGCGGCCGCCGCCAGCGCGCCCATCCCGGCGCCGATCACCGCAATCCCTGCCATGCCCGCGACCTTATCGGCCGCCACCGGCGCGCACGCGGTCAGGCCGGTGGCGGCGGCCAGGGATGCCGGCCGAGCCTGCGTTCCTCGCGCCGCTGCCCCCGGCGCCGCAGGAACCGCCGGATCCGCGACACGAGGAAGAACAGGACCAGGACCCCGGCCAGCAGCAGCGCCCCCGCCACGACCGAGGCCGCGACCGGATGGAAGATCGCGAACGTCACGATCCCGGCGACCCCGAGGTCCTCGGCCAGACTCACGACGACGTTGCTGAACGGCTCGGGCGAGGTGTTGACCGCCATGCGGGTGCCGGCCTTCACCGCATGGCTGGCCAGGGCCGTCGAGCCGCCGAGCGCACCGGCCGCGAGGTCCGGGAGCGAACCGCTCTGGCCGGCGAGCAGCGCGCCGACCCAGGCACCGGCCGCCGGCCGGACGACCGTGTGCACGGTGTCCCACGCCGAGTCGACGTACGGGATCTTGTCGGCGACCGCCTCGCACAGGAACAGCAGCCCGGCGACGGCCATCACCTCGGGCCGCTGGAGGGAGGCGGGGACGTCGTCGCTCAGGCCGGTCGCCCCGAACACGCCGAGGAGCAGCACCACCGCGTAGGCGTTGATGCCGCTGGCCCAGCCGCTGGTGAACACGAGGGGGAGTACGGACACGGACGCGATCGTATCCAGTCGTCCGTCCGGCGTCCTGAGGATGAGCACGCGGCGCTGAGTACGCGTACCTAGGGGACGAGTTGAGTACGCGCACGGATGGGGGTGGAGGTGCGCGGAAGGGAGAGTGGTGGCACGGAGAAGGGGCGCGGCTCCGGCACCGGCGACACGGGGCGCCGGAATGGAGCGGCCCTCGATCCGCTCCTTCCGCCGGCTGTTGCGGCGGGAGTGAGACGCGGGGGGCACCCCGGGGGAACGACCGCACGGGGGAAGTGCAGGGAAACGGGGGACACGGGGGAAAAGGGGGAACGGGGGAGCACGAGAGAGCGCCGGTCCGAGGCGGCCCACGGGGGACGTGGCCACCGCGGACCGGCGCTTTCGTGCCTAACGGCGGCCGCTGACCCGCCCCTGGAGCAGCCGGGAGAGCGCCGCGTGGACGTCGTCCAGGGACCGCTCCGGCTGGAAGGCCTGCCAGTCCAGCGCGGCGACCAGCACCATGCCCACCAGCGCGGCCGCCGTCAGCGGCACGTCGATCTCCTCGCTGAACTCGCCGGTCCCGACGCCCTCGCGCAGCACCCCCTCGACGACGGCCACCGCCTCCTGCCGGACCACCATCAGCGTGGACTGCCAGGCCCGGTTGGTGCGCCACAGCTCGGCCACGTAGAGCTGGGTGAAGGACGGGTAGCGGTCGATGAAGACGAGGCCCGCGCGGACCATCGCGTCCAGCGCGTCGACCCTGCTGCCGCCCTCGCGGGCCGTGCGCTCGGCCGCCTCGCGCAGCGAGGCGGTGAGCAGGCCCACGCCGTGCCGCAGCAACTCCTCGAACAGGACCGACTTGCTGGCGAAGTTGTAGTAGACCGTGCCCTTCGCGACGCCCGCCCGCTCGGCGATCTCGTCCACTGTCGTGGCGGAGAAGCCCTGCTCGGCGATGAGCGTGACGGCTGCCTCGTAGAGCTTCTGCCGGGTGGCCTCGCGGCGGGTGCGGCCGCCCGGGGTGGTGCTGCTTTCCATGGTCCCGATTGTCACAGGAACCCCGCCCGCCGGATGCCGGATCGTCACAGGCTCAGCTCCGGATGCAGCCGGTCCAGGGTCCACACCTGACGGCGGCGCGCGGACAGGGCGGTCAGCGCGAGGGCCCCCAGGGTGAACGCCGCGAGCACCACGCACGCGTGCCAGACCGGTCCCGTGCCACCTCCCGTGATGAGTCTGCGCAGCGCCTCGACGACGTAACTCATCGGGAGGAAGGGGTGGATCGCGTTGAAGAAGCCGGGACTGGTCTGCACCGGGTAGGTGCCGCCCGCCGAGGTCAGCTGGAGCATCAGCAGGGCGAGGACGAGGATCCGGCCCGCCGCCCCGAAGCGCGCGTTGAGCCACTGCACGAGGGCCGCGAAGCACGCCGTCACCAGGAACAGGAAACCCATCGTCGCGGCGGCGTGGGTCATCTCCAGACCGATCGCCCAGTGCAGTACGGCCATCAGGGCCGTCGTCTGGAGCACTCCGATCGCGACCACCGGCAGCCAGCCCGCCAGCGCGACCCGCCACGCCGGGGCGCCGGCGGCGAGCGCGCGCCGGTTCATCGGCGTGATCAGCATGTACGCCACCATCGCGCCCACCCACAGCGACAGCGGGATGAAGTAGGGGGCGAAGCCGGTGCCGTAGTTCGGCGCCTTGTGCAGGTCGTGCGAGGCGAGCTGGACGGGGTCGGCCATCACGGCGGTGCGCGCGTCGCGCTGCCGTGCGTCGTAGTCGGGGATCTTCCCGGCGCCGTCGTGCAGGCCGTCGGCGAGCTTGCCGGAGCCGTCGGAGAGCTTGAAGATGCCGCCGTTGAGGTCCTGCGCGCCCGTCTCGAGCTCGGTGACGCCCGCGTCCAGGTCGACCGACCCCGTCTTGGCCGAACCGATCCCGGTGTGCAGCTTCTTGGCCCCCTTGGCGACCTTCGCCGCGCCCGTGTTGAGGGCGTTGACCTCGGTCACCGCGTCGTCGAGGTCCTCCGAGAGGTGCGGGGCGTCGTCGGCGAGCGACTGCGCCTGCTTCTGGAGGGCGGTGAGGTTCGTCCGGAGCGTCTTCAGGTCGCCGTCCTGGTCGGCGACGAGGGTGTTGAGGTCGTCGGCGACCTTCGCCACGTCGGCCGCCGCGTCCTTGGCCTTCGCCAGGTCGGCGCACGCGGTGTCGGGCAGCACCGGCGTCTCGCAGCGCGCCTTGTGGACGGCGGCGAGCGTGTCCGCGGCCGTGTGGGCGCCCTCGGCGGCGGTCGGCGCGACCTTGACCAGCGTCTTGAGGTTGTCGTTGATCACCTTCGCGGAGTCGGCCACCAGCTGGGCGGTGTCCCCGATGGTCTTCTCGTTCTTCGCTACGAAGGGGCTCAGGGTGTCGGCGACCCCGTTGACCTTGTCCGCCAGCTTCTGGGTGCCGTCCGCGACCTTCTGCGAGCCCTTCTCCAGGTCGTCGGCGCCCTTGTCGAGCGTCTTCAGGCCCTTGGCCAGTTTGCCGCTTCCGTCCTTGGCGTCGCCCAGACCGTCGGCGAGGGCCTTGGAGCCCTTCTCGGCCTTCCCGATGCCGCCGGTGAGGTCGTCGGCGCCGTCGGCGGCCTTCGCGGTCGCGCCGTGGATGTCGGAGAAGGAGACGAAGATCTTGTCGAGGAAGGAGCGCGAGGCCTTCGTGGACGCGGCCGTGCGCACCTCGCTGAAGACGGTGCGGGAGATCTGCCCGACGATGTAGTTGTTCGCGTCGTTGGTGCGCACCTGGAGCGCGCTCGTCGCGGGGGAGTCGCCCGCGCTGGACGCGATCCGCGCGCTGAAGTCCGCCGGCATGGTCAGCGACAGGTAGTACCTGCCGTCCTCCACGCCCGCGCGTGCCTCGGCGGCGCTCACCTCGCGCCAGTCGAAGACCTCGCTGTCCCGCAGGCCCTTGGTGATCTCGTCCCCGGCGCTGATCCTCCTGCCGTCGGCGGTGGCGCCCTTGTCGTCGTTCACGAGCGCCACGGGGATGCGGTCGAGGCGGCCGTAGGGGTCCCAGAAGGACCACAGGTACAGCGCGCCGTACAGCAGGGGCAGCAGCAGGAGCGCGACGAGGGCGGCCCGGGGGAGTCTGCCCCGGCCGAAGCGCCGCAGTTCGAGCGCGGCCAGTCTCGGCGATCGCATCCGTCTACTCCTTTTCCTGCTCGACACCGGCCCCGGGAGCGGCACCGGCACCGGCCTCGGTGGTCCTGGAGGTCCGGGCGGCCTCGATGGTCTTGCCGGCCTCGGCGGCCTCGGCGGCCTCGGCGGGCGTGGTGGCCTCGGCTGACGCGGTGGCCTTGGTGGCCTTGGTGGCCTCGGCTGACGCGTTGGCCTTGGTGGTCTCGGCGGACTTGGTGGCCCGGGTGGGCCCGGCCTTCTTCGCGGTCCCGGGGGGCCCGGCGTCCGGTGCGGTCCCGGCGGACCTCGCGGCCCTGTCGGCCCCCGCCGTCGCGTCGTCCGTCTCGGTCGCCGCGGTCGTTCCGTCAGCCCCGGCCGTTCCGTCCGCCCCGGCCTCTACGGCGTTCCCGCCGGTCCCGGCTGCCGGTTTCCGGTCGGCGGGTCCGGCGTCCCGGCTCGCGGGGAACGCCACGGTGTTCGGGGCCGTGGAGACCGTGACGGTCCCCTCGGGTGCCTCGCCGCACACGGCGAGGACCGTCGTCCCCGACCCGGCGAGGGACGACAGCAGCTCCCAGACCGCCACCCGCTCGGCGTCCGACAGCTTCAGGTCGACGTCGTCCACACCCAGCAGCCCGGGTCGCCCGATGAGCGCCAGCGCCACGGACAGCCGCAGCGCCTCGAGCCGCTCCAGGTCGCGGACGGCGGTCCGCGAGCCCTTGGGGAGGCTCTCCCGGTCGAGTCCGGCGGCGGAGAGCGCCGCGTCGATCCGCAGCCGCGCCGTCGCCGCCCGCTGCGCGCGAGGCCGCAGCAGATCCCGCACGGGGCCGCCGAACCGCCGCTCCAGCAGCGCCCGTTCGCGCAAGTGCTCCCCGACGGTCAGGGCCGGGTCGAGGTCGGTCACACCGGCGACGTGCGCGAGCCCGGCGAACCGCCGTACGGCCGCCGGCTGCTTCGGCAGCCGCGCCCCGCCCACGGTCGCCGTGCCCTCGGTGGCCTTCATGCGCCCGGTGAGGGCGAGCAGCAGGCTGGTCCGGCCGGAGCCGGAGGGCCCCTTGACCGCGATCAGCGAGCCCGGCTCCGCGTCGAGGCCGATGTTCCGGAACGCCCATCCGCGTGGGCCCCGGAGCCCGAAGCCGTCGGCAGACACACCGACTTCGTCCACAGGTCCCCCTGGTTGACGACAATTTGAACTGACTGGTCAGTGCAAAAGCTAACCCGAACCTTCGATCGAAGCAAAAGCCCAGGTCGGAACGGATTGTCAGTGGCATACCGCACGATGGGGACATACGGCGGGTCCGTAGCGGACGCGCCGTCACACAGACGACAGGAGGTTCGTCATGGCCATCCACCACGCAGCCGCCACCAACCGGCGCCGCGCCACCGGCCCTGCCCCCTCACTGACCGGCCCGGCGAGCGACGTGCACCCCGTGCTGCGCCGCACCACGGCCCCGCCCGCCGCCCTCGACCTGCTCGCCCAGGCCCACGCCGGGCTGGACGAGGCGGCCGTCCTCGACACCCCCAACGAGCGCTACGCCACCGCCCATCTGGCGGCCCTGCGCACCGCGGCGGCCGTCCTCGCCGCCCGCGGCCGTCCCGAACCCTCCCCGCGCCGGCGCGCCCGGATCCGCAGCGCGTGGGAAGTGCTCCCCGAGATAGCTCCCGAACTCACCGAGTGGAGCGCGCTGTTCGCCTCCGGGGCCGGGCGCCGGGCCCGGGCCGAAGCGGGCATCCAGGGCGCGGCCACCCGCCGGGACGCCGACGACCTCCTGCGCGACGTGGCGATGTTCCTCCGTCTCGTCGAGCGCATGCTGGTGCTCCAGCCGGTGCTTCCCCAGCCGCGCCAGGACGGCGACGCCACGGACACGCCCGGCGCGGGGCGCGACCTGCCGGACGCGGGCTGACATGCGGCGCCGCCGTGGCGCACCACCGTGACCGGGCCGGGCGCGGAGGCAATAGGGTGGAAGGCGCCTGAAGCCTTCCCTCCGCCCGCCCGCCCTGCGGGCCGGGCCCCGGCCGGGGAGGCAGCCCGTTCGCTCCGCCGCGCAAGAGGCGGTGCCGCGCCGAGGAGTCAACTGCCGTGTCGGACCCGATGCGCCCGCCCGCCTCCCCCCACCACCCTGGCACCACGTCGCAACGCTCCGACGCCCCTCGGCCGCGCGCCGCGCTCCGCACCGCCGTCGTGTGGGAGGTCCTCCAGGACGCCCTCGACCGCCGGGTCAAGGCGACCGGACGGGAGTCGCTGGACGTCCTCGACACCGGTGGCGGCAGCGGCAACTTCGCGGTGCCCGTGGCACTCCTCGGGCACCGGGTCACCGTCGTCGACCCCAGCCCCAACGCGCTGTTCGCCCTGGAGCGCCGCACGGCCGAGGCCGGAGTCGCCGACCGGGTGAAGGGCGTTCAGGGCGACGCCCACGGTCTCTTCGACGTCGTCGAGCGCGGCGGCTTCGACGCGGTCCTGTGCCACGGAGTGCTGGAGTACGTGGACGACCCGGCCGAGGGCGTCCGCAACGTGGTGGCCGCGCTGCGCTCCGAGGGCGTCCTCAGCCTGCTCGCCGCCGGTCTCGGCGGAGCGGTGCTCGCGCGCGCCCTCGCCGGGCACTTCAAGGAGGCCCGCCAGGCCCTCACCGGCCCGGACGGCCGCTGGGGCGCCGGCGACCCCGTGCCGCGCCGTTTCACGGCCGAGCAGCTCACCGAGCTGGTCGAGGGCGCGGGCCTGCGGGTCGGGTCGGTGCACGGTGTGCGGGTCTTCGCCGACCTCGTCCCGGGCGTGCTCGTGGACACCGAGCCCGGCGCTCTGGAAGCCCTGCTGAAGCTCGAGGAGGCGGCGGCCGCGCTGCCCGCCTTCCACTCCGTGGCCACGCAGCTCCATGTGCTGGGTGAGACGCGGGGGACCGACGGGAGCTGAGTGCCCGCCGTGACATACCGCTGATCAGGGCCTCGGCGGCGCATGGAGTACGCCACAGGCCCCCCGTTCGGGCGCAGTGCGCCGTATGATCGAGGGAGACCGCCCGGCATGACGGGTCGGCCGCTGGGGAATGGAAACAGCGAGCCGGACCGTCCATGGTGGGCTCCGGTTGGCCAATTGGCGTAGAGGGGCGGGTTTCACGGGGGCGATTCCCTGCCTATCCTGAAGGGACCCCCCGGGTCGCCCCCCGGCGACTGCACGATGAGGAGGACTCCGTGCCGCTCTCGGAGCACGAGCAGCGCATGCTCGAGCAGATGGAGCGAGCGCTGTACGCCGAAGATCCCAAGTTCGCGTCGGCGCTCGAGGGAAGCGGGCTGCGTACGTACACCCGGCGGCGGGTCTACCAGGCGGTCGCAGGCTTCCTCGTGGGTATCGCGCTCCTCATGGCCGGTATGGTCGCCAAGCAGGTCTGGCTGAGCGTGGTGGGTTTCCTCGTCATGCTGGGCTGCGCGGTGCTCGCGGTGACCGGCTGGCGCAAGGCCCCCAAGCCGGGCGAGCAGCCCGCCGCGGGAGCCCCGGGCGTCGCGCACACCCGCGGTCAGGGTCGGCAGAAGCGCTCCATGATGGACCGGATCGAGCAGCGCTGGCAGCGCCGCCGTGACGAGCAGGGCGGTCACTGACACCGCACCACCACCCACGCACGAACACGACGAGGGGCGGACACCCAACCGGGTGCCCGCCCCTCGCCCTGTCCTCCCACCACCCAGCTCCGCCGCCCCTCACCCCGCAGCACGCCCTGCCCCCGCCGGACCAGCGGCTCGCCCCCGCAGCCCGGCACCCGGAGACGCCCGCGGACTCCCGGCCGGGGCAGCCTGCGCCCGGGACGGCCTCTGCCGCGCGGACACCGGAGCGGCGGTATCCCGCCCGGCAGCACCGCGTGCGGCTTCCCGCCCGGCACCACTGCGGGCAGCCCGGATACGCCCAGGGCCGCTCGGTGGCGGCGCAGCTCGTCGGCCGGGCCGAACCCGGCCGGCGCATCGGGGCCGCTCGGTGGCGGCCGAGGCGGGGGCCGACGGGTCCGGCACCGCGCTTGCGTCCGCGTCCGCGCCCGCGCTGGGCGAGCCCGGCGCACAACGGCGCGTGCGCCGACCCAGGACGGGGCGAGCCCGGCCCCTGACCACCGTGCCTGCGCCGGCAGGGGCCGGGAGAGTCCGGCCCGGGACACCGTGCTTGCGGCAGCGGCCGGGCCGGCCCCGCCCTGAACACCGCGCCTGCGCAGCCCCGGGCCGGGATGGCCCGGGGCGGCGGGTTCAGCTGCTCTGGTGGTGGCCGGACGGGCGGCGGGGGAGACTTGTCAGGCGGGCCGCCCAGGACGCCTTGGTGGCCGTCCAGCGGTCGGACAGGTCCCAGACCGCGCGGATCGCCGACCGCGGCGCCACGACGGCACGCACGCGTGTCGTCCAGCTGACCCGGTCCCGCAGCGCCGCCCGCACCGCGCGGACGTCGTCGGCCAGTCCCGCCTCGGCCCGCGGCTCCGGCGCGAACAGCACCTGCTCCACGGCGCCCGCGACCCGGCGCACCGACCGGCCGACCGTCTCGTCCAGCTCGCCGATCCGCACGATCCGCTCGGCGGCCCGCCGCGGGGTCAGCGCCTCGTTCGGCTCGATGCCGTAGTCCCAGGCCGTGTCGGTCAGCTCGCGCCACACCGCCAGCACATGACCGGCCGCCGCCGCGCCCGCCTCCGCGGGCGGCACGTCCAGCAGCACTCCCGGACGGGCCTCGTCGGGCCGGCGGTCGTCGGCGCCGCCGGTGCCCCCGCCGTCACCCCGTCGTCCCGGGGGCGGCGACCCGGACGGCACGGACGAGGAGTGCTGGGCGGACGCCAGCCGCACCGCACGCCGTCTCAGCCGCCACAGCATCGGCAGCAGAGGCACGGCGAGCGCCGCCGCTCCCAGCAGCGTCCAGCCCGCGATCGCGTACCAGCGGGGACCGCCGCCGCCCTGCTGGGCCTCGTCCAGGGGCAGCGCCTGCGCGCAGCCCTCGAGCTTCTTGTCCTGGGCCGAGCAACTGGTGCTCGACGAGGGCTGGGCGGAAGGCGCCGCGTCGGCCGAGCGGGAAGCCTGCGGCAGGTCGGGGACGGCCTGGCCCGAGGTGTCCGGCAGCGTGTACGTGGGGGTCGAGCCCCGGGTCGGGGTCGGCTCGAAACGGGTCCAGCCGACGCCCTCGAAGTACAGCTCAGGCCAGGCGTGCGCGTCCTTCAGCCCGACCGCCACCGAACCGTCCGCCTGCGTCGTGCCCGGCGCGAAGCCCACCGCGACCCGCGCCGGAATGCCCAGCGTGCGGGCCATCGCGGCCATCGCGAACGAGAAGTGGACGCAGAACCCCTGCTTGTCCCGCAGGAACCGGGCGATCGCGTTGGTGCCGCTGCCGACCTCGACCTCGGTGTCGTACTCGAAGCCGCCCGTCACCGCGAAGTAGTCCTGGAGCGCGACCGCCTTCTGGTAGTCGCTCGTGGCGCCCTTGGTGATCTCCCGGGCCTGCTGCGCCACCACGGGCGGAAGGGAGTCCGGGACCTTGGTGTAGGTGCTCCGCACCGAGCCGGGCGCCTCGGGCGCCGAGGCCAACTGCTCCGCCGTCGGCTGCACGTCGAGGCTCTTGACCTGGTACGTCTTGCCGCTGGTGTTCTGACCGTGGTCGCCGACCAGCGTCATGCCGACCGGCTCGTAGCGCCAGTTGCCCTTGATCTGGACGCCGCTGGGCGGGTACGGCATCGGCAGCCAGTCCTGCGCGTACCCGGGGGCCGCCGCGATCCGGGTCGTGATCTCCGTGCGCTTGACGCCCGGGCCCAGACCGGTGGGCGAGGGGAACTCGTCCGGTACGGCGACGATATGACGCTTGGCCGGTTTCCACGTGGTGCCGTCGAAGTCGTCGAGCGACACGATCCGCAGATACATGTCCGAGACGCCGGAGGTGTTGGTGCGCAGGGTCAGGACCGTGCGGTCCTCGTCCACGTTCAGGCTGTCGCGCAACGAGACCAGCGGGTTGACCGCGGAGATCGTGCCCCCGCTGCCGTTGCCCGCGCCCACACCGGTGCCCGTGCCGTCCAGCAGACCGCCCTGTATCGCGGGCAGCGGCAGGAGCGGCACCACGAGGGCGACGCCCAGCGCGGCCATGCCGATGCGCCGGCCGGTGCGCACGGGGGCCACCGGCCCGGGCTGCGCACCCGGCGCGCGCGGACCCCCGCCGAAGACCCGGCCCCACTGCGACAGCCGCTCCCGGCCCTCGGCGAGCAGCAGCATCAGATAGCCGGCGGCGGCGACCAGGAACCACAGCCAGTCGGTCGCCCCGGTGGAGAGCCCCGCGGCGACCGAGTACAGCGCCAGCAGCGGCAGGCCGGCCGGGGCCGCGTTGCGGTACGTGACCGCGAGGGTGTCGACGGCCAGGCCGATCACCAGCACGCTGCCGATCACCATCAGCCGGATGCCGTCGGACAGCGGGGCCGGTATCGCGTACCGCCCCACGTCGTCGGCGCCGGTCCGGAAGAGGTCGCCGAAGTGCCGGAAGGCCTCCGGGCCGGGGACGAGGCCGACGAGGGCCTGCTCCCGGGCGAAGAGCAGGGTCAGCAGCACCAGGGTGACCAGCGCCTGGGCGGCCACGGTCAGCGGCCGGGCCAGCGGCACCCGCCGGGCGGCCGCGCCGACCCCGGACTGGATCGCCAGCAGCACCGCCGCCTGGAGCAGCCAGGTCGCCGGGGTGACGAGCGGCAGCAGGGCGCACGAGGCCATCAGTGTCGCCGCCACCGCGCACAGTGTCAGTCGGGCCCGCCCGCTCATGCCCCGCCCTCCCCGCCGCTCGTCCCGCTCCCCGTCGTCACGCCCGCCCTTTCGCGGTCCGCCTGGCGCCACAGCTCAGCCAGCGAAGCGCCCCGCGGCACGCCGAGAGCCGTCCAGCCCGCCTCGCGCAGCATCCGCAGCCGCTCCTCCTGCCTGTTCATCGGATCGGGCACGCCGTTCGGTTCACGCACCCAGCCGTCCCCGTCCAGCAGGAAGGCGACCGCGCCCCCGCTGCGCTGCCGCATCTTCGCGGCGACCGCCGCCTGCTCCTCGTCGAGATCGCCGAAGAAGGCCACCAGCAGACCCTCGTTGCCGCCGCGCAGCACGTCGTAGGACCGGGACAGGCCCGTGCCGTCGGAGTGGTCGACCACCGCGAGGGTGTCCATCATGAGACCGGCCGCGTCGGCCGACTCCTGGCTCGGACCCGCGAACCCGTCGGCGCCCTCACCCGGCACCGAGTCGCCCGTGTCCGTCAGCAGCCGTACCGAGAAGCCGCGTTCCAGCATGTGCACCAGCACCGACGCGGCGCCCGAGACCGCCCACTCGAAGGCGGAGTCGGGGCCCGCGCCCTGGAAGGCCGTGCCCCGGGTGTCCAGCAGTACCGTGCAGCGCGAGCGCTGGGGCTGCTCCTCCCGGCGCACCATCAGTTCGCCGTAGCGGGCGGTCAGCCGCCAGTGCACCCGGCGCAGGTCGTCGCCGTAGCGGTAGCCGCGCGGGATCACGTCGTCCTCGCCGGCCAGCGCCAGCGAGCGCTGCCGTCCGTCGCCGTACCCCTTGGCCTCGCCGCTCAGGCGGACCGGGGGCAGTGGCTCCACGCGCGGGATGACCGTCAGCGTGTCGTAGGTGGAGAAGGCCCGCGTGAGCTCGCACATGCCGAACGGATCGCTCAGGCGCAGCTGGAGCGGGCCCAGCGGGTAGCGGCCGCGCAGGTCGGAGCGGACCCGGTAGGACACCTCGCGGCGGCCGCCGGCCTCCACCCGGTCCAGGACGAAGCGGGGCCGCGGGCCGAGGACGTACGGCACCCGGTCCTGGAGCATCAGCAGACCGGTGGGCAGCCGCGAGACGTTGTCCATCCGCAGGTGGACGCGGGCCTCGCTGCCGGCCGGCACGCGCGCGGGCGAGAGCCGGCGGCTGCCCGCGACCCGGTAGCGGGTCCGGTAGACGACGGCGGCGCAGATCAGCGGCAGCGCGGCCAGCAGCAGACCGACCCGCAGCAGGTCGGGCTGGCCGAGCACGTAGGCGCAGATCGCGGCCGCGATGCCGGCGGCGAGGAAGGAGCGGCCGCGGGTGGTCAGACCGGCCAGGGCCGTGCGGGCGCCGCCGCCCTTCTCCCCGCGGTCCGTCGCGGGCTGCCCGGTCCCCCCGGCGGTCATCACAGCCTCCGCGGCTGCTGCCGGCCGTACGCCTGTACGCCGTGGCCCAGCCCGTACCCGTGCTGCTGGGGGGTCGCGGGCACCGAGGTGCGCTGGATGATCTCCTCGACCACCTGCTCCGCCGTGCGGCGGTTCAGCTGCGCCTGCGCGGTGGGCAGCAGACGGTGGGCCAGTACGGCCACGGCGAGGTTCTGCACGTCGTCCGGGAGCGCGTAGTCCCGGCCGTTCAGGGCGGCGGTCGCCTTGGCGGCGCGCACCAGGTGCAGCGTCGCGCGCGGGGAGGCGCCGAGTCTGAGGTCGGGGTGGGTGCGCGTGGCGGAGACCAGGTCGACGGCGTAGCGCCGGACGGAGTCGGCGACGTGGACCCCGCGGACGGCGTCGATCAGCTTGACGATCTCGTGGGCGTGCGCGACCGGCTGGAGGTCGTCCAGGGGGTTGATCCCGCCGTGCACGTCGAGCATCTGGAGTTCGGCCTCCGCGCTGGGATAGCCGATGGAGACCCGGGCCATGAACCGGTCGCGCTGGGCCTCGGGCAGCGGATAGGTGCCCTCCATCTCGACGGGGTTCTGCGTCGCCACCACCATGAACGGGCTGGGCAGCTCGTACGTCGTCCCGTCGACGGTGACCTGGCGCTCCTCCAGCGACTCCAGGAGCGCCGACTGCGTCTTCGGCGAGGCGCGGTTGATCTCGTCGCCGATCACGATCTGCGAGAAGATCGCGCCCGGTTTGAACTCGAACTCCCGGCGCTGCTGGTCCCAGATGGACACCCCGGTGATGTCCGAGGGCAGCAGGTCGGGCGTGAACTGGATACGGCGCACCGAGCAGTCGATGGACTTCGCGAGCGCCTTGGCCAGCATCGTCTTGCCGACGCCCGGGACGTCCTCGATCAGCAGATGCCCCTCCGCGAGGAGCACGGTCAGCGAAAGCCGTACGACCTCGGGCTTGCCCTCGATCACTCCCTCCACCGAACTGCGGACACGCTCCACAGTGGCGGTCAGATCTGTGAGGCTCGCTCGCTCGTCATAGGTCGTCACCCGGCCCTCCTCGGCCCAAACTTTCTCCGGGCCGACGCTCTGTGCGGCAAACCGGCCCACCCCGAATCACGGACGCCGTCCGCGAACTGCTCAGCGTGACGTCACACCCGCATTCTTGCCGCCGTTACCGATTCGTGTCACTCGCCTGTGGACAACAGTCCGCGATATGTCGGCGTTATGACCATTTGGTCACTCGCGGTGCGGAAATCAACAGGGAAACGACAGCGAACGACAGCGCGGTCCGGCGCGGAACGGCGCCGGACCGGGCGGGACGGGGCCGCACGTGACCCCGTGGACGGACGTGGACGTCCGCGGGACGCCTACGCGGGGTCGATCTCGCGCAGCAGGCCCGTCTTGACGTCGAAGACGAACCCGCGCACGTCGTCGGAGTGCAGCAGGAACGGCGAGGTCCGCACCCGCTGCATCGACTGCCGCACGTCCTGGTCGACGTCCCGGAAGGCCTCCACGGCCCAGGCCGGACGCTGACCGACCTCCATCTCCAGCTCGGAGCGGAAGTCCTCGGTGATCGCCTCCAGACCACAGCCGGTGTGGTGGATGAGGACGATGCTGCGCGTGCCCAGCTTGCGCTGGCTGATGGTGAGCGAACGGATCACGTCGTCGGTGACCACACCGCCGGCATTGCGGATGGTGTGGCAGTCGCCCAGTTCGAGGCCGAGCGCCGCGTGCAGGTCGAGACGGGCGTCCATGCAGGCCACGACCGCCACCCGCAGAACGGGGCGGGCGTCCATGCCGGGGTCCGTGAAGGCGTCCGCGTACCGCTCGTTCGCCTCGACGAGACGATCGGTGACGGTGCCGTCGGTTATGGCGCCTTCGGGCCGTGCGGGGAGCGATGCAGAAGTCGTCATACCTATGACGGTACTGGTCACGCCCTTTCCGGTCCTCCTGGGGGACCGGAAAAAGAGTGTCATCACGTGCTCTTTGTGAGGTAAGCCACAGGCCGCGCGGCGGGGGAGTCCCGCCGGGCCGCGCCGCGCAGGCCGGTTGATTGACCGCGAGACGGCGTGGACTAAAGTGACGCGAAGCGGGAGGCGACGATCTCCCTGCTGGACTGAAACCCGTGAGACCCCGGCCCGGCGCCGAGATCTCCCCGCGGCGCCGGGAGGCCTTCCCTTCGGGTAGGGGGCGGGGACCCGGCGGTGCGTACACCCGCCGCACCTGAGAGGGCCCCTTGAGTCACAGTCGACACGTCCCGGTGATGCTCCAGCGGTGCCTGGACCTGTTGGCCCCCGCCCTCCAGCGGCCGGGCTCGGTGGTCGTCGACTGCACCCTCGGCCTCGGCGGCCACAGCGAGGCCCTGCTCACCCGGTTCCCCGAGGCGCGGCTCGTCGCCCTCGACCGGGACAAGGAGGCGCTGCGCCTGTCCGGTGAGCGCCTGGCCCCGTTCGGCGAACGCGCCACCCTCGTGCACGCCGTCTACGACGAGCTCCCCGAGGTACTGGACCGGCTCGGCATCGCGCGCGTGCAGGGCGTCCTGTTCGACCTGGGCGTCTCCTCGATGCAGCTCGACGAGGCCGACCGCGGCTTCGCCTACGCCCAGGACGCCCCGCTGGACATGCGGATGGACCAGACGACCGGTGTCAGCGCCGCCGAGGTCCTCAACACCTACCCGCCCGGTGAGCTCGTACGGATCCTGCGGGCCTACGGCGAGGAGAAGCAGGCCAAGCGGATCGTCTCCGCGGTCGTGCGCGAGCGCGACAAGGAACCGTTCACCAACAGCGCCCGGCTGGTGGAGCTGATCCGCGACGCGCTTCCGCAGGCCGCCAAGCGCACCGGCGGCAACCCGGCCAAGCGCACCTTCCAGGCGCTGCGCATCGAGGTCAACGGCGAACTCTCCGTCCTGGAGCGGGCCGTCCCGGCCGCCGTCGAGGCGATCGACGTCGGCGGGCGGATCGCCGTCCTGTCGTACCACTCGCTCGAGGACCGGCTGGTCAAGCAGGTGTTCGCGGCCGGCGCCGCCACCACGGCGCCGCCCGGGCTGCCGGTCGTCCCCGAGCGCTACCAGCCCCGGCTCAAGCTGCTCACCCGCGGTGCCGAACTTCCCACCGAGGAAGAGGTCGCCGAGAACCGGCGGGCCGCCCCGGCGCGTCTGCGCGGGGCCGAGCGGATCAGGGAGTCCATCGAATGACGGGCGTGAGCCGAGGGTGCGGAATGCCGGCCAGGGGGAGGGCGAGTGAGTAGGAAACCCGAACTGAAGGGGAGGGCCGCCCGGCTCGCGCGGCTCTTCCCGTCCGGCCCGCGGCAGGCGGCCCGCACGCCGTTCGTCCTCCTGGTCGTCCTCCTCCTGGGAGGCGGACTGATCGGACTCCTCGTGCTGAACTCCGCGCTCAGCGAGGGCTCGTTCAAGAAGGACGACCTCCAGAAGGACACCAAGAGCCTCACCGACGAGCAGCAGGCGCTCCAGCGGGACATCGACTCCTACTCCGCCCCCGACGCCCTCCAGCGCCGCGCCCGCGAACTCGGCATGGTGCCCGGCGGGGACCCGGCCTTCCTGAACCCCGACGGCACCGTGAAGGGTGTCCCCTCGGCCGCCGCCCCGCGCGCCGCCGACGAAGAGCCCGCCGTCCGCCCTCCCGAGGCCATCGCGCTCCCCCGGACGACCGGGACACCGTCGCCCGCGGCGCCCGCGCCGAACATCCCGGGCGGCACCCCCGCCCCGAGCGCCGCCCCGACCGAAGCCATCCCCGAGACCCCCGGCAGGTGACGGAAGTGTCCGACAGGGAACCGCCGCGCCGGCGCGTACCGGGCCCCGCCCGGCCCTCCCGCCCCGCCTCCGCCCAGCGGCGCCCGGGCCCCGGCGCCCGTCCCGCCGCGTCCGCCCCGCGCCCCGCCCCGCGCGTCCTGCGGCTCGGCAGCCCCCGGCCCCGCCTGCGGATGGTCGGACTCGCGCTGGCGCTGGTGCTGATCGCCTTCGTGGTCCGCCTCCTCCAGGTGCAGGCCGTCGACGCGAGCACCTACGCGGCCAAGGCCGAGCAGAACCGGTACGTCGGCCAGGTGCTGACCGCCGAACGCGGCGAGATCACCGACCGCACCGGGGTGGCCTTCGCGAGCAGCGTGGACGCCTACGACATCACGGCCGACCCCACGATGTTCACCCGTGAGCAGCTGAAGGTCGGCGACGGTCCCGAGCAGGCGGCCGCGCTCCTCGCGCCGATCCTGGGCCAGGACCAGGCGGCGCTCGTCAGGAAACTGCGGCCGGCGGACGCGAGCCTGCGCTACGTCAGGCTCGCCGGCCGGCAGACCCCGCAGGTCTGGAAGCAGATCAAGGACCTGAGGGCCGCCCTGTCCGCCAAGTCGGAGACGGACAAGTCCACGGTCAACGTCCTGGCCGGCGTCTTCTCCGTCCCCAGCAGCAAGCGCGTGTACCCCAACGGGAACCTCGCCGCCGGGATACTGGGCTGGGTCAACGCCGACGGCAAGGGCGGCGGCGGGATCGAGCAGCAGCTGAACGCGACGCTGTCCGGCAAGGACGGCAAGATCCGCTACGCCCAGTCCGGCGGCCGTCAGGTGCCCACCGTGGGCTCCACCGAGACCCCCGCCGTGGCCGGTTCCGACGTCGAGCTGACGATCGACCGCGACATCCAGTGGGCCGCGCAGAACGCCATCACCGACCAGGTGAAGGAGTCCCGGGCGGACCGCGGTTACGTCATCGTCCAGGACAACCGCACCGGCGAGATCCTCGCGATGGCCAACTCGCCCGGTTTCGACCCCAACGACCTCACGCGGGCCGACTCGGCGGCCATGGGCAACGCGTCCGTCCAGGACGCCTACGAGCCCGGCTCCACGGCCAAGGTCATGTCGATGGCGGCCGTGCTGGAGGAGAACGCCGCCACACCGCTGACGCACGTCACGGTGCCCAACCGGCTGCACCGCGGCGACCGGCTCTTCCAGGACGACATCGACCACGCCACCTGGTACCTCACGCTCAACGGCGTGCTCGCCAAGTCCAGCAACATCGGCACCATCCTCGCCACCGGCCAGCTCGGCAAGACGCAGACCGCGGCCAACCGGGTGCTCTACTCCTACCTGCGCAAGTTCGGCATCGGCAGCCAGACCGGACTCGGTTTCCCCGGCGAGACGAGCGGCATCCTGGCCCCGCCCGGCAAGTGGTCGACCTCGCAGCAGTACACGATCCCTTTCGGCCAGGGCATGTCCCTGAACGCGCTCCAGGCGGCCTCCGTGTACTCGACGATCGCCAACGGCGGGGTCCGGGTCGCGCCCACCCTGGTGCGCGGCACCAAGGGGCCGGACGGACGCTTCACCCCCGCCGAGGCGCCCGCCAGAACCCGTGTGGTCAGCCAGAAGACGGCGAAGACCCTCGCCCAGATGCTGGAGTCGGTGGTGGACGACCAGGAGGGCACGGGCGCCAAGGCGCGTATCCCGGGCTACCGCGTCGCGGGCAAGACAGGTACCGCCAACCGGGTGGATCCGGCCACCGGCACGTACAAGGGCTACACCTCGTCGTTCGCCGGGTTCGCGCCCGCCGACAACCCCCGGGTCACCGTGTACTGCGCCATCCAGAACGCCACCCAGGGCAGCTACTTCGGCGGCCAGATCTGCGGTCCCGTCTTCAAGCAGGTCATGGAGTTCGCCCTGAAGACCCTCCAGGTCCCGCCGACCGGCGCGAAGCCCGCCAGCCTCCCGGTCTCCTTCACCCCCTGACCCTCCCGACCCTCCCGACCCTCCCGCGCACGTCCCGCACCCGCCCGCCCCCGACCCCGCGACCCGTCACTGTTCAGCGCCGAACAAGCCAGGAACCAGCCCGTGACCATGATCACTCCCGACCCCGGGACCCCCGCACCGCCCGCGACGTCGCCCGCGTCCCCGCCCTCGCTTCGCCCGCAGGCGGGTACGCCCGGTACGCTCACCGCCGTGCCACACGCTGATCAGTCCCAAACCACCCAGAAGGGCGCTTCCGTGACATATCCGGGACCGCCGCGACCGGCCCGAGTCCGCGCAACACCCCTCGCGGAGCTCGCCGATCAGCTGGGGACCGAGCAGCCGGAGAGCGCCGCCGTCGAGGTCACGGGCATCACCCACGACTCGCGCGCGGTCCGCCCCGGCGACCTGTACGCCGCGCTCCCCGGCGCCCGACTGCACGGCGCCGACTTCGTGACGCAGGCCGCCGGCCTGGGCGCGGTCGCCGTGCTGACCGACCCCGGCGGCGCCGGACGCGCCGCCGCGACCGGCCTGCCGGTGCTGGTGGCCGACGACCCGCGCGGTCGGATGGGCGAACTGGCGGCCACCATCTACGGACGTCCCGGACGCGACCTGCTCCAGATCGGGATCACCGGCACCTCGGGCAAGACGACCACGGCCTATCTCGTCGAGGGCGGCCTCAAGCCCGTGAGGTCCACCGGCCTCATCGGCACCGTGGAGACGCGCATCGGCGACGAGCGCATCAAGTCCGAGCGCACCACCCCCGAAGCCACCGACCTCCAGGCGCTGTTCGCGGTGATGCGCGAGCGCGGTGTCGAGGCGGTCACCATGGAGGTGTCCAGCCACGCGCTGGTCCTCGGCCGGGTCGACGGCTGCGTCTTCGACGTCGCCGTCTTCAACAACCTCAGCCCGGAGCACATGGAGTTCCACTCCGGCATGGAGGACTACTTCCAGGCCAAGGCGCAGCTGTTCACCCGGGAACGCAGCAAACTCGGCGTGGTCAACTTCGACGACGAGTACGGCCGCCGGCTCGTGCGGGAGGCGGAGGTCCCCGTCGTCACGTTCTCCGCCGAGGGCCACCCGGACGCCGACTGGCGGGCCGTCGACGTCGAGGTCGGCCCGATGGACTCGACGTTCACCGTCGTGGGCCCCGACGGGGTGCGGGTCGCGGCCAGGGCGCCGCTGCCGGGCTCCTTCAACGTGGCCAACACCCTCGCCGCGATCGTCTCCCTGGCCGTCGCGGGCATCGACCCGCGCACCGCCGCCGACGGTGTGGCCGCCGTGCCGGGTGTGCCGGGCCGGCTGGAGCGCGTGGACGCCGGGCAGCCCTACCTCGCGGTCGTCGACTACGCCCACAAGACGGACGCCGTCGAGTCGGTCCTCAGGGCGCTGCGCAAGGTCACCAAGGGGCGGCTGCACGTCGTCCTCGGGTGCGGCGGCGACCGGGACCGCACCAAGCGGGCGCCGATGGGCGCCGCCGCCGCCCGGCTCGCCGACACCGCCGTGCTGACCTCCGACAACCCCCGCTCCGAGGACCCCCTCGCGATCCTCGCGACCATGCTCGAAGGGGCGGCGTCCGTACCCGCCCACGAGCGCGGTGAGGTCCTGCTGTTCGAGGAGCGGGCCGCCGCGATCGCCGCGGTCGTCGCCCGCGCGCACGCCGGGGACACCGTGCTGGTCGCGGGCAAGGGCCATGAGCAGGGCCAGGACATCGCCGGAGTGGTCCGTCCGTTCGACGACCGCCAGGTGCTTCGCGAAGCCATCGAGCAGACCCAGGGATGAACTTGTGATCGCCCTCTCCCTCGCCGAGATCGCAGCAGTCGTCGGCGGGCAGACGCACGACATACCGGATCCGTCCGCGCAGGTCACCGGACCCGTCGTCCGGGACTCACGTGACGTGGTGCCCGGCGCCCTCTTCGTCGCCTTCGTCGGCGAACGCGTGGACGGCCACGACTACGCGGCCCAGGTCGTCGAGGCGGGCGCGGCGGCCGTACTGGCCGCACGCCCCGTCGGCGTCCCCGCGATCGTCGTGGACGACGTCCAGACGGCGATCGGCGCACTGGCCCGGCATGTCGTGCACAAGCTCGGCGCGACCCTCGTCGCGCTCACCGGCTCGGCCGGCAAGACCAGCACCAAGGACCTCATCGCGCAGGTCCTGCGGCGCAAGGCGCCCACCGTGTTCACGCCGGGTTCGCTCAACAACGAGATCGGACTGCCGCTGACCGCCCTGTCCGCGACCGAGGAGACGAAGTTCCTCGTGCTCGAGATGGGCGCCCGCGGCATCGGCCACATCCGCTACCTCGCCGATCTGACGCCCCCGAAGATCGGCCTCGTCCTCAACGTCGGCACCGCCCACATCGGCGAGTTCGGCGGCCGCGAACAGATCGCACAGGCAAAGGGCGAGCTCGTCGAGAGCCTGCCCGCGGCCGACGAGGGCGGCGCGGCGATCCTCAACGCCGACGACCCGCTGGTGCGGGCCATGGCCTCCCGTACGAAGGCGAAGGTGGTCTTTTTCGGAGAGTCCGGCGAAGCGGACGTTCGGGCCGAGAACGTGCGACTCACGGACAGCGGACAGCCTTCCTTCAGCCTTCACACACCCTCCGGGTGCAGCGACGTGACCATGCGCCTGTACGGTGAGCACCACGTGTCGAACGCGCTCGCAGCGGCCGCCGTCGCCCATGAGCTGGGCATGTCCGCGGAAGAGATCGCCACCGCGCTCTCCGAGGCGGGCTCCCTCTCCCGCTGGCGGATGGAGGTCACCGAGCGCCCGGACGGCGTGACGATCGTCAACGACGCCTACAACGCGAACCCCGAGTCCATGCGAGCCGCCCTGCGCGCGCTCGTGGCCATGGGCAAGGGGCGGCGGACCTGGGCGGTGCTCGGCAAGATGGCCGAGCTCGGGGACGAGGCGCTCGCCGAGCACGACGCGGTCGGACGGCTCGCCGTCCGGCTCAATGTCGGCAAGCTCGTCGCGGTCGGGGGCAGGGAAGCCGCCTGGCTGCAACTGGGCGCATATAACGAGGGTTCGTGGGGTGAGGAGTCGGTGCACGTGTCCGACGCACAGGCGGCGGTCGACCTGTTGCGCAGCGAGTTGCGCCCGGGGGACGTCGTGCTCGTGAAGGCGTCCCG
Organism: Streptomyces asoensis; assembly: GCF_016860545.1. Lineage (NCBI taxonomy): Bacteria > Bacillati > Actinomycetota > Actinomycetes > Kitasatosporales > Streptomycetaceae > Streptomyces > Streptomyces asoensis. The sequence continues at coordinate 83,672 of NZ_BNEB01000001.1, read as the reverse complement.
TTCGGTCGGCCTCGAGAGTGTCGCGCAGGCGCTGCTCGCGACCGGCACCGAGGGTGAGGGCGTCGCCCGATGATGAATCAGATCCTGTTCGCGGGTGTGATCGGCCTCTTCCTGACGCTGGTCGGAACGCCGCTGCTGATCAAGCTGCTGGCGCGCAAGGGCTACGGCCAGTACATCCGCGACGACGGCCCGCGCGAGCACGCCAGCAAGCGCGGTACGCCGACCATGGGCGGTATCGCCTTCATCCTCGCGACGGTCGCCGCGTACTTCCTGTCCAAGGTGATCACCGGCAAGCCGCCGACGTACTCGGGTCTGCTGGTGCTCGGCCTGATGTGCGGCATGGGCCTGGTCGGCTTCCTCGACGACTACATCAAGATCGTCAAGCGCCGTTCGCTGGGTCTGCGGGCCAAGGCGAAGATGGCCGGCCAGCTGATCGTCGGTATCGCCTTCGCGGTGCTCTCGCTCCAGTTCTCCGACTCGCGCGGCAACACCCCGGCCTCCACGAAGCTGTCGTTCATCACGGACTTCGGCTGGACGATCGGCCCGGTGCTGTTCGTGGTCTGGGCGCTGTTCATGATCCTCGCGATGTCCAACGGCGTGAACCTGACGGACGGTCTGGACGGCCTCGCCACCGGCGCCTCCGTCCTCGTCTTCGGCGCCTACACCTTCATCGGCGTCTGGCAGTTCCAGGAGTCCTGCGCCAACGGCGAGACCCTGACCAACCCCAGCGCCTGCTACGAGGTGCGCGATCCACTGGACCTCGCGGTCATCGCCTCCGCGCTGATGGGCGCCTGCCTGGGCTTCCTGTGGTGGAACACCTCGCCGGCCAAGATCTTCATGGGTGACACCGGTTCGCTGGCGCTCGGCGGCGTACTCGCCGGTCTCGCGATCTGCTCCCGCACCGAGCTGCTGATCGCCCTGCTCGGCGGCCTGTTCGTGCTCATCACGATGTCCGTCGTCATCCAGGTCGGCTCCTTCAAGCTCACCGGCAAGCGCGTCTTCCGGATGGCGCCGCTTCAGCACCACTTCGAACTCAAGGGCTGGTCCGAGGTCCTGGTCGTGGTCCGTTTCTGGATCATCCAGGGCATCTGCGTGATCGTCGGACTGGGCCTCTTCTACGCGGGATGGGCAGCGGACAAGTGACCGACTGGCAGGGCAAGCACGTCACCGTCGCCGGGCTCGGCGTCTCCGGCATCCCGGCGGCCAAGGTGCTGCACGGGCTCGGCGCGAGGGTCACCGTCGTCAACGACGGCGACGACGCACGCGCGCGTGAGCAGGCGGCCGAACTGGAGGCGCTGGGCGTCACCGTGCGCCTCGGTGACGGCGCGACCCTGCCCGAGGGCACCGAACTCGTCGTCACGGCGCCGGGCTGGAAGCCCGACAAGCCGCTGTTCACCGCGGCCCACGAGGCCGGCGTACCGGTCTGGGGCGACGTCGAACTCGCCTGGCGGCTCAGGGAACTGGACGGCCGCGAGCCCGCGCCCTGGCTGTGCGTCACCGGCACCAACGGCAAGACGACCACCACCCAGATGCTGGCGTCGATCCTGGAGGCGGCCGGTCTGCGCACGGCCGCCGTCGGCAACATCGGCGTCTCCCTGCTGGACGCCGTCCTCGGCGAGGAGCCGTACGACGTCCTCGCCGTGGAGCTGTCCAGCTACCAGCTGCACTGGGCTCCCTCCCTGCGCGCCCACTCGGCCACCGTCCTCAACCTCGCCCCCGACCACCTCGACTGGCACGGCTCCATGGAGGCGTACGCCAAGGACAAGGGCCGCGTCTATGAGGGCAATCGGGTCGCGTGCGTCTACAACGTGGCCGACAAGGCCACCGAGGACCTGGTGCGGGAGGCCGACGTCGAGGAGGGCTGCCGCGCCGTCGGCTTCACCCTCGGCGCCCCGGCACCCTCCCAACTCGGTGTCGTGGACGGCATCCTGGTCGACCGCGCCTTCGTGGAGAACCGGCAGAAGAACGCGCAGGAGCTGGCCGAGGTCTCCGACGTCCGCCCGCCGGCCCCGCACAACATCGCCAACGCCCTTGCCGCGGCGGCCCTGGCGCGCGCCTACGGCGTGCCCGCCAAGGCCGTACGGGACGGCCTGCGGGCCTTCACCCCGGACGCCCACCGCATCGCCCACGTGGCGGACGTGGACGGTGTCGCCTACGTCGACGACTCCAAGGCGACCAACACGCACGCGGCGCAAGCCTCGTTGGCGGCCTACGACTCCATCGTCTGGATCGCGGGCGGACTGGCGAAGGGCGCCACCTTCGACGAACTGGTCGCGGCGTCGGCAAAGCGGCTGCGCGCGGTGGTACTCATCGGCGCCGACCGCGCCCTGATCCACGAAGCCCTGACGCGACACGCCCCGCAAGTACCCGTCGTCGACCTCGACCGGACGGACACTGGGGCGATGCTCGCGGCCGTCCGGGAGGCCCGGCGCCTGGCCGTCGAGGGCGACACGGTGCTCCTCGCCCCGGCCTGCGCCTCCATGGACATGTTCGTCAACTACAACCAGCGCGGTGACGCGTTCGCTCAGGCGGTTAGCGAACTCGGCGCCTGACCCGGCCGCCTGCCGGGCGACCTAGGGAGGGACGCGTGGGACCGTCACGGCCGACGTACGGCGCGGCAGCCGACCACCGCGGCTGCGGCACGCCGCCTGGAGCGGCAGATGCCCGGTAGCCGTACCGGGCGTCCGCCCGTCCAGCGGGCCGTCCGCAGACCCGCCGGTGCCTCGCGCACGCGCCGCGACAACCCCGTACGCCGGCTCCACACCCGGCTGCGCAAGGCCTGGGACCGTCCGCTCACCGCCTACTACCTGATCTTCGGCGGCAGCCTGCTGATCACGGTGCTGGGGCTGGTGATGGTCTACTCGGCCTCCCAGATCACCGCGCTCCAGATGTCGTTGCCCGGATCCTTCTTCTTCCGCAAACAGTTCCTGGCCGCCTCCATCGGGGCCGCGCTGCTGCTGCTCGCCTCCCGGATGCCGGTGAAACTGCACCGTGGGCTCGCCTACCCCATCCTCGCGGGCGCCGTCTTCATGATGGCGCTCGTGCAGGTACCGGGGATAGGGATGTCGGTCAACGGCAACCAGAACTGGATCTCGCTCGGCGGCTCCTTCCAGATCCAGCCCAGCGAGTTCGGCAAGCTCGCGCTGGTGCTGTGGAGCGCCGACCTGCTCGCCCGCAAACAGGAGAAGAACCTCCTCGCCCAGTGGAAGCACATGCTCGTGCCGCTGGTCCCGGTCGCCTTCATGCTGCTCGGACTGATCATGCTCGGCGGCGACATGGGCACGGCGATCATCCTCACGGCGATCCTGTTCGGACTGCTCTGGCTGGCCGGGGCGCCCACGCGGCTCTTCGTCGGGGTGCTGTCGATCGCCGCCACCCTCGGTGTGATCCTCATCAAGACCAGCCCGAACCGGATGGCCCGGTTGCAGTGCATCGGCGCGACCGATCCCGGCCCGGGTGACGCCTGCTGGCAGGCGGTGCACGGGATCTACGCCCTGGCCTCGGGCGGCATCTTCGGCTCGGGGCTGGGGGCGAGTGTGGAGAAATGGGGCCAACTGCCCGAAGCGCACACCGACTTCATCTTCGCCGTCACCGGCGAGGAACTGGGTCTCGCGGGGACGCTGTCGGTACTCGCCCTGTTCGCGGCTCTAGGCTATGCGGGTATCCGCGTGGCCGGACGCACGGAGGACCCCTTCGTCAGGTATGCCGCGGGAGGCGTGACCACCTGGATCACCGCTCAGGCAGTGATCAACATCGGTGCGGTGCTCGGCCTGCTGCCGATCGCCGGCGTCCCTCTCCCGCTGTTCTCCTACGGGGGTTCCGCCCTGCTGCCGACCATGTTCGCCATCGGGCTGCTGATCGCCTTCGCACGCGACGAGCCCGCTGCGCGGGCGGCGCTTGCGATGCGGCACCCCCGCTTTGGTAGAAAGCGGGGGACTGGGGGATCCGCGTTCGTCCGGAGTCCCCGGAGATGGAACACGATGCGACGGCGTGCCTCGGCGGCGCGCTCGTCCGGAGAGCGGTGAATTTCGGTGCATGTCGTACTCGCTGGTGGGGGGACCGCCGGCCACATCGAGCCCGCGCTGGCCCTCGCGGACGCCCTGCGCAGGCAGGACCCCACTGTGGGGATCACGGCCCTGGGTACGGAGCGCGGCCTGGAGACCACGCTCGTTCCGCAGCGGGGCTACGAGCTCGCGCTGATCCCCGCCGTGCCGCTGCCGCGCAAGCCCACCCCTGAACTGATCACCGTCCCGGGCCGGCTGCGCGGCACGATCAAGGCCGCCGAGCAGATCCTGGAGCGCACCAAGGCGGACGCCGTCGTCGGCTTCGGCGGGTACGTCGCGCTGCCCGGCTACCTGGCCGCCAAGCGCCTCGGTGTGCCGATCGTCGTCCACGAGGCGAACGCCCGTCCCGGACTGGCCAATAAGATCGGCTCCCGCTACGCGGCCCGGGTCGCCGTCTCCACGCCCGACAGCAAGCTCCGGGACGCCCGCTACATCGGCATCCCGCTGCGCCGCTCCATCGCTACCCTGGACCGCGCCGCGGCCCGTCCCGAGGCCCGGCACATGTTCGGCCTCGACCCCAACCTGCCGACCCTGCTGGTCTCCGGCGGTTCGCAGGGCGCCCGCCGCCTCAACGAGGTCGTCCAGCAGGTCGCGCCCTGGCTCCAGCAGGCGGGCATCCAGATCCTGCACGCGGTCGGCCCCAAGAACGAACTGCCGCACGTGCAGCAGATGCCCGGGATGCCCCCCTACATCCCGGTACCGTACGTGGAGCGCATGGACCTCGCGTACGCCGCCGCCGACATGATGCTCTGCCGCGCGGGCGCGATGACCGTCGCCGAGCTCTCCGCCGTCGGACTCCCGGCCGCCTACGTCCCGCTGCCCATCGGCAACGGCGAACAGCGGCTCAACGCCCAGCCGGTGGTCAAGGCGGGCGGCGGACTGCTGGTCGACGACGCGGAACTGACCCCCGAGTGGGTCCGCGAGACCGTGCTGCCCGTCCTCGCCGACCCGCACCGGCTGTACGAGATGTCCCGCGCGGCCAGCGAGTTCGGCCGCAGGGACGCCGACGACCTCCTCGTCGGCATGGTGTACGAGGCCATCGCGGCCTCCCGCGCGCGCCGTTAGGCACGACTCACGAAAGGACAGGGGAGCGTGGCCGGATCCGCCACCGCCGAGCGCGGTGCACGCCAGCAGGAGTCGTCCGGCCCGCCCCTCCTCCGGAGGCTGGGGCCGCGTCGGCTTCGTATGATCATCATTCTCGTGCTGGCGGTCGTCCTGCTCGGCGGCGGCACCGGCTGGGTGCTGTACGGCTCGCAGTGGCTGCGCGTCGAGCGGGTCGCCGTGTCCGGCACCGACGTGCTCACGCCGCAGCAGGTGCGCCGGGCCGCCGCCGTACCGGTCGGGTCGCCGCTGGTGTCCGTCGACACCGACGCGATCGCGGCCCGGCTGCGCCGGGAACTGCCCCGGATCGACTCGGTCGACGTGGTCCGTTCCTGGCCCCATGGAATCGGCCTGAAAGTGACGGAGCGTACGCCGGTCCTGCTGGTGCGAAAAGGGTCGAACTTCGTGGAAGTGGACGACGAAGGCGTCCGTTTCGCCACGGTTTCCACGGCCCCGAAAGGCGTCCCGCTGCTCGACATGGCCGTTTCCTCCTCGCGTTCGGCCGCCGCGAGTCTGCGCCGTTTCGGCGAGGCCCGGCTGGTCCGGGAGGCCGTGAAGGCCGCGGGTTCCCTCCCTGCGCCCGTCGCCCGCGCCACCCGGACCGTCAAGGTCCGTTCCTACGACGACATCTCGCTCCAGCTCAGCGGGGGCCGGACGGTGGCCTGGGGGAGCGCCGAGAAGAGCGCGGCGAAAGGCCGTACACTCACCGCTCTCATGAAAGCCGCCCCGTCCGCGCGGCACTTCGATGTCAGCGCTCCCACGGCCCCCGCGTCAGCGGGGAGTTGACGCACATCCGCGCAGGCCAGCACCCTGGTTGGGCAGTGACATGGCTGATCACATAGGGTGAAAAGAAAAACGGGAGGTTCGGCGTGTTCGTTGAACGGGCGCCGCTTGTCGACTTAGTGTCCTGTTCAGAAGACTCCAAGGAACGGACACACTGGTAACCCTAAACTTCAGCGTTAGGGTTCGGGTCGGCGAAACGGACCGTCCCATTCGGCATCAGTCGTCGGATCGCATCACCTGCGAGGCGACGACACGTAACTCGAGGCGAGAGGCCTTCGACGTGGCAGCACCGCAGAACTACCTCGCAGTCATCAAAGTCATCGGTGTCGGCGGCGGTGGTGTCAATGCCATCAACCGGATGATCGAGGTCGGTCTCAAGGGCGTCGAGTTCATCGCCATCAACACCGACGCGCAGGCGCTGTTGATGAGCGACGCCGACGTCAAGCTCGACGTCGGCCGTGAACTCACGCGCGGACTCGGCGCCGGCGCCAACCCGGCCGTCGGCCGCAAGGCCGCCGAGGACCACCGCGAGGAGATCGAGGAGGTCCTCAAGGGGGCCGACATGGTCTTCGTGACGGCCGGAGAGGGCGGCGGCACCGGCACCGGCGGCGCACCCGTCGTGGCCAACATCGCGCGCAACCTCGGCGCCCTCACCATCGGCGTGGTCACCCGCCCCTTCACCTTCGAGGGCCGGCGCCGCGCCAACCAGGCCGAGGACGGCATCGCCGAACTCCGCGAAGAGGTCGACACCCTCATCGTCATCCCCAACGACCGGCTGCTGTCCATCTCGGACCGCCAGGTCTCGGTCCTCGACGCCTTCAAGTCGGCCGACCAGGTCCTGCTCTCCGGCGTCCAGGGCATCACCGACCTCATCACCACCCCCGGTCTGATCAACCTCGACTTCGCCGACGTCAAGTCGGTCATGTCCGAGGCCGGTTCGGCCCTCATGGGCATCGGCTCGGCCCGCGGCGACGACCGCGCGGTGGCCGCCGCCGAGATGGCGATCTCCTCGCCGCTCCTCGAGGCCTCCATCGACGGCGCCCGGGGCGTCCTGCTCTCCATCTCCGGCGGCTCCGATCTCGGCCTGTTCGAGATCAACGAGGCCGCCCAGCTGGTCAGCGAGGCCGCGCACCCCGAGGCCAACATCATCTTCGGCGCGGTCATCGACGACGCGCTCGGCGACGAGGTCCGGGTCACCGTCATCGCGGCGGGCTTCGACGGGGGCCAGCCCCCGGCCCGCCGGGAGACCGTCATCGGTTCGTCCTCGGCCTCGGCCCGGCGCGACGAGCCCACCCCGGTACGGCAGCCTGAGAGCCGGCCGTCCTTCGGCTCGCTCGGCAGCGTGACGCCGAAGGAGGAGCCGGCGCCGGCTCCCGAGCCGGTGGCCGACCTGCCGGTCGCCCCGCCGGTCCCGCCGTCGCGGGCCTACTCCGACAGTGCGGCCGAGGAGCTGGACGTGCCGGACTTCCTGAAGTGATAGGACAGCGCGAGAGCGTGAGCGGCGCGCACTTCGCCTTCACCGACCGGTGGGGCGGGGTGAGCGCCGCTCCGTATGAGGAGCTCAACCTCGGCGGAGCGGTCGGCGACGACCCGGACGCCGTACGCACCAACCGCGAACTGGCCGCCGCGTCGCTCGGACTCGAGCCCGGCCGGGTCGTCTGGATGAACCAGGTCCACGGCAACGACGTCGCCGAGGTCGAGGGACCGTGGACCACCGGGCTCACCCCGCCGGTCGACGGCGTGGTCACCGCCACCCGCGGACTCGCCCTCGCCGTCCTGACGGCGGACTGCGTGCCGGTGCTGCTCGCCGACCCCGTCGCCGGGGTGGTCGCGGCCGCGCACGCCGGGCGGCCCGGGATGGTCAAGGGCATCGTGCCCGCGGCGATCGACGCGATGGAGTCGCTCGGCGCCGACCCCGCCCGGATCGTCGCCCGCACCGGACCCGCCGTGTGCGGACGGTGCTACGAGGTGCCGGAGGCGATGCGCGCCGAGGTGGCCGCCGTCGAACCGGCCGCGCACGCCGACACGAGCTGGGGAACTCCCGCGGTCGACGTGATCGCCGGGGTGCACGCGCAGCTCGACCGGCTCGGGGTGCACGACCGGGAGCGTTCGCCGGTGTGCACGCGGGAGTCGAAGGATCACTTCTCGTACCGCCGCGACCGCTCCACGGGGCGACTCGCGGGATATGTCTGGCTGGACCGATGAACATGACGGACCGTAAGGGTGAACTCGCCGCGAACCTGGCGAAAGTGGAGCAGCGCATCGCCGACGCGTGCGCGGCCGCCGGCCGGGAGCGGGACGAGGTGACCCTGATCGTGGTCACCAAGACCTACCCGGCGAGCGATGTGCGCCTGCTGTCCGGACTCGGCGTGCGTCACGTCGCCGAGAACAAGGACCAGGACGCGGCCCCCAAGGCCGCCGAATGCTCCGAGCTGCCGCTGAGCTGGCACTTCGTGGGCCAGTTGCAGACCAACAAGGTGCGCTCCGTGGTCGGTTACGCGGACGTGGTGCAGTCCGTCGACCGGGCCAGGCTGGTGACGGCCCTGTCGAAGGAGGCCGTACGGGCCGGCCGCGAGGTGGGCTGTCTGCTCCAGGTGGCGCTCGACGCGGGGGCCGAGGAGCGGGGCGAGCGGGGCGGCGTCGCACCGGGCGGTGTCGAGGAGTTGGCGGCTCTGGTCGCCGGTTCGCCGGGGCTGCGGCTCGACGGACTGATGACCGTCGCACCCTTGAGCGGGGAGTACGCCGGGCGACGGCGCGAGGCTTTCGGGCGGTTGATGGATTTGTCGACTGACCTGCGCCGGACCCATCCTGCTGCGAACATGGTGTCGGCAGGGATGAGTGCGGACCTCGAGGAGGCCGTGGCGGCCGGAGCGACACATGTACGCGTCGGCACCGCGGTACTCGGAGTCCGCGCCAGGCTCGGGTAACGTCGCCAGGAAGTCGGACCACAGCAGAAAATATGGTCATTACCGCCGAAAGGCGGACACAAGGGCCACGTGGATCGCGGGACTTGGCAGTCGGAAGTCGATCCACCACAGAGCGGAGGACTCAGAGAATGGCCGGCGCGATGCGCAAGATGGCGGTCTACCTCGGCCTCGTGGAGGACGATGGGTACGACGGCCGGGGATTCGACCCCGACGACGACTTCGAACCCGAGCTCGACCCGGAACCCGAGCGGGATCACCGGCGGCACGAGCCGTCCCATCAGTCACATGGTGCACATCAGTCCCAAAGGGACGAAGAGGTGCGTATCGTGCAACCGCCGGCGCCGCGTGAGCCGGTGGCGCGTTCGGCTTCGCTGGGCGCGGAATCCGGACGTCCGGCGCGCATCGCGCCCGTGGCATCCATCACACAAGAACGTCAGTCCCTGGAGAAGAACGCACCGGTGATCATGCCCAAGGTCGTGTCGGAACGAGAGCCGTACCGGATCACCACGCTTCACCCCCGGACCTACAACGAGGCCCGTACCATCGGGGAACACTTCCGTGAGGGCACCCCGGTGATCATGAATCTGACTGAGATGGACGACACAGACGCGAAGCGACTTGTCGACTTTGCGGCCGGTTTGGTGTTTGGTCTTCACGGCAGCATCGAGCGGGTGACGCAGAAGGTGTTCCTGTTGTCGCCTGCTAACGTCGATGTCACGGCGGAGGACAAGGCCCGCATCGCAGAGGGCGGGTTCTTCAACCAGAGCTGAGACGCAAGACCGGAAGAGCAGTACAGAGCAGTACAGAGCGGCACGGAACAGGGGAGAGGGAAACACCGAACATGAGCGTGGTCCTGGATGTCGTCTACATCGCGCTGATGGTCTTCCTCATCGTGCTCATCTTCCGGTTGGTCATGGACTACGTCTTCCAGTTCGCCCGCTCATGGCAGCCCGGCAAGGCGATGGTGGTCGTTCTGGAGGCCACCTACACTGTCACCGATCCACCGCTCAAGCTTCTGCGGCGGGTAATCCCGCCGTTGCGTCTCGGGGGCGTGGCGCTCGACCTGTCCTTCTTCGTACTGATGATCATCGTCTACATCCTGATCTCGATCGTGAGCCGGCTGTGAGCGATGTGAACTACCGTCTTGCCGATGCCGACGACTACGTTGAGGTGAAGAGATGCCGTTGACCCCCGAGGACGTGCGGAACAAGCAGTTCACGACCGTCCGCCTCCGAGAAGGCTATGACGAGGACGAGGTCGATGCCTTCCTCGACGAGGTCGAAGCCGAACTGACCCGCCTGCTTCGTGAGAACGAAGACCTGCGTGCCAAGCTCGCCGCGGCCACGCGCGCTGCTGCCCAGAACCAGCAGAACATGCGCAAGCCGCCGGAACAGGACCAGCAGCAGGGCGGCATGCCCCAGCAGGGCGGCATGCAGCAGGGCGGAATGCCGCAGCAGGGGATGCCTCCGCAGGGCATGCCGCAGCAGGGCATGCGAGGTCCGGGTGCACCGGTGCCCGCCGGCATATCGGGCCCGCCGCAGCAGCAGATGGGTGGCCCCATGGGTGGTCCGCCCCAGCTGCCGAGCGGTGCGCCGCAGCTGCCCGCCGGTCCCGGCGGCGGCCAGGGTGGCCCGCAGGGTCCCGGCCCGATGGGCCAGGGTCCGATGGGCCAGGGTCCGATGGGCCAGGGTCCGATGGGTCAGGGTCCGATGGGCCAGGGCCCCATGGGTCAGGGTCCGATGGGTCAGAACCCCATGCAGCAGCAGATGGGTGGCCCGATGGGCGGCCCCATGGGCGGTCCGATGGGCGGCCCCGGTCAGGGCCCCGGTGGCGACAGCGCCGCCCGTGTCCTCTCGCTCGCCCAGCAGACCGCCGACCAGGCGATCGCCGAGGCGCGTTCCGAGGCCAACAAGATCGTCGGTGAGGCCCGCAGCCGCGCCGAGGGTCTGGAGCGCGACGCCCGTGCCAAGGCCGACGCCCTGGAGCGGGACGCGCAGGAGAAGCACCGCGTCGCGATGGGCTCCCTGGAGTCCGCCCGCGCCACGCTGGAGCGCAAGGTCGAGGACCTGCGTGGCTTCGAGCGCGAGTACCGGACGCGTCTGAAGTCGTACCTCGAGTCCCAGCTGCGTCAGCTGGAGACCCAGGCCGACGACTCCCTCGCGCCGCCGCGCACTCCGGCCACGGCCTCCCTGCCGCCGTCCCCGGCGCCTTCCATGGCACCGGCCGGCGCGGGCGCCCCGTCCTACGGCAACCCGGGCATGGGCGCTCCGGGGCAGGCTGCTCCGTCCTACGGCGGTCAGCAGCAGATGTCCCCGGCGATGACCCAGCCGATGGCTCCGGTGCGGCCGCAGGGCCCGTCGCCGATGGGCCAGGCTCCCTCGCCGATGCGTGGCTTCCTCATCGACGAGGATGACAACTGACGGCCTGTAGTACGCCTTAGGCGTCGGCAGCGTTCAAAGGGCGGGACCCCGGATCACCATCCGGGGTCCCGCCCTTTTTACGCGTGTTGACAGCGATCACGGCATCGAGCCGCCCCAGGGGCCACCGAGGGCCGTCACCGCCGGCCCTCGGCGCTGGGACTTGCGGCCTGTGGTTCCAGGCCCTCTCGTGCATGCGACGAGGGCCCGGCACCCCCCTTCGGGGATGCCGGGCCCTCGTCGCAGTCCCGCGCGCTACGCCTTGCGCAGGCGGAAGGTCAGCGTCAGGCCGTCGTCGGTGAACGGGGCGCCGAACGTGTCGTCCGCCTCACCCTGGGCGAAGTCCGTGGCGAGGACCTCGTCGGCGATGAGTCCGGCGTGGCCGGACAGGGCGTCGGCGGTCGCCGGGTCGGTGGCGGTCCAGCGGAGCGCGATGCGGTCCGCGACGTCGAGGCCGCTGTTCTTGCGAGCCTCCTGGATCAGCCGGATCGCGTCCCGGGCCAGGCCCGCGCGGCGCAGCTCCTCGGTGATCTCCAGGTCGAGGGCGACCGTCGCGCCGGAGTCGGAGGCGACCGACCAGCCCTCGCGCGGGGTCTCCGTGATGATGACCTCGTCGGGGGCCAGGGTGATCGTCTCGCCGTCGACCTCCACCGACGCCGTGCCCTCGCGCAGGCCGAGCGAGAGGGCGGCCGCGTCCGCGTTCGCCACGGCCTTGGCCACGTCCTGGACACGCTTGCCGAACCGCTTGCCCAGGGCGCGGAAGTTGGCCTTGGCCGTCGTGTCGACCAGGCTGCCGCCGACCTCGGAGAGGGACGCCAGGGACTCGACGTTCAGCTCCTCCGTGATCTGCGCGTGCAGTTCACGGTCGAGGGTGTCGAAGCCGCCCGCGGCGATCAGGGCGCGCCGCAGGGGCTGGCGGGTCTTCACGCCCGACTCCGCGCGCGTGGCGCGGCCCAGCTCCACCAGACGGCGGACCAGGACCATCTGCTTCGACAACTCCGGCTCGATCGCGGAGAGATCGGCCTGCGGCCACTGCGCGAGGTGGACGGAGGCGGGGGCGTCGGGCGTGACCGGCACGACGAGGTCCTGCCAGACCCGCTCGGTGATGAACGGCGTCAGCGGGGCCATCAGCTTCGTGACCGTCTCGACGACCTCGTGCAGGGTGCGCAGCGCGGCCTTGTCGCCCTGCCAGAAGCGGCGGCGGGAGCGGCGGACGTACCAGTTGGACAGGTCGTCCACGAACGCCGACAGCAGCTTGCCGGCACGCTGCGTGTCGTACGCCTCCAGGGCCTGCGTCACCTGGTCGGTGAGGGCGTGGAGTTCGGAGAGCAGCCAGCGGTCCAGCACCGGGCGGTCGGCGGGGGCCGGGTCGGCCGCGCTCGGCGCCCACTCGGACGTCCTGGCGTACAGGGCCTGGAAGGCGACCGTGTTCCAGTACGTCAGGAGCGTCTTGCGCACGACCTCCTGGATGGTGCCGTGGCCCACCCGCCGGGCCGCCCACGGGGAACCGCCGGCGGCCATGAACCAGCGGACCGCGTCGGCGCCGTGGCGGTCCATCAGCGGGATCGGGTCCAGGGTGTTGCCCAGGTGCTTGGACATCTTGCGGCCGTCCTCGGCGAGGATGTGGCCGAGGCAGACGACGTTCTCGTACGACGACTTGTCGAAGACCAGCGTGCCGACGGCCATCAGCGTGTAGAACCAGCCGCGGGTCTGGTCGATGGCCTCGCTGATGAACTGCGCCGGGTAGCGCGACTCGAAGAGGTCCTTGTTCTTGTACGGGTAGCCCCACTGCGCGAACGGCATCGAACCCGAGTCGTACCAGGCGTCGATGACCTCCGGCACGCGCGTGGCGGTCTGTCCGCAGTCCTCCTGCGGGCAGGCGAAGGTGACGGCGTCGATGTACGGGCGGTGCGGGTCCAGCTCCGACTGGTCGGTGCCGGTGAGCTCGGTGAGCTCGGCGCGGGAGCCGACGACGGTGAGGTGGTCCTCCGTGCAGCGCCAGATCGGCAGCGGGGTGCCCCAGTAGCGGCTGCGGGACAGCGCCCAGTCGATGTTGTTGTTCAGCCAGTCGCCGAAGCGGCCGTGCTTGACGGTCTCCGGGAACCAGTTGGTCTTCTCGTTCTCCTGGAGGAGGCGGTCCTTGACGGCCGTCGTACGGATGTACCAGGAGGGCTGCGCGTAGTAGAGCAGCGCGGTGTGGCAGCGCCAGCAGTGCGGGTAGCTGTGCTCGTACGGGACGTGCCTGAAGAGCAGCCCGCGCTCCTGGAGGTCCTCGGTGAGCCGTTCGTCGGCCTTCTTGAAGAAGACGCCGCCGACCAGCGGGACGGACTCCTCGAAGGTGCCGTCGGGGCGGACCGGGTTCACGACCGGCAGACCGTACGCGCGGCAGACCTTGAGGTCGTCCTCGCCGAAGGCGGGGGACTGGTGGACCAGACCCGTGCCGTCCTCGGTCGTGACGTACTCGGCGTTGACGACGTAGTGGGCCGGCTCCGGGAACTCCACGAGCTCGAACGGACGTTGATAGGTCCAGCGCTCCATTTCGGCGCCGGTGAAGGTCTGGCCGGTGGTCTCCCAGCCCTCACCGAGTGCCTTGGCGAGCAGCGGCTCGGCGACGACGAGCTTCTCCTCGCCGTCGGTCGCCACGACGTAGGTGACCTCGGGGTGCGCGGCCACGGCCGTGTTGGAGACCAGTGTCCACGGGGTCGTCGTCCACACGAGGAGGGCGGCCTCGCCGGCGAGCGGACCGGAGGTGAGCGGGAAACGGACGTACACGGACGGGTCGACGACCGTCTCGTAGCCCTGGGCCAGCTCGTGGTCGGACAGGCCGGTGCCGCAGCGCGGGCACCACGGGGCGACGCGGTGGTCCTGGACCAGCAGCCCCTTGCCGAAGATCTCCTTCAGCGACCACCACACCGACTCGACGTACTCCGGGTCCATGGTCCGGTAGGCGTCGTCGAGGTCGACCCAGTAGCCCATGCGGGTCGTCAGCTCGGTGAAGGCGTCGGTGTGGCGGGTCACGGACTCGCGGCACTTGGCGTTGAACTCGGCGATGCCGTACGTCTCGATGTCCTGCTTGCCGGAGAAGCCGAGCTCCTTCTCGACCGCCAGCTCCACCGGGAGGCCGTGGCAGTCCCAGCCGGCCTTGCGGGCCACGTGGTAGCCGCGCATCGTGCGGAAGCGGGGGAAGACGTCCTTGAAGACGCGGGCCTCGATGTGGTGGGCGCCCGGCATGCCGTTGGCGGTGGGCGGGCCCTCGTAGAACACCCACTCGGGGCGGCCCTCGGACTGCTCCAGGCTCTTGGCAAAGATCTTCTGCTCGCGCCAGAAGTCGAGCACCGCGTGCTCGAGGGCGGGCAGGTCGACCTGGGCGGGCACCTGGCGGTACTGCGTCATCGATCTTCCTCCGGCGGACGTACTGCCTTCCGTCGGAGGGACGAGAGCCTTGTTGCCTGTCTACGCCGTCTGCGGCGCGCTCCCGCGGTACCACCCTCCTTGGCCCTCCGGTGCGCCCTGCGCGCCGGTGAGCCCCCTCATTGGGGTCGCGATACCGGTTCTACCGGCCCTCGCCTGTCGGCTGGGGCTTTCTTCCGGCGGCTCCGGGGTGATCTTCGCGTCGCGCTCGCCCCCGGGCTCCCACCGTCCCCGGGTCGCTCTGGGCCGCTCACGCCGCTACTCGTCCCCATCCATGCTTTTCGCTCCGCCCAGTGTACGGGTCGCCGACGACAGCGGCCGACCGGTTTTCGGGGGCCCGCGGGGTGGGGCGCGGGCCCGTCCGCAATGGCCCGAATGGTCGCGCTATGGGAGAGTTCGCACGTTCGGATTCCGGGATGCCCGGCTCTGCGGATTACCGGGCGGGGAGCTGGGCACAACGGATGCAGGCTTTCCGCGCGGCGCGCGCGAGGAGGACGGATCGGGCGGTGCGCCCCGTTGCCGCGGACTCCAAGTCGATTTATCGTCCCAGCACGATTCGCGTGCAAGATCACAATATGTGAAGGGGCCGCGGCCATGGTGGCGAAGAAGACCGCCGTACAGCAGTCGGCGTCGGGCAGCTCTGCGGACGCCTCCGGCGGTGCGGCCGCCGAGGGGACGGCCTCCGACCGGCCGGGCGCCGCCGGGACGGCCGGCCGCAGGACCGCGACCGCGAAGAAGGCGGTGGCCAGGAAGACCGCCACCGCCGGGACGGCCGCCGGCAGGACCTCGGCCGGGAAGACGGCCGCGGGCAGGACGGCTGCCGGCAAAGCGGCGGCCGGGCAGGCCGGGGCCGGGTCGACGGCGGCCGGGAAGACCCGGGCGAAAGCCACCGGGAAAGCGGCGGCCGGGAAAGCCGAGGGCAGAGAAGCCGAGGACGGGGTCAAGGCCGCCGGGAAGGCGGCGGCGGGCAAGGCCAGGGCCAAGGCTGCCGGGAGAGGCCGGGGCGGCGGGGCTGAGGCTGCCGGGAAGGGGGCGGCCGCCGAGGTGGCGGCTGCCGGGGACGAGGCGGTCGGAGGGGGCGCCGGTCGGGGGGCGGGCGGCCCGGAGGCGGACGACGCCGGGAAGACCGGCGGCGGCGCAGGCGTGACCAGGACCAGCGCGGGCAGGAAGAGCACGGCCAAGAAGGTGGGCGCGGCCTCGGCCGCGGAGCAGACGGGAGCCACGACTGTGGTTGCGAAGAAGACTCCGGGTACGGCCACGGCGGCGAAGACCGCCGTCCCCAAGGCGCGTCTCGCCGCGGTGGAGCCGGGTGAACTCGCCGTGCGTCCGGGCGAGGACCCGTGGACGCCGCAGGAGGTCGAGGAGGCCCGCGCGGAACTCGAGTCCGAGCAGGCGCGGCTGCGCGCCGAGCTTGCCTCGTCCGAGGCGGCCCTGACCGGGCTGATGAGGGACTCCGGGGACGGCGCGGGCGACGACCAGGCGGACACCGGGACGAAGAACATCACGCGCGAGCACGAACTGGCGCTCGCGGCCAACGCGCGCGAGATGCTGATCCAGACCGAGCACGCCCTGGAGCGCCTGGACGCCGGTACGTACGGCCTGTGCGAGAACTGCGGCCAGGCCATCGGGAAGGCCCGGATGCAGGCCTTCCCGAGGGCCACCCTGTGCGTCGAGTGCAAGCAGAAGCAGGAGCGCCGGTACTGATCACCTGCCGTCCGGGACGTGTGCCGTACCCTCGTCCTCAGTCAGGCACCTAGGTTGAGGGACTCACGTGGCAGAGGCGGAGCGCGTCATCGGTACGCCGGACACCCCAGAGGCGGCATCCGGGCCGGAGCAGTCGTCCGGTCCGGGCGGGCAGCAGGGCGCCGAGGCGCGCCCCAGGGGCAGGCGCCGCATCGCCGTGCTCTTCGCCGTCGCCACGTTCGCGTACGCACTCGACCTGGTCAGCAAGATGATCGTGGTCGCCAGACTGGAGCATCACGCGCCGATCGAGATCGTCGGTGACTGGCTGAGGTTCGAGGCCATCCGCAACGCGGGCGCGGCCTTCGGCTTCGGCGAGGCCTTCACGATCATCTTCACGGTGATCGCGGCGGCCGTGATCGTGGTGATCGCCCGGCTCGCCCGCAAGCTCTACAGCCTGCCCTGGGCGATCGCCCTGGGGCTGCTGCTGGGCGGCGCGCTGGGCAACCTCACCGACCGGATCTTCCGAGCGCCGGGCGTCTTCGAGGGCGCGGTCGTGGACTTCATCGCGCCGAAGCACTTCGCGGTCTTCAACCTCGCCGACTCGGCGATCGTCTGCGGCGGCATCCTGATCGTGCTGCTGTCCTTCAGGGGCCTCGACCCGGACGGGACCGTCCACAAGGACTGACCGCCCGGCGGTCGTCCACAGGCCCGTACGGCGGTACCGGCGCCGTCCTGCATACTCGACGGGTGAGCACGATTCCCGAGATCCGTACCCTGCCCGTGCCGGACGGCCTGGAGGGCGAGCGCGTCGACGCCGCCATCTCCCGCATGTTCGGCTTCTCCCGCACGAAGGCCGCCGAACTGGCCGCGGCGGGGAAGGTCACGGTCGACGGCTCGGTGGTCGGCAAGTCCGAGCGGGTCATCGGCGGTGCCTGGCTCGAGGTCGAGATGCCGCAGGCGCCCGCGCCCGTGCAGATCGTCGCCGAGCCGGTCGAGGGCATGGAGATCGTGCACGACGACGACGACGTCGTGGTGATCGTCAAGCCGGTCGGCGTGGCCGCGCACCCGTCGCCGGGCTGGAGCGGGCCGACCGTCATCGGCGGGCTGGCCGCCGCCGGCTACCGCATCTCCACCTCCGGCGCGGCCGAGCGCCAGGGCATCGTGCACCGCCTCGACGTCGGCACCTCGGGCCTGATGGTGGTCGCCAAGTCGGAGCGGGCGTACACCTCGCTGAAGCGCCAGTTCAAGGAGCGCACGGTCGACAAGCGCTACCACACGCTCGTCCAGGGCCACCCGGACCCGACCAGCGGCACCATCGACGCACCCATCGGCCGGCACCCCCAGCACGACTACAAGTGGGCGGTCACGGCCGAGGGCAAGCCGTCCGTCACGCACTACGACCTGATCGAGGCGTTCCGCGCGGCCTCCCTGCTGGACGTGAAGCTGGAGACGGGCCGCACGCACCAGATCCGGGTGCACATGGCCGCCCACCGCCACCCCTGCGTGGGCGACCTGACCTACGGCGCCGACCCGACGCTCGCCAAGCGCCTGCGGCTCACCCGGCAGTGGCTGCACGCCGTGCGGCTGGGCTTCGAGCACCCCGGGGACGGGCAGTGGGCGGAGTTCGCCAGCGACTACCCCGAGGACCTGGCCAAGGCCCTGGAGCAGGTCCGCGAGGAGACGTACGGATGAGCGCCACGCGCGGCTACGCGGTGCGGGTCGCCGAAGGCGCCGCCGACCGGGAGGCGTGCTTCGCGGTGCGCAAGGACGTCTTCGTGGCCGAGCAGGGCGTGCCCGAGGACGTGGAGTACGACGAGCACGACCTGCCGGACGCCGAAGCGGTCCATGTGCTGGCGGTTGCCGACGACGGCAGGCCGCTCGGCGCCGGGCGGCTGCTGCACGGCGAGGCGGCCGCGGCCCGGACCGGCGGCGATCCGTCGGTGGGCTCGCTGGGGCGGCTGGCCGTGACGCGGGAGGCGCGCGGGCTGGGCGTCGGGGTGGCGCTGGTGCGGGTCATCGAGGAGGCGGCACGCGCGCGCGGGCTCGCGGCCGTCGACCTGCACGCACAGACGCAGGCGATGGGATTCTACGAACGGCTGGGGTACACGGCCTACGGGCCGGAGGACCTGGAGGCGGGCATTCCGCACCGGTCCATGCGGCGTTCGCTGTAGCGGGCGGTACGCGTGCGACGCTGGGGGTCCGGATGTTCTTGATCGTCTAGACCCGGAGTGCCGACCGTGGATCAGCTGGCCCTGTTGTTCGTCCTGTTGCTCGGGGCCGTGGTGAGCGTCCCGGTCGGGGACCGGTTCGGACTGCCGGCGCCGGTGCTCATGACCCTGCTCGGCATCGTCCTCGCGGTGCTCGACTTCGTGCCCAACGTGGAGATCCCGCCGGAGCTGATCCTGCCGCTCCTGCTGCCTCCCTTGCTGTACGCGGCGGTACGGCGCACCTCCTGGCGGCAGTTCGCGGCGAACGTGCGGCCGATCTTCCTGCTGGCCGTGGCGCTGGTCTTCGTCACCACGGTGTGTGTCGCCGCCGTCGCCCACGCGATCGTGCCGGGGCTGCCGATCGCCGCGGCGGTCGCGCTGGGCGCCCTGGTCGCGCCGCCCGACCCGGTGGCCGCCACCGCGGTGGCGGGACAGCTCGGGCTGCCCCGCCGGCTGGTGTCCATCCTGGAGGGCGAGGGGCTCTTCAACGACGTGACGGCCATCGTGCTCTACCACGTCGCGATCGCCGCTGCCGTGAGCGGGTCGTTCTCGCCCTGGCGGGCCGGGCTCGACCTGGTGCTGTCCGCGGTGGTGGCGCTGGCGGTGGGTGTCGCGCTCGGCTGGGGCGCGAACCGGCTGCTGGACGTCCTCGGGGACACGACCTTGCAGATCGGGCTGACGCTCCTGGTGCCGTACGCCTCCTACGTCCTCGCGGAGGAGTTCCACGGGTCCGGGGTGCTGGCCGTCCTGACCACCGCGCTGTTCCTCGCCGAGTACGCCACCGACCCGGACGACGTGCTGACCCGGCTGGCCGGTCACACCTTCTGGGACATCATCGACACCCTGGTCACCGGCGTCGCGTTCGGGCTGATCGGCCTGGAGCTGCACAACGCGATCCGGACCGCGTCCGGGCGGTGGGGGGAGATGCTGGGCTGGGCGGGGGTGATCGTGGCCGTGGTCGTCGTCGTACGGCTGCTGTGGCTGCTGCCGGCGACCTGGCTGACCCAGCGGCTGCACGCCCGGAAGGACCACCTGGAGGACATCCCCACGAACTGGCGGGAGACGCTCGTCATGTGGTGGGCCGGGATGCGCGGGGTGGCGTCGGTGGCGCTCGCGCTGGCCGTGCCGCTGGAGACCGAGGACGGCAGCGCGTTCCCCGACCGGGACGAGATCATCTTCATCGCGTTCGGCGTGATCATGGCGACGCTGGTGCTCCAGGGACTGACCCTGCCGTGGCTGGTCAAGCGGCTCGGCGTGCAGTCGGACACCGACCGGGAGAAGGCGTTCGAGAAGGAGCTGGCCGTGCGGGCCGCGAAGGCGGCGAAGCAGCGGCTGCGGGAGATCGAGGCCGAGGAGAACCTGTCGGACGAGCTGTCCGAGCAGATGCTGCGGCGGGCCTTCGACATCGGGTTGCGGATCAGCCCGGACGTAGGGGAGGACGAGCGGCGCGAGGGGCACGACCAGCGGGTGCGCCGGCTGAAGCGGGTGCGGCGGATCCAGGGGGAGATGCTCAGCGCGGCCCGGCACGAGGTGGTCGCGGCGCGCAGCGAACCGGGCGCCGATCCGGAGATCGTGGACCGGGTGCTGCGCCATCTGGACGTGCGCAGCCTCAAGTGAGGCGACCGTCACGGGCCTTCGACGGCCGTCCGGCCCGTGGGCGCGAACGGCCCGCCCGGTGAAGTTCACCGGGCGGGCCGAGGTGCGCCGGGGTACCACCCTCGAGTGCGGCGCCGCGCCTGGTGTCCCGCCGAGCGCCGAGCCGGCGGTCAGCGTGCCGGGCGGGGTGTCTCGTGGACCCGGCGGACCGTACCGCCGGGAGAGTCGGACGGGCCGGGCAGCCGGCCGGGGGGCTGCGCGGCGTCCGACGTGTTGACCTTGGGGAGCGCGTACGTGTGCTCCCTCGACAGCCAGCGGATCATCTCCTCGCGGACCCTGACCCGCACCGTCCAGATGTCGTCGGCGTCCTTCGCCGTGACCAGGGCCCGCACCTGCATGGTGTTGGGCGTGGTGTCGGTGACGTCGAGCCCGCAGGCGCGGCCGTCCCAGGCCGGGCACTCGCGCAGGATGTCGCGCAGCTTCTCGCGCATGAGCTCCACCGGCGCGTTGTGGTCCACGTGCCAGTAGACGATGCCGGTCATCTGGGGGGTCCCGCGCGACCAGTTCTCGAAGGGCTTCGAGGTGAAGTACGACACCGGCATGGTGATCCGGCGCTCGTCCCAGGTGCGCACGGTCAGGAAGGTCAGGGTGATCTCCTCCACCGTGCCCCACTCGCCGTCCACGACGACCGTGTCGCCGATGCGCACCATGTCGCCGAAGGCGATCTGGAGGCCGGCGAACATGTTGCTCAGCGTGGACTGGGCGGCCACACCGGCGACGATGCCGAGGAGTCCGGCCGAGGCCAGCAGGGAGGCGCCGGCCGCGCGCATCGGCGGGAACGTCAGCAGCATCGAGGCCGCCGCGACCACCCCGACGACGGCCGACACCACCCGCATGATCAGCGTCACCTGGGTGCGCACCCGCCGGACGCGGGCCGGGTCGTGGTGCATGCGCGCGTAGCGCGAGTACGAGGTCTCGACGATCGCCGCCGCGATCCTGATCACCAGCCAGGCGGTGGCGCCGATCAGCACCAGGGTGAGGGCCTGGCCGATGCCGGTCCGGTGGTCCTGCAACAGCCGGGCGGCGTCGTAGGACCCTCTCAGCATCGCCGCGGCCAGCACGAGCTGGTAGGGGATGCGGCCACGGCGCAGCAGACCCCACAGCGGGGTCTCGGGGTGCCGTCGGTCGGCCTTGCACAGCAGGCGGTCGGTGGCCCAGCCGATGAGGACTGTCAGCACGACCGAACCGCCGACCACGATCACGGGGCGGAGCAGGTTCTCCATGCCTTCGAACGTAACCAGGTCACCGGGGGCTTGAACATGCGGTTTCTGTGAGGAGGCGCACGCACGGGGTCGTCGGCGCAGGCTGGCACCATGGGCACATGAACATCATGCTCTTTCACTCGACCTACGGTCCGCGGCCCGCGGTACGGGCCGCGGCGGACCGGCTGCGCGCGGCCGGTCACGAGGTGTGGACCCCCGACCTCTTCGAGGGGCGCACGTTCGACACGGTCGAGGACGGCATGGCCCACAACGAGGAGATCGGCAAGGACGAACTGCTGAGGAGGGCCGTGCTGGCCGCCGCGCCGTACTCGGAGCGGGGCCTGGTCTACGCCGGGTTCTCGCTCGGCGCCTCGATCGCGCAGACCCTCGCCCTCGGCGACGCGAAGGCGCGGGGACTGCTCCTCCTGCACGGCACCTCGGACCTCGCGCCGAACGTCACGGCCGACGGCCTCGCGGTGCAGCTGCACGTCGCGGAGCCGGACCCGTTCGAGACCGACGACTGGCTGAGCGCCTGGTACCTCCAGATGGGCCGCGCGGGCGCCGACGTGGAGGTCTACCGGTACGCGGGCGCCGGGCACCTGTACACCGACCCCGAGCTGCCCGACTACGACGAGGAGGCCGCCGAGGCCACCTGGCGGGTGGCACTCGGCTTCCTCGAGAGTCTCCGGCCCCTTCAGGCCCGTCAGACGGGGTCGTAGGTCCGTTCCACCTTCTGCGTGCCGCTGCGCGTGCGGTACGAGCGGGCCCAGGTGGAGGTCGCGGTGGTGCTGGTGCGGTCGGACAGCACGTAGTAGTCCATCTGGGCCCGCTCGGCGGTGATGTCCAGGACGCCGTACCCGTGGCGGTCGGTGTCCACGTAGTGGACGTGCCGGTTGGCGGCCCGGATGACCGGGGAGGCGATCGCGGTGAGAGTGCCCTCGGGGACCTTCACGATGTCGTCGAGGTTGTCGGAGGTGACCGAGGTGACCACGAACTCCGTGGCGGCCGAGGCCGACAGCGGGTACGTCCCGGCGTCCACCGGCACGTCGTTGGCCCACGCCATGTGGATGTCGCCGGTCAGGAAGACGGTGTTGCGGATCGCGTGGGAGCGCAGGTGCGCCAGCAGCTCGCGGCGGTCGTCGGTGTAGCCGTCCCACTGGTCGGTGTTGAGGCCGATGCCGTCCTGCGGCAGCCCCAGCAGCTTGGCGAGCGGCTTGAACAGGTCCGCGGAGAGCGAGCCGATCGCGAACGGGGAGATCATCACCGAGTTGCCGACCAGCCGCCACGTGGTGTCGGACGACGACAGGCCCGCCTTCAGCCAGTCGAGCTGGGCGCGGCCGGTGATCGTGCGGTCCGGGTCGTCCACGGTGCCCTTGCCGACGGCGACCTGCTGGGAGCGGAAGGACCGCAGGTCCAGCAGGGAGAGGTCGGCGAGCTTGCCGAAGCGCAGCCTGCGGTAGGTGGTGCCGGCGATCGCGGGGCGCACCGGCATCCACTCGAAGTAGGCCTGCTTGGCGGCCGCCTGACGGGCCGACCAGGCGCCCTCGGCGCCCTCGGTGTGGTTCTCCGCGCCGCCCGACCAGGTGTCGTTGGCGAACTCGTGGTCGTCCCAGATCGCGACGACCGGGGCCTTCGCGTGCAGGGCCTGGAGGTCGGGGTCGGTCTTGTACGTGCCGTGCCGGGTGCGGTAGTCGGCGAGGGAGAGGATCTCGTGCGTCGGCGCCGTCCGCCGTACGACGGTGCCGCGGGTGCCGTACTCGCCGGTGCCGTACTCGTAGATGTAGTCACCGAGGTGCAGCCAGGCGTCCAGGTCGCCGCGGGCCGCGAGGTGCCGGTACGAGGAGAAGTAGCCGGCCTCCCAGTTGGCGCAGGACACCACGCCGAAGCGCAGGCCCGGCACGGCGGCGTCCGCCGCCGGCGCGGTGCGGGTGCGCGCCACCGGGGAGTCGCTGCCGCCGGACGAGAAGCGGAACCAGTAGTCGGTGGCGGGCGCGAGACCGCGTATGTCGGCCTTGACGGTGTGGTCGGAGGCGGCGGTGGCGGTGGTCGAGCCGGTGGCGACGACGTTCGTCAGGGCCTTGTCGGTGGCGACGACCCAGCTCACGACGGTGTCGGGGCCGAGCCCGGAGCCGGGGGTCGCCTCGGCGGTGGGCGTCACCCGGGTCCACAGCAGGACGCCGTCGGGCAGCGGGTCGCCGGAGGCGAGGCCGTGCAGGAAGACGGGGGCCTCGGCGGCGCGGGCGGGCAGTGCGGCGGCGAGCGGGCCCGCCAGCACGGCGGTCGCGGCCACGGCCTTGAGCGCTGTACGGCGGCGCGGCGACAGCGTGTCGGGGCGTTTCGGCGACAGGCCGGTGCTCTCGGAGGATCTGTATCGACTGGTCACGGCCGATCAGATTACTGACCAGTACGACAAAAGAGCGGCCGAACTCCCAAAGTTCGCCCGCTCTTCGGCGGCCGGTCGTCGACGAGGCCGCCGGCAGGACGAGGTGGCCACCTTCCGGAGAAGGCGGCCGCCATCGTGGGTGCGCTAGCCCTTGAGCGCCGCGGTCAGGGCCGTGTTGAAGTCCGCGACCGTCATGGGGGCGTTCTGGCCGCCGGAGTCGGTGAGCTTCTTGCCGTCCATGACCAGGGACGGGGTGCCGTTGACGCCGTCCTTGTTCGTGTCGAAGGTCTTCGACATGGCCAGCGCCCACGCGTCGTAGGTGCCGTTCTTCACGGCGGTCCGGAACTTCGCGTTCCCCTTGAGGGCCGGGACCGTGTCGGCCACCTCGATGAGGTAGCTGTCGCTCTTGAACTTGTCCTCGGACTCGCTCGGGTGCCACTTCGCGGAGTACAGGGCCGTCTTGTACTCGAGGAACGCCTCGGGGCTGACGTTCAGCGCCGCGCCCATGGCGCTCATCGCGTTCTTGGAGCCCTCGCCCCGCGAACCGATCGTGCCGTCCTTGAGCTGGTCGCCGTCGAGGAAGGTGCCGCCGACGTACTGGATCTTGAACTTGCCGGCGTCGAGGTCCGACTTCACGGTGGGGCCGACGGTCTGCTCGAACGAGGCGCAGACGGGGCAGCGCGGGTCCTCGTACATCTTGAGGACCTTCGTGGCCGTGCTCTTGCCGAGCGTGACCACCGTGCCGTTCGTGCCCGAGGTGTTGGCGGGCGCGACGACCTTGGCGTCCTTGGCCTCCTCCCAGTAGCTGGGCTTGTTGGCCTGGACGACGGCGTAGCCTATGCCGCCGGCCGCGGCCAGGACGCCGACGATCGAGCAGGCGACGATGATCTGCCGCCTGACCTTGGCCCGCTTGGCCTCGCGCTCGCGCTCGATGCGCAGCCGCTCCCGGGCGGCCGTCTTCGCCGCCGCGCTGTTCCGCTTGCTCATGGTTTCTCCAAAAGGACACGCGCACTCGTCGTACGCGGAAGTTCGTGTGGGGACCGATGGACGGTGTCGGTGCTCGGCTGCCCCGGTCCGGTCAGACCGCGGCGGGCGAGCACGGCGGGCCGCGCCGTCCCAGAAAGTGCACGAGGATCCGCTCGCGGACGGTGGCCGTCCGGCGCGTGGGCCGCGGCAGGCGGCGGGCCGCCGGGGCGCGTCGTACGGTCACGGCGGAGACGGCCAGCAGCAGCGGCCGGAAGGTGGTGGCGCCCGCCGCCCGCAGCAACTGCGCCAGCGCCCGCTCGCCCCGGCGCAGCCAGGCGGCGGCGATCGATCCGATGCCGACGTGCGCGGCGAGCAGCAGCCAGGCGGTGGCCGGGTCGGCGTGGACCATGAGCCCGCCGAGTCCGTCGGTGTCCGCGCCGGCGACCCGGGCCAGCGGGGTGCCGACGGCGGTGCCGTCACCGCACAGTACGTCCCAGCCGACCGACGCCAGCGGGCCGGCGAGCGGGCCGCCCGCACGGCCGTAGCAGACGTGCTGGCCGGTGGTGAAGACCGTGTCGGCCGCCAGCTCCAGCGGGATCAGCAGGGCCGCGATCCGGCCGAAGCCGCGCTCGCGCCCGGCGAGGACGTACGCGAGGCCGAACACGGCGGCGGCGACCGCGGCCACCGTGTTGAACGGCAGCGGGGCCCGCGACAGCAGCACGTGCGACG
Organism: Streptomyces asoensis; assembly: GCF_016860545.1. NCBI lineage: Bacteria > Bacillati > Actinomycetota > Actinomycetes > Kitasatosporales > Streptomycetaceae > Streptomyces > Streptomyces asoensis. The sequence continues at coordinate 58,143 of NZ_BNEB01000001.1, read as the reverse complement.
CGGTGCTGAGCGTCACGACGCATGCCGTGAACAGCGCCGCGCGTACGGCTCTGAGGCGGGTCCCGGATATGTCCATAGCGGAGGAGAGTGTGTCACGAGCTCCTGTAGGAGACCCCTAAAGGGTCCCTGTGAGGAGCCGGACCGTCACAGACCCGGGATCCGGCCGTTGCGGAACAGGTCGACGAAGATCTGGTGGTCGGCACGGGCGCGTGCGCCGTAGCCGTGCGCGAAGTCGACCAGGAGGGAGGCGAAGCCCTCCTCGTCGGCCGCGATCGCCGCGTCGATGGCCCGCTCGGTGGAGAAGGGGACCAGGGACTCGCCCGAGGTGTCGTCGGCCGCCGCGTGCATCGTGGCCGTGGCCCGGCCGAGGTCGGCGACGACGCCCGCGATCTCCTCCGGGTCGTCGATGTCGCCCCAGTTCAGATCGACGGCGTACGGCGAGACCTCGGCGACCAGCTGCCCCGCGCCGCCGAGCTCGGTCCAGCCGAGCCAGGGGTCCGCGTGCTGCTGGAGGGCGCGCTGGGAGATCACCGTGCGGTGGCCCTCGTGCTGGAAGTAGTCACGGATCGACGGGTCCGTGATGTGCCGGGAGACGGCCGGGGTCTGGGCCTGCTTGATGTAGATCACCACGTCGTTCTCCAGGGCGTCGCTGTGGCCCTCGAGCAGGATGTTGTACGACGGCAGGCCGGCCGAGCCGATGCCGATGCCACGGCGGCCCACGACGTCCTTCACCCGGTAGGAGTCCGGGCGGGCCAGGGAGGTCTCCGGCAGCGTCTCCAGATAGCCGTCGAAGGCCGCGAGCACCTTGTAGCGGGTGGCCGCGTCCAGCTCGATGGAGCCGCCGCCCGGCGCGAAGCGGCGCTCGAAGTCACGGATCTCGGTCATCGAGTCCAGCAGCCCGAAGCGGGTCAGCGCACGCGCGTCGCGCAGCGCGTCCAGCAGGGGGCCCTGCGCGGTGTCCAGGGTGAACGGCGGCACCTCGTCGCTCTTGGCGCCGGTGGCCAGCGCGTGGATGCGCTCGCGGTACGCGCCCGCGTACACCGCCACCAGCTCGGTGATCTGGTCGTCGCCGAGCGCCTTCGCGTACCCGATGAGGGCGACGGAGGCCGCGAACCGCTTCAGGTCCCAGGTGAAGGGGCCGACGTACGCCTCGTCGAAGTCGTTGACGTTGAAGATCAGCCGGCCCGTGGCGTCCATGTAGGTGCCGAAGTTCTCCGCGTGCAGGTCGCCGTGGATCCACACGCGCGAGGTGCGCTCGTCAAGGAACGGGCCGCCCCGCTTCTCGGCGTCCAGGTCGTGGTAGAACAGCCCGGCCGTGCCCCGGTAGAACGCGAACGCCGAGGCCGCCATCTTCCGGAACTTGACCCGGAACGCTGCCGGGTCGGCGGCCAGGAGCTCGCCGAACGCGGTGTCGAAGACGGCGAGGATCTCCTCGCCGCGGTGCTCGTCGTTGAGCTGCGGAACCGACATCGCTGGGTGCCTCCTGGTGCATGACATGTACGACAGCGTCTCTGTCGTCTCCAACGGGCGCGGCGGGACGAAAGTGCCCGCGACCCCCGCTGTGAAGGTACGCGGGGGAGCGGCCCGGGTGTCAGTGGCGAGGCATAGACTTCGACGCTGACCCCCGGACTGTCCGCCCCTTTGTCGTCGAGCGTTTCCCTTGGAGGCCATGCCGTGTCGAAGCCGCCGTTCACGCACCTGCACGTCCACACCCAGTACTCGCTGCTGGACGGTGCCGCGCGGCTGAAGGACATGTTCGACGCGTGCAACGAGATGGGCATGACCCACATCGCGATGTCCGACCACGGCAACCTGCACGGGGCCTATGACTTCTTCCACACCGCGAAGAAGGCCGGGGTCACCCCGATCATCGGCATCGAGGCGTACGTCGCCCCGGAGTCGCGGCGCAACAAGCGCAAGATCCAGTGGGGCCAGCCGCACCAGAAGCGCGACGACGTCTCCGGCTCCGGCGGTTACACCCACAAGACGATCTGGGCGGCGAACGCGACGGGGCTGCACAACCTCTTCCGGCTCTCCTCGGACGCGTACGCCGAGGGCTGGCTCCAGAAGTGGCCCCGGATGGACAAGGAGACCATCTCCCAGTGGTCGGAGGGCCTGATCGCCTCCACCGGCTGCCCCTCGGGCGAGCTCCAGACCCGGCTGCGCCTCGGCCAGTTCGACGAGGCCCTGAAGTCCGCGGCCGAGTACCAGGACATCTTCGGCAAGGACCGGTACTTCCTGGAGCTGATGGACCACGGCATCGAGATCGAGAGCCGGGTCCGCGCCGGCCTGCTGGAGATCGGCAAGAAGCTCGGCATCCCGCCGCTGGTCACCAACGACTCGCACTACACCTACGCGCACGAGGCGACCGCGCACGACGCGCTGCTGTGCATCCAGACCGGCAAGAACCTCTCCGACCCGGACCGCTTCCGCTTCGACGGGACCGGCTACTACCTGAAGTCCACGGACGAGATGTACGCCATCGACTCCTCGGACGCCTGGCAGGAGGGCTGCGCCAACACCCTCCTGGTGGCCGAGCAGATCGACACCACCGGCATGTTCGAGGCGAAGAACCTCATGCCGAAGTTCGACATCCCCGACGGCTTCACCGAGGTCACCTGGTTCAAGGAGGAGGTCCGCCGGGGCATGGAACGCCGCTTCCCGGGCGGCGTCCCCGACGACCGGCAGAAGCAGGTCGAGTACGAGATGGACGTCATCATCCAGATGGGGTTCCCGGGCTACTTCCTCGTCGTCGCCGACTTCATCATGTGGGCGAAGAACCAGGGCATCGCGGTCGGCCCCGGCCGTGGTTCCGCGGCCGGCTCGATCGTCGCCTACGCGATGGGCATCACCGACCTCGACCCCATCCCGCACGGTCTGATCTTCGAGCGCTTCCTCAACCCCGAGCGCGTCTCCATGCCCGATGTCGACATCGACTTCGACGAGCGCAGGCGCGTCGAGGTGATCCGCTACGTGACCGAGAAGTACGGCGCCGACAAGGTCGCCATGATCGGCACCTACGGAAAGATCAAGGCGAAGAACGCCATCAAGGACTCCGCGCGCGTGCTGGGCTACCCGTACGCGATGGGCGACCGCCTGACCAAGGCCATGCCCGCCGACGTCCTGGGCAAGGGCATCGACCTCAACGGCATCACCGACCCCTCGCACCCGCGCTACAGCGAGGCGGGCGAGATCCGCGCGATGTACGAGAACGAGCCGGACGTCAAGAAGGTCATCGACACCGCCAAGGGCGTCGAGGGACTGGTCCGCCAGATGGGCGTGCACGCGGCCGGCGTGATCATGTCCAGCGAGCCGATCGTCGACCACGCCCCCATCTGGGTGCGGCACACGGACGGCGTGACCATCACCCAGTGGGACTACCCGCAGTGCGAGTCGCTCGGCCTGCTGAAGATGGACTTCCTCGGCCTGCGCAACCTCACGATCATGGACGACGCCGTCAAGATGGTGAAGTCCAACAAGGGCATCGACCTCGACCTGCTGGCACTGCCGCTCGACGACCCCAAGACCTTCGAACTGCTCCAGCGCGGTGACACCCTCGGCGTCTTCCAGTTCGACGGCGGCCCCATGCGCTCGCTGCTGCGCCTGATGAAGCCCGACAACTTCGAGGACATCTCCGCCGTCTCCGCGCTCTACCGTCCCGGCCCGATGGGCATGGACTCGCACACCAACTATGCGCTGCGCAAGAACAAGCTCCAGGAGATCACCCCGATCCACAAGGAGCTGGAGGAGCCGCTCCAGGAGGTCCTGGCCGTCACCTACGGCCTGATCGTCTACCAGGAGCAGGTGCAGAAGGCCGCCCAGATCATCGCCGGGTACTCGCTCGGCGAGGCCGACATCCTCCGCCGCGTGATGGGCAAGAAGAAGCCCGACGAGCTGGCGAAGAACTTCGTCCTGTTCCAGAAGGGCGCCCGCGACAAGGGCTACAGCGACGAGGCGATCCAGGCCCTGTGGGACGTCCTGGTCCCCTTCGCCGGCTACGCCTTCAACAAGGCGCACTCCGCCGCGTACGGCCTGGTCTCGTACTGGACCGCCTACCTGAAGGCGAACCACCCCGCCGAGTACATGGCCGGACTGCTCACCTCGGTCAAGGACGACAAGGACAAGTCGGCCGTCTACCTCAACGAGTGCCGGCGCATGGGCATCAAGGTGCTCCCGCCGAACGTCAACGAGTCGGTGCACAACTTCGCCGCGCAGGGCGACGACGTGATCCTCTTCGGCCTCGAGGCCGTGCGCAACGTCGGCACCAACGTGGTCGAGTCGATCATCAGGAGCCGCAAGGCCAAGGGCAAGTACGCCTCCTTCCCCGACTACCTCGACAAGGTCGAGGCGGTCGCCTGCAACAAGCGCACCACCGAGTCGCTGATCAAGGCGGGCGCCTTCGACACCCTCGGGCACACCCGCAAGGGCCTCACCGCGCACTTCGAGCCGATGATCGACAACGTGGTCGCGGTCAAGCGCAAGGAGGCCGAGGGACAGTTCGACCTGTTCGGCGGTATGGGCGAGGAGGAGACCAGCGAGCCCGGCTTCGGACTCGACGTCGAGTTCACCACCGACGAGTGGGAGAAGACGTACCTGCTCGCCCAGGAGCGGGAGATGCTCGGTCTGTACGTCTCCGACCACCCGCTCTTCGGACTGGAGCACGTGCTGTCCGACAAGGCCGACGCGGGCATCGCCCAGCTCACCGGCGGCGAGCACGCGGACGGCGCGGTCGTCACCATCGGCGGCATCATCTCCGGCCTCCAGCGCAAGATGACCAAGCAGGGCAACGCCTGGGCGATCGCCACCGTGGAGGACCTCGCCGGGTCCATCGAGTGCATGTTCTTCCCGGCGACCTACCAGCTCGTCTCGACCCAACTCGTCGAGGACGCCGTCGTCTTCGTCAAGGGCCGCCTCGACAAGCGGGAGGACGTGCCGCGCCTCGTCGCGATGGAGCTCCAGGTCCCGGACCTGTCGAACGCGGGCACCAACGCGCCCGTGATCCTCACGATCCCGGCCACCCGGGTCACCCCGCCGATGATCAACCGCCTCGGCGAGATCCTCACCCACCACCGCGGCGACAGCGAGGTCCGGATCAGGCTCCAGGGCCCGACCAGGACGACCGTCCTGCGGCTCGACCGGCACCGGGTCAAGCCCGATCCCGCGCTGTTCGGCGATCTCAAGGTGCTGCTCGGCCCGTCCTGCCTGGCCGGCTGACCACGAGTCCGTACGTACGAGGGGCGCATCCGGCACCGGATGCGCCCCTCGGTGCGTACGAGCCGCAACGGACCCGTACGCGGATGCCAGTTGGACGTCAGTTGTGGCCGAAGCGCTTCTGCCGGCCCTTGCGGGCGACATCGGCGGGCGTCACCTGCGCGATGCGCTGCTCTGCCTGCGACTCCATCGAGGACTGCTGCGCCGACTGCTGACCACGCTCGGACTGCGGCTGTTTACGATCCTGCTTCCGGTTCTTGGCCATGGTGATCTGCCTCCTGTGGGGGATCTCGGGGCCAGAGACGGGACCAGATTCACATAGGCTGACTTACGACGCATTTCGGATAATTACCGTCTGTAACAGGGATTGTCGGAGCGCAAGTACCCGAAACGCCACGCCGAAGATCGAGTTCCGGCCGTTAACCCCCGCACAGTCGGGCAGACTCGAAGGAAGCCCGAAGCAAACCTCCCGGAAAGAGGGTGAGTCGTGTGGACCGCTGCATCGTCCTGGTGGACGCCGGGTATCTGCTGGGGGCGGCCGCCAGTCTCCTCGCCGGGGAGCCCTCGCGATCGAGGATCACCGTCGATCACGCCGCCCTCGTCCAGGGCCTACGCGAACAGGCCGAGTCGGAGACCGAACGGCCCCTGCTGCGCATCTACTGGTTCGACGGCGCCCCCGACCGCGTCCCCCAGCCCGAGCACCGCAGACTGCGGGTGATGCCCCGGGTGACCGTCCGCCTCGGCGCGCTGACCCGCAGCGACGGCCGCTGGGCCCAGAAGGGGGTCGACGCCGCCATGCACGCCGAGCTGACCGAACTGGCCCGCAACCGCGCGTGTTCCGACGTCGTGCTCGTCACCGGCGACGGCGATCTGCTGCCCGGCATGATGGCCGCCAAGGAGCACGGCGTCGCCGTCCACCTGTGGGCCGTCCAGGCCGCCGACGGCGACTACAACCAGTCCGAGGACCTGGTCGCCGAGGCCGACGAACGGCGCGTCCTGGACCGCAACTGGATCACCAAGGCCGTACGCGCCAAGGAGCTCGGCGGGATCTGCGCGCCGCCGCCCGCGCCCCGGCCCGAGATCGCCGCGATCCTCTCCGCGCCGCTGCCCGACTCCGGTCTGGCCCCCGCCGCAGAGCGGCCCGCCGAGGAGACCGAGCACGCTTCGGCCGCCGGCGCCTCCGACCACGGCGTCCAGGAGCGGGTGCCCGCCCCCAAGGGAGGCGTGCCGACCCCGAAGGACCTCGCCGCCCTGCGCGCGCCCGGCGCCCAGGCCGTCCCGCCCCCGACCACCGCGACCCTGCGCTGGTCCTCCGACAAGGGCTGGGTGGACCGCCCCGGGACCGCCGCCGAACCCTCCGAGATCGCCGCGATGCCGACCCTCGCGCAGCTCACCACGGCCGAACAGCGCTGGGCCGACCGCGAGGAGGACATCACCACCGTCGGCGGCGACCCCTACGAGGTGGGCCAGGTCTTCGCCCGCCGGTGGATGGGCCGTCTCGGTGAACAGGGCCAGCTCCAGAAACTCTCGGGCATGTACCCGCGCATCCCGCACCGCATCGACGGCGAGCTGCTGAGGTACGCGGCCCGCTTCGGACTCCTCGCGCACAAGGACGACCAGATCGACGAACACGACCGGTACGCCATCCGGGCGGGATTCTGGCGCGAGATCGACGTACGGACGGCCGCCGAGCACGCTCCGGCGGGGGACTGAACGGGCAGCCCGGGACGCCCCCGACGGCGAGCGGAGCTCCGAGACCCCGTAGTCTCGTCCCTTGTGAGTACGCGCGCGGCACCGCCCATTCGGCACGGGGACGAGGTCGTATGTGCCGTACGCGGACTGACCAAGACCTATCCGGCCGTCCGCGGCCGGCGCGGCACCCCCGCCACACCCGAGGTCCGGGCCACCGACGACGTCCGGCTGGACATCCGGCGCGGTGAGATCTTCGGGCTGCTCGGGCCGAACGGCGCGGGCAAGACCACCCTCGTGCGCCAGATGACCGGACTGATGCGTCCCGACGCGGGCAGCGTCGAGATCCTCGGCCACGACATCGTGCGCCACCCCGAGCGGGCCGCGCGCATCCTGGCCTACCTCGGGCAGGAGTCCACCGCCCTCGACGAGCTCACCGTGTCGCTGGCCGCCGAGACCACCGGACGGCTGCGCGGCCTCGACGTGCGCACCGCCCGCCGCGAGCGGGACGCCGTCCTCGACGAACTGGGGCTCACACCGATCGCGGGACGACCGCTGCGCAAGCTGTCCGGCGGACAGCGCCGGCTGGCCTGCTTCGCCACCGCGCTCGTGGGGGAGCGACCCCTGCTGGTGCTGGACGAGCCGACCACCGGGATGGACCCGGTGGCCCGGCGGGCCGTGTGGGCCTCCGTGGACCGGCGGCGGGCCGAGCGCGGGGCGACCGTCCTGCTCGTCACCCACAACGTCATCGAGGCGGAGACCGTCCTCGACCGGGTCGCCGTCCTCGACCAGGGCCGGGTCATCGCCTGCGACACCCCGGCCGGGCTCAAGGAGCAGGTCGCCGACGAGGTGCGGGTCGAGCTGGTGTGGCGCGAGCGGGCGCCCCTGGAGGTGCCCGAGGTGGCCGCGCTGCGCGAGCGGGCCGTGGAGTCGGGCCGCCGCTGGACGCTGCGGCTGGCGCCCGAGGAGGCGCGCGCGATCGTGGCCACCGTCACCGGCGGGGCCGCCTTCGCGGCCCTGGACGACTTCACCCTGGCCACACCCAGCCTGGAGGACGTGTACCTGGCGCTGGGCGGAGCGGCCCGGCAGGGCCTGGTACGGGCATGAGAGAGGCAGGCGCGGGGGCGTGCGGCGCCGAGGTGAGTGCGCGGGACTCCGGGTCCGTATGGGACGGTATGGGAACCGCAGCGAAGAGGAGCAACGTCACGTGAGTGTCGTACCCGCCGAGGTTCTGCCGGGCGGCACCCGGGCCGTCACCGGGTCGGCGTCCCGCGCCGCCGCCGAGCTGGCACCCCGCGCGCGGCTGTGGCCGTCGCTGGTGGCCGTCTACCGGGCGCAGCTGTCCCGCGCGCGGGTGGCCCGCATCCCGCTGCTGTTCGTGGCGACCTTCCAGTCGGTCGGCATCCTGATCATGATGCGGGGCGTGGTGGACGGCGGCCGTGAGGCCGAGGCCGTGGTCGCGGGCTCCTCCGTGCTCGTCGTCGCCTTCGTCGCGCTGAACCTGCTCGCCCAGTACTTCGGGCAGCTGCGGGCCAGCGGGGGACTGGACCACTACGCGACCCTCCCGGTGCCGCCGGCGGCCGTCGTGCTGGGCGCGGCGGGGGCGTACGCCTCCTTCACCGTGCCGGGGACCCTGGTGACCGCCGTCTTCGGCTGCGTGCTCTTTGGACTGCCGTTCACCCACCTGTGGGTGCTCGCGGCCGTGATCCCGCTGGCCGGCGCCGCGCTGTCCGGCCTCGGCGCCGCCTTCGGACTGCTCGCGCCGCGGCCCGAGCTGGCCACCGTGCTGGGGCAGCTCGGCATGTCGGCGGCGCTGCTGCTGGGCGTGCTGCCGCCGGACCGGATGCCGGAGGCGGTGCGCTTCGCCCGCGACCTGCTGCCGTCGACCTACGGGGTCGAGGCGTTCGCCCGGACCTTCCGGGCCGCTCCCGACTGGGCGTTCGTCCTCGGGGACCTGGCCGTCTGCGCGGGTGTCGGCGTCGTCTCGCTGGCCGTCGCCACCTGGGCGTACCGCCGGGCCGCCGTCCGGTGACGCGCCGCCCGGGCGGGCCTGGCACGATGTCAGGGTGACCGCACCGCTGACTCCGCCCCCGCCGCCGCACGAACCGTCTCCGCACGCGGCCTGGCCGCCGTCGCCCGGCGGGTACGCGGGGACGGGCGCCGTGCCCCACGACGCCCCGTACGGACAGGACGGGCCCGGCATGAAGACCGAACTGAGGGAAGCCGCCGTCATCACGGTCGCGGTCACGCTCGTGGGGGCCGTGCTCGGGTTGCTGTGGGTGTGGCTGGCGCCCAAGGTGCCGCTCGTCGGTGACGTCGTCGAGGGCAACTGGGTCGTCTACTTCAAGGACACCGAGGGCGAGCAGGCGATCGGCGTCGACGGCACGTTCACCCTGCTGGCCCTGGCGTGCGGTGCCCTCAGCGCGCTGGCCGTGTTCCTGTGGCGGCGGCGCGGCGGGGTCCCCCTCGTGGTCGCGCTCGGCGTCGGCGGATTCCTCGGCTCGCTCCTCGCCTGGCGGCTGGGGGTGTGGCTGGGACCCGGCTCCGACGTGCTCGCGCACGCGCAGGACGTGGGCAAGGGGGTCACGTTCTCCGCGCCCCTGAAGCTGGGGGCGAAGGGTGCGCTGCTGGCGTGGCCGTTCGCCGCGGTGCTGGTGCATCTGGGGCTCACGGCGCTGTTCGGACCGCGCGAAGCCGACCCGTACCGGCCGGACCCCGGTCTTCCCAAGGACGGCTACGGCGCGCCGATGGCGTGACGGCGCTGCCCGTGCCGCGCTCCCGCAGGACTTGTCCCGTACCGCTCACCCCGGGCGGGCAGCCCCGCCCACCCCGCTCCCGGGCCGGTCAGCCGCGGGCGATCGGGGACAGCACCGCCGCGGTGAGGGCGGCCAGGTCGGCGGGGGACAGCTCGACCTCCAGGCCCCTGCGGCCGGCCGAGACGCAGATGGTGGCGTGGTCCGTCGCCGAGGCGTCCACGACCGTGGGGAGCCGCTTGCGCTGCCCCAGGGGCGAGATGCCGCCCCGGACGTAGCCCGTGGTGCGCTCCGCAAGGACCGGGTCGGCCATCGCCGCCCGCTTGCCGCCGACCGCCGAGGCCAGGGCCTTCAGGTCCAGCGAACCGGCCACCGGCACGACGGCCACCGTCAGGGCGCCGTCCACGTCCGCGACCAGCGTCTTGAAGACCCGGTCGGGGGAGACGCCCATCGCCTCGGCCGCCTCCTCGCCGTAGGACGGGTGGCTCGGGTCGTGCTCGTAGGCGTGCACCGTGAACTCCACCCCGGCGGCGGTGAGGGCCACCGTCGCGGGCGTGCCCCCGGACTGCTGCTGCTTCTTCTGCTTCTTCGCCATGCGGGCCGGACCTTCAGTTCAGACTCGTCGGGCCGCGCGTCAGGTCCGACGCGGGCAGCGAGGGCAGACTGCGGATGATCGCCGTCTCCGCGCGCAGCAGGGTCAGCTCCTCCCGCAGCCGGGAAGCGGTGTCGGGGGCCTGGAGCAGGCGCTGCTTGGTCGGGGTGTCCAGCATCATCGCCGCCGCCACCAGGTACGACACCACGGACGGGTCGTCCGGCAGCTCGGCGCCGGTGGTCAGGGAGCGTTCGCGGGCACCCGCCAGGCGCTTCTGGTACTGCCGGAAGGCGCGCAGCACCCCCTCCGCGAGAGCACCCGCCTCGTCCCCCGGCTCCTCGGGCAGTTCCTGGAGCTCGGCGGTCAGGAAGGGGCCCGAGGCGTCCACCGACAGCAGCTTCACGCGCGTCGTGCCGGTGGCCAGCACCTCGAAGGTGCCGTCGGCGCGTTCGCGGATCGTCGCCGCGTCGGCCACGCAGCCCACGTCGTGGAACGTCTCGAGGGGGGAGTCGCCGAAGCCGGCCGCGGGGCCGCGGTCGGGCGGCGAGGTCGGATCGGGCAGCCCCGGGGAGCTCGCCGCGACCTCGTGGCCGTCACGGATGGCCACGACGGCGAACCGGCGCGATTCGTCCTCGGGGGTCTTCAGCAGGTCGCGCATCATGGCGCGATAACGCTCCTCGAAGACGTTCAGCGGGAGCACGAGTCCCGGGAACAGCACCGAGTTGAGGGGGAAGAGCGGCAGACGGACGGTGGTCACGACGCAGAAGCCTAGTGGTCCCCGGGACTAACTCGTCCGCCGTGCCCGTTCTCCGGCTGCCACGGGGGCCGCCCGGACGGCCCGGAGCGCACTTCCTCGCGCACCGCCAGGAAGTGGCCGAGCGGGTCGTCCGACAGCCGGCCCCAGGGGAAGGACGTCGCGTACGGGCCGATCAGGCGCAGCTGGGCGAGGGCGTCGTCGCGCCGGTCCAGGCGGACCAGCACGTACGTCAGCAGGTTGCGGATCTCGGCCGGCCACGGGTCGAGGGAGGGGAAACGGGCGGAGAGCGCGACGGCGCGGTCGGCCGCCGCGTCCAGCCGCTCGCGCGGCACCTCGGGCCCGCAGCCGTCGGTCAGGTACGCGAAGGCGGCCCGCGCGGGCAGCGCCTGGACGAGGGAGCCGGCCGGCGCGTCCTGCGCGGCCCGGTCGGCGAAGTCGAAGCACTCCCGGTGGGAGCCGTGCCACGACTCGGCCAGATAGCGCTCGGCGGCCACATGGCAGCCGTAGTGGTGCGGCGCCCGGCGCACCGCCGCCTCCCACAGCTCGCCGAAGTACTTGTGCCCGGCCCGCGTGCCGCGCGCGTGGTCGAGGGCGATCCGCCACGGCACCGGGTCGCGTACGTCGCTCTGCGCGGCCGCCGTGATCAGCGGACTGACCTCGCGCAGCAGCTCGGCCCGGGCCGGGGAGCTCCAGGCCCGGTCCACCGCGAGCTGGGCGGACACCAGCAGGACGTCCGGGTCGCGCGGGGCGGCGGCACGCCACTCCTCGAACCACTCCGGACGCGAGCGCGCGAAGGACGCCAGGCGGGTCGCGTAGCGGTCGCGGTACTCCCACTCGGCCTGTTCCCGGGTACGGGCCATGAGCTGGGCGGCAGGTGCGTAGGCGCCCAGGCCGGCGGCGACCAGGGCGGGACCGAGACGGTCGTCGGGCACGTCGAGGAGCACCTCGTCGTCGGCGGGGAGCCCGGCGGCGCTGTGGGGGGCGGCGGCGTTCCGTGTCGTCCGGGAGGCCCGGGAGGCACGGATGAACGGGGGCAGCAGAGCCATGGTGTGGCCCATTGAAAAGCCGCGGGTTCAGATTGCGCCAGAGGGTTCGGGGACCTTCACGAAAGTTGTACACCCTCCGGTCAAGGGGCGGTAAAAGGTCACAGCACCGCGACCGTACGGGCACGCGGAGTGCGCTGGTCAGCCCCGGCGCAGCAGCCTCGTCGCCCCCGCCGCCACCGTCGTGGCCAGGATCCAGCCCAGCAGGATCAGCGCCGCCGACAGCCACTGCCAGCCGCCGCTCAGCTGCCACTGGCCGACCTGGCCCAGGTCGATCACCGGCAGCAGCAGGTCGAGCGCGAACAGGGCCGGGTTCCAGGGCGGGTGCCCCGCGTCGACGGGCGGGTGCGCGGCGTGCGCGAAGGCCAGCGAACTCGCCGCCCACAGCACCGCCATCCACACCGCCGCCCGCCCCGGCCGGTACCCGTACGCGACCGTCCAGTCCTGCGCGTAGCCCCACAGCTTCGCGGCCGGCGGCAGGGTCTCGCGCCGCCGCCGCTGCTTGGCGAGCAGCACCTCGCGGGCGTCCTCGTCCTCCCCGCCGGCCCGCAGCACCGTGGCCAGCCGCTCGTACGGCTCCGGGGCGTACTCGGCGGTCGCCGCGGCCACCCAGCGCAGCCGCTCGGCCAGCGGGAACGGCCCCTGCGGCACCAGGTTCTCGTACGCGAAGCCGCCCATGTGCACGCTGCCCGGACCCGGCCAGGCGGCCGCCCGGTCCACCAGGTTGGTCACCCGGGCGCCCGACAGCACCACCTTGCCGCGGCCCGGCCGCTCGCCGAGGAATCGCAGTTCGGACGTCTGCACCCGGCGCAGCGACAGCTCCTGGTCGTCCGTGAACACGAACCGGGCCCGCTCCAGGTCCACGGCGTCCCCGAACCGCCCGTCGTCCAGCCGTATCCCGCCCCGGCACTCGAAGCGCTGGACACGGGTCCCGCGGGCGGGGGTCGTGCCGCTCAGCGCCTGGCCGCCGACGCCGGCCGGGGTCAGGTACAGCGAGCGCTCCACCGTCAGCTGCGGCGCGTTCAGCGCGAGCCGGGTGTAGGGATTGGCCAGCCGCGCGCCCCGCAGGCTCAGCGACACGCCGATCTTCGCGCTGCGCAGGCTGAGCTCCCCGTGCGATTCGAGCAGCTCGGCCTGGAGGTCCTGGCCGACCGTCATGCCGTCGGCGGCGATCGAGCGCCCGCTGCGGTCGCGGTAGACGATCGCCTGGTTGAGCAGCAGGTCGGTGCCGATGTGCGCGTCGGTGAGCCGTACGCCGTTGTGGAAGCGGCAGCGGGGCAGGTGCAGATCGCCCTCGGTGTGCACCCGGGCCGCCTCCAGACGCGGCACCGAGCAGTCCACCATCCGCAAGGTGGTGAACCGCGCCTCCGGCAGCAGCACCTCCCGCTCGAACCGGCAGCGCCGCATCTCCAGGTACGGCACCACCGTGCCGCCCGCGAGGTCCAGGGTGCCGCTGACCTGCACGCCCACCAGCTTCAGCGAGGAGACCCGGCCGGCCAGCGCGGGCGGCCCGGCCAGCAGCAGCCAGGCGACGATCCGCGCCCGCACCGTGCGCGCCTCGCCCCACGGATGCCCGCCGTGCGGATCGTCCACGACGGTGTCCCCGCTGCTCAGGTCGTACACGCTGCCGTTGCGGAAGGCCTGCCACATGCCGGCCTCGGCGGCGGTCAGGTCGTCCGGCAGGTCTCCCGCGTCGTCTCCCGTACGGATGCCGGCCCCCTCGGTCACTGCACGCACCTCTTCTGTCACTCATGGGTATCGCACGGCTGTTCATGCCCGGTGGGCGCCCCCCGGACGCGGGACCCGAAGGGGATCTTCCGGATTCCGGCCACGTTCTGTATCAGCCATTGATACACGCGGACGGGGCCCGATCCCGGTCTGAGAGAATTGACCCTGTGATCTCCCGAATCGATCTGCGCGGCGACGCCCTCCCCGAGGGACCCGCCCTGCGCGACCTGCTGCCCCGAGCCGACTTCGACGTCTCGGCCGCCCTGGAGAAGGTGCGTCCGATCTGCGAGGCCGTGCATCATCGGGGCGACGCGGCGCTGATCGACTTCGCGGAGAAGTTCGACGGGGTGCGGCTGGAATCCGTGCGCGTTCCCGCGCAGGCGATCGCCGACGCGCTGGAGCGCCTCGACCCCGCCGTGCGTGCCGCCCTCGAGGAGTCCATCCGCCGCGCCCGTCTCGTCCACCGCGCGCAGCGCCGTACGACGCACACCACCCAGGTCGTCCCCGGCGGCTCCGTGACCGAGAAATGGGTCCCCGTCGACCGCGTCGGGCTGTACGCGCCCGGCGGCCGGTCCGTCTACCCGTCCTCCGTGATCATGAACGTCGTCCCGGCCCAGGAGGCCGGCGTCGGGTCGATCGCCCTCGCCTCCCCGGCGCAGGCCGAGTACGACGGCCTCCCGCACCCGACGATCCTCGCCGCGTGCGCCCTGCTCGGCGTCGACGAGGTCTACGCGGCCGGCGGCGCGACCGCCGTCGCGATGTTCGCCCACGGCACCGAGTCCTGCGCGCCCGCCAACATGGTCACCGGCCCCGGCAACATCTGGGTCGCCGCCGCCAAGCGTCACTTCGCCGGCAAGATCGGCATCGACGCCGAGGCCGGACCCACCGAGATCGCCGTCCTCGCGGACTCCACGGCCGACCCCGTGCACATCGCCGCCGACCTGATCAGCCAGGCCGAGCACGACCCGCTGGCCGCCGCCGTCCTGGTCACCGACTCGGTCGACCTGGCGGACGCGGTCGCGAAGGAACTGGAACCGCAGGTCGCGGCCACCAAGCACGTCGACGACCGGATCGTCCCCGCACTCGCCGGCCGGCAGTCGGCGATCGTGCTGGTCGACGGCGTCGACGAGGGCCTGCGGGTGGTCGACGCGTACGGCGCCGAGCACCTGGAGATCCAGACCGCCGACGCCGCCGCCGTGGCCGACCGGGTGAGGAACGCCGGCGCGATCTTCGTCGGCCCCTGGGCGCCGGTCTCCCTCGGCGACTACGCGGCCGGGTCCAACCACGTGCTCCCCACGGGCGGCTGCGCCTGCCACTCCTCCGGACTGTCCGTGCAGTCCTTCCTGCGGGGCATCCACATCGTCGACTACACCCGTGACGCGCTGGCCGAGGTGGCGCACCACGTGGTGACGCTCGCGGAGGCGGAGGACCTGCCGGCCCACGGGGCGGCGATCAAGGCGCGGTTCGACTGGAAGGTACCGACGAGCAAGTGAGCTTCGGAATCGACGATCTCCCCGTACGGGACGAGCTGCGCGGCAAGTCCCCCTACGGCGCGCCCCAGCTGGACGTCCCCGTACGGCTCAACACCAACGAGAACCCCTACCCGCTGCCCGAACCGCTGGTCGAGCGGATCGCCGAGCGGGTGCGCGAGGCGGCCCGCGACCTCAACCGCTACCCCGACCGCGACGCCGTCGAACTGCGCACGCAGCTCGCGAAGTACCTCACCGACACCTCGGGGTACCGCGTCGGCACGGAGAACGTGTGGGCGGCGAACGGCTCCAACGAGGTCATCCAGCAGCTGCTCCAGACCTTCGGCGGACCCGGCCGGACCGCGATCGGCTTCGAGCCGTCGTACTCCATGCACGGGCTCATCGCGCGCGGCACCGGAACCGGATGGATCTCCGGCCCCCGCAACGAGGACTTCACCATCGACCTCGCGGCCGCCGAACGGGCCGTCGCCGAGCACCGGCCCGACGTCGTCTTCGTCACCACCCCCAACAACCCCACCGGCACCGCGGTCCCGGCCGGGACGGTCCTCGCGCTGTACGAGGCCGCCCAGCGCGCCAAGCCCTCCATGGTGGTCGTCGACGAGGCCTACGTCGAGTTCAGCCACGGCGACTCGCTGCTGCCGCTGCTCGAAGGACGGCCGAACCTCGTCGTCTCGCGCACCATGTCGAAGGCCTTCGGCGCGGCCGGCCTGCGTCTCGGCTACCTCGCCGCCCACCCGGCGGTCGTGGACGCCGTCCAGCTCGTCCGGCTGCCGTACCACCTGTCCGCCGTCACCCAGGCGACCGCGCTGGCCGCCCTGGAGCACACCGGCACGCTGCTTAAGTACGTCGAGCAGCTCAAGTCGGAACGCGACCGGCTGATGGGCGAGCTGCTCGCGACCGGCTACGAGGTCACGGCGTCCGACGCCAACTTCGTGCAGTTCGGGCGGTTCGAGGACGCCCACGCCGTCTGGCGGCAGATCCTCGACCGGGGCGTCCTGGTCCGGGACAACGGCGTGCCCGGCTGGCTGCGGGTCACCGCCGGAACCCCCGAAGAGAACGACGCGTTCCTCGACGCGGTCCGTGAACTGAAGAAGGAGCAGAGCGCATGACTCGCGAAGGGCGTGTCGGGAGAATCGAGCGCACCACGAAGGAGACGTCGGTCCTCGTCGAGATCAACCTCGACGGCACCGGCAAGGTCGACGTGTCCACCGGCGTCGGCTTCTACGACCACATGCTCGACCAGCTCGGACGGCACGGTCTGTTCGACCTCACCGTGAAGACCGACGGCGACCTGCACATCGACTCCCACCACACCATCGAGGACACCGCCCTCGCGCTCGGCGCCGCCTTCAAGCAGGCCCTCGGCGACAAGGTGGGCATCTACCGCTTCGGCAACTGCACGGTCCCGCTGGACGAGTCCCTCGCCCAGGTCACCGTCGACCTCTCCGGCCGCCCCTACCTCGTGCACACCGAGCCCGAGAAGATGGCGCCGATGATCGGCGAGTACGACACCACGATGACCCGGCACATCCTGGAGTCCTTCGTCGCCCAGGCGCAGATCGCGCTGCACGTGCACGTGCCCTACGGGCGCAACGCGCACCACATCGTGGAGTGCCAGTTCAAGGCGCTGGCCCGGGCCCTGCGCTACGCCTCCGAGCGCGACCCGCGCGCGGCCGGCATCCTCCCCTCCACGAAGGGCGCACTGTAAAGCCATGAGCGGACTGTCGACCGTCCTGATCGTCGTCGGCCTCTTCCTCGCCGGGGGCATCTACTCCTTCGTCAAGCAGCAGATGCCGAAGAGCCTGATCGTGCTGCTCTCCATCGGCGCCGCGATGTGCCTCCTCGCCGGCGTCGTGCGGCTGGAGGTCTGGAATTGAGCACCGCCGCGAAGAACCCGAAGAAGGTCGTCGTCTTCGACTACGGCTTCGGCAACGTCCGTTCCGCGGAACGCGCCCTCGCGCGCGCCGGGGCCGACGTCGAGATCACCCGTGACTTCGACGCGGCCATGAACGCCGACGGACTGCTGGTGCCGGGCGTCGGCGCCTTCGCCGCCTGCATGCGCGGTCTGAAGGAGGCCCGCGGCGACTGGATCATCGGCCGCCGGCTGTCCGGCGGACGGCCCGTGATGGGCATCTGCGTCGGCATGCAGATCCTGTTCGCCCGGGGCATCGAGCACGGCGTGGAGACCGAGGGCCTCGACGAGTGGCCCGGCGCCGTCGAGCCGCTCCAGGCCGAGATCGTGCCCCACATGGGCTGGAACACCGTCGACGCCCCGGCCGACTCCGAGCTGTTCGCCGGCCTGGACGCGGACGCCCGCTTCTACTTCGTGCACTCCTACGCCGTGCAGGACTGGTCCCTCGACGTGCACAACCCGCTGCTGCGCGCGCCGAAGGTGAGCTGGTCGACGCACGGCAAGCCGTTCGTGGCCGCCGTGGAGAACGGCGCCCTGTGGGCCACGCAGTTCCACCCCGAGAAGTCCGGCGACGCCGGAGCCCAGCTCCTCACCAACTGGATCGGAACACTGTGAGCAAGCTCGAACTCCTCCCCGCCGTCGACGTCCGCGACGGCCAGGCCGTCCGCCTCGTGCACGGCGAGTCGGGCACCGAGACCTCCTACGGCTCCCCGCTCGAGGCGGCCCTCGCCTGGCAGCGCTCGGGCGCCGAGTGGCTGCACCTGGTCGACCTCGACGCCGCCTTCGGCACCGGCGACAACCGCGCCCTGATCGCCGAGGTCGCCGGCGCGATGGACATCAAGGTCGAGCTGTCCGGCGGCATCCGCGACGACGACACCCTCGCCGCCGCCCTCGCCACCGGCTGCACCCGCGTCAACCTGGGCACGGCCGCCCTGGAGACGCCCGAGTGGGTCGCCAAGGTCATCGCCGAGCACGGCGACAAGATCGCCGTCGGCCTCGACGTACGGGGCACGACCCTGCGCGGGCGCGGCTGGACCCGCGACGGAGGCGACCTCTACGAGACGCTGGCCCGCCTCGACAAGGAGGGCTGCGCCCGCTACGTCGTCACCGACATCGCCAAGGACGGCACCCTCCAGGGCCCCAACCTGGAGCTCCTGAAGAACGTCTGCGCCGTGACGGACCGTCCCGTCGTGGCGTCCGGCGGGGTCTCCTCCCTCGACGACCTGCGCGCCATCGCCGCACTCGTCCCGCTCGGCGTGGAGGGCTCCATCGTCGGCAAGGCCCTGTACGCCGAGGCCTTCACCCTGGAAGAGGCCCTGGAGGCGGTGGCCCGGTGAGCGAACTGCGACGCGTGACGACCGGCGCCCCCTGGGAGGAGGCCTTCGGCTACTCCCGCGCGGTGGAACTGCCCAACGGCCTGGTGCTGGTCTCCGGCTGCACCTCGGTCGTGGACGGCGAGATCGCCGGCGGCGATCCGTACGAGCAGACGGTCAACGCGTTCGGCGTCGCCTTCGCGGCGCTGGACCGGCTGGGTCTGGGACGCGACGACGTCGTGCGCACCCGCATGTACCTGACCCACGCGCGCGACGTCGACGAGGTCGGACGCGCCC
Source organism: Streptomyces asoensis (assembly GCF_016860545.1). Taxonomy (NCBI): domain Bacteria; kingdom Bacillati; phylum Actinomycetota; class Actinomycetes; order Kitasatosporales; family Streptomycetaceae; genus Streptomyces; species Streptomyces asoensis. Next base: position 39,358 of record NZ_BNEB01000001.1, on the reverse strand, counting down.
ACAAGGAGCTGTTCGACTCCGTCCGCCCCGCCGCGTCCATGGTCATCGTCTCCGGCCTCGTGGACCCGAGCCTGGTCGTCGAGGTCGAGGTCGAGGCGTTCCGCGCCGGCCCGGGAAACGAGGAGTCCGCCGTATGACGCTCGCCGTACGGGTCATCCCGTGTCTGGACGTGGACAACGGCCGCGTCGTCAAGGGCGTCAACTTCCAGAACCTGCGCGACGCGGGCGACCCCGTCGAGATGGCCAAGGTGTACGACGCCGAGGGCGCCGACGAACTGACGTTCCTCGACATCACCGCCTCGTCGGGCAACCGGGAGACGACCTACGACGTGGTGCGCCGCACCGCCGAGCAGGTGTTCATCCCGCTCACCGTCGGCGGCGGGGTGCGCACCCCCGAGGACGTCGACAGGCTGCTGCGGGCCGGCGCGGACAAGGTCGGCGTCAACACCGCCGCCATCGCCCGCCCGGAACTGATCAAGGAGATCGCCGAGCGGTTCGGCAGCCAGGTCCTGGTCCTCTCGGTGGACGCCCGGCGCACCCCCGCCGGGACCTTCGAGGTGACGACCCACGGCGGCCGCAAGGGCACCGGCATCGACGCGATCGAGTGGGCGCACCGGGCGGCCGAACTGGGCGCCGGCGAGATCCTGCTCAACTCGATGGACGCGGACGGCACCAAGGACGGCTACGACCTCGACATGATCGCCGCCGTGCGCGAGCACGTACGCGTCCCGGTCATCGCCTCCGGCGGCGCCGGCCGGCTCGCCGACTTCCCGCCGGCCGTCGACGCGGGCGCGGACGCGGTGCTCGCCGCGTCCGTGTTCCACTTCGGCGACCTGCGGATCGGCGAGGTCAAGAACGCGCTGCGGGAGACCGGACACCCCGTGCGCTGAACTCACCCGTCCGGATGGAACAGCCGCACGAGGACATCACGAAGGAGCCCCGGCCGGGGTCCCGGCACCGGCCGGCGACCCGCCGGGGCTCCCGCGCTCAGATCCCGAGCTGCTTGCCCTCGTGCAGCCGGGCGATCGCGTCCTTCTCGCCCTCCAGATCCACCGTCGCGGCGCTCTGCCGGCCGTACAGGAACAGCAGCAGCTCCGACGGCTCACCGGTGGCCGTCACCACCGGCGTGCCCCGGTTGGCGACCACCGTACGGCCGTCCGGGCGGCGCAGCACCAGGCCGGTCGCGGTGCCGCGGCCCATCAGGCGCGCGGTGCGCTCCAGACGCGACCACAGGGCGTCCTGGAAGACCGGGTCGAGGGCGCGCGGGGTCCAGTCCGGCCGGGCCCGCCGGACGTCCTCCGTGTGGACGTAGAACTCGATGGTGTTGGACGCCTCGTCGAGCTGCTTGACCTGGAAGGGCGAGAAGCGCGGGGGACCCGTGCGGATCAGATGGAGGAGTTCCTCGTACGGCTTGGCGGCGAACTCCTCCATCACCCGGTCCAGTCGGGACGCGAGCTGCTTGATCAGGATGCCCCCGGCGGCGTCCGGGCGGCGCTCGCGCACCACCACGTGTGCCGCCAGGTCACGGGTGCGCCAGCCCTCGCACAGGGTCGGAGCCTCGGGGCCCGACGTTTCCAAGAGGTCGGCGAGCAGGAGCCGTTCACGCTTGGCGAAAGTCGACATGCGGTCAGCCTACGACCGCGCACCGGCCACGCCCACCCGCCCGCCGGCCACCGCCCCGGCCGGGACACCCCCGTCCGCTCCGTCCCGCCGGTCCTTCCGATCGGTGGACACGGCCCGTCACCGTCCGCGGCGCGCGGCACAATGGCGGCATGACCAGCACCAGCAGCCTCGACCCCGAGATCGCCGCGCGCCTCAAGCGCAGCGCCGACGGTCTCGTCCCCGCCATCGCCCAGCAGTACGACACCGGTGAGGTGCTCATGCTCGGCTGGATGGACGACGAGGCGCTGCACCGCACACTCACCACCGGCCGCTGCACCTACTGGTCGCGCAGCCGCCAGGAGTACTGGGTCAAGGGCGACACCTCCGGCCACTTCCAGTGGGTCAGGTCCGTCGCCCTGGACTGCGACGCCGACACCGTGCTCGTCAAGGTCGACCAGGTGGGCGCCGCCTGCCACACCGGCGCGCGCACCTGCTTCGACGCCGACGTGCTGATCGAGAACGCCGGTTCCGGCGCAGCCGCCGCGGATCAGTAAGGTCAGCCGCCATGGACCTCGAGACGTTCCGCAAGCTGGCCGCCGACCGCCGCGTCATCCCCGTCACCCGCAAGCTCCTCGCCGACGGCGACACCCCGGTCGCGCTCTACCGCAAGCTCGCCGCCGAGCGCACCGGCACCTTCCTGCTGGAGTCCGCGGAGAACGGCCGCACGGCATACCAGTGGTCCCGCTACTCCTTCATCGGCGTACGCAGCGCCGCGACCCTCACCGCACGCGACGGCCAGGCCCACTGGCTCGGCACCCCGCCCGTCGGCGTCCCCGTGGACGGCGACCCGCTGGCCGCCCTGCGCGCCACCGTCGAGACCCTCCACACCCCCCGCGAGGACGGCCTGCCGCCCTTCACCGGCGGCATGGTCGGCTACCTCGGCTACGACATCGTCCGCCGCCTGGAGAAGATCGGCCCCGGCGACCGCGACGACCTGCGGCTGCCCGAGCTGACCATGCTCCTCACCAGCGACCTCGCCGTCATGGACCACTGGGAGGGCTCGGTCCTGCTGATCGCCAACGCGATCAACCACAACGACCTCGACACCGGCGTCGACGAGGCCTACGCCGACGCGGTCGCCCGCCTGGACGCGATGGAGGCCGACCTCTCCCGCCCGGTCGCCCAGCCCCCGGCCGTCCTCCCGCCCTCCGAACTCCCCGAGTACAGCGCCCTGTGGGGCGGCCCCGACTTCCAGCGGGCCGTCGAGGACGTCAAGGAGCGCATCCGCGCCGGCGAGGCCTTCCAGGTCGTCCCCTCGCAGCGCTTCGAGACGGCGTGCACGGCCGGCGCCCTGGACGTCTACCGCGTGCTGCGGGCGACGAACCCGTCCCCGTACATGTACCTGTTCCGCTTCGACGGCTTCGACGTCGTCGGCTCCTCCCCGGAAGCCCTGGTCAAGGTCGAGGACGGCCACGCCATGGTGCACCCCATCGCCGGCACCCGGCACCGCGGGGCCACCCCGCAGGAGGACCAGGCCCTCGCCGACGAACTGCTCGCCGACCCCAAGGAACGCGCCGAGCACCTGATGCTCGTCGACCTCGGCCGCAACGACCTGGGCCGGGTCTGCGAACCGGGCTCGGTCGAGGTCGTCGACTTCATGTCCGTCGAGCGGTACTCGCACGTGATGCACATCGTCTCCACGGTCACCGGGAAGGTCGCGGCGGGCCGCACCGCCTTCGACGTCCTCACCGCCTGCTTCCCGGCCGGCACCCTCTCCGGCGCCCCCAAGCCGCGTGCCATGCAGATCATCGACGAACTGGAGCCGTCCCGCCGCGGGCTCTACGGCGGCTGCGTGGGCTATCTGGACTTCGCCGGCGACTCCGACACCGCCATCGCCATCCGCACGGCCCTCCTGCGCGACGGCACCGCCTATGTCCAGGCCGGCGCGGGCATCGTCGCCGACTCCGACCCGGTCGCCGAGGACCAGGAGTGCCGCAACAAGGCGGCCGCGGTCCTGCGGGCCGTCCACACGGCCAACCGGCTGGGCTGACGGGCCCCTTCCGGGCGGCCGGGCGGACCGCCGCCGCGCAGATAGGACGCGTCTCACGTGAACCCCGGGTGCCGGTTCGCCCGGGGTTCAGGCGATAGTGGACTACGTGACTGCTGTTCCGCACCCCCGATCCGAAGCCGCCGCCCCCGCCGGGTCCGGCCGCCGCAGCCTCGCGCTCGCCCTGCTCTTCGGCGCGCTGGGCTCGGCCGTGACCCTGCTCTCCACCCGGCAGCTCTGGTCGCGGGGCACGGCCACGGTGGCCGGCGGCGCCTTCCCCCTGACCGCCAAGGGCAGCGACGTCACGGGCGTGCCCGCGGCGCTCGCCATAGCGGCGCTCGCCGCGCTCGTCGCCGTGTTCGCCGTCCGCAGGACCGGCCGCTTCGCGGTCTCCGCCCTGCTCGCGCTCTCCGGCGCCGGCACCGTGGCCGCCGCCCTGATCGGCGCCTCCGACGGCTCCGCGCTCGACGAGCAGGCCGCGCGGGCCTCCGGCGACACCTCGGCGACCGTCTCCGCGTTCAGCCACACCGCCTGGCCCTACGTCGCGGCCGCGGGCGGCGCGCTGATCCTGCTGGCCGGCCTGCTCGCCCTGCGCTACGGCCGCCTGTGGCCCACCATGTCCGGCCGCTACGAACGCGACGGCACCCCCCGCCCCCGCCGCGCGCCCAAGCCCGTCGACCCGGACCGGCCCGAGGACATGTGGAAGGCCCTGGACCGGGGCGAGGACCCCACGGGCGCGGATCCGGCCTGAGCACGGGCACGGGGCACCGGACGTGACGCCCGGTGCCGGGCCCCGCACCCCCCGCGCCCGCCCCGCCGGCGGTGTGGTGAATCAGACGCCGTCCGCAAGCCACCCCCGCGTCCGGAGCGGGTCCGGGTACGGGACAATGGACGAGCAGCGTCCGGCTCGGACGGACACAGAGACAGCAATGAGGAGCAAGTCATGGCGGGCAGCAGCCACGGACACACCCCGGCCGCCTGGACCGGTGTCATCATCGCCTTCATCGGTTTCGCCGTCGCGGGCGCGTTCATGGTGATGGCCGAGCCGATCGGCTTCTGGGCCGGCATGGCGATCGTGGCGCTCGGCGGTGTCGTCGGCGGCATCATGCGCGCGATGGGCCTCGGCATGCCGACCGACACGCACCCGGTGCACCAGGTCGCAGCGACCCGCGAGCCGGCGGGCGCCGAGAGCTGAGTCCCGCAGGACTCCCGCAGGACCGCCGTGATGGGCGGCCGGTGCACAACCGGCCGCCCCTCACGCGCGTGCGGCGCCCCCGCGGGGCACAATGCGAGACGTGAACGCCGACGGTCACCGCGTGACGCCCCCGGCACCACCGGTGCCCCCGATGCCCCCGACACCGCGGGGCACCGTGTTCGGGCGGCTCGCCGTGCCCGCCGGGATCCTCGCGGCCGTCGTCGCCGCGTTCGCCTACGTCGGGACCGTCGACCCCAACGAGCCCGGCCACTACCCGGTCTGCCCCCTGCTGCGCCTCACGGGCCTGTACTGCCCCGGCTGCGGCGGTCTGCGCAGCGCGCACGCCTTCGTGCACGGGGACCTCGTCACCGCCCTGCACGACAACGCCCCCGCCGTCGCCGCCTATCTGGGCTTCGCCGTCCTGTGGACCGTCTGGGTGGTCCGCGCGGCCCGCGGACGGCCCGTGCGCCTCGAACCCGGCGCCGTGCGGCTGTGGGCGCTGGGTGCGTTCCTGCTGGTCTTCACGGTTGTCCGGAACCTGCCGTTCGGTGACCGGCTGCATCCTTGATCAACGGGGGAACGTCCAGGTAGTGGGAATGCCGTCAACCGGATGCGGGGCCTTCGCCCTCCTGCGGATACCATCGCAGTGACCGCCTTTTTTCACCGGTCGCTGCAATTGTCAACCGTCTGTCAGCCGTCTGGAAGGGGGCCGCTCGCGTGAGTGTGCTCGACGAGATCATCGACGGAGTCCGTGCCGACCTCGCGGAGCGGCAGGCGCGCGTCAGCCTCGACGAGCTCAAGGAGCGCGCGGCGAAGGCCCCCGCCGCCAAGGACGGCGTGGCCGCCCTGCGCGGCGACGGCGTCAAGGTGATCTGCGAGGTCAAGCGCTCCAGCCCGTCCAAGGGCGCGCTGGCCGCGATCGCCGACCCGGCCGGACTGGCCGCGGACTACGAGGCGGGCGGCGCGGCCGTCATCTCCGTCCTGACCGAACAGCGCCGCTTCGGCGGCTCCCTCGCGGACCTCGAGGCGGTCCGCGCGCGGGTCGACATCCCGGTGCTGCGCAAGGACTTCATCGTCACCTCGTACCAGCTGTGGGAGGCCCGCGCGTACGGCGCCGACCTCGCGCTGCTGATCGTGGCCGCCCTGGAGCAGTCGGCCCTGGAATCGCTGATCGAGCGTGCCGTCTCCATCGGCCTCACCCCGCTCGTCGAGGTCCACGACGAGGACGAGATCGAGCGTGCGGTCGACGCGGGCGCCAAGGTGATCGGCGTCAACGCGCGCAACCTGAAGACCCTCGAGGTCGACCGCGGCACCTTCGAGCGGATCGCCCCGGAGATCCCGGCCCACGTGGTCAGCGTCGCCGAGTCCGGTGTCCGCGGCCCGCACGACCTCATCGCGTACGCCAACGCCGGCGCCGACGCGGTCCTGGTCGGCGAGTCCCTGGTCACCGGCCGTGACCCGAAGACGGCCGTCGCCGACCTGGTCGCCGCGGGCGAGCACCCCGCGCTGCGCCACGGCCGCGGCTGATCACCCGGTAGGATCGGTCCGATGACACCCACGACGACGGCCATGGACCGGTACGCCCGCCTCGCGCGCGGCTGCCGCCCCCGTGGCTGCCGCGCGCCCGCCCGCCGGGTGCACGGCCGGCGCGTGCGGTACGTCATCGGGGACGAGCCCGGGCAGGTCAACGGCCGTCGATGGCAGCGCGCCCTTTAGGGGCGCGGGGATCTCAGCGATCAGCCACATACGGCTCGCAGCCGACGGACAATCCCTGCCCCCACGGCGATCAGTGCTGTTCACACACCACTCACCGTGAGGTCCACTCATGCCCAGCGAGTTCTTCGTTCCCGATCCCGAGGGTCTGGTTCCCAGCGCCGAAGGCTACTTCGGCGCGTTCGGCGGCAAGTTCATCCCGGAGGCCCTCGTCGCCGCCGTGGACGAGGTCGCCGTCGAGTACGACAAGGCCAAGCACGACCCCGAGTTCGCCCGCGAGCTCGACGACCTGCTCGTGCACTACACGGGCCGGCCCAGCTCCCTCACCGAGGTCCCGAGGTTCGCCGAGCACGCCGGCGGCGCCCGGGTCTTCCTCAAGCGCGAGGACCTCAACCACACCGGCTCCCACAAGATCAACAACGTGCTCGGCCAGGCACTGCTCACCCGGCGCATGGGCAAGACCCGTGTGATCGCCGAGACCGGCGCCGGCCAGCACGGCGTCGCCACGGCCACCGCGTGCGCGCTCTTCGGACTCGAGTGCACCATCTACATGGGCGAGATCGACACCCAGCGCCAGGCCCTCAACGTGGCCCGCATGCGCATGCTGGGCGCCGAGGTCGTCGCCGTGAAGTCCGGCAGCCGCACGCTGAAGGACGCCATCAACGAGGCCTTCCGCGACTGGGTCGCCAACGTCGACCGCACCCACTACCTGTTCGGCACGGTCGCCGGACCGCACCCCTTCCCGGCGATGGTGCGCGACTTCCACCGCGTCATCGGCGTCGAGGCCCGCCGCCAGATCCTGGAGCGCGCGGGCCGCCTGCCCGACGCGGCGGTCGCCTGCGTCGGCGGCGGCTCCAACGCCATCGGCCTCTTCCACGCCTTCATCCCGGACTCCGGCGTCCGCCTCGTCGGCTGCGAGCCGGCCGGCCACGGCGTCGAGACCGGCGAGCACGCGGCGACCCTGACCGCCGGCGAGCCCGGCATCCTGCACGGCTCCCGCTCCTACGTCCTCCAGGACGACGAGGGCCAGATCACCGAGCCGTACTCCATCTCCGCCGGTCTGGACTACCCGGGCATCGGCCCCGAGCACTCCTACCTCAAGGACACCGGCCGCGGCGAGTACCGCGCGGTCACCGACGACGCGGCCATGCAGGCGCTGCGTCTGCTGTCGCGCACGGAGGGCATCATCCCGGCCATCGAGAGCGCCCACGCGCTGGCCGGAGCCCTGGAGGTCGGCAAGGAGCTCGGCAAGGACGGGCTGATCGTCGTCAACCTGTCCGGTCGCGGCGACAAGGACATGGACACCGCGGCCCGCTACTTCGGCCTGTACGACACCGACGCCGAGGTCGCCGCCGACGCGGCCGCCACCGCCGAGATCGAGGGGGACGCCAAGTGAGCGGGACCGCAGTCACCGGCGGCAACAGCCGGCTGCTCTCGGAGACCCTTGCCGCGGCCGGGGCCGAGGACCGCGCCGCGCTCATCGCCTACCTGCCGGCCGGCTTCCCGACCGTGGACGGGGGCATCGAGGCGATCAAGGCTGTTCTGGACGGCGGGGCGGACGTCGTCGAGGTCGGGCTGCCGCACAGCGACCCCGTCCTCGACGGCCCGGTGATCCAGACCGCCGACGACATCGCGCTGCGCGGCGGGGTGCGGATCGCGGACGTCATGCGGACGGTACGGGAGGCCTTCGAGGCCTCGGGCAAGCCGATCCTCGTCATGACGTACTGGAACCCGATCGACCGCTACGGCGTCGAGCGCTTCACCGCCGAACTGGCCGAGGCGGGCGGCGCGGGCTGCATCCTGCCCGACCTGCCGGTGCAGGAGTCGGCGCTGTGGAGGGAACACGCCGACAAGCACGGCCTCGCGACGGTCTTCGTCGTCGCGCCGAGCAGCCAGGACGCGCGGCTCGCGCAGATCACCGAGGCGGGCAGCGGCTTCGTGTACGCGGCCTCGCTGATGGGCGTCACCGGCACCCGTGAGTCGGTGGGCACCCAGGCCCAGAACCTGGTCGAGCGGACCCGGGCCACCGGCAGCGGACTGCCCGTCTGCGTCGGTCTCGGCGTCTCCGACGCGGCGCAGGCCGCCGAGGTGGCCGGGTTCGCCGACGGCGTGATCGTGGGCTCGGCCTTCGTCAAGCGGATGCTGGACGCGCCGGACGAGGCGGCCGGCCTCGAAGCGGTGCGCGCGCTCGCGGGCGACCTGGCCCGGGGCGTGCGCCGGAAGGTGTAGCCGGGGGCCGGTCACGGCTGCCGTACCGCTCACTCGAACGGGTGGACCTGGGACCGGGGAGGCGCAATGCGCCTCCCCGGTTCGTTCTGGGGGTGTGAGCGAGAAGAATCGTGCGGGAAAGCGCACCGCCAGAGAGCGCCTGGCGGTCGAGCGGGAGAAGCAGAAGGCCTCGGAGCGGCGTCGGCGGACGCTGATCGTCGCGTCCAGCGTCGTCTGCGTGCTGGGCCTCGCGGCGGTGATCGGCATCGTCGCGGCGAACTCCGGCAAGGACGACAGCAGCGACAAGGCGGGCCCGGTGGTTGCGCCCTCGGGGGCGAAGGGCGAGGACGCGCTGGCGATCCCCGTCGGCAAGGAGAGCGCCAGGTCCACGCTCACCGTGTGGGAGGACTTCCGCTGTCCGGCCTGCAAGGCGTTCGAGACGGCGTACCGCCCCACGATCCACGAGCTGACGGCCGCGGGCAAGCTCCGGGTCGAGTACCACCTGGCCACCCTCATCGACGGCAACATGGGCGGCAGCGGCTCGCGCAAGGCGGCCAACGCGGCTGCCTGCGCCCAGGACGCCGGGAAGTTCCCCGCCTACCACGACGTGCTGTACGAGAACCAGCCGGAGGAGACCAAGGACTCCTTCGCCGACACCGACAAGCTCATCGGGCTCGCCGCGAAGGTCGACGGCCTGGACACCCCCGCCTTCCGTGCCTGCGTCGAGGGCGGCACCCACGACAGCTGGGTCGTGAAGTCCAACCAGGCCTTCCAGAACGGCCACTTCGGCGGCACCCCGACCGTGCTGTTCAACGGCAAGAACATCTACGCGGACCAGTCGATGACCCCGGCGAAGCTGAAGCAGATGGTGGAGGAGGCCGACAAAGGGTGACAGAGGGTAAGGCCCCTTCACACCTGCCCGTTATGGAGCCGTAGCCGGGCTGCCCGCCGTCGGCCCGGCCCGGCACGGTAGCGTCGACCCTGCCATGGAACTTGCCTACATTCCCAGCCCGTCGCACGGGGTGCTGTACCTCGGCCCCGTTCCGCTGCGCGGCTACGCGTTCTGCATCATCATCGGCGTCTTCGTCGCGGTCTGGCTCGGCAACAGGCGCTGGGTCGCCCGGGGCGGGCGGACCGGCACGGTGGCCGACATCGCCGTCTGGGCGGTGCCCTTCGGCCTGATCGGCGGCCGCCTCTACCACGTGATCACGGACTACGAGCTGTACTTCAGCGAGGGCCGTGACTGGGTGGACGCCTTCAAGGTCTGGGAGGGCGGTCTCGGCATCTGGGGCGCGATCGCGCTCGGAGCGGTGGGCGCGTGGATCGGCTGCCGGCGCCGGGGCATCGCCCTGCCCGCCTACGCCGACGCCATCGCACCGGGCATCGCGCTCGCCCAGGCGATCGGCCGCTGGGGCAACTGGTTCAACCAGGAGCTGTACGGCAAGGAGACCGACCTTCCCTGGGCCCTGCACATCACGTCCTCGGCGGACGGCCGGGTGCCCGGCTACTACCAGCCGACGTTCCTCTACGAGTCGCTGTGGTGCGTCGGCGTGGCGCTCCTGGTCATCTGGGCCGACCGCCGCTTCAAGCTGGGACACGGACGGGCCTTCGCGCTGTACGTCGCCGCGTACTGCGTGGGCCGCGCCTGGATCGAGTACATGCGGGTCGACGACGCCCACCACATCCTGGGCCTGCGGCTGAACGACTGGACCGCACTGGTCGTGTTCCTGCTCGCGGTGGCGTACTTCGTCGTCTCGGCGAAGAAGCGGCCGGGCCGTGAGGCAGTGGTCGAGCCCGCCGCGCAGGCCTCCGGCGACGCGGCGGAAGCCGAGGGCGGGTCGCAGGACGCGGCCGACGGGGACGCCCCGGAGTCCGGGGCGAAGCCGGCTGCCGAGGGTGCCGGGAAGACCGACGCCGACGCCGAGGGCAAGGCGAAGGCCGGGACGAAGGTCGCGACGAAGACCGAGGCCAAGACCGAGGCCAAGACCGAGGCCAAGGCCGCGGCGAAGGCCGGTGCCGTGAGTGCCGGGAAGTCCGACGCCGACGCCGCCGGTGTGGCGAAGGCCGGTGCCGGCGAGTCCGGCGCGCAGACCGCCGACGCCCCGAAGGCCGAGGCCGTTCCCGAGGCGAACGGCAAGGCCGGTGCCGAGGCCGGCGCCGGGAAGCCGGCCGCGGTGAAGGCCGAGGCCAAGGACGAGGCCGGGTCCGCGGGCAAGAAGAGCTGACGGCCGGTAGGCCGACCGACGACGAGGGCGCCCGGGATCTCCCGGGCGCCCTCGTCGTCCGTGCGGCGGTCGCGGCTTCAGCCCCCGCGGGCCGCCAGGGACAGCGTCCGCTGGGCCGTCGCCACCACGGCCGCGTCGATGAAGCGGCCGTCGGGCAGCGCCTGGGCGCCCTGGTCGATGGCCGCCGCCTTCACGATCGTCTCGGCCTCCTCCAGTTCGTGCTGGGTGGGCAGGTAGGCCTGTTCGATGATCGGGAGCTGGCGGGGGTGGATGGCCGCGCGGCCCAGGAAGCCGAGGGTGCGGCCGTGGGCGCAGCTCGTGGCCAGGCCCTCCAGGTCGCGGATGTCGGGGTGGACCGACTGGGGCGGGGGTGCCAGGCCCGCGGCCCGGGCGGCGACCACGACCCGGGCGCGGGACCAGTCGAGGCCCGCGTCGGCGCGGACGCCCAGGTCGGCCCGCAGGTCCGCCTCGCCGAGGGCGATGCCGCGCAGCGAGGGGTGGGCGCAGGCGATGGCGTAGGCGTGCTCGATGCCGAGGGCCGTCTCCAGGAGGGCGTGCAGAGGGACGGCTCCGCGGTCCGAGGGCGGGACGCTCTCGGCGACCCGGGTGATCTGGTGCGGGGACGTCACCTTCGGCAGGCGCAGGGCGGCGACCCCGGGGAGGGCGGCCATCGTGCGCAGGTCCGCCGCGGCGAACGGGCTGTCCAGGGAGTTCACCCGGACGTGGACGGGGACCGGCTGGGGCTCGCCCAGGCGTTCGGCGGTGGCCGTGCGGGCGTACTCCTTGCGGTCCGGGGCGACCGCGTCCTCCAGGTCGACGATGACGACGTCGGCGCCGCAGGCGAGGGCCTTGGTGACCGTCTCCGGGCGGTCGCCCGGCACGTAGAGCCAGGTCAGGGGCGTTCTGCTCACAGGACGCCCGCCTCGCGCAGGGACGTCAGCTCGGCTGTGGTCAGCCCCAGCTCGGTCAGGACCTCCTCCGTGTCGGCGCCGTGCGGGCGGCCGGCCCAGCGGATCGCGCCGGGGGTGGCGGAGAGCCGGAAGAGCACGTTCTGCATACGGACGCGGCCCAGTTCGGGGTCGTCGACCGCGGTGATCGTGTCGAGGGCCTGGTACTGGGGGTCCGTCATCACGTCCCGCACGTCCTGCACCGGGGCGATCGCCGCCTCGGCCTTCTCGAAGGCGGCGAGGACGTCGACGCGGTCCCGGGCGGCGATCCAGCTGCCGACCGCCTCGTCGAGGACGTCGGCGTGGGCGGCCCGGTCGGCGCCGGTCGCGAACCACGGTTCGTCGATCAGGTCGGGCCGTCCGACCAGGCGCATCACGCGCTCGGCGACCGACTGGGCCGACGTGGACACGGCCACCCAGCCTCCGTCGGCCGTGCGGTAGGTGTTGCGGGGGGCGTTGTTGGCGGACCGGTTGCCGGTACGGGCCTGGACGTAGCCGAGCTGGTCGTACCAGAGCGGCTGGGGGCCGAGCACGGTGAGGATGGGCTCGATGATCGCCATGTCGACGACCTGTCCCTCACCGGTGCGGTCGCGGCCGGCGAGGGCGGTCATGACGGCGTAGGCGGTGGCCAGACCAGCGATCGAGTCGGCCAGTCCGAAGGGCGGCAGGGTCGGGGACGCGTCCGGCTCCCCGGTGATCGCGGCGAACCCGCTCATCGCCTCGGCGAGGGTGCCGAAGCCCGGCCGGTGCGCGTAGGGACCGAACTGGCCGAAGGCGGTGACCCGGGCGAGGACGAGCCGGGGGTTGGCCGCCGACAGCGTGTCCCAGCCGAGGTCCCACTTCTCCAGGGTGCCGGGGCGGAAGTTCTCGACGACGACGTCGGCCGTGCGGACGAGACGCAGGAGGGTGGCGCGGCCGCCGGGCCGGGAGAGGTCGAGGGTGATGGTGCGCTTGTTGCGGCCGAGGATCTTCCACCAGAGGCCGACGCCGTCCTTCGACGGGCCGTGACCGCGGGAGGGATCGGGCCGGGTGGGGTGCTCGACCTTGACGACATCCGCGCCGAAGTCGCCGAGCATGGTGGCGGCCAGCGGCCCGGCGAAGAGGGTGGCCAGGTCGAGGACGCGGATCCCGTGCAGGGGTGCGGGCTTCTCGGTCATGACGCGCACGGCGAATCGGCCCGGGCGCGGCGGGGCGCCTGGGCGGTGGTGTCCGCGGGGGCGGCGGGATCGGGGTGCGTGCGGCCGGGCACGGCGGTGTCGGTCATGGGCGGGAAGCCTCCCGGTGGGTGAGGGACCAGGTGAGGTGGGCCAGGGTGTCGAAGCCGGTGCCGTCGAGACCGGCGACCGAGGTGGCCAGGCGGTTCTTCAGGGGCGCCGTCCAGTGGTCGGGCAGGGCGGCCGGGTCGCCGGTGAGCAGGGCGGCGATCCCGCCGGCCGTCGCGCCGACCGAGTCGGTGTCCAGGGCGCCCGACACGGCACGGCCGATGGAGCCGGTGAAGTCGCCGTCCGCGTGGGTGAGGGCGGCGGCGAGCAGGGCGCAGTTGGGGACGGCGTGGACCCAGTGGTACGCCTTGTGCTCGGCGTGCAGTTCGTCCACCACGGTGTCGAAGTCGGCGTGCTGCGCGGCCAGTCGGACGGCGTCGGTGACGGCCCGCGCGAGACGGGAGCGGGGCGGGACGACGCTCAGGCCGGTGCGCAGACAGGCGTGGACGTCCTGGGTGCCGGTCGCGGCCGCGGCGATGGCGGCCGCGGTGAACATCGCCGCGTAGACCCCGTTGGCGGTGTGCGTGAGGGTGGCGTCGCGGTGGGCCTGTTCGGCGGCCGCCGCCGGGTCCCCGGGGTTGGTCCAGCCGTGCACGTCGGCGCGGATGAGGGCGCCGATCCATTCGCGGAAGGGGTTGCGGTGGCGTGCGGTGAGCGGGGGTTCGATGCCGCAGAGCAGGTTGCGCAGCGCGACGCGTTCGGCGGTGAAGGCGCGGCCCGCGGGGAGTTCGTCCAGCCAGAGCCCGGCCACGTCCGCGGTGGTGAAGTCCCTGCCGTGACGTTGCAGCAGGAGCAGGTTGAGCAGCGGGTAGTTGAGGTCGTCGTCCTCGGGCATGCCGTCGATGTTCTCGGCCAGCGAGGTGGCCGCCGAGCGGCGGTTCCAGGGGTGCTCCTCCAAGAGCGGCCCGGGGACTCCGCGGGCGGTGAAGTAGCCGGTGAGGGGCCAGTTCCCGGTGGACCGGGCGAGCCGGCGGACCGCGTCCAGGGGGAGTTTCTCGACCGGTTTGCCGAGCAGGCAGCCGACGGCCCGGCCCAGCCAGGCCGCTTCCAGGGCGCTGCGGGCGGGCGCGGGCGGGTCGCCGTCCGGCCGGTCCGGCCACTCCCGGCACAGGGCCTTGATCCGCCGCAGGTCGGTCGGCTCGTGCTCCGCGGATCTGCTGGGCAGGTCGGCCAGTTCGTCCAGGAGGTCCTCCGCGAGGAGACGGAGGTAGCGGGACGGCGGCTGGGGGGACGCGCCCGCCCGGGCCGGTGCCTCGCAGCCGCCGGCCGCCTTCCACCGCGCGGCGACCGCCGACGGCTCGCGGCCGTCCTGGGCCGCCTGGCGCAGTTCGTGCCCGAGGAGGTCCTCCGGCTGCACCCAGGTCAGTCGGAGCATCCCGTACCTCCGATCGCGGCGAACGCCCGCTCGTGGGTGCGACGGTTTTGCAGGTCCCGGCCGAAGATCTCCCGGGTGACCTCGGCGAGCGTCGCCGCGGGCTGCCAGAGGTCGAGGCGGCTCGCCTCGGCGACCTGCTTGGACCACTCGTCGGGCGGGGGCGAGCCGAGGGCGCCGGCCATCGCCGCGGCCATCGTCGCGATCGAGTCGCAGTCGCGGCCGTAGTTGACGGAGCCGAGGACCGCCTCCCGGTAGTCGCCGCCGGCGACCAGCAACATCCCCAGGGCGACGGGGAGTTCCTCGACGGCGTGCAGCCGGGACGGTCGGCGGGCGGCCAGCGAGGGGCGGCGGTAGTCGGGGCCGACGGTGTCGTACGGCGTCACCGCCTCCCGCAGCGGGACCAGCGCCGACTCGAAGTCGCCGTGGCGCGCGGCGGTTTCACAGACCTTCTCGATCGCCGTTCGCGTCCCGTCCTGCGCCAGTGCCAGACAGGCCTCGACGACGGACTCCGCCGTCGCGCCCGGCACGCAGGCGGCCGCCACCGCCGCCGCGAAGACACCGGCCGCCTCCCGGCCGTAGGAGGACTGGTGGGCGCCCGCGATGTCCAGCGCCTCGGCGTACGCGCCCGCCGGATTGGCCGCGTTGACCAGGCCCACCGGTGCCATGTACATCGCCGCACCGCAGTTGACGATGTTGCCCGCGCCCGCCTCGCGCGGATCGACATGGCCGTAGTGCAGCCGTGTCACGAGCCACTTCTCCGCGAGGAAGATCCGGTGCAGGGGGAGTGCCTCCGCCTCCAGTTCGGGGATCCAGCGGGGTGTCGTCAGCAGGTCCGGGACCAGGTGGTCCGCGATCGCGTAGGCGTCCAGGTGGTCGCGGACCGTGGCGTAGACCCTGATCAGCGCGTGGGTCATCAAGGTGTCGTCGGTGACGTGCCCGTCGCCCTTGTGGTACGGGGCGAGGGGACGGGCGGTGCGCCACCGGTCGCCGTTCCAGGGACCGACGATGCCGTGGACCCGGCCGCCGTGGCGCTCGAGGATCTGCTCGGGGGAGTAGCCCTCCACGGGGCCGCCCAGGGCGTCGCCGACGGCCGCGCCGACGAGGGCGGCCGTGATGCGCTCTTCCAGGGTTGCGCCGTTGCTTTCTTGTGCTTTGGGCGTCATGCCCCGAATCATCCTCCTGCGGGGCCCGGTTGTGCGGCTTCCAGGAGTCCGGCGAGTTCCACCAGGTCGGTGCCGGTGAGCCGGGGCAGTACGCAGCCGGAGAGGGTGCGGCAGCTCTCGCGCCAGGAGGCGGGGATCGCGGCGCCGCCGCCCAGCGCGCCGGTCAGCGCGCCCGCGAGGGCCGGGGCCGAGTCCGCCACCCGGGACAGGCAGGCGGCGGCGGGCACCGCCTCGTGGATACGGCCGCCGGACGCGGTCATCAGGGCGAGGGCCACCGGGACCGTCTCCGCCGCCGCGATGCCGTAGCTGTAGACGTGGTCGACGATCTGGTGTTCCAGGAGCGGGACGAGCGCGAACGCGCCGTCGCAGGCGTGGGCCAGGGCCAGGGCGTGCCGGGCGTTGCGGCCGATCTCCGTGTGCTCGGGGAGTTCGGCGAGCGCCGCCGCCGCACAGGCCCCGGGGTCCGCGCCGGCCAGGGCCAGCGCGCAGGCCGCCGCCATCGCGCGGGCGCCGTGCACGCCGTCGCCGTCCTGGGTGTAGCGGGCGTCGAACTCGGCGAGTTCGGCGGCGCCCCGGGGATCGCCGGGGTGGGCCACCGCCAGGACGCAGGCCCGGACACAGGCCGCGTCGTCGAAGTAGTGGGGGTTGTCGTGTCCGGTGGCGGGCGGCCGCAGACCGGCGGCCAGGTTCCCGAGGCCGGCGCGGACGGAGATGCGGGCGCGCAGCGGCAGGACGGCGGACTCCACCTCGGGCGCGCGGTCGGCGGCCGCCGCGACCTCGCAGGCGACGGCGTTCCAGGTGAGGTCGATGGCGGCGCGCATCCGGCGTTCGCGGCTGAGGTCGCCGAGGGCGGCGTCGTCCCCGGCCCGCAGGACCGCCTCGGCCGCGAAGGCCGCCCACTCGGCGTCGTCGGAGGGGCCGAGGCGCAGCGGTTCCGGGGGCTGGTTGAGGGCGATGGGGACGGGGAGGGTGGTCGTCGCGTTGTGTTCGGCGAAGGTGTCCAGTTCGCGGGTGAGGCGGCGGGTCCACTCCGGCATGCGGGCGGCCCGGTGCCGGGCGGCGGGCCAGCCGGCGGCGTCCCCGGCGGCGAGGCCGACGAGGAGACCTTCGACGCGGCGCGCGTCCCGTGCCCGGCCGCCGTCCTCGCCCTCGGTGTCCCGTTCGCCCCGGCCCTCGTCACGGCCTGCGACCCGGTCCTCGGCGGGGTGCGTGCGCGGTCGGGCGGACCGGACGGGCGGGGGCGGTGCTGTCGTCGGGTGCGGGTGCGGGTGCAGGTGTGCCGGCGCGGTCGCCGGCGGGTGGGGGTCCGTGGCGGACGGGGCCGGCCCGTTCCAGGGGGCGGGGGGGTTCACGAGGCTGCCTCCGTAGCGTCGTTCGCGGCCAGGGTGTAGGCCGTCGGGTCGGACGGGGTGGGGCGGCCGAGGGCCATCAGGCTCGGTACGAGGTCCTCGACGACCATGCCCTCGCCCCACTTGCCGCCCTCGCCCGGCACCAGCAACTCGGCCACGTCCAGCACGTGGTGGCCCGCCATCGACGGCAGGCAGCTGCCGCGGGCCGGGCCGATCGCCGCCGCCCACCGCGCCGGGATCGCCGACGCGCCCTGCGTCGCACCGGCCAGGGCGCCGGCCACCGCCGCCGTGGTGTCCGCGTCGCGGCCCATGTTCACCGCCGTCAGGACGGCTTCGCGGAAGTCGCCGTCGGCGGCCGCGTAGGCGCCGAAGGCGAGGGCGACGGCCTCGGGCGCGAGGTCGGTCCACGGGTAGCCGCCGATCACGACGGCGGAGCGGACTGCCCGTTCGCCGCGGTGGGCCACGGCCACCGCCCGCCGCAGCGAGCGCGCCGTCCAGGAGTCCTCGGGGATCACGGCGAGGGCGGAGGCGACCACCGAGATCGCCGGTGCTCCGGCCATCGCCGCCGCGACCCCCGCCGCGACCGCCTGGCCGCCGTAGATGCCCTCGCCGTCGTGGCTCACGGCGCCGTCGATCGCGACCAGCCGGGCCGCCTCCGCGGGGCGGCCCGCGGCGAAGACGCCGAAGGGCGCGGCGCGCATGGCCAGGCCGTCGCTCCAGGCGTGCCGGTGCTGCGCGGAGATCGGTGCGGCCAGGCCCCGGCGGAGGTTCTCCAGGGTGCCGCGTTCGCTGAAGCCCGCGCCGCGGAAGGGGCCCTCGTCGCGGTCCGCGATCCACTGGTGCCAGGCCGCCTCGACGTGCGCCGGGGTGAGCGCGGAGCCGTGGCGGGCCAGCAGCAGTCCGGAGAAGATCGCGTACTCGGTGTCGTCGGTGCCGGCCGGTCTGTCGGTGACGTAACCGGTGATGCGGCCCCAGCGGGCGCGGATCTCGGAGGGCTTCATGTTCTCCGCCGGGGCGCCCAGGGCGTCTCCCACGGCCAGGCCGAGCAGGGCGCCACGGGCCCGTTCGCGCAGTGCGGCGGCGTCCCCCGGCGCCGGGACAGAGGGGATGCAGGCGTTCGATGCCATACGCGGCCTCTCCTGAGGGGGCCCGCACGGGGCGCGGAGCCCTTTGCGGATGTGTCCCACCATCGGCGGTTGACCTCAGCCTCACCGGAGCTCATGTCACCCGGTCGACATCTGTGCAGCAGGATGATCGTCTGAGCATTCGACGGTAAAGCCGCAGGTAAGCGCAGCCTTTCCTTGCTGGCGGGCCGGAATGTTCCGGCGTATGTTTCTGTTTGTCGAAAAATGGATTCAGTCCAAACTTAGCTTCGCCTCAGCTTGCTGGGGCGCTCGGAACACCCTGGGGGACCGCGTGGCCATCATCGAGACCGAAGCCGCCCTGCACGAGGCGCACCGCGACAACCACACCCACCGGGACGTCAACGGAGGGTGGCTGCGCCCCGCCGTCTTCGGCGCGATGGACGGCCTGGTCTCCAACCTCGCCCTGATGACCGGCGTCGCCGGAGGGGCGGTGGGCCAGCACACCATCGTCATCACCGGGCTGGCGGGCCTGGCCGCCGGCGCCTTCTCCATGGCGGCCGGCGAGTACACCTCGGTCGCCTCGCAGCGGGAACTCGTCGAAGCCGAACTCGAAGTCGAGCGGCGGGAGTTGAGGAAGCACCCCAAGGACGAGGAGGCGGAGCTCGCCGCGCTGTACGAGGCGCGCGGCGTCGAGCCCGCGCTGGCCCGGCAGGTCGCCCACCAGCTGTCCCGCGACCCCGAGCAGGCCCTGGAGATCCACGCCCGCGAGGAGCTGGGCATAGACCCCTCCGACCTGCCGTCGCCGCTGGTGGCCGCCGTGTCGAGCTTCGGGGCGTTCGCGCTGGGCGCGCTGCTGCCCGTGCTGCCCTACCTGCTGGGCGCCGCCACGCTGTGGCCGGCGGTGCTGCTCGCCCTGCTCGGCCTCTTCGGCTGCGGCGCCGTGGTGGCCCGGGTGACCGCCCGGACCTGGTGGTTCAGCGGGCTGCGGCAGCTCGCCCTGGGTGGCGCGGCGGCCGGTGTGACGTACGCCCTGGGCACCTTGTTCGGAACGGCCGTAGGATAGGGGGAATGCTATTTATGCGTTGGGCCGTATAAATAGTTGTTACTGACTGGTTTCGAGCACTTGACCAGCGGGCATGAGCCGTAAGCGCTGTGGGCAATGACGCCTCCGGCGCACTCGCGGGGTGAACGACGCCGCAACCCCTCGTCTTGCGGACCGACGGAATCGGATCAGATCGATCTCGCACCCTCCGGTCCCCACATACTTCCAGCCACGAGCGCGGCACCCTCCTCGCGCCCCCGTGGCGTCCGCATGCTGGAACGGAGTATCCGGTTCCCGAGAACCGCTCCATCATGTAACCTGCACGAAATTTTGCGTTACGCAGAGGGCCAACGTCGTCCCTTCGCCAGCAGACATGCCACTTGAGACGACGACGGGAGAGCCGATGCGTACGCCGCGCCAGCCGTCCCAGCATTCCGCGAATGGCCAGAACTGGTCCTTCATGGATGCTCGCCCTGCTGCGCAGGGTATGTACGACCCCCGCAACGAGCACGACGCCTGCGGCGTCGGCTTCGTGGCGAACCTCACCGGCGAAGCGAGCCACACGCTGGTCGAGCAGGCGCTCACCGTTCTGCGCAACCTCGAACACCGCGGCGCCACCGGCTCCGAGCCGGACTCCGGCGACGGCGCGGGCATCCTGACCCAGGTCCCGGACGCCTTCTTCCGCGAGGTCGCCGGATTCGAGCTCCCCGAAGCGGGCGGCTACGCCGTCGGCATCGCCTTCCTCCCCGAGGAAGGCCTCCAGGACGCCGTCTCACAGATCGAGACGATCGCCGCCGACGAGGGCCTCACCGTCCTCGGCTGGCGCGAGGTCCCGGTCGCCCCCGGACTGCTCGGCGCCACCGCCCGCTCCACGATGCCGGCCTTCCGCCAGATCTTCGTGACGGACCACGCGAGCAACGGCATCGTCCTCGACCGCAAGGCGTTCGTGCTGCGCAAGCGCGCCGAACGCGAGGCCGGGGTGTACTTCCCGTCGCTGTCCGCGCGCACGATCGTCTACAAGGGCATGCTGACCACCGGCCAGCTCGAACCCTTCTTCCCGGACCTGTCCGACCGCCGCTTCGCCTCGGCCGTCTCGCTCGTCCACTCGCGCTTCTCGACGAACACCTTCCCGTCGTGGCCGCTCGCACACCCCTACCGCTTCGTCGCGCACAACGGTGAGATCAACACCGTCAAGGGCAACCGCAACTGGATGCGCGCCCGCGAGTCGCAGCTCGTCTCGGACCTGTTCGGCAAGGACGACAAGTCCATCGAGCGGATCTTCCCGGTGTGTACGCCGGACGCCTCCGACTCGGCGTCCTTCGACGAGGTCCTCGAACTGCTCCACCTCGGCGGCCGCTCGCTGCCCCACTCCGTGCTGATGATGATCCCGGAGGCGTGGGAGAACCACGACTCCATGGACCCCGCCCGGCGCGCGTTCTACGAGTTCCACTCCACGATGATGGAGCCCTGGGACGGGCCGGCCTGCGTCACCTTCACCGACGGCACCCAGGTCGGCGCCGTGCTCGACCGCAACGGCCTGCGCCCCGGCCGCTACTGGGTCACCGACGACGGCCTCGTCGTCCTCGGCTCCGAGGTCGGCGTCCTCGACATCGACCCCGCCAAGGTCGTCCGCAAGGGCCGCCTCCAGCCCGGCCGGATGTTCCTCGTCGACACCGCCGAGCACCGCATCATCGAGGACGACGAGATCAAGGCCCAGCTCGCCGCCGAGAAGCCCTACGCCGAATGGCTGGAGGCCGGCGAGATCGAACTCGTCGACCTGCCCGAGCGCGAGCACATCGTGCACACCCACGCCTCGGTCACCCGCCGCCAGCAGACCTTCGGCTACACCGAGGAAGAGCTGCGCGTCATCCTCGCGCCGATGGCCAAGACCGCCGGCGAACCCCTCGGCTCCATGGGCACCGACTCGCCGATCGCCGCGCTCTCCGCGCGCCCGAGGCTGCTCTTCGACTACTTCACCCAGCTGTTCGCGCAGGTCACCAACCCGCCGCTGGACGCCATCCGTGAAGAGCTCGTCACCTCCCTGCGCTCCTCGCTGGGCCCGCAGGGCAACCTGCTCGAGCCGAGCGCCGCGTCCTGCCGGACGGTCACCCTGCCGTTCCCGGTCATCGACAACGACGAGCTGGCCAAGCTCATCCACATCAACGCCGACGGCGACATGCCCGGCTTCAAGGCCGCCACGCTCTCCGGCCTGTACCGGGTGCACGGCGGCGGGGACGCCCTGGCCGCGCGCATCGCGGAGATCTGCGCCGAGGCCGACGCCGCCATCGCCAACGGCGCCCGGCTCATCGTCCTGTCGGACCGCCACTCCGACGCCGAGCACGCGCCCATCCCGTCGCTGCTGCTCACCGCGGCCGTCCACCACCACCTCATCCGCACCAAGCAGCGCACCGAGGTGGGCCTCCTCGTCGAGGCCGGCGACGTCCGCGAAGTGCACCACGTCGCCCTGCTGATCGGCTTCGGCGCCGCCGCCGTCAACCCCTACCTGGCGATGGAGTCCGTCGAGGACCTGCTGCGCGCGGGCACCTTCATCAGCGGCCTCGAGCCCGAGCAGGCGATCCGCAACCTGATCTACGCGCTGGGCAAGGGCGTCCTGAAGGTCATGTCCAAGATGGGCATCTCCACGGTCGCCTCCTACCGCGGCGCCCAGGTCTTCGAGGCCGTCGGTCTCGAGGACGCCTTCGTCGAGAAGTACTTCAACGGCACCGCCACCAAGATCGGCGGCGTCGGCATCGACGTCATCGCCAAGGAGGTCGCCGCCCGCCACGCCAAGGCGTACCCGGCCAGCGGCATCGCGCCGGCCCACCGCGCCCTGGAGATAGGGGGCGAGTACCAGTGGCGCCGCGAGGGCGAGCCGCACCTGTTCGACCCGGAGACGGTCTTCCGCCTCCAGCACTCCACGCGCACGGCCCGCTACGACATCTTCAAGAAGTACACGGACCGCGTGAACGAGCAGTCCGAGCGCCTCATGACGCTGCGCGGCCTGTTCGGCTTCACCTCGGACCGCGAGCCGGTCCCCCTCGACGAGGTCGAGTCGGTCGACGAGATCGTCAAGCGCTTCTCCACCGGCGCCATGTCGTACGGCTCCATCTCCAAGGAGGCGCACGAAACCCTCGCCATCGCCATGAACCAGCTGGGCGGCAAGTCCAACACCGGTGAGGGCGGCGAGGACGCGGACCGGCTGTACGACCCCGCGCGCCGTTCGTCGATCAAGCAGGTCGCCTCCGGCCGCTTCGGCGTCACCTCCGAGTACCTGGTCAACGCGGACGACATCCAGATCAAGATGGCCCAGGGCGCCAAGCCCGGCGAGGGCGGCCAGCTGCCCGGCCACAAGGTGTACCCGTGGGTCGCCAAGACCCGGCACAGCACCCCCGGCGTCGGTCTCATCTCCCCGCCGCCGCACCACGACATCTACTCCATCGAAGACCTCGCCCAGCTGATCCACGACCTGAAGAACGCGAACCCGCAGGCGCGGATCCACGTGAAGCTGGTCTCCGAGGTCGGCGTCGGCACCGTCGCCGCCGGTGTGTCGAAGGCGCACGCGGACGTGGTGCTGATCTCCGGCCACGACGGCGGCACCGGCGCCTCCCCGCTCACCTCGCTCAAGCACGCGGGCGGCCCCTGGGAGCTCGGTCTCGCCGAGACCCAGCAGACGCTGCTGCTCAACGGCCTGCGCGACCGCATCGTCGTGCAGACCGACGGCCAGCTCAAGACCGGCCGTGACGTGGTCATCGCCGCGCTGCTCGGCGCCGAGGAGTTCGGTTTCGCGACCGCGCCGCTCGTCGTCTCCGGCTGCGTCATGATGCGCGTCTGCCACCTCGACACCTGCCCGGTCGGCATCGCCACCCAGAACCCGGTGCTGCGCGACCGCTTCGCCGGCAAGGCCGAGTACGTGGTGAACTTCTTCAAGTTCATCGCCGAGGAGGTCCGCGAGATCCTCGCCGAGCTGGGCTTCCGCACCATCGAGGAGGCCGTCGGCCACGCCGAGGTGCTGGAAGTCGAGCGCGCCGTCGACCACTGGAAGGCGCAGGGCCTCGACCTCGCCCCGCTGTTCCACGTGCCCGCCCTGCCCGAGGGCGCGGCGCTGCACCAGGTCGTCACGCAGGACCACGGCCTGGAGAAGGCGCTCGACAACGAGCTGATCAAGCTCGCCGCCGACGCCCTGGCCGCGGACTCCGCGACCGAGGCCCAGCCGGTGCGCGCCCAGGTCTCCATCCGCAACATCAACCGCACGGTCGGCACCATGCTCGGCCACGAGGTGACGAAGAAGTTCGGCGGTGCGGGCCTGCCCGAGGACACCATCGACATCACCTTCACCGGCTCCGCCGGCCAGTCCTTCGGCGCCTTCCTCCCGCGCGGTGTCACGCTGCGCCTGGAGGGCGACGCCAACGACTACGTCGGCAAGGGCCTCTCCGGCGGCCGGGTCGTCGTCCGTCCCGACCGGGGCGCCGACCACCTCGCCGAGTACTCCACGATCGCGGGCAACACCATCGCCTACGGCGCGACCGGCGGCGAACTGTTCCTGCGCGGCCGGACCGGTGAGCGGTTCTGCGTCCGCAACTCCGGCGCGCTGGTGGTCTCCGAGGGCGTGGGCGACCACGGCTGCGAGTACATGACCGGTGGTCACGCGGTGGTCCTCGGCGAGACGGGCCGCAACTTCGCGGCCGGCATGTCGGGCGGCATCGCCTACGTGATCGACCTGAACCGCGACAACGTCAACTCCGGCAACCTCGGCGCCGTCGAGACGCTCGACGAGACCGACAAGCAGTGGCTGCACGACGTCGTGCGCCGCCACGCCGAGGAGACCGGCTCCACGGTCGCGGCGAAGCTGCTCGCCGACTGGGACACCGCCGCGGAGCGCTTCAGCAAGATCATCCCCAGCACGTACAAGGCAGTGCTCGCCGCCAAGGACGCCGCCGAGCAGGCGGGACTCTCCGAGTCCGAGATCACCGAGAAGATGATGGAGGCGGCGACCAATGGCTGACCCGAAGGGCTTCCTGAACCACGGCCGTGAGGTCGCCAAGTCCCGTCCGGTCGACGTGCGTCTGAAGGACTGGAACGAGGTCTACGTCCCCGGTTCGCTGCTGCCGATCATCAGCAAGCAGGCCGGCCGGTGCATGGACTGCGGCATCCCGTTCTGCCACAACGGCTGTCCGCTGGGGAACCTGATCCCCGAGTGGAACGACTTCGCCTACCGCGAGGACTGGTCGGCGGCGTCCGAGCGCCTGCACGCCACGAACAACTTCCCGGAGTTCACGGGCCGGCTGTGCCCGGCTCCCTGCGAGTCGGCGTGCGTGCTCGGCATCAACCAGCCGGCCGTCACCATCAAGAACGTCGAGGTCTCGATCATCGACAAGGCGTGGGAGACCGGTGACGTCGCCCCGCAGGCCCCCGAGCGCCTGTCGGGCAAGACCGTCGCGGTCATCGGCTCGGGCCCGGCCGGTCTGGCCGCCGCCCAGCAGCTGACCCGGGCCGGCCACACCGTCGCCGTCTACGAGCGCGCGGACCGCATCGGAGGTCTCCTCCGCTACGGCATCCCCGAGTTCAAGATGGAGAAGCGGCACATCAACCGCCGTATCGAGCAGATGCGCGCGGAGGGCACCCGCTTCCGTACCGGGATCGAGATCGGCCGCGACCTCAAGGCGACCGACCTGAAGAAGCGCTACGACGCCGTCGTGATCGCCGCCGGCGCCACGACCGCCCGTGATCTCCCGGTCCCCGGCCGCGAACTCAAGGGCGTCCACCAGGCGATGGAGTACCTGCCGCTGGCCAACAAGGTCCAGGAGGGCGACTTCGTGACGCCCCCGATCTCGGCCGAGGGCAAGCACGTCGTCGTCATCGGCGGCGGCGACACCGGCGCCGACTGCGTGGGCACCGCCCACCGGCAGGGCGCGGCCTCGGTCACCCAGCTGGAGATCATGCCCCGCCCGGGCGAGGAGCGCGACGCGGTCTCCCAGCCGTGGCCGACCTTCCCGATGCTCTACAAGGTCACCAGCGCGCACGAGGAGGGCGGCGAGCGGGTCTACTCCGTCTCCACCACCCACTTCGAGGGCGACGAGGACGGCAACGTCCAGTGGCTGCACCTCACCGAGGTCGAGTTCGTCGAGGGCCGGCTGACCCCGAAGCCGGGCACGGAGCGCAAGATCCCCGCCCAGCTGGTCACCCTCGCGATGGGCTTCACCGGCACCGACCGTGAGAACGGCGTGGTGGAGCAGTTCGGCCTGGAGCTCGACGAGCGCGGCAACGTCGCCCGTGACGCCGAGTTCCGCACCAACGTCCCCGGTGTGTACGTCGCCGGTGACGCGGGCCGCGGCCAGTCGCTCATCGTGTGGGCGATCGCGGAGGGCCGCTCGGCCGCCCGCGGCGTCGACCGCTTCCTGACCGGTGCGAGCGAACTGCCCGCCCCGATCCGCCCGACGGACCGCTCCCTGCTGGTCTGACGGCCCGGCCCCCAGGGGCCCCACACGTCCCGTACAAAGGCGTACGGAACACAGACGGCGCCTGCCCCACAGTCCCCGACCGGACGACCGGGCAGGCGCTGTCGCATGTCCGCGTCCCGGCGCCGGACGGGACTACTGCGCGCGGAACGTCTCCCCGTACACCTGCCAGCGCAGCGGCGGCCGCAGAGCGAGGTTGCCGTCGCGCAGGAAGCGGCGCTGCGTGGTGTCCACGCGGGAGGTGTCGACACCCGGGTGCCGGATCAGCATCGCCCGGCGCCGCGCGTCGAGGAAGGCGGACAGGTAGGCGGACTCGCTGCCGCCCTGCGCCGGGGTGCGCGCCTGCCGCAGGGCACGCGAGCGGATGCCGTCGAAGCTGGTCGGGCTCGTGCCGGGACCGTGGAAGACCAGGGCGTCGTAGTAGATGAACTGGCCCAGCGCGCCCAGCCCGTCACCCCGGCCCCGGTGGACGGCGGGCCCGAAGTAGACGCGGTCGCGCTCGACGTCCTGCGCGGCGCGGAAGGCGGGCACCCGGGACTCCGTCCGCCAGGCCGCCGGGAAGCCGGGGTCCAGACCGGCGTGCGAGGCGGTGCCGTCGACCCGGCGCAGCGCGGGCAGATAGCGGGCGAGCGCGTTGTCCGGGTGGGCGCGGGTGTAGCGCTCGACGAGGGCGAGCAGGTCGTGGGTGCCGGTGCAGAAACCGATCAGGCCGGCCGTGTAGCCCTGGCCGTCCCCGATGTCCTCGACGTAGCCGTACGCGCTGCGCCAGTCCAGGGTCCCGTTCTCGGCGCTGGCCACGATCTCCTGCGCCAGTTCCTTCTGGACGGGGGCGGCGAGGCCCGGCGTGGTCGCCCGGACGGCGGCGGTCGGCCGGGCGGAAGGGGCCGGGGCGAGCAGGTACACCGTCGACGCGACGGCGGCGCAGACCAGGGCGGCGGCACGTTTCATGCCGCACACCCTAGGGCGGGAACATCGCCTTCCCCGCCATTCCTTCCGGATCAGCAGATGAACGAACAAAAGGGCGAAAGGTGTCGGGCGAGGGCGGGTTCCCCCGGCGGCTGTCCGCACCGTTGGCTCAGCCGGTCCGCCGTGACACTCTGATGAGGTTGACCCGACGGGGAGGCGACGAGGTATGTCTGACGGCGCGCGATCGGTGAACGAGGGCGCGGACGGCGGGAGTTCGAGCCGCCGGGAGGCGCCCGCCAGGGGCGAGAGGGTCGCCGACTGGGCCGACGAACGGCTCGGCCTCTACGCGCTGGCGAAGGCGAACCTGCGCAAGGTGTTCCCGGACCACTGGTCCTTCATGCTGGGCGAGGTCTGCCTCTACAGCTTCCTGGTCCTCCTGCTGACCGGTGTCTACCTCACGCTCTTCTTCGAGCCGAGCAGCGCGGAGGTCGTCTACGACGGCTCGTACGTGCCGCTCAACGGCGTCACGATGACCCGGGCGTACGAGTCGACGCTCGACATCAGCTTCGACGTGCGCGGCGGGCTGCTGATCCGGCAGATCCACCACTGGGCGGCCCTGGTCTTCGTCACCGGCATGCTCGTGCACATGATGCGGGTGTTCTTCACCGGGGCGTTCCGCAAGCCCCGCGAGGTCAACTGGCTGTTCGGCTGGCTGCTGTTGTTCCTCGGCATCCTCACCGGGCTGACCGGCTACTCGCTCCCCGACGACCTGCTCTCCGGCACCGGCGTCCGGTTCGCCGACGGCGCGATCCTGTCCATCCCGATCGTGGGGACGTACCTCTCGTTCTTCCTCTTCGGCGGTGAGTTCCCGGGACACGACATCATCGCCAGGTTCTTCCCGATCCATGTGCTGCTGCTGCCGGGGATCATGCTGGGCCTCGTCGTCGCCCACCTGATCCTGGTGTTCTTCCACAAGCACACGCAGTACCCCGGGCCCGGACGCGACCAGAAGTCGGTCGTCGGCATGCCCTTCATGCCGGTCTACATGGCCAAGGCCGGCGGGTTCTTCTTCCTGGTCTTCGGGGTGCTGGCCGTCATGGGAGGGATCGCCAGCGTCAATCCGGTGTGGGCGTTCGGGCCGTACCGCCCCGATCTCGTCACCACGGGCGCGCAGCCGGACTGGTACCTCGGCTTCTCCGAGGGGCTGATCCGGGTGATGCCGGGGTGGGAGATCAACCTGTGGGGCCACACCCTCGTGCCGGGCGTCCTCATCCCCTTCTCGCTCTTCCCGCTGATCCTGCTGGCCATCGGCGTCTATCCGTTCGTCGAGGCGTGGATCACCGGTGACCGGCGTGAGCACCACATCCTCGACCGGCCGCGCAACGCGCCCGTGCGCACCGGCCTCGGGGTGGCCTGGCTGAGCCTGTACGTGGTGCTGCTGATCGGCGGCGGCAACGACATCGTCGCCACGCACCTGCACCTGTCCATCAACGCGATCACCTGGTTCGTGCGGATCGCCGTGTTCGTCGCCCCCGTGGTCGCCTACGTGGTCACCAAACGCATCTGTCTGGGCCTGCAATTGCGCGACCGGGACAAGGTGCTGCACGGCCGTGAGACCGGGACCATCAAGCGCCTCCCGCACGGCGAGTACGTCGAGGTCCACGAACCCCTGGACCGGGCGGCGCTGTTCACCCTCACCCAGCACGAGCAGCGCCCGCCGTACGAGATCGGGCCGCTCGTCGACCACAACGGCGTGCGCCGGCAGGTCCGGGTGTCCCAGCGGGTACGGGCCCGGCTGGCGCGCGCGATGTTCGGGGCGGACAGCCATGTGCCCAAGCCGACGCCGCAGGAGCACCGCGAGCTGACCGGCGGCCACGGGCACTGACCCCGGCGCCGCCCGTCAGTACTGCCGGGGCGGCCAGTTGCGCAGCAGGGCGTCGAGCGCGTCGAGGACGCGGGTCCAGGTCTCCTGGGTGTCGGGGGCGCTGTGGCTGAAGCCGCCGCCGAGTTCCAGGCTGACGTAGCCGTGGAAGACGCTGCCCAGCAGACGGACGGCGTGGGTCTGGTCCGGCTCGGTGAGGTCGTAGCCGCGCAGCACCGCCCGGGTCATCCGGGCGTGCCGCGGGCCGGCGCTCGCGGCCGCCGCCTCGGGGGACAGCCGCAACTGGGCCGCGGCGTAGCGGCCGGGGTGGGCCCGGGCGTAGTCGCGGTAGACGTCGGCCAGGGCCGTGAGGGCGTCCTTGCCGGCCCGGCCGGCCAGCGCGAGGTCGCCGCGGTCGGCGAGCTCCTCCAGGGCGAGCAGCGCGATCCGGGTCCGCAGGTCGTCGGAGTTACGCACGTGCGAGTACAGGCTCGCGACCTTGACGTCGAAGCGGCGGGCGAGCGCCGAGACGGTCACGCCGTCGAAGCCGACCTCGTCGGCGAGCTCCGCGCCCGCCCGGACCAGACGGTCCGTGCTCAGCCCCACACGCCCCATGGTCGTCCTCTCGTCCGGCTCGCCCGGCGCGGTCGCGCGGGCCCCGTCGCCGACAACCATTATGCGTTTGCCTAAAAGCTTTAGGCAAATTAGCCTGCGTTGTATGAAGCCGCTGACCGAGCAAGAGATCCGTGCCGCCTTCGTGAACTGCACCAAAGGCGAGGCCAAGCGCCTGTCCGTGCCGCGCGACCTGGCCGAACGCCCCTGGGACGACCTGGACTACCTCGGCTGGCGGGACCCCCAGGCCCCCGACCGCGCCTACCTCGTCCTCGAACGGGACGGCGGCCCCAAGGCCCTCGCCCTGCGCTCCTCCGCCGCCGGCTCCTGGCAGACCCGCCGCAGCATGTGCACGATCTGCCTGACGACCCACTCCGGCGGGGTCTCCCTGATGGTCGCGCCGAAGGCGGGCCGGGCCGGCCAGCAGGGCAACTCGGTGGGCGCCTACATATGCAGCGACCTCGCCTGCTCGCTCTACGTACGGGGCAAGCGGGACGCGGGCGTGGGGGCCAGGCTTCCCGAGACCATCACCCTGGAGGAGAAGATCGAGCGGACCGTGACCAACCTCGCCGCGTTCCTCGCCAAGGTGACCGGCTGACCGGGCGGCGGCACGCGGCTACGGCCGGCCGCGCAGCACCTCCGCCCGGCAGTCGTCCGGGGAGCCCCAGGCCGTGCGCAGGGCACGGGCCTTCGTGAGCCACAGGGACAGGTCGTACTCCGCCGTGTAACCGATCGCGCCGTGCAGCTGGAGCGCGGCCCGCGCGGTCGTGTACGCCGCCTCGCAGGCCGCCGCCTTCGCGGCGGCGACGTCCGCCGCGCTCATCGTCACGGCGGCGCCCAGCACCAGCGGACGGGCGAACTCCAGCGCGATCCGCGCGTCCGCCAGCCGGTGCTTGACCGCCTGGAACGAGCCCACGGGCACACCGAACTGCACGCGCTGCCCCACGTACGCCACCGTCCGCTCCAGCAGCGCCAGGCCCACCCCGAGCGCCTGGGCCGCGGTCGCCAGGCGGGCCCACGACAGGGCGCGCTCCACGGGCGGGCGCGGGACGAGGAGCTGCCCGCCCGGCAGCAGACGGGTGAGCCGGCGGGCGGGGTCGAGCGAGGACCTGACCGGCCCGTGCCCCGGGGAGAGCCGCAGACCGTCGGCGCCCAGGACCAGCCGCAGCGCCGCCGCGTCGCCGTCCACCGCGTACGCCCCCTCGACGGCCAGCGTCGCCATCGACCCGCCCGACGCCAGGTCGGCCAGGAATCGCTCGGCGGGACCCGCGCCGGTCAGCAGGGCCGCCGCGGCGACCGTCTCCACCAGCGGGCCCGGCACCGCGTGCCGCCCCAGCTCCACGAAGGCGAGGGCCACCTCCACCGGCCGCGGCCCCAGCCCCCCGTGGGCCTGCGGGACCGCCAGCGCGAACACCCCGGCCTCGGCGATCCGCGCCCACAGCGCCCGTCCGCCCGTCCGCTCGCCGCGGCTCCAGTCGCGCGCCACGGCGGGCGTGCCGGCCTTGCCCAGCATGGTGTCCAGCGACTGCGCGAAAGCCCGCTGCTCGGCGTCCGGCAGGAAACACAACCCCGGCGTGGCCGGACCCTGCGAGGTCATCCGCGCCGCCCCCTCGGCAGCCCGAGCAGCCGCTCCGCGACGATGTCGCGCTGGATCTCGTTCGTGCCCGCGTAGATCGGTCCGGCGAGCGCGAAGACATAGCCCTGCGCCCACTCCGTGCCGACCGCCTCCCCCTCCGCGCCGAGGACGTCCAGCGCCGTCTCGTGCAGCGCGATGTCGAGCTCCGACCAGAAGACCTTGTTCAGGCTCGACTCCGCACCCAGCCGCTCCCCGGCCAGGAAGCGGGACGCGGTCGCGTAGGTGAACAGCTGGTACGCGCGGGCGCCGATCAGCGCGTCGGCGACGCGCGAGGCGGTGGCCTGCGGGCTGCCCCGCTCCCGCCACAGGGCGTGCAGCCGGTCCGCCGCGGCGAGGAAACGGCCGGGGGAGCGCAGCGTGAGCCCCCGCTCGTCGGCCGCCGTCGACATCGCGATCCGCCAGCCCCCGCCCGGCTCCCCGATCACGTCCTCGTCCGGGACGAACACCTCGTCCAGGAACAGCTCGGCGAACGCCGGTTTGCCGTCGAGGCGGCCCACGGGCCGGACCGTGACACCGGGCGCCCGCAGGTCGAACATGACGTACGTGAGCCCCTGGTGGGGTCTGCCGGTGCCGGGCCCGGAGCGGAACAGGCCGAAGGCGCGGTCGGCGAAGGCCGCCCGCGAGGACCAGGTCTTGCTGCCGCTCAGCCGCCAGCCGCCGTCAGCCCGGACCGCCCGGGCGCGCAGCGAGGCCAGGTCCGAACCGGCCTCGGGCTCCGACCAGGCCTGCGCCCAGACGACCTCGCCCCTGGCCATGGCGGGCAGCACCCGGGCCCGCTGTTCCTCCGTGCCGTGCTCGAGCAGGGTCGGGGCGAGCAGGCTCACGCCGTTCTGGCCGACGCGCCCGGGCGCGCCCGCCGCGTAGTACTCCTCCTCGAAGAGCAGCCAGCGCATCAGCCCGCAGTCGCGCCCCCCGAAGCGGGCCGGCCAGTTCACCACCGACCAGCCGTCCGCGGCCAGTTCGGCCTCCCACGCGCGGTGCGCCGCGAAGCCCTCGGCGGTCTCCAGGGAGGGCAGTGCAGCGGCCGGCACATGCGCGTGCAGCCAGGCCCGGGCCTCGGCGCGGAACGCCTCGTCGGCGGGGGAGTGTGCGAGGTCCACGGACGCCCTCCTCGGCTGCGGCCCTGCGTGCGCGTTCTTCCCTAACAAGTGTTTGGTAGGTTAGCGTGCTGTCATGACGAACGTCGAGACCCCGCCCTACGTTCCCGGGCACGCGCTGCTCGACGGCCGCACCGCCGTCATCACCGCCGCCGCCGGCGCGGGCATCGGCGGGGCGACCGCGCGCCGCTTCCTCGAAGAGGGCGCACGCGTACTCGTCAGCGACGCCCACGCGCGCCGCCTGGAGGAATGCCGGGCCGCGCTCGCCGATGAGTTCGGACAGGCGTCCGTGACCGCCCTGCCGTGCGACGTC
This sequence comes from Streptomyces asoensis, assembly GCF_016860545.1. Classification (NCBI taxonomy): domain Bacteria; kingdom Bacillati; phylum Actinomycetota; class Actinomycetes; order Kitasatosporales; family Streptomycetaceae; genus Streptomyces; species Streptomyces asoensis. The sequence goes on along the minus strand of NZ_BNEB01000001.1, from coordinate 7,266 downwards.
ACCGACGAGACCCAGGTACGCGCCCTGTTCGACACCGCCGTACGCGAACACGGACGCCTGGACGTCGTCGTCAACAACGCCGGACTCGGCGGGACCGCACCCCTCGCCGACATGACCGATGAGCAGTGGTCACGCGTCCTGGACGTCACCCTCAACGGCACCTTCCGCTGCACCCGGGCCGCACTGCGGCTGATGCGCGCCGGCGGCGGGGGAGTCGTCGTCAACAACGCCTCCGTCCTCGGCTGGCGCGCCCAGGCCGGACAGGCCCACTACGCCGCAGCGAAGGCGGGCGTGATGGCCCTCACCCGGTGCGCCGCCGTCGAGGCGGCCGCGTACGGCGTACGGGTCAACGCCGTCTCGCCCAGCCTCGCCGTCCACCCCCACCTGGCGAAGGTGACCTCGGCCGAACTGCTCGAGGAACTCACCGCCCGCGAGGCCTTCGGACGGTACGCCCGGCCCTGGGAGGTGGCCAACGTCATCGTGTTCCTGGCGTCGCCGTACTCCTCGTACATGACGGGCGAGGTCGTCTCCGTCAGCGGCCAGCACCCCTGACGGCGGAGCAGACCACAATGTGTCCGTGCCGACCAAGAAGAAGCCCCAGGTGACCGCCGCGCCCGCGCGTCGCCGCGAACTCCTCGACACCGCCGCCGAGGTCTTCGCCGAACAGGGCTACAACGCCACCACCGTCCGTAAGATCGCCGACCACGCGGGCATGCTCGCGGGCAGCCTCTACTACCACTTCGACTCCAAGGAATCGATGCTGGAGGAGATCCTGCGCTCCTTCCTCGACGAACTCTGGGACGGCTACGACACCGTCCTTGGCGCCGGGCTCGGACCCCGCGAGACGCTCGCCGCCCTGGTCACCGAGTCGTTCCGGGAGATCGACCGGCACCGCGCCGCCGTCGCGATCTACCAGAAGGAGAGCCGGCAGCTCGTGGCGCAGGAACGGTTCACGTTCCTCGCCGACTCGCAGCGCAGGTTCGAGAAGGCCTGGCTGTCCACGCTGGAGCGGGGGGTCGCCGCCGGAGTGTTCCGCGCCGACCTCGACGTACGCCTCACCTACCGGTTCGTCCGCGACACCGTGTGGGTCGCCGCGTCCTGGTACCGGCCCGGCGGACAGCACAGCCCCGAGGAGATCGCCCGGCAGTACCTGTCGATGGTGCTGGACGGGATCGCCGTACGTGCATAGCCGTTCGCAGTGAGGGAGTCGCCATGGCCGAGGCCTACATCGTCGAAGCGGTCCGCACGCCCGTGGGGCGTCGCGGAGGAGGACTGTCGGGAGTGCACCCGGCGGACCTCGGCGCACACGTCCTGAAGGAACTCGTCGCCCGCTCGGGCATCGACCCGGCGGCCGTCGAGGACGTCGTCTTCGGCTGCCTGGACGCCGTCGGACCCCAGGCCGGCGACATCGCCCGGACCTGCTGGCTGGCCGCCGGACTGCCCGAGGAGGTACCGGGCGTGACCGTGGACCGCCAGTGCGGCTCCTCGCAGCAGGCCGTCCACTTCGCCGCCCAGGGCGTACTGTCCGGCACCCAGGACCTCGTGGTCGCCGGCGGCGTGCAGAACATGTCGCAGATCCCCATCGCCTACGCCACCCGGCAGGCCGCCGAACCCCTCGGCTTCACCCAGGGCCCCTTCGCGGGCAGCGAGGGCTGGCGCGCCCGCTACGGGAACCGGCCGGTGAACCAGTTCGCCGGCGCCGAGATGATCGCCGCCAAGTGGGGCATCACCCGGCGCGACCAGGAGGAGTTCGCCCTGCGCTCGCACCGGCGGGCGGTCCGCGCCGTCGACGAAGGGCGCTTCGCCCGCGAGACCACCGCCCTGGAAGGCGTCACGGCGGACGAGGGCCCGCGCCGCGACACCTCCCTGGAGAAGATGGCCGCGCTGAAGCCCGTCATCGACGGCGGGACCGTGACCGCCGCCTGTTCCTCGCAGGTCTCCGACGGCGCCGCGGCCCTGCTGCTGGCCTCGGAGCGGGCGGTGCGCGAACACGGCCTGACCCCCCGCGCACGCGTGCACCACCTCTCCGTCCGGGGCGAGGACCCCATCCGCATGCTGACGGCCCCGATCCCGGCCACCGCGCACGCCCTGAAGAAGACCGGGCTGTCCATCCACGACATCGACCTCGTCGAGATCAACGAGGCGTTCGCCCCCGTCGTCCTCGCCTGGCTGAAGGAGACCGGCGCGGACCCCGAGCGGGTCAACGTCAACGGCGGCGCGATCGCCCTCGGACACCCGCTCGGCGCGACCGGCGCCCGGCTGGCGACCACACTGCTGCACGAACTCGAGCGCACCGGCGGCCGGTTCGGCCTCCAGACCATGTGCGAGGGCGGCGGCCAGGCCAACGTGACGATCATCGAACGGCTCTGAGGCCAAGCCTGGCGGGGGCGGGCGTCCGACGGTTCTGAGAACACGCCCGGCGCGGGCGGGCCCCGAACCCGCCCCCGCCGGGCAGCGCGCCCGCCGCGGAACGCCACGGCGCACACCACCGCGACGCTCAGGGAGCGGCGGCGAACCCCTCGAGGGCCGCCAGCCGCTCCTCCGCCTCCCGCATGACCCGCCCCACCAGCTCCGCGCACGACGGCAGATCGTCGATCACCCCGGCGACCTGCCCGCAAGCCATCACCCCGCCGTCCGTGCGCCCCTCGACCATCGCGGCCCTGAGCAGCATCGGCGTGTTCGCGGCCAGCAGCACCTGACTCCAGGCGAGGTCCTTGCCGTGGCGCAGCGCCAGCCCGTCACGGACCATCTCCCGCCAGGTGAGGCCGGACAGCCTCCGGAAGGCCGCCGCGTGCCGCACGGCCCGCACCAGCGCCGCCGCCCGGCCCGCGTCCTCCAGCGAATCGACCAGAGCGGTCCGCAGCATGCGGTGCGGAAGACCGTCCACCGCCCGGGTGACGGTGACGTCCCGGACCGTCGCCGCCAGATAGCGCGCCTTCACCGCGTCCGGGACCGGCGAGTCCGACGTGAGCAGGAACCGGGTGCCCATCGCCACCCCCGCCGCCCCGTACGCCAGTGCCGCCACCAGCCCCCGGCCGTCGAAGAATCCGCCCGCCGCCACCACCGGGACGTCCACGGCGTCCACCACCTGCGGCAGCAGGACCGACGTCGCCACCTCGCCGGTGTGCCCGCCGCCCTCACCGCCCTGCACGATCACCGCGTCCGCCCCCCACGCGGCGACCTTCTCGGCGTGCCGGCGCGCCCCCACGGAGGGGATCACCACCACCCCCGCCTCCTTGAGCTCGGCGATCAGCTCCCGGGACGGCGCGAGCGCGAAGGACGCGACCCGCACCCCCTCCTCGACGATGATCCGCACCCGTTCACCGGCGTCCGCCGCGTCGGCCCGCAGATTGACCCCGAACGGCTCCGCCGTCCGCGCCCGCACCTCGCGCACCGCCGCCCGCAGCCGGTCCGGCGTCATGGTCGCGGACGCCAGCACGCCCAGCGCCCCCGCTTCGGCCGCCGCCGACACCAGCCGCGGGCCCGCCACCCACCCCATCCCGGTCTGCACGATCGGGTGCCGCACCCCGACCAGCCGGGTGAACGCCGTCTCCATCAGGCCGCGACCTCCCGGGCCCGGCTCCCGTGCGGGTCGATCACCTCACGGACCAGGCGCAGCTCGGCCGCGGTCGGCTCCCGGGTCGGCGGCACCTCGTCCGGCACCACCAGGGCGAACCCCGTCGCCTCCCGGACCTCCTCGACACTCACCCCGGGATGCAGCGAGGCCAGCCGCATCGAACGGTCGGGCGTGGCGAAGTCGAAGACCCCGAGATCGGAGACGACCCGCGGGATGCGGTGGTGGCGCGCACCGGCCGCCCGGTCGTACCCCACCCCGCACACCATGTCGACCCGCTCGACGAACACCCGCCGCGAATGCCGCGGAATCCAGTAACTCGTCGGATTGTTCAGGGTGTTGACCGGAGCGCCCCGCACCCCGAGCAGCTGCCGGGTGGGCCGCGCCCAGTCGCCGACGCACGCGATGTTCTGGTTGCCGTACCGGTCGATCTGACTGGCCCCCATCATCACGTGCCGCCGCCCCCCGGTGACCAGCGCCAGATGCTGCCGGTAGGGCAGCCAGCCCTCCACCGTGCCGTCCAGCCCGACGAGCAGCGCCTCGCCGTCCGTCATCAGCAGGTCCGGCGCGAAGGTGTGCCGGGCCAGACGCGCACCGACCGAGGGGATCAGGCCCATGGGGCTCGCCAGGATCTCGCCCGCCCCGCGCCACGCCTCCGCGCAGGCGATCACGCAGTACTCGGCCCGCGTCACCCCGCTCACGCTCTGCCCGCCCACGGTCTCGCCGCTCACGCTCTCCCCGCTCACGACTCCTCCTCGACCGCGGCCCGGTACGCCCGCTCGTCCCCGGCGAGGTACCGCGCCGCGAACTGCGGCCAGGGCGTCGCCGCGTACCGCTTCTGGAACGCCTCGTCCCGGCCGTAGTCCGGGGCGCAGGACGTGAAGTGCGCCCCGTTCGGCGCCTCGACCACGCCCGTCACCGTGTGCCGCTTGAGCAGCAGCGACTGCGGCGGCGCCGCCTTCGTCAACTCGGCCGTGTCCACGATCTGCTCGCAGCTGACGTACGCCTCGTCCGCCGCCTCGCAGAACAGGTCGTCGAAGTAGGGATCCGGGCCCAGGTACTGCCCGTTGCCCAGCCGGTCCGCCCGGTTGACGTGCACCAGGGCCGCGTCCAGGCGCAGGGCGGGCACGGCCACGAACGTCTCCCCGTCCTCGTACGGCGACGTCACCGTCCGCAGACGGGGGTTGACCCGCATCACGTCCGAACCGATGCCCGCCCGCACCGGCAGGAACGGCAACCGGTTCGCCGCCGCGTGCAGCCCCCACATGAACATCGCCTCGTCGATCTCCGTCAGCGCGAACGCCCCGCCCTCGCGGGCCGCGCGGTAGTGCGGTTCCAGGGGGATCGAGTCGAGGGTGACGAACGCGGCCACCAGCTCGCGGATCCGGCCCGCCGCGGCGAGCATCCCGACGTCCGGACCGCCGTACGACACGACGGTCAGGTCGGTGACCTCCGACCTCAGCAGCGCCCTGACCAGCGCCATCGGCTTGCGCCGCGAGCCCCAGCCGCCGATCCCGAGCGTCATGCCGCTGCGCAGCCGCGACACCGCCTCCTCGGCGCTCATCGTCTTGTCACTCACCCGGATCCCCCTCCTCGCCCTTCCTGCCGAAGGTGTCACGGACCCGGTCGGCCACCCCGGCCACGCTCGCCTCGTAGGTGAAGCCCTGCTCGAAGCGGTAGCTGCGCCGCACGTCGACCGGATCGATGCCGTTGATGGCCGCCTTGGCCAGGCGCAGCAGCTCGCCGTCCTTCGCGGCGATCTCCCCGGCCAGCTCCAGCGCGGCCGCGCGCAGTTCGTCCCGCGGCACGACCCGCCACACCGAGCCGTGCGTGCGCAGCTCGCGCGCCGTGACCGTGCGCGAGGTGTAGTACAGGGCGCGCAGCAGATGCTGGGGGACCAGCCGGGCCAGATGCGTGGCCGCGCCCAGGGCGCCCCGGTCCAGCTCGGGCAGCCCGAACACGGCGTCCTCGCTCGCCACGACCACGTCCGCGTTCCCCACCAGGCCGACGCCGCCGCCCAGGCAGAAGCCCTGCACCGCGGCCACCACGGGCACCTCGCACTCGTACACCGCCGCGAAGGCCTCGAAGCAGCCGCGGTTGGCGCCGACCAGGGCGCCAGGCCCCCGCTCCTGGATCTCCTTGATGTCGACGCCCGCGTTGAACCCGCGCCCCTCCGCCGCCAGCACCACGCACCGGGTGCCGGGATCGCGGCCGGCCGCGCGCACGGCGTCGGCCAGGGCGAACCAGCCGCTCACCGGCAGCGCGTTCACCGGCGGGAAATCGACCGTGACCAGCGCGATCCCGTCGGACGCCGAGCCGGCCGGGCCTGGTGCGGCCCCCTTTTCCGGGGACGAGGTGGAGACACCCATGGAAGCATCAGCTACCTTTCCACCAAACGTTTGTTAGGTGGAAGGTAGCAGCGGATGCAGCTGGACGGAAAGGTCGCCGTCGTCACCGGAGGCACCCGCGGCGTGGGCGCCGGCATCGCACGCTCCCTCGCCCGCGCCGGCGCCGACGTCGTCGTCTGCGCCCGCAGACCCCCCGACGAACCCCTCCCCGAAGCCGCCTACGCCCCCCTGGACGTCCGGGACACCGACGCCGTACGGCACTTCTTCACCGCGCTGCCCCGCCTCGACATCCTCGTCAACAACGCCGGCGGCACCCCCCACCGCCCCCTCGCCCACGCCGACGCCCGACACCACGCGCGCGTGATCGAACTCAACCTCCTCGCCCCGCTCACCGTCTCCCTCGCCGCCCACGCCCACCTCGAACGCACCGGCGGCTCCGTCGTGATGATCGGCAGCGTCAGCGGCAGCCGCCCCTCACCCGGCTCGGCCGCCTACGGCGCCGCCAAGGCCGGCCTGGAGAACCTCGCCCGGTCCATGGCCGTCGAATGGGCCCCACGCGTACGCGTCAACACCCTCGTCGTCGGCATGGTCCGCACCGAACTCACCCACCTCCACTACGGCGGCGAGGACGGCGTCGAAGCCGTCGCCCGCACCGTCCCCCTCGGCCGCCTCGCCCTCCCCGCCGACGTCGGCGAAGCAGCCGTCTTCCTCGCCTCCGACGCGGCCCGCTACATCAGCGGAGCCAGCCTGCTCCTGCACGGCGGCGGCGAACGACCCGCCTTCCTCGACGCCGCCACCGCCGACAAGGAGACCTGACATGAACGGCATCTGCCACGGACGCGTCGTCGTCGTCACCGGCGCGGGACGCGGCCTCGGACGCGCCCACGCCCTCGCCTTCGCCGCCGAAGGCGCCCGGGTCGTCGTCAACGACCACGGCGTCGGCCTCGACGGCACCCCCGGCCCCGACACCCCGGCCCGCCAGGTCGTCGACGAGATCCGGGCGGCGGGCGGCGAAGCGGTCGCCCACCACGCCGACATCGCCACCTCCGACGGCGCCGCGTCCCTCGTGCGCACCGCACTCGACACCTACGGCCGGCTCGACACCCTCGTCAACAACGCCGGCTTCCTGCGCGACCGCATGCTCGTCAACCTCGACCAGGACGACTGGGACGCCGTCCTGCGCGTCCACCTCACCGGCCACTTCCTCACCCTGCGCCACGCCGCCGCACACTGGCGCGCCGAGACCAAGGCGGGCCGCCCGCCCACCGCCCGCGTCGTCAACACCAGCAGCGGCGCCGGCCTCCTCGGCTCCGTCGGCCAGGGCAACTACAGCGCCGCCAAAGC